>CAJXPQ010000001.1 GCA_913058265.1 uncultured Oligoflexia bacterium
TACGAGATAGCGTAGCGTCTCGTGGGCTCGGAGATGTGTATAAGAGACAGTATTATAGCTTTACTTAATATCTTTCTTCCATTCAATCATTTTTTCATTTCCACCCAAGGTTTTGCCAGTCTTGGAGTAGTCATGACCTTCGTTTAACGAGATCATTCTAAAGTCATCTATAGGGCAATAGTTATAAACTGAACTCACCTTATTATCTCTTGCATACTCTTCATAAAAGTTTTTTATGATATGAGAGTAACCATTACCCTGATAGTTAATTTTAATCGGAGTGTTTTTGGTAAGTAAACTATTATTTTCAGATTTCATAAAAATTGCACAAATAATATCGTTATCAATCCTTACAGAATACAAGTCCCAACCGATTTTTATTTCTTTACTGATGTTTTCTTTAGTCCATAAAAAATCATGAGAATCTGCAAAAGCCTTTACATTAAAATTGTAAATTTCTTCGATTTCTTTCTTTTTATTTGCCAGTTCAAAAGAGATTTTCTTTTCGGCCATGTCTCATTTCCTTTTATTTAATAAGTTATTGTAATGATATAAAAATGCATAAGCAAATTTTTTGAGCAAAACAGTATAATTATTTTTTGTCGGCTATTGAATATACGTATATCTACAAAGGGTTGTCGCCGCTATTTAGTTTGTCATTACCTAGTAAGTATGATTAATATTGTATGCTAATTCACAGGATAAATATGAATAAAATCATAGAGTTATATTTGTACATAGAGGGAATTCTTTCGAGTGCAAAATTTGCAGTAGTCATTATCACCCTATTCGCAATTGCACTGGTTTATGGAACGTTCCAAGAGAGTTATCATGGTGCAGTCTTTGCTGGAAGATTAGTTTATAAGTCGTGGTGGTTTATGGGAATAGAAGCCTTGATGTTTTTGTCTATCTTCATGGCGACAATGGTAAGATTGCCAGTGAAGAAGCGCCTATATGGATTCTATGTTATCCATGCAGGTCTTTTAACAATCTTTATTGGCTCATTCTTCACCTATGTAAACGGAGTTGATGGTTCTATTCAGTTACTACCTAATACCCCTGCTAAGAAACTCGTTATCAATGAAGATGTACTAAGAATCGACTTTATGGGCGACAATAAGTCTTTCAAGGTACCTTTACCGAAAACGGCCTTTGCCAAAGATCTTGATATTGATGTAAATGGCATTCAAATAAATACTTTTCTACCTTCTGCTGAGCTAAAAACTACCTGGATTGAAGATCCTATGATGAGTACGAGTCAGCACTCTGGACATTTTCAAATTTTTAACGATATGGTATCCCAAGAAGTGATTTTATCACTCAGCGACAAGTCTGACTTTAAATCTATGCAAAAAATGGGTCCTCTGACTCTCCACTATATGCCCTTTCTGTTAAAAGACTGCTTTCTTAAAAAAGATCCTTCAGGATATATCATCTGGAATCTAACAAATGGTGAGTGCTTCACTCCAAAAGAGAAGTCTCTCATTGTCGACAAAACAGACAAAGGCACAAACTTTGTCCTACTTGAAGATGGAAAAGGAAAATATATAAAGTTCTTTCCTGACTTCAGTCCCGTTCCAGTCCTTGATGACTTATCGAAAGATATGAATAGCCCGTATCGAGTATTATCTAAAAACCTTTTTAAAGATAAGCCAAATCTATTTATCTTTGGTGAGGATATTGTCTATTATAAAAAACGTAAAAAAGACTGGATAGGCCTAAGCCTTAAGGATGATATTGCAAAACTTCCATGGATGAGCTTCAAGTTACGGCTAATCAAGCATAGCAATGACAGTTTCCCTGTAGAAACACCTTCATACATTCGCCCCATACAAGATAGCGGCGAAATAGTTAAGGGCGATCTAAAAGCGGTTCAGGTCACATTAGGCAATAACACATATTGGCTTAACTCCAACGCACCACTTGCATTAAGTAACGGAAAAAGTGAAATCAGACTCATGCTGACAGCAAAAGAGATAAAACTTCCCTACCAATTGACTCTAAATAAATTCAAGATGAATAAGAACCCAGGCACCAATAACCCTGCCAGTTATGAAAGCTTTGTTCAGCTATTAGACGGAAGATCAACTGACGGTGTGACAAAGCATCATGTTTATATGAATAATCCATTAAAATACGATGACTTTACATTTTATCAAGCATCCTACTTCCCTATAGGCCCTGAGCAGTACGGCTCAGTGCTATCAGTTAACTATGACCCAGGAAGGTTTTTAAAGTATCTAGGGTGCTTCCTAACTGTTTTTGGAAGTATCTGGCACTACATTATTAATCGAAAAAGAAAGAAGGCAACAGCATGAAGAAAACTATCTTAGGCTTATTTTTTGTTATTTTCAGTTTACAAACAAGTGCAAATATTTGTGATAGTTTTAAAGAAGAACTTCCCCTCCAGGCGGGTGGTAGAGTTAAACCTTTATTTGTACTAGCAAAAGAGAGCGTGAAGTTCTTAACAGGAAAATCAAAGTATAATAATGAACCTCAAGTTGTTACCTTTTGTAAGCTAACACTAATAGATCAATACCCAGAGTATAAGAATATTCCACTTTTAGTAGAACACATAGAGTCTAAAGAACTTGTAGGACTACCTATTGATGAAAAATTTATGTCTGCAGACAAATTACTACTTAAAAAAGATCTCATTCGATCAGAGATAATGAAGCAAAAGCAATCAACCCCCTTCAAGAAGGATTTAAATAAGCTATATTCTAGAGTTGATACTTATGAAAAAATTATAACTAAAAAAACTCAAATGTTTTTTTCAACTGAAACAAAGACATGGGTTAGCCTTAATGAGATTTCTTCTCTAACAAATGAAACACTTCCTACGGTTCTTAAGAATAATATGAAGGACTATATTGAATCCGAGGGCGATCACTACCTGCTTGAACTCACATACGTAAAGAGCCATGTTTACTCGTGGGCACTTCTATTATGCATCATTGGTATTATTTTAACTGTTTTATTAAAAAGTATGAAGCTAGGCATCTCTTTTGCTCTGGCGACGATCTTTCTAGAGATAGCTGGAATGACTATGAGAATATTAGTTTCGGGTAGAGCACCAGTCACGAATATGTACGAGACAGTCATGTTTTCAGGCTTTGGTGCATTAGTCATATCATTAGGAATTCTTTATATTCGTAGAGACAAGGTCTTTTTACTGGCGGGTTTTGGCTATAAT
Source organism: uncultured Oligoflexia bacterium (assembly GCA_913058265.1). Taxonomy (GTDB): domain Bacteria; phylum Bdellovibrionota; class Bacteriovoracia; order Bacteriovoracales; family Bacteriovoracaceae. The sequence continues at coordinate 3,197 of CAJXPQ010000001.1, forward strand.
ATCTTGTGTTTATTTATGATGATGTTTGCCAATAATATGTTATCAAGTTCCATTTCTCCGCTTGTACCCGTTCTACGTGATAATTTTTGGCTCTCAACACATGTAACAACGATTATACTTAGCTATGCAGCACTCGCTTTAAGTTGGATGGTAGCAAATATAACAATCTTTAAGATGCTGGCAAAGAAACTAACTAAGAAGGAATATCGCTATTACCAAGATCTTACCTATACCTGCATAAAAGTAGGAATCGTTCTGCTTGCAATCGGAATTATACTCGGCGGCGTCTGGGCCGACTATTCTTGGGGAAGATTCTGGGGATGGGATCCGAAAGAAACTTGGTCTCTAATTGTTCTGCTATTTTACATAATAATTGTCCATGGCAGATATACAAGCTGGCTGACAACTCATCGATTTATTTTAATGAGTGCCGGTGGCTTTATGACTGTTATGATGGCGTGGTTTGGAGTTAACTATATACTAGCTTCAGGACTACATTCTTATGGCTTTTCTGAAGGTGGTGCCATATTCCTAGGTACATTCTTTGCTATTCAGACGGTTATATTAATAATCGCCTACAAGCAAAGACATAAAGAGATATAGTGAAGACCATATTGCTTTTAGCCTTAGCTACCGGATGTGCAACTACACAAAATTCAAGGCCCATGGAAGAAGATACGTTCTCAACAGGAAGTGTCTTAACATTGGTGCAAACAAGCTATATAAGAGGTTGTATTGAAGGTATGAATGATCTTATGCCTAATAAAACGAAAGGTGTAAAGCTTGATCGCTGCAAAGCACTATCTACAAAACATGAAGGTGATATAAGGGAGCTCTTGCAAGCTCCCTAATTATTTACTGAATATATGGATTCATTAACTGTGCTTTAATCTTTTTTGCCATAACAAAATTATTATTGATTTCAAAGTGTGCTACAAGCCCACCCTCTAATCTTTTTTGCTCAACATAATAAGACTTAATGAAACTTTCAACCTGTCCTTTCAACCAACCTGGTAAAGGCAAGAAGCCAAGACCAACTTGCCCTAAGTTTAGGAGTGATCTAAATCTTTTAACTTCATTTGGCTTGTCGTAGTTATAAGCAGTCGCCATTTTCTTTGAGAATGAATGCTTCTTAACAAATAAGTTCTTAACAACAGTCTCACCGTCTTCAACGGCATCAAAAAAGGCATAACTTAACCTATCTCCAACTTCATCAAGATCACCAGTATTTCTTCTCATAGTATTATTACCCATTCTAACCATGGCATAAAACTTATCAAGACCATATCGATCCCAGTTATTAGCAGCACTATTAGACTCTGGAAGATTAATAGCAGAAATTCTAGACTCATAGATTGAAGAAAAAACGTGATCAGCTTCGCTTACCGTTAATCCTAACTCAGCTTCTGATACATTTTGAAGGTAATGAAGAAGCATGTTCTGATGAAATAATCTTTGCTCAAGTACTAGCTCATGAACTTCAACCATAACAAATGAAACAAGATTTAAAAGAGGAACGTTATCTAATTTTGACTTTGCAAAATCAATTACTCTCTTAACAACTTCGTAAGTGACATTTTTCTTATAAAAATATCTCGCATCTTCGGTTGAGGCCACTACTGATAAATCTAATAGCATCAATGCATCTTTAAGCTCACGGCTAAACTTATCCATGATTCCAAAGCTGTTTAACTTTGAGAAGAAAGCATCAACATCAACATCTTTTAAATTTTTAAGTGATTTTCTGACTGCATAAATATTTTCAGCAAGCTCTTCTGACTTATCAGAACCCTCTTCCAGCTTAGCAAGAAATTGTTCTAACTCTCCGTCATAAGACTTAGACTGCATTCTACTAATCTCACTCTTAAGGTCTGATAAAATTTGTGTCAAATAAGGCTTTAAGCTAAATTTACTCACAAAGTTCATACGTACATAAGTCACATCCCCTGACTCATTCTTTACAATATTAAATCTTTTTGTGAATCCATCCAGGTTTTGTGAAGCAAAAACCCCTGTGCTAAATGTAAGCAATAATGCCATACAGATAAAACGTAACATACGAAACTCCTTTTCATTATGTATTTCTTATATTCTAGGAGATTTTGAATTTTTTGCTAGTATGGAATTGTAGATGTAAGAATTTGTTTTATGTTGAGTGATACTAGACAAAAAAAGGCCGAGAAAACTCGGCCTTTAATTTTATTAATTTTATTTTTGACATTAAAATCTATGCTTTTTTGGACAGCTCTTCATTGCGTAAATCTTTTCTTAGAATCTTTCCAACTGGCGTTTTAGGTAGCTCTTCTCTGAATTCAACAATTTTTGGTACTTTATAACCCGTGAGAACTGTCTTTGCGTATTCGACAATATCGGATTCAGTTAAATTTTTATCTGTCCTTACGACAAAAATCTTAACAGCTTCCCCAGATTTTTCAGAAGGAACACCTATCGCCGCAACCTCCAAAATACCTTCATGACCAACAATGGCATCTTCAACTTCGTTAGGATAAACATTAAAGCCAGATACTAAAACCATATCTTTCTTCCTATCAACGATTTTAAAGTATCCCTTCTCATCCATAATACCGATATCACCAGTCTTAAAGAATCCATCACTTGTCATAACAGCAGCTGTATCTTCAGGACGATTATAATATCCTTGCATAACTTGTGGACCTTTAATGGCGATCTCACCAGTCTCTCCTTGGGCCAGTTCGTTGCCATCATCATCAAGCACTTTAACTATTGTAGAAGAAATAGGAAGACCAATCATTCCATTAAACTCTGACATATTCAGCGGATTCATACATGCAGCTGGTGAAGTCTCAGTCAGACCGTAAGCTTCGATCAAGACTATTCCGGTAACTTCTTTCCACCTTTCAGCAACTGACCTCTGAACGGCAGTTCCACCCCCCAGAGAAAGTTTTAATGCTGAAAAGTCCAGGTTTCTAAAAGCATCGTTATTTAAAAGTGCATTATAAAGAGTATTAACTCCAGTGATTGCAGTAAATTTCCATTTAGATAGCTCTTTTACAAAGCCATTGAAATCTCGAGGGTTTGTTATAAGAATATTTTGCGCTCCAACAGAGCAGAAAACAAGGCAATTCGCAGTCAAAGAAAAAATATGATAAAGCGGAAGAGGTGTAATGATTATCTCTTTACCAGGTTCAATCCCAGACCCAATCCAAGACCTAGCTTGGAGCATATTAGCAATAATATTTTTGTGAGTTAATACAGCACCCTTAGCAACGCCAGTTGTACCACCCGTATACTGCAAGAAGGCGATATCATCATGACCTACATCTTGCTTTTTAAACTTACTTTCATCACCTATGGCAAGAGTGTCGTTAAAATTAATATGACTTGGTATATCCCATGCAGGAACCATTTTTTTTACATTTTTAATAACAAAATTTACTAATAACGATTTTGGAAAACTCAAAAGATCACCAATCTGAGTAACCATTACATGCTTAACTTTGGTCTTAGGAAGAACTTTTTGAAGAATATGAGCAGAGTTAGCAAAAATAACAATGGCGTCAACGCCAGCATCATTTAATTGATGTTCAAGCTCTCTCTCAGTATAAAGTGGATTAACGTTTACAGCAATTAATCCGGCACGAAGAATTCCAAACAAAGCAATGGGATATTGAAGTATATTTGGCATCATCAAGGCAACTCTTGAGCCCTTACTAAGTTTAAGATCGTTTTGTAAGTACGAAGCAAACTTCTTACTTAAATTATCTAGCTCACCGTATGTGTATGTTTTCCCCATACATGTGAATGAAGGATTATTCTTAAATTTTGAGAAAGATTGTTCAAAAACATCAACAACACTTTTGTATTCATTAATATCAATTTCGTGTGGAACTTGATCTGGATAACTTGAAAACCATGGATGTGACATTGTTAAAACCCCTTTAAATTAATTTAATAGTTACCATATTTTACGTTGCTATTAGGAAAATGAAAATAAAGAAAACATGGCCGTTAGCCGAGTCTTACACTCAGTCTTGCGGTATGGGGAAGGTAGTTCGCAGGATAATCACTATATTCAACAAAGGGGTTAATAGAAAGTTCAGAGTGATAATATAAATAATCAATAGTAAGACCTTGAGCTTTAAATTCATTTTCTAATTCTTGGAACTTTAGAAGTTTTCTTATAGGAATATCACCTCCGTTAACCTCTTTAGTGATCTCGGATGATTCATTATAACTATATCCAACTGGTAATTTAAGGCCTTTTTGAAAAACCATAGATTCACAGATGAAGCGGCCATCAGATGCTAAGTACTTTTTAATAAATTCAAAATACTTTTTCCTATCTTCTCCTGTGAGGCAATGGAGCAAATGTGAATCAAAGATAAAGTCATATGTTTTACCTAGGTTAATGTCAGAGCAAACGTTTCCACACACATACTCTCCAGACAAAGCTCTAAAGCCTTGATAGTCCCTGGCAATACTTATGGCCATATTTGAAAAATCAAAACCTGTATAGAGAGCATTCTTGTCATTGAAATATTTAATGAGCCCGCCTGCACCACAGCCAACTTCGAGTATATCTTTACCGTAAAAATTGATTTCAGGAAATTGTGCACAAAAAGAACTTAGAAATCTAAAATGTGCATCGTTTGTTAATTCTAAATGGGCATCAAGCTTATTGGAACTAATAAAGTCTGGGGTCATATGCTTATAAGCAGCATTATATAATTCTAAATTTCTATTCATAATGATATATTATAAACCTTAAAGGACTTTTTTACAAAATGAACAAAAAAGCAAATCAATACGATATTATTCTTACAGATGATGGCAGTGAGACTTTATTCTCTCACTTGTACAATGAAAGCTGTCACTCTGCATCTGGGGCAAAAGCAGAAACAAAGCTTCATTATATTGAAGGCTGTAGAATTGAGCAAGCGGTCAAGAATAAATCAGAGCTTGCAATCCTAGAAGTTGGTTTTGGAACAGGTATCGGTTTCGATGAGACTTGCATAGCTTTAGGGGGGTTTGATATACCTATAACATTTGTAAGTTTTGAAATTGATCGCCAATTAATTGATCGTTATCAAAACAAAAATCAAGAAACATTTATATTTTACGAAAATAAGGCAACTCTCCTTAAAGGTAATATAGAACTTATTATCTATATTGGTGATGCCAGATTAAATATCAAATCAGTTATGCATAAGTTCGATGCTATCTATCAGGATGCCTTTTCACCGAAAAAGAATGCTGACCTCTGGACAACTGAGTGGTTTAGAGATTTAAAGCAACTTGCAAATGAGGAATGCATTATGAGTACCTACTCAGCCTCTTCCTCAATAAGAAAATCCATGGTGGCGGCAGGCTGGAAATTGTCTATGGGGGATCAATTTGGAAATAAGAAATCCTCTACCAGAGCAAAAATAACAGGGACTACGGAATCTGGTATAACTCAACAATTAGAAAGATCACCCGCGCCAGAAATTACTGACAAAAACTACAAGGATTACCAGGAAGGAAAACTATCATGAAGCAAACGAAGCTATGCGCTGAGCTCAATATCAAATACCCAATAATACAAGCTGGAATGGTTTGGGTCTCTGGCGCAAAGCTCGCGGCCGCAGCTGCCAATGCAGGTTGCCTAGGTGTCATAGGTGCAGGTTCCATGAAGCTAGATCTTCTCAGGTCACAAATACAAAAAGCAAATAGTCTTACCGCAAAACCTCTGGCAATAAACCTCCCTCTTCTTTACAAAGATATTGAGAAGCAAATTGAGATATCTATTGAAGAAGGAATTAAAATATTTATCACTAGTGCGGGAAGTCCAAAAAAATTCACAAAATATTTACAAAACAAAGGTTGCTATGTGATTCATGTAACTAGCTCCTTTTTGCTCGCAAAAAAGTGTGAAGACGCCGGAGTTAATGCCGTTATCATTGAAGGCTTTGAAGCCGGAGGTCATAATGGTAGAGCAGAGCTAACTTCCCTAGTCCTAATACCAGAAGTTTCGAAACAATTATCTATTCCCGTCATCGCTGCTGGAGGCTTTTCATCTGGAGCTTCAGTTCTAGCAGGACTCACAATGGGAGCGGAAGCGATTCAAATTGGAACTCGCTTTATGATGACCACTGAAAGTAGTGCCCACGACTCATACAAAAATCTATTAGTTGAATCTGGAGAAGAAGATACCTTCTTGCGTTTAAAAAAGCATGTACCCGTAAGGCTTCTCAAGAATAAATTTGAAGCTGAAATTGCAGAGCTCGAAGACAAAGGTGCTAACAAGCAAGAACTAGAGAATCATCTAGGTCGAGGACGTGCAAAATCTGGAATGCTTGAAGGAGATATCAAAGATGGTGAATTAGAAGCCGGTCAAATCTGTGGATTCATTAAAGACATTAAACCGCTTGCGAAAGTAGTTGAAGATATTTTAAGTGAGTACGACGAAGCCTATAAGCGGATCTACAATCCATAATCAACACGAAGCTTTTCTCGAGCTTCAAGACTGAGATTTAGCTCATCAATCTGTTTAGTTATATATGATCTCTCAGACGGCATCAATGGCAACCAAGGCTCACGATTGATCCAACCCCAACCCCATTTATATTTATTTTTAATAGGAGAATAGTGACCGGCCCTAATTGCTGTATACATAACTGTGGCGAGAAATGTACCTGCGACCTCGCCAACACAACTTTTAAGATTTTGATCCGCTTCAAGCTCATCATCCTTAGTTCCACCAAACCAATAACGAATATCGTGTAGATCACAGCAATGTCTCCAAAGATTTGGGTTGGCACTTGTCCCCTCAGAAAAGAGAGTACAACCATCACCTTCAAAAGCATGCAGTTCAGCTGTATAATCAGCTTTTGCATGCCCTGAAATAAGAATGAGTAAAAAAGTGAGAACGCTTTTCAATTAATTATGCCTTATCTTGATTGCTCAAGCCTAGCAATCCTCAAAGAAAGCTTAGGGTGAGTCGACATAAGAGCTCTAATCCCCGTAGGTCTTGAAGAGATTTTAAATGCATTCATATTTTCATTTTTAGTATCAAAGACACCGTTACCTTCATATTGAGTTTCAAGGCGCTTAAGGGCAGCGATCATTTTATCACGACCAGCTAGCTTTGCTCCACCAGCATCTGCCTTATACTCTCGAATTCTTGAATAAGTAGCTAGAACCATTGCACCAACAATTCCAAAAATCACATCAAATACCATCGCCGTTAAATAATAAGACCAACCACCAACTGATGACTCATCGTCATCGGATCTCAAAGCATTCTGAATCGCAAAAGCGGCAATTCTAGCAAAGAACATAACAAAGGCATTAATAACACCTTGAGCGAGTGCCATCGTTACCATGTCCCCATTGGCCACATGAGCGACCTCATGAGCAAGTACTCCTTCAACTTCATCATCACTCATACTTCTTAGTAGACCTGTAGAGACAGCAACTAAAGAATTAGATTTTGAAGGACCTGTAGCAAATGCATTAACTTCAGGTGAATCATATATTCCAACTTCTGGCATTTTTGTTAAGTTTGCCGACCTCGCAAGTCTGTGAACAGTATTCACCAAGCCTGCATATTGACCATGAGCTTCAACGATTTGAACACCCATCATCTTCTTGGCCATCCACTTAGATAAAGAAAGTGATATAAAAGAACCTACCATACCCCAGACAAGGCAGAAGATCATTAAAGATTGATAGTTAATTCCATTCTGAGTTAAATAAGGCTGAACATTGAAAATTGATAAAACAATATTTACCATTAGAATTACAGCGATATTCATCGCAAAAAATAGACCAAATCGTTTAAACATAAAGTGCTCCTTTAAATTAGCTACCTAACTAAGATAGTGTGTGTATTTTAAACGTCAAGCCTAGGATTTTAGATTGTAATTTGGCATAGAAAAATATATTGTTTTTTCACTGTTTCACCTTTGAAAACGAGTAGACGCATGGCACAATTAACATTAATGATCCTCTCTTCTCTACTAATATTTATGCAAAGTTCTCACGCAGATACGATTAAAGTCCTTCACTACAATATCAAAGAACTTGACTCTCAAAAGTTAAATCAAAGCAATGAGCAAGTGAAGAATGTAAAATCCATTACAGATAATTACGATTTCGATATTCTTTCTATAAATGAACTTCAGTACGATTTAACAGGTGTCCCTAATGACAGCTTTAAGACTGATGGAGAAAATCTAGATAAATTGGCAAAACTCCTGGGCTTAAAGCCAAATGTTACGGTTTTTGGACCAGCAAATACTGGAATGAATGCGAGAATAGGTCCTAATGGCGAGTATTACAGAAATGCCAACTCAGCTGAGGCGAGAAGCCATGCCGACCAACTGAACTTTGGAACTATGCCAGGACAATACTCCACAGGGGCGATGCTAATAAACGGAAAACTACTCTCTACAAAAATTATCTCTAAGCTTAAGTGGAAGGACTTTAATTCTTCAGCTGATTTTAGTGAATTTAAAACAGCAGATGGAAAATCAATACCTGAAGATATGCTTCTTTTTGATAAAAACTTTACCCATATGAAGATAGAATTTAAAGCAAAGGAAGTTCATGTCCTTCTACTTCACACTGTACCATCTTATTATTTTGGCAATAAGTTCTCTATCAATGACTACCGCAATGCTGAACAGCTAAGGTTTATGGAATGGTACATGACAGGCTCAACAGACTTCAAGGTGCAACTTAAAAGCATAACCCCCATAAATGAAAAAAAATACATTATCGCTGTTGGCGATCTAAACGTTGCACCGACAGAATCTGGCGGCGAAGGATCTCTGGTCATAAATAACTTGATTAAAAAAGCTACCCCTTGGATCAAGAAGTCTGCCATGAATTTCACGAGTGAATCCAGTGGCTACCGAAAAGACCCAAATCGCTTTATGCTAGACTATATTTTCACAAGTAAGTTACTTAAGCCTGTTAAAGGAAAAATAATTCACCCCAATTTTGAATGGATCGATGCTGAATGCGCGGGAGAGGAAGAATCAAAAAATCCCACCCCAAATATCTATGCAAAAATCCTCTTCAAGAAAGGAACCAAAGACTGTTATGCCTATACACGACATGATTATGTCACATTAAAAAAAGCGAGTGATCATTACCCAATTTATGGAGAATTTGAATTTTTATGAGATTTTTAACGTTAACATTAATATTTTTAACACTTACTTCCTGTGCATTAGCTCCTTTTGGTCCAACAACGACTGGGAGATCATATGGAAAAGGTAAGATGTTTGCGGCCGTTGGAAATTCGAATTCAACTTATCACCTAAAATTTGGACTGGGTGTAAGTGAGGATCTAGATTTTGGATATGTTATGGAGTTTGGTCCTATATCCACTTCTGCTATTTATCTCAAATATGCTGTTATCAATAATTCAGTAGGCCCAGCACTAGGCTTTGAATTTGGATTTGGCTCAACTGAAACCACAGAGATCATGTACCTAGGCTCAACTGGGTCTCTCGCCTTTACTGAACAACTAGAAATATTTACAAACCTAAGGGTTAACAAAGTCGTTACCGATGAAACCGATATAGAAAAAGACGAATTTAACGGGAACGTAAAAATACTTGCGTACGACCTCACTTACTTCCAGTTTACATACGGATTAAATTTATTCTTTAGTGGGTCAGCAGGTATATCCATATACTCAACGTATTATAAGGGCAACGACTTAGAAACCCTAGAAGACAGCGTCTTTGGAACTTCATTATTATTTAAATTTTAAAACATAGGATCAAAATGAAAACATTACTTGCAACATTACTTCTTTTAACATTAAACGTATTTGCTGGACCAGCACTTGAGACAAATACCTTTAAGGACATCGATAAGATGGCCAGTAAACTTGCCAAAAAGTACGGTGCTAAAAATGTATTAATTGTACTCGATATTGATAATACTGTTCTAAAAATGAAAAGTAATATTGGAAGTGACCAATGGTTCAATTGGCAATCAAAAAATTGTTTAGGAAAAAAATCTCCAGACTTTTGCGCAGCAAAAACATTTGACGGTCTACTTTACGCTCAAGGTGTACTTTTTGAAATTTTACCAATGATGCCAACAGAAGAAATAACTCCAAAAATTGTTAATAAATTGCAAAAGAATTCTCATCCACTATTTCTTTTAACTTCTAGAGGTGCATCATACAGAGCAGGAACTCAAAGAGAATTAAAAAAGAATGGTTATAAAATTAAAAACTATATAGGGCCAAAGCATGGGTATCCTTCTACCTATAAGCCTTTTGATGTTAAAAATCCTAAAAAGTATAACCTAACAAAAGAAGATATTATTATTGCAAAACTTAAAAATGCCAGATCAATTAGTTATATGGATGGTGTAATGATGACTTCAGGGATGAATAAAGGAATCATGCTTAAAACAATTCTTAACAAAACAGGAATTAACCCAAAAGCTATCATTTTTGTTGATGATCATCTTAAACATACAGTGAGAGTTCAAGCCATTATGGGAAATATGAAGGGCCTAGAGATGGTTACTTTCCGCTATGGGGCAGTAGATAAAGATGTTAAGGCCTTTAAAAAGTCAAACAAAGCTCTTGAAATCAAACAATACAAACTGCTAGATACAGCTATAAACTCAATGGTCAAGTAAAACACACCAGTTTAATCAAATTGCTACTGGGCCTAAATTCTATTAGGATTATATTATGAATATAAGTAAATTTGAAAATATTATTGAGCATTCAGACCAATTCTTAAAAGGAAAAAAAGAACAAGTTAAGCTTGTTCTTTGCAACCTTCTCAGTAGAGGACATACTCTCATCGAAGATGCACCAGGTGTGGGTAAAACAACACTAGTAAAATACATTGGAAAATCAATAGGGCTAGAAGTCTCCCGTATCCAATTCACAAATGATCTACTGCCAGCTGATATTCTCGGTACCTCTATCTTTCACAAAGAAACATCAAATTTTGAACTTCACAAAGGTCCATTGTTTGGAGAACTTATCCTCGCTGATGAATTAAATCGTGCTCCGCCAAAGACACAGAGTGCACTTTTGCAGGCGATGGAGGAAAGACAGATTACAATTGATGGAACCACTTATGAACTTCCTAAGCACTTCACTGTTATGGCCACTCAGAACCCCCAGATGCAGGTTGGCACATTTAACCTGCCTGAGTCACAGTTAGATCGGTTTTCCATGAAAATTAAAATGGGCCATACAAACGAAGCTGTAACTATTGAGCTTTTGAAGGCAAGTACATTACAAGTTGATCTATCGAATATAGAAAGCATAATAAGCATTGATGAGTTACTAAAGTCACAAAAAGAATTAGACACTATTCATACTAGTGATGAAATATATCAGCTTATCTACAAATTACTTGAATCTACCCGTACCAACAAAGACTTAATTGCGCTTAGTAATAGATGTGGCATTGACCTAGTCAATGTATCAAAGGCCTGGGCATACCTAGCTGGCAGAGACTATGTGATACCAGATGACGTCCACCATATATTTAAATACGTAGCAGGACATAGGTTAGTTCATCCGGAGAACTCTGATGTGGACTTTGAACATAAGATGGCGGCAAAAGTATTGGCCAATGCTTAGGCTTAATTATTTTATAAAAAAATTCGAAAATGCCACTCAAAACAAAAAACAAGTCTATATCATCCCAACACGCGCAGGCTTCAAATACTTATTTATAAACTTCACCGTGTTCTTAATGGCCATGAGTTACACCAATAACCTCTGCCTTCTCATATCATTTATAATGATCGCATACTTTATTCTTAAAATGCTTGATACTCATAAAATAATTCAAGATATTAAACTCAACAGTATCGACGTACAAAGTGATTACATTGATAAAATTCACATTGATATTAAACTTGGAACTAAAACACATAAGAGTATTGCAAAATATATAAACGTCGAATTACAAAGTGTAGATAGAAAGCTTGAAACAAAAGAATTAGTACAAACTAACTCCAAGTCTTTGTACATGAGTCTTAGAAATATAGTGAGAAATCGCTATTCTTTTAATAGAGTTAAGTTTTTCACAACAGGAAGCAGTGGCTTCTTCTATGTTTGGAGGTATTACAATCAAATAATTGATTTTCATGCATACCCAATAAAAACGTTTGCAAAAGATTTTACATCCAATAAGAATACCAATACCACATCAAATCAAGAGTCTGAATTTTCGGAACATGTCCCCTATCAAAAAGGAATGAACTCAAAGAGAATTGACTGGAAGATTTTTTCAAGAGTTGACCTGTTATACATAAAAAAACATATCGATTACAACACAGATATTATTGAAATTAACTTTAATAAATTAGAAGGCGAAAAAGAATTACGATTTTCTTGCATGAGCTATTTAATTGCTAAATGCTTTAATGAGGGAAAGAGCTGGAGATTAGTTCTTCCAAGTACAGTGCTTGAATCAAACAAGGGACAAAATCATTTCCAGAAATCTATGGAGAAAATTAGTGAGGCATAGTACACCAAGATATCTCACATTACTACCTGCTCTCTACTTGTCTTATGATTTTTTACCATTATGGTATATTGGATTAAATACATTAATTATCTGTTATATAAGTTATTTTAAGACACATAAGTTCTTTGCTTACCTAAACTTCTTTAGTGTTTTCTTTATATTTAATGAAGTCGGACGCAGAATCATTCCAGAAACGATGGTTCCTATTATGTGCACATTTGTCTTATCTCAAATTATTATTAATAAATCAAAAACAAAAGAAGAGAATTACCTACTATTTCTTTGGTTCGGAGCATTTTCACTTTTTTCATCCGGCTTTTACTATCTCACCTACTCAATAACATGTTTTCTACTACTTCTAATTGTTCAAGGTCAGGATGACCTAAATTTTAAGCGAGCCATGCAAGGAGTTCTTCAAAATTATAAACAGTTTTTAATAACAATTACACTTACGGTCTTTCTTTTTGTTTTTTTTCCAAGGTTTAATAATTTTCTACCAAGTGCAAATAATCTGATTCAAGGGAAAATTGGGTATAGTAAGGAAGTGAATAACTCTACAACCAATAGTCTTCAGCTATCGTCACAACTTGCTTTTTATGCCGAACTCTCAGAAAGGATCTCCCAAGAGAAGCTCTATTGGCGTGGAAGAACGCTGGTCGCAACAGACGGGTATAATTGGCGAAAAGCAGAGCTGGCCCCTCAAAGAGTTTTAAAATCAAGATCAACAGGTGCTATAAAACAATTTCTTAAATACGAGCAGGACTTCAACAAGGATATAATACTTTTAAATCATGTCCAGAACATCCTACAGACAAACTTAAACACCTATCACATACCTATTAATAATGAATATCGTACTTACACTAAAATGAAAAAATCATTTGTTGAGGCATTCTCGAACTTAAATACATTCCCAGAAATTAAGCTAAAAAATCAAAACATTAAACTACTAACACAATTACCTGAGTTCACCCCAAATGCTTTAAAAGAATTCATGCAAGATATCCCCAAGGATGACCCTGAAAGTATCATCTCTAAATTTAAAATGAAGATTTTACGTGACAAGTACTCCTATTCACTTTCCCCAGGCCCTATGCCAACTATGGCGAGCTTCCTTGAAAAAAAAATTGGGTTCTGCACCCACTTTGCATCTTTAATGGGGGTAGTATTGAGAGGCCATGGAATCCCAACAAGACTGGTAAATGGGTTTCAAGGTGGAAAGTATAATAATATTGGAAATTTTTATGAAATAAAATCAAATGATGCCCATACCTGGGTTGAATATCACCATAACAATAAATGGCATATGGTAGATCCAACAGGCTTTATTGCACCTGATCGAATCAATCTTGGGGGACAAGAATTTCTAAGCCCCTCCTTAATACCAAATGCTGCAGAAAATGATACCAATTTTTTTAAATATTTATATAGAAGTAAACAGTACCTTGATATTTTAAACTACAGAGTCAGCTTGCTTCTAGATAACTACAATAAAGATGAACAGAAGAAACTGTCGAAAGCCCTAAAGATTAACCTCAAAGCATTCTTCATTGCTGGAATTGCTTTAATCGTATTCTTCCTTTGGGCCTACTATTTTCTAACAGGTAAGACGAGAAAGAAAAACATAAATAAAGTCGACAAGATACTAATAAAGCTTGGCAAGAAATTAAAAGTGAACTTGAGTGAAGTGAGAACGATAGCGGAAATAGTAACATTAACGAAAGTTCATGAATCACAAGAACTAACTAATTTCATAAGACTTTATCAAGAAATTAAATATGGCAAAAGTGAAAATTACACTGAGCTTCTAGAAATATTCAATTTAATAAAGGTTAAAAATGCAAAGAATATTTAAACTTCTAGGTCCAGGTCTCTTATATGCAGCAGCGGCGATAGGTGTTAGCCACCTTGTTCAGTCCACAAGAGCTGGTGCAGACTTTGGTTTTCAACTCCTGTGGGTAGTCATCATTGCCAATATCCTTAAGTATCCTTTTTTTAAAATAGGTCCAAAATACACAGCTGTAACAGGTAAAAGTCTTTTGCATGGGTGGCAACAAAATGGACCTTATGCAATAAAGCTCTTTTTCATTTTAACCATTTTTACTATGTTTACAGTTCAAGCAGCAGTAACTCTAGTGACCGCTGGAATCTCACTACACTTATTTAATTTAGACTTTTCTGTTTCTATGATGAGTGCCTTCTTGTTACTTGTATCTGTCATTATTCTACTTATTGGTAAGTTTAATGTACTTGATAATCTTATAAAGATTGTCGTTATCATCCTAACCGTTGCAACCTTAATAGCTGTCGCACTTGCCCTGACAGAAAATAATTCTTATACCACACCAGCAGTTCCGTTTAATTTTGACAATAAAATACATATATTTTTCCTAATAGCTTTGATTGGATGGATGCCAGCACCTATGGATGTACCCATATGGCACAGTCTTTGGTCAGTAGCAAAAAATAATGAGAATGAGGGAAACAAGACGACTCTAAAAGATTCAATGCTCGACTTTAATATAGGTTATATTGGAACTGCAATTCTTGCATGCTGTTTCCTCACTTTAGGTGCACTTGTTATGTACAGATCGGGTCAAATTTTCTCAGGGTCAGCACTCACCTTTTCCACTCAACTTATAGGTATGTACACTTCGATACTTGGTGAATGGGCCTTTATATTTATTGCAGTGGCATCATTTGCAACAATGTTTAGCACGACCCTGACTTGTCTTGACGCATTTCCAAGGATACTCAGTGAAGCATATAAGATAGAAAGAAAGACTGAAAGAAATACTTATACCCAATGGCTTCTTGTCACAGGGGCAGGTTCACTTTTAATTTTATTTTTATTTATTTCAGACATGAAGGTGATGGTAGATTTTACAACAACTCTATCATTTGTTGTATCACCGATTTACGCCTATTTAACTTATAAGGCGATGAATTCAAAGTATATCTCAGAAGAGCACCATACTAAAGGTGTAGAAAAATACATTGCATTTGTTGGACTCACATTTTTCACAATATTTACAATATATTTTATTTGGCTAAAATTCTTATCTTAAGTTTTACTCTAATCTATGTTGTTGAAGAACAACTCGCACCACCAAGAACGCAAAATTTGGCACAGAACTCATGATTGAGATATACATCCTTCTCACTCGATTCAAGAGTATCGCCTAATTCAAACTCTCTATCATATGCAAGTAGAGTACAAGGTAGAACGACTGCAGCTTCAGAGCCCTTTCTACGAACAATCATTCTTTCAGAAGCACACATCTGATCGTCTGGGCTTTTACTTAATATATCCCAACATGCAGTGGTGATCTCCGGGACATCTTCACCTGAAATCATCTCAGGAAAAATGACTAGTTTTTCATGGAGATTGATATTAACATTATTTTTAATCAAAAGCACTGAGTACTGCTGTTTTGAGTCTGCTATTGATTCTTCAGATAGGCTTCTTCCCGCAATAGAAATATTAAAGCCATTATCAAAGAGCCACTTTATTTCGACTAATGTTTTATCAAATGTATTTACCCCTCTCTCTTTCTCATGAACGATTTTTGTATGATGATCGAGAGATATTCTTAAGTGCAGCTTATGATGATAGCTCTCTTTTAAAGATAATAAACTATTATGGTGACGTTTTAATATATTAAAAGCATTTGTTAAAACCAACACATCTCTACCTGTTTCCAGTGAAGATTCTAGCAGAGAAATCATATTTGGGTTAATGAATGGCTCACCACCTGTAAAAGCAATCAAGTCAGTATCAGGAGTAAGTTCTGCTAAAAATGGAGTAATGTCATTTTGGGTTAAATATATCAGACGATCATTTTGTGGACTTGATTCAATATAACAATTTCCACAAGCAAGATTACATTGTGTTCCGGTATTAAACCATAAGGTCTTTAGGCTTTTTAAACTTACAAAGGCCCTAGGTTCTTTCTTAGCAGTTAATGTTTTGTTATTAAATTTAGTCATCATGCCTCTATTTTTGTCCTATGTCCGTCATTACTGCTTAGCCTTAGCAACAAGCAAGGTCTCCATTCAAATTCTGTGCTGCAAAAGGAGAATTTTCACCGCAACCCTCAAAAATACCATGGTGTGTATTCATATCACCATAAAAATCGAAACTATCTTTATAACGAGAGTCAGATAACATCAATGAAGTATTTCCACATACAGGCATGATACGGCCCTTAGGGAAATAGTGATGTGAATCAAGTTTAAATCCATGAACAGACTCTTCAATATTTCCATTATAGCAAACTGCTTGTCCATAATCTTCACAGGATGATTCAAGATTATCCATTTTAAATAGTCTGTATGTAACAGAGAAGAACTTTATGTCACCAAGCTTATCTTGAAGCTCTGTATTCTCAACAGTGATAGGTTTATCTTCAAATGCTCTTGGATCCAAAAAACCTGCATCAACAGATAGTCTCAAGAAATCATTCCAATAAAGTGCGCCACTTAAACATTCACCCCATAAGACTTTATCTTCCTGAAGCTCTTTTGATATTCTTCTATCTGAATATACATCGGAGAAGAACATCTCTCCACCAGACTTAAGAAGAGAATAAGCATCCTTCAAAACTTTTAACTTATCTTCTGCGAGATTAATAACACAATTTGAAATTATAAGATCAAATGAGTTTGGCTCCAGGGCAAGATGATCAAGCTTCTCAATATTTCCTTCAAGAAAAGTTACATTCTTAAATCCAAAAGTATCTGCATGATGATCAATATAATCATTAGCAACCTGTAATTGTTCTGCAGTCATATCCACACCAACAATACTACCACTTTCACCAACAAGCTGAGCTGCTATATAACAATCTCGACCAGATCCTGAGCCAAGATCAAGAACTCTAAGACCGCTCAACTTATCAGGAATAGTAAGACCACAACCATAGTACTTCGCCTGAACAGTATCATGTACATTGCGAAGGGCATTCATAATATGAGTTGGTGGTGCAACTAAAGTACAACAGGCATTAGTCTTCAAGTCAGAGGATGACTGCAACTCTTTACCATAATAATCTTTAACATCATTGTTTATACTGCTCATAAGGCCCCCTTATTTATAAATCAAAATATTTAAATAGTTTTTTATCGTATTCTTGAAATTATTATGGACCTCAGACCTATCCTCTCTTGCAAGAATTTGGAAAATAACTCCATTGACATATTGCTGAACTATTACTGACAATTCCACCAGACTAAATGTTTGTGCAATCTGTCTTTCCTCGTTGATTAATACCAGCGCATCAAAGACTAAAGCACGACCATTATCAATTGTCCCAGTCGCAAGCTTTTTGAAATCAGAATCTGATGTCGCGAAGTTAAATAGCATAATTAAAACCTGTGCATCCTTTGGGTATTTCATCGCCCAATTGATGTTCGACTCAAGTAAAAACACGAGCTTTTCAAACTCTGTTAGACCATCTGCTTCTCTTAAGTTTAAAGCAAAGTATTCTCTATTATTCAGGATAACTTGTGATAATAGGCTTTCAAATAATTTTTTTTTGTTTTTAAAGTGATAAAAAACTGTGGTCTGGGAAATATTGCATCGATCTGCAATTTCTTGCACAGAAGTTCTAGCGAAACCTTGTTCCGAAAATAAATCTAGAGAGGCGGTAAGAATTCGATGCCTACTAATATCTCCCTTAGATCTTTTAATCATTATCTTCAATTTTCTGGATTGAGTTCTTACAAGTGAACTTAGTGGCCTTATTCTTAATTAATATTTTGCCAATATGATTATCTTTGCCAATATACTTAAAAGGCTTTGCGACTAAATTAACAATGTCACCGTTAGAGCAATCAAACAGGTTAGCACGTTTTAACCAATTAATAGTATACATAGAGACTGAGATCTTATAATCACCGTCAGTAATATCAAAGTTTACAATATTAGAGCGCGCTCTAATTGATTTTTTTATATTTTCTATAACACCATCAATATTAATTTCTTTCTTATTTTGATCTTTAAAATAGTTCTTACTTTTGCCAAATGGACTATTTGCTAAGATGTCTTCAGAGCCAAGAACATGGCCAGAAAAGCTCGAAATGGTCATAAAAAGTAAAAGTGTTAAATTTCTGATACATAGCATAGTCACCTAGCAATATTACTTGTCGTTAATAGTGGTTAATATTGATTTTCACTCTATAACCCAGATTACCTAAAGGCCATATAACTAGTTAAAATTGATAAATTTCAACGGTTTTTAAGGAAAAAATACCTATTTTAAGATTAAAAGTTCAAAATAAGGTAAAATATGAATGTATGAAGTCTCTAGTGTTCCTCCTACATTCTCTTATCATGGCCTCTTGTGCTGGCCCAACGACTCCATTTGGAGGAGATATTCTTATAAGTGAGAACTTTGTGGTAGATAAGAATTTTCAGCACAAAGATATTCATATTAAAACTACTCCTGAAAGACAGTATTATAATTCTCCTTATAACCTAAAACTTAAAATATTTGACCCAAATTTTGATCTTAATAATTTTCGATATGAAATCATTTATAATAATAAGAGACTGAACAGATGGTTCAAGTCAGAAGATATAAAAGTTCCCAACAACAAGGATGAGCCCGTTGAGATAAGTTTTAAAAATTTATCTCTTCTACCAGGGCATATAAACAAAGTGGCATTTGTGTATTACCCAAATGGTTCAGAAAAGCCTATAGTTCACTCGTTAAAAGTTCCTGAGTGCATAAGAAACTTAAAGATAACAGATTTAAATATTGCACCTTTTAATGTAAACCAGAAACTTGAAGACAAAATTATAACTATTGCTAAAAAGTATGATCATAATCCCTCGCTTATTGCTGCTTTAATAGCGCAGGAGTCAGGATTCAAGTCCCATGCTTTAAGCTACGCAAAGGCACTGGGTCTAACTCAAGTCACTCCTGTCGCCCACAGAGAAATACAGAGATTTAGAAAAGACTGGAATATCTACCCAAAATTTGAAAAGACACCCTTTTATAAATTAAAAACAAAGCTACTGACAAAAGAGATTAATCATAAGAATGATTGGCGTCTTAATCCTGATCGATCAATTGAGGGTGGAATAATCTATCTTGAATATTTAAAAAAATATTGGTCGACACCGGATAAGCAGGCGATACTTTCTAAGGCGTTTCCTCAAGATATACCAAAGCTTGATATATTATTGGCGAGCTATAATTCTGGTGCTTTTAGAGTAAAGAAGTCTATAATTAAAAATGAAGATAATTGGCTTTTTGATAAGAACTTAAATGAAGCAAGAAAATATGTAATGAATATTAAAAGTTACTGCTATGCTTTTCACAAAGGAAAGAATGATGCTAGATAAACCGTTGTATTTAAAACTATACCCTATACTTGCCCTTGGGATTGCACTGAGCTTTCCCATTCAAATTATGCACCTCTACCAGATACCATTTAGCGATATGGAAAAGCTATTCTCCATGCTTACGCCTATGAATATTTTAACTATGGTGACTTTAATCGCTTCGGCCATACTAACCTTTACTCTACACAAATATGTCTACAAGGTTATCCCTATTCTACTTTTGGTTATTTTTTCAAACAACGCAATTGTTGGGCTTTACGGAACAGACTACACAGTGATCCAAGTGGCAATGAGCTTCGTATTATTTGGACTCTCTCTCAAGCCTTTATACAATACTGAAATAAAAGCCGTTATCTATAATCCTGAGCTTAGATGGTGGCTGACACCCAAAAGATATTCTCTTGAGAAACAGGTTCAACTCAATTCAGATATTCTCGATGTCTATTCCGACACAGTAAATGTTTCTGTTACAGGTGTTTTTGCAAAGATCGCAGATGCTTCCCTCATAAAGAAGCTGCCATTGAATTCTATTATTGATGTTAAGCTTATGGCCGACAATCCGATTCCCTTAAAGGCAAAGATTGTTCGTGTTACAAGTCCATCAATGAATCAACCACTTGGTTGCGGGTTAGAAATCGTTCAAGACGAAAACTATAAAACAAATTATCTACCTTGGTTTAAAAGTGAGATTAAAGCGTAGCTTTCTTATCTAGATAATATTGATAATTACCAGGGTATAAATGTATATGTCCTTTATCAACTTCCAATACTTTCTCTGTAAGCGCATGCAAGAAGTATCTATCATGGCTTACAAATATTAAAGTCCCATCAAAACCCTGAAGAGCTTCTAGTAAAATTTCACGAGATTTTATGTCGAGGTGATTGGTAGGCTCATCTAAGACAAGGCAGTTATTGTTTTGAGATAAAAGCTTTGCCATGATTAGGCGAGATTTCTCTCCTCCAGATAGGTATTTAACTTTTTTATGAACATCATCACCACGAAACATAAACGCTGCAAGCAAATTTCTTATATGTCCATCACTGGCCAGAGGTAACTCTCCACGTATGAGATCAAAAATAGACTCATCAGGCTTTAAGACATCTAATGAAAACTGACTAAAGTATCCAATTTTTATAGAAGGTCCAATTCTGACAACTCCTGAACTTGCCTCAGTATTCTGAGTCAAAACTTTTAGTAGTGTCGATTTACCAGCACCATTGACTCCAACAACAGCAATGCGCTCTAGTCTTTTTATTAGACAGGAAAGTTTAGTGAAAATTTCATTTTCTTCACCCTTAGAGTTTTTCCAAGTCTTAGAAATTCCTTCAGCAATAATTACATCATCTCCACCTCGAGGAGGGTTCGTAAATTCAAAGCTAATTGTTTGATCATCTGGGGGTAGCTCAACTCTGACTATCTTTTCAAGTTTTTTAACCCTAGATTGCACCTGGGCAGCATGTGAGGCACGGGCCTTAAATTTAGCAATAAAATCTTCTTCCTTCGCCAACATATCTTGCTGACGAGAATATTCAGCTTTGACTTGTTCTAGGCGGATATCTTTTTCTTTAATATAAAAATCATAATTACCTGAATACATGGTGGCTTTCTTATAGCTAAGATCAAGAATCTTTGTACAAACATTATTCATAAAATCTCTATCATGAGTTGTCATGAAGAATGCACCCTTAAAATTACGCAACCATTCCTCAAGCCAAAGAATAGTTTCAATATCTAAATAGTTTGTAGGCTCATCCATAAGAATAACGTCAGGAGACATAACAAGAACTTTAGCTAGTGCAATTCTCATCTTCCATCCACCACTAAAGTCTTGTACCATTTTGGTGTGATCAGATGGCGCAATACCGAGGCCAGTCAAAACTTCTTCCGCCCTTGATTCTAAATCATATCCACCAACTTTTTCAAACTCTGTCTGAACGTCTCCCATCTTCATAAGGACTTTATTCATTTCGTCAGGATCCATATTTGGATCACATAATTGTTCTTCATACTTCCTAAGTTTCGATTGCATCTGAGAGACTTTCTCATCTCCTTCAATAACTTCCTGAATAGCTGTTTTACCGGCCATTTCCCCTACATTTTGAGAGAAATAAGCAAGACGAACACCGTCAGGTAGACTTACTTGTCCCTGATCTGGTCTCTCTTCACCGATAATAATTCTAAAGAGTGTCGTTTTACCTGCGCCATTAGGTCCTACAAGACCAACCTTTTCCCCCGGATTTATCTGAAAGGTGACATTATTATATAGGGCTTCTCCCCCTTGGATCTTTGAAATATTCGAAATATTAAGCACTTAGGAACCTCAAACTAAATAGAAGATGTTTTTACAATATAAAAAAATTGCATAAGTCTGATATAATAATTCATAGGAGTTAATAAGAAAAGTAAACTCTCAAAGGAAGAAGTATTAACCGAATGATTTTAATGTATATACTGTTATTTAGTGTTTCATCAAACGCTATCGCTATCGCTATCGCTATAGAGCAGTTTTCAGCAAAATAAGAACTTAAAGAAATAGTTAAAGGTAACCTTGTAAGTTCATATCAATCTTTTGTTAAGAGACTCTTCAAGAACTATAAGAAAGATTATAATAAAAAATCATTCACAAGGAACTGGCATTTTTAAATGTCAAAGCTTCACAAGTAGCAAGTCGACCTGAAACAGCGATAATTAAAAACTGTGAGCTTCATATACCTGGCCTAAATGTTAAAATTACAGCAAGAAATTATTTAGATATATCCATAACACTAAAACGAAAAAAGAGTGTTTAGTTCAATTTATCGCTGCATCTAAAACGAAGAAGACCTCAAACTTTATGAGATTTAATATTATCTCAAGTACCTATGTCAATGATGACTTCGATGATTTTATTAATAACAAGACTATAAAGCTTTTGAGTACTTTGATATCAGTAGACCGCGCAAGTACATACCCTAACGGTAATATAAAAGTTGTTGAATGGTTTGTATTTTGCGATGATGATAGAAAGGCGAATGCTACCTCTAATCTTGATGAACCTGAAAGTACTATCGATAAACACCTTAGTAGCTGTAATAAAGCTCAGCCTTACACCTCCTGGCCACAAAAAAAATTAAGCTACTCCCAAGCAAGCTATCTAGATGGTGTATCCGAGGACTTTATGGCGATATTTAGGTCTCTAGCAACTACAAAAGAATGCTCAGGATTTTCTGTATCTAGACAATTATGAGATAACAGATAGAAATATTCGAAAATTTACTTGTTCAAATCTTTACGGGACTATATATGATGCTCCAGAATGATATGATACTTTTAAATCACAATTCTCTGAAAAACTAACAGCTCTAACTAAGGCTCAAAAATACTATGGCTACCTCTCAAGTTACCTTGACCAGAATATTAGCAGCGTTAAAAGTGCTAAGGAAAAATTAAATAAGCTACAAGATGAAATGGAAAACCCGGATTTTAAAATAATATGAGTTATTTTAAAGAAGAAACAGAATACTGCTCCAAGGTGAATCTTCTAAAACAATCTTTAAAAGAAGTCTATGCATTTGCTGACCAAGATAAGGCGAGTATCTCCGATACAAATCTTAAGGAATAAACAGAAGAGACGAAAGAAGCATTTAAGGGGTATCATAACGGCAGTGCTATAGCAGAGTAATTATACTTAAATATATAGTCTTCTATTAAATAATCTGATTAAATATCTTATGAAAACGATTTATCTATATTTAAAAAACCAATACTTGTACATTTTGACTGCTGTTGTTTTTATAATCGCCCCATTTACTGCATGTGTAACATATCTACCTGAGATTCCACATACACAATATTTGTTTTTGATTGTACTCGTCTTAGTTAAGTTGTTAGTCTTCAACGATCACCATAGAAAGCAAAAGCTAAAAACAAGAGTTACAAATGAGTTAACCAAAGAGATGGGTAAGCCACCAAGCACTAAAATTATCTTTAAAAGAAATCAATTTTATCTTTTATCTAGAGATATAACGATTATGCTGACAGGGCTTTACTTGATCATTTTCAGCATACTATTTAATCGATTTTAGAATCACGGATATCCATCAAAATTTTATGATAGAAGTATGACTTTGGTTTATTCGCACCTTGCTTATGATCTGGCATAAGCTTTAAGCCTTTTGTTTGGTTTAGAAGTCTTAGCATGTTTTTATCCGCCATCACTTTAGCAAGTATTGCTCGCTTCATAATTTGGTAATGATACTCGGATCCAACGGCGTGATCTTTATAATCAAATGTTTTTTTCTGGTAACTTATAATACTCTTTAAATCATACTTTTTATTTATAACATTTGCGGCGTCACCAGCTCTCTTGGATTCAAAACCAGACAAAAGGTATACTTGTTCACGAGTAAAAGGAAATTCACTAGCAAAGTCCATACGAACATCATTAGTATCTGAAAAATCTGGATACTTCATCATCTGCCAAAGTGCTTCCACAGAGTTATAGTGGATACCATCTAATTTAAACGGAGCGTATGCAAGATTACTAAAAACACCAAGCTCGTTACGTTTTGAGAGAATCAACTCTCCATTTTTGGCCTCATGAGGAAGTATCTCCCAGCTACCCTGCCTTTGAGTTTCAGGTATTTGCTCCCACCAATGAGTGGGATAATCAGCCTGCATAGTTGCGCAGGCGACATTAGAAATCAGAGTTAAGGATAGAAAGAATGAACGCATAATTATAATTTAAATTCTACAGCAACTGGAAGGTGATCAGAGAAACCAGAACCTGTTAATGGATCGAATCTAGCAGGAATATTTTCTGAGATATTGGTGTTTCCAGTGTCTGTATCTTGCCACTCTAAGTCTTTAACCATAAATGGAAGATAGACAATATCGAAGGCACTATAATTAACACTTATGCCTTTTTTAGTTAGTGATTTTTTAGCAACAAAAATCTTATCTAGTGATTCCCAGTTACCTCTCCACCAGTGAGTCCCATCAACAACAACATTACTCATGCGACGCCCTTGAACTTCAACGTCCTCATAAATAGGAAGAACGTTAAGAGTAATACCATTAAGGGCATCATCAGAAGAAGTATTAAAATCACCTGTTGCAATAACTAGATCTGATTTTGATTTTGCAGTGGCTTCTTTTAATACGTTTGAAGCAATTACTCTAGCTTCATCTGGATTTGCCTGACTTGGCCAATGATTACCAAAAACAGTAACTGACTTACGACCAACTTTATAATTTACTTCAAGAATACCTCTAGTACTTCTAGTACTATGAGGAGCAAGATTGATTGTATGATATTTCTGAGATTTAACTGGATACTTTGAAATCATACCAACATCAATCCCTCTGGAGTCGGGGCCATCAAATAAAGTGATATATGAGTAGCCCTTGCTTTTTAAACCTTTAGAGACAAGCATTTTTAAAACATTAAGATTTTCTACTTCTTGAAATACAAGGATATCAGCTCCCTTTCCTTTGTTATAAGAAAGAATAACTTTTGCCATATTTTTAATTTTTTTTCTTAGAACTGAGTTTGACCAGTCAAGACCAAGGCATGATTTCTTGTAGTATTCGTTAGAAAGGCCATTACAGTAAGCTTGTACTTCAGCTGATGAATTCTTTACTTTTAAAGGAAGGTACGTCCAATCTTTTTTACCTTTGTCGTGTTTGGTATCAAAAAGATTTTCAAGGTTATAAGTCATAACAGACAGAGTTGTTCTTTTTGCGTTTGAACCACTACTAAATGCTGAAAGTGAAAATAATAAGACTAAAACGCTTGCTAATAATTTTGTCATAACATTCCTTTTTATAAGTTGAGAATATTCTGACAAGATGAATACGATATTGCAAAGTTTTTTTTAAGTAAAAATAATGACACCCATAAGTTCAGCTAATAGGTAACGCGATGATATCGAGGGATTTATGTAAATAACGTCTAAAGACGCGACTTATTAAGCCGCGTCATTAGAATTATTATTTAGTTCAATCATATTTTCTATATTTAGAATCAAAGCTTTATCTGCATTTTCTATTCTTTTAAGATACTTTGGAATAGATTCGTAAGGTAGTGGAAGACCATTAGATTCTAGAACTTCTATTAACTTACTAACACCAGATTTTTGTGAACTACTCATTTTAAGCTCTTGCTTGTATGCCCAACTTGGAACAACCTCTGCAAATGCCAATCCTTTATATTTAATTCCATCAGATGTGATTACTCTATCACCAGAAGTACCTTCCCAGATTCTTGAGTAAAAACTTAGGTGAGATCTAGGGATATTTTCCATTCGTGCTTTAAATTCACCACTAACAGAGAAGATATTTCTACTTTTAATCTCGGCAACTACATCTGTAATACCTGAGCTAGCAAGATTACCTCTAGAGATGGTAACAACTTTTATCTTTCTATCTCCAACAATTCTCTTAATGGATTTAGCTGCACTCGCACCGTCAGCAATAATAAGTTTTGTATTTCCTTTATCAAGAACAGTATTAATCATATTCTCTCTATATTCTTCTGTTTGGGATAAAACAGCATCCCACTCTTTCTCATTTGCCCCATCCATTCCAAATGGGACCGTTTTTAAAACAAGGTAATCATCAGCAATATTTAAAGCATCCATCGCACTTTGCAAGTATTGACCTCTAGAACCTGTTAATGCACGGGCCGTAACTAGGTCATCAACACCATGTGGGTCCGCTAAGATAAGAACCTTAGCATTATCAAATTTTCCACGGTAATGACCAAAGTCTGAAACACTTGGATGAGTTTTGATATTATAAGCATCGATACCATCTTTATCAAAAGACATCTGACGGACAGTTTTCTCTTCTGAGTCGGCACAGTTAACTTCAGAGATATTATCCACTAAAGAAACTTCAGCTCTTGAAGTCACTTTACCATCTTCATCTTCACAACTAACTTCTGATTTCTCTGTATAAATTGAATCAAAGTCTAAGCTTGTAATCATTAACTTTGCCATCTCAGCTCCTGGACCAGCATCGAATACATAGCGAGATTTTTTAGCAGAAGGTCTAGCAATAAATAGTTGATCTTCCTCTATTCCAAAAGCTGCTCTAGCATTAGTCATCTCTTTGATCGCTGATTTAGAAAATTTACCATTATCTCTTGTTCCGATAATAACAACGTTTGCGTTTACACTCATACGCTTAGCGGTAGACTTAGAAACCATTCTATTTGCTGGTGTACCAAAGTCATAAAACTCTGGACCGATATCTGATCTACCATATTGGTAATTCTCACCTTTAGCATAAAAATTTACTTTTCGTGGATCAGCTTCAATTTCCCATCCATCTTTTGCATATTTTTCTAACTTCTTTACATCTCTCATAACTCTTTTAGAAGCGGCAATTAAACCTTCAGCATATGAACCAGCATCCATAACTGTTCGAGAAAGACTAGAAGGATGCGGCAATGAAACAACAATAATATCATTTTCGATAATTGTTCCATCGTCTAACATTAATCCTTTTAAAGATCTTGTGGTAACACCATTAACGTTCATTCTATCAAGATCATAACCCCCTAGCTGGGCAGGGTTTAACATTCCATTCTTATGTTCTCCACCTTTTGTAAAAACCATTTCTTTTAAATATTCATCAAGGTTGGCCTTAAGATGTGAAACAACTGCTTTCTGATCTTTAGATTTTGTGTAATCTAGCTTTCTTCCTAGCATTTTTTCATATAAGTCACGGCCATCTTTTCCAACAAGACTTGGAAAAGTATTATTACCACCAGCATACTCAATTTTAGTTTCAGCAATTTGAATTTGATCTAGTTTCTTATCATTTCTAGTTCCTACTGTGGCCCCTTTTGATCGAGCATATGTAGCAACAGCGTCTCTTGCAGCACCACCAAAAAGAACAATAAGCTTCATGGAATCTTTATTATTTCTAATAATCCAATCTACAAGATTATTTCTCCACTTAACGATTGGAGATTCAAGATTATTTGATATCGCCCAAAAGTTATTGTCTACATAGTTGGCCATTTGAACTTTTGATTTATCACCTTTAGTCACTATATAAGGAGTATTATAAACTCCATACTGACCCTTAATCGTGAATGAATAAGCATTTAAGAAGGCAGCACCTTCATTTACTCCAAAGTAATTGGCAAAGTCTTGTGCTCTACCACCGAAACCTGCAGTTGCTGGTCTACCGGCGGCCTCAGCTATATGAGTACCGTCTTGTCCCATAAAAAGTATCTTTACGGCGTTCTTCTCTTGTAACATTCTCCAAGGAATAGGGCCGAAAGCTGGTCTAAACTTTTGCTTTCTACCTACAATCTCTCTTGAAATAGAAGGCATATCTGGAATACTAGCTGTAATATCAATTAACTCTCTACCCATCTCTGTTTGAGGGTCAGGACCTGCATCATATGACCAGAGGGGCAACTCTGCTTGAGCTAGAGGTGACACGGCAAAAGCCATTGAGAGTGTTAGGGATACAAATTTTCTCATAAAAAGATTCCTGTTTTTTATGTTAATTAGTAGTGGATCATTAATCTCACATATCTCGGTGCGCAACAATATCTATGCTTTAGTCATGTAAAATATTCATAATATTGGGGATAAACTGAAAACAAAAACAACATATGAATTAGTATGTTAGAGTATTTATATGAATTCTATTTATATTGAAACACGAAAAAATGAAGAGCTTGTTAATGTGATCACTCACTTACCAGGTGTCTTGTTTGGAGTTGTTGCTACTATACTATTATTGCTCAAATCTACTAATGAGCCCCTATCTCATATGATCTCTTATATAGTTTATGGCCTCACAGTAGTGCTCATTTATGGAGCATCATCAATTTATCACAACTGTAAAAGTGATAAGATTAAAGACCTTTTTAAAAAAATTGACCATGCTTGTATC
Organism: uncultured Oligoflexia bacterium; assembly: GCA_913058265.1. Classification (GTDB taxonomy): domain Bacteria; phylum Bdellovibrionota; class Bacteriovoracia; order Bacteriovoracales; family Bacteriovoracaceae. The sequence continues at coordinate 31,941 of CAJXPQ010000001.1, forward strand.
TATATATTTATGGCCGGATGCTATACACCTTTTGTTATTGTTAATATGGAGGAGCCGTTGAAATACTACTTTCTAGCTCTAGTATGGACTGTGGCCATCGTAGGTGTTGTTTATAAGTTTTTATCGAAATATAAGAACCAGTATTTCTCTGTGGCACTATACCTAGCATTTGGATTTATGTGCTTTGGCGCCAAATCTCAGTTCCTAGACCTAATTCCCGACTTATCCTTCAAATTTCTAGTATATGGTGGAGTAATGTATGGAATTGGAGTTATCTTTTATCTATACAGAAAAATTCCATATCACCATGGAATATGGCATATCTTTGTTATCTTAGGTTCAGCTTGTCACTTCTACGCAATATTTAGAACAACAAGCTAAGATTACTGTTTATTTTTTGCTTTTTAATATCGGTGCAAGGATAATTCCGAATCCAATTAACGCCATCGCCACACTAAGAAGTTGCCCCATATTTAGTGCCATTCCTTGCTCAAACGCTACCTGATTCTCTTTAAAGAATTCTGTAAAGAATCTCCAGCTCATCCCACACATAAGAATTAAGCCTATAAAGCGTCCACGAGGCCATGTCTTATGGAAGCGAGAATAAAGATAAAAGACAACTAATGAAATGGTGAAGTACCCAACCGCCTCATATAACTGGGCAGGGTGCCTAGGTATACTATCTACCCGACTGAAAATCATCCCCCACGTACCATCTGTAGGTTTGCCGAGAATTTCTGAGTTCATAAGATTACCAATACGGATATATGAACCAGTTATTAATGAAGGAGCTGCAACAAGATCAAGCAACCAAATATAATTTATCTTTTTAACATTTCGATTAAAGAGCCATACCGTAAACATGACCCCCAAAAATCCACCATGAGATGCTAAACCACCCTCCCAAACTTTAAGAATAAGCATAGGGTTTGAAAGGTAGTAACTTGGCTCGTAGAAAAGACAATGACCAAGCCGTGCACCAATAATACAACCAAGAAGCATATGGGTAAAAAGTGAAGAGACATCTTTCTTTGTATATCCATTCTTAAGTAGATAGCTTCCGACGTACTTCTCTCCTAAGAAAAAACCAAGCACGAATGCAAGTCCATAGTATCTAGGAGCAAGGTTGAAGCCCATTAGAGTAATATTAAAAATTTCGGGATCTATATTCCATTCAAACATCATAAAAGGATAACTTATAAGCTTATCAATGTATAGGAATTCAAGATAACGGGATAGGACTTACCAACATTATATGACCACTCAGAAAAAATATCACATGGTACTTTATATTGATTATCCCAATGATTCACAATCAACTCACAAGAGTTGGGTCTAGAAATAATATCTACTATCATTACCCAGTGAAGGTAATTTCCGCCTGGGTTCTCAATCAGGGCGGCAACAGGATTTCGCTTAAACTCGAGGCCATCTCTATTTAGTGTGATCAGGTTTTTTGCACTATAGTTCGGAATAAGCCGACTTTTGATAGCAGTGATATAGTCTAGTTCATCTCTATAAGATTCCTTACTCCACTTATTGGTGCCTTCAAGACAAGAGTTCTTAGAAAAAATCTTATTTAGGCCCTTAACAAGAGTTCCAGGTCTCACTCCAGGAGTTAGATCCCGAAAGTACTTCTCAAAGTATACGTCTGGATCTACCTTTTGCTGACAAATAGTATAAAGAGCATTGGCCCCGAAAGTTTGACCACACTTACCTTCCCAGCCACCTGCACCCCGAGAGGGAGGTTGTACAAAAGATGGAGATCTATCCTTACAGACTTTAAAACCGGACCTGTTAGCTGATTGACACGAGTCTATATGGTATGAACTCCAAAGCTGCTCACCTGTGAATAGAGCTCGCTCAGATAACTCATAACCATGCCCATAAGAAAGAGGAAGTAACGATATAATGAATAAAAAGATAGATTTCTGCATAAAGCTATTATGTAAAATAGATTGGAATAAATCAAATTTACTTAGAGATAATTAAAGAAGTTTAAACATCATGAGTTAAAACTTTTCAAATCCGCTAAATTCAGCTATATAACTTGCCATACAAAAGGAAATTTTTATGCTCAGTACTCACAATATAAGCCTAAGTTTTGGTGGAAAAAAACTCTTCGATGACGTCTCAATCAAATTCATCCCTGGAAATTGCTATGGTTTAATTGGAGCAAATGGGGCCGGAAAATCTACTTTTGTTAAAATACTCTCAGGAGACTTAGAACCTAACACTGGATCTGTTGATATAACTCCAGGTGAACGTCTTTCAGTCCTAAAGCAAGATCACTTTAAATTTGATGAGTTCACAGTCCTTCAAACGGTTCTAATGGGTAATGAAAGACTTTATAATATTATGCAAGAGAAAGAAGGCCTGTATGCAAAAGAAGATTTCACAGAAGAAGATGGCCTAAAATCTGCTGATCTTGAAGCAGAATTTGGGGAGATGAATGGCTGGGAAGCCGAATCTGATGCGGCGATTATGCTTTCAGGACTTGGTCTTGGGGAAAGCACTCATAATAAGCTCATGAGTGATATGAAGGGTTCAGATAAAGTAAAAGTACTTCTAGGACAATCCTTATTTGGAAAACCTGACATACTTTTACTAGATGAGCCTACAAACCATCTAGATATTAAAGCAATTAAGTGGTTAGAGCACTTCCTACTCCACTTTGAAAATACTGTTATTGTGGTTTCCCATGATAGGCACTTTTTAAATAAAGTCTGTACTCATATTGCAGATCTCGACTTTAAAAAGATTACCATTTATGCAGGTAACTATGAGTTTTGGAAAACTTCAAGTGAGTTGGCGCAAAGACTTAGAATGGACCAAAAGAAGAAGACTGAAGACAAAGCAAAAGAACTTAAGGCATTCATCCAGAGATTTAGTGCCAATGCCTCAAAATCTTCTCAAGCAACATCAAGGCAAAAACAACTTGATAAACTAGAGCTACATGACCTCCCAGCATCCACAAGAAAGTACCCCTTTATTCACTTTGAGGAAGAAAGAGAGGCCGGTAAAGATATCTTAAGAGTAGATGGGATATCAAAAACAATAGATGGCATTAAAATTCTAGATAACGTGATATTTACGGTTAATAAATTCGATAAGGTCGTTTTTTTAAGTGAAAATGACCTATCCATCTCAACTCTATTCTCCATTCTTGCAGGTGAAATGGAGCCAGACGCAGGTACTTATACTTGGGGCATCACAACCAATATGGCCTACTTTCCACATAATAATGATAAGTACTTTGATGGGAAGGAAAACTTAGTTGAATGGCTAAGAGGCTTCTCTAAAGATCCTAATGAAACCTATGTTAGAGGCTTTTTAGGTAAGATGTTATTTTCTGGAGATGATGCTCTAAAAATGACAGATGTTCTATCTGGTGGAGAGAAAGTTCGCTGTATGCTATCCAGAATGATGCTTGCTGAGCCAAACGTCATTATGCTCGATGGACCTACTAATCACCTGGATCTCGAGAGTATATCTGCTGTGAATGAGGGAGTTGAAAGATACAAAGGAACAGTACTGCTAACAACTCACGATCATCAGTTTATGCAGACTGTAGGTAATAGAATTATAGATATTGACTCAAAGATTGTTGAAGATAAAGAGATCTCCTACGAGGCTTACCTCGAAGAAAAACTATAGTATAAAGATTACACTCGTAATGCATCGCATCAAAAAATAATATATATACACTCTATAAACTTATAACTTGGAGTGCATAATGAAAACCTATCAAAAAAACAACTTATTACCGCTTTATTGCTTGTAATAACACCAACATCAGCTTTTGCATGTGATAGAGACGGAGATAACAGACGAAGAGACCGCTACAGAGAAAGATATAAAGACTAAGACCAACAATTTCAACAATCCAATCTGAGCTAAGAGGTCTTGAACATAGCAGATCTCAAAGTGCTGTTGCCTATAATGAAATTGAAGAAGAATTCACAAGACTAGAGTTTAGAGAAGAGAAATGTGAAGATATGAAATACAACGCAAGGAAGGCGAGATCATTCAAAAATTCACTCAGACAATTTGCTAGAAATAACCTTGACGGATGTAATGACTACAGAAGCCTAAGAAGAAACTCTAGAAGTGGACGACCACAACTAGATGGTATTGAGGAAGCATACGACTTAGTATGCCAGTCTGATATATTAGTTAGAGAAGTTAATACATGTAATGCGCCAATAAACTAATTGAATAAAAAAACAAAATCGAAGGATCTCAATCAATATGAGGCCCTTTTGTATTAAAGAAAGTGAAGTGCCATGCAAATAAACGTACGTTTTCTAGATAACTTAAAAGTAGAAGCAAGCTTTGACGACTTCAGCATTATTGCAGATCAACCTATTCGCTACAAAGGTGATGGGACTGCTCCGGGCCCGTTTGATTATTTTTTAGCTTCATCTGCATTATGTGCGGCCTACTTTGTAAAAGTCTACTGTGTGGCGAGGGATATACCTACAGAAGACATTAAAATATCTCAAGACAATATCATTGATCCTGAGAACAGGTATAAACAAATATTTAATATAAAAGCAGAGCTCCCTGAGAGTATTTCAGAAAAAGATAAAGAAGGAATACTTAAATCAATTGAGCGCTGTACAGTAAAAAAAGTTATTCAACAGCGACCAGACTTTCAAATTAAATCTGTAAATACACTAGGAAAAGATGCAGGGTTAATCTACAAGGGTTCAACAGACGAAAACCAGAGGACCATGATTACTGGTAAGGACTGTGCACTTGAAGAAACAATCCAAAAGATGACAACTCAGCTTGCAGAACTTGGAATAAAAATTGAAATCGCTTCATGGCGAAACCCTGTTCCTCATGTTTGGTCTGTTCATGTTAGAGATGCAGACTCTCCAATATGCTTTACCAACGGTAAGGGTGCCACAAAAGATGCTGCTCTTTGCTCGGCGCTTGGTGAGTACTTTGAAAGAATAAGTAATAACTACTTTTATAATGATTTCTATCTAGGAAAAGATATATCAAACGCTCCATTTGTTCATTATCCAGATGAAAAATGGTTCGCCCTCACACATGACGAGTCACTACCAAATGGCTTGATGGATGAAAACTTCGTAGCAACTTATAATTGTGATGATGAATTAAAGGCCAGTCACTTAGTTGATAATAATTCGGGAAATATTGAACGAGGTATTTGTGCACTCCCCTATGTCAGGGAGTCTGACAAAAAAAGTGTCTATATTCCTGTAAACTTAATTGGTAATTTATTCGTAAGTAATGGAATGAGTGCTGGAAACTCAAAGTATGAAACTCGAGTTCAATGTTTATCTGAAATATTTGAACGAGCTGTAAAAAATAAAATAATTGCAGAAGAGATTGCGCTTCCAAATGTGCCAACAGAAGTATTAAGCAAATATCCAAGTATCCTTGCTGGAATTAAAAAGCTTGAAGATCAAGGTTATCCAATAATAGTTAAAGATGCATCGCTAGGTGGGAAATTTCCCGTAGCATGTGTAACACTTATGAATCCAAAGATGGGTGGTGTCTATGCATCTTTTGGTGCACATCCAAACTTCGAAGTGGCGCTAGAGAGAAGTTTAACAGAATTGTTGCAAGGTAGAAGCTTTGAAGGTTTAAAAGATATCCCTATTCCTACATTTAGCGAACAAGCAGTAGCTGATCACAATAATTTAGTAGACCATTTTATTGATTCAACAGGTATCGTATCTTGGAAATTCTTTAGTACGAAGTCTGATTATGATTTCACTCACTGGGACTTTACAGGGACAACAGAGCAAGAGAATGAGTACCTAATGAGTATTCTCAAATCTATGAACAAAGAAGTCTATATCAGAGATATGAGTGACCTAGGGGTGCATAGCTGTAGAATACTTGTCCCTGGTTTCTCAGAAATTTATGAAAAAGAAGATCTAGTTTGGGATAATCATAATAGGGCCAATCTTTTTCGTGAAGATATCTTAACCATTCATTCTCTTGATCAAAGTCAAAGAGAAGAGCTTTTAGAAAAACTAGAAGAGTGCGAACTGGATCACTACACACCGATATCCGAGCTAATTGGGATTGCTTATGATGAAAATACTGTTTGGGGACAACTTAATATAGGTGAGCTTCGGGCCCAGCTATATCTATCACTAAATCAATATGAAGAGGCAAAAGATTCAATTGATATATTTCTAGCATTTACAGAGAATACCCCTGAAAGAAAACTATACTATCAAGCAGTCAATACCATCCTACACATTCAACTTGAAGATGACCTTAATACTGAAGACTATGCTCCAAGTCTAGTGAGGATGTTTGGTGAAGAGATGACACAGAATGCTTTAGACTCTGTTTCTGGTAAGGTTCAATTTTTTGGAATGACAACAACCAATATGAACCTAGAAGGACTTGATAAACATATAAAGCTTATTGAGAGCTATAAGAAATTAATGTTAGCCAGGAAAAAGAATTACTTGTAATTTTGAGACAATAAAACTCTATAATTGGTATTGTCCAAAAAGTGGATATTGTCCCATTACTGTGGTGTAAGCCATTACTCCAAAACTCAAGAGCTTTTTTTATAATATGATAAGAATACAGGTTGTCGGCTAACACCGAGTCTTTTACATGCTTTTGTGATATTTTTTAGTGTGTCTGCAAATTCAACTATGTTGAGCTTGCGATTAATGAGATACTGTTGTTGAGTCATGCGTTCTTCATTTTGTTAAAAATTGTTTTGTCGTTATTACAATTTTAACTAAGAACGCATGACTCAAAAATTATCGGCAATTTTTAGTCAAGTGATTGTAAACGCAATTCGTGTTACTTCCATATTATGATCTAGTTACATATTCTTTTTAGCGAAACATTATCAATATATCCACCAACTGTGTCTGCATCATGCTTACCAATAAACTCTAAGCGTTGGAGTTCTGAAATCGATTTCACTTGAATTGAGTAGCTTTTCCATCCCACTGTATTATTATTTAAATTAGCAATTTTCTTTCCATTCCAAAAAACTCGAGCTTTATTTGTTTTTCTATCGCTTGCAACTCTTGCGGAGTAATCAAAGCTTAGAACATATGTTTCATCTGCTTTATCAACAATATCTTGTACAAGTACAACATCACTCTTTGTAAATCCGTCTTTATCATGTGAGTCTAACTCAACCTTTGCAGTGCCATCACTTGGAGCGATTCCTCCGATACCCATTCCACTTTGTACTTCGATTGCTGCATCTCTTCTTAGTGTATTTGCGTACCAACCTGGAAGGTTTGTAAATAGGCCCCATTTATTATTACCAAGCCCATGACCCTCTTCAAAACTTCCATTAACTACAAGTTCATCTTCAACACAATCAGAGTTTTCTTCGTTAATTATTTCAATGTTAGGCCCAACAACTTCCTCTTCCTCTACAAGTTCAATGTCTGAAATATTACCTTCAGCAAATAAACCATCATTATGTAATAAATAAGACTCACCACTCTCACAAGAAATGACAGCAACGACACTTCCAATATCTTGAGGGTAGAGAATATCGCAGCCTTCTTCTTCTAAAACTTCAGGAAATACCTCTTGAATAATCTCTTCAACTGGTGGTTTATTACCACCACCACTACTTGATTGATTCCAATGAGGCATCTCTTTTCCGCAAGAAATAAATGTAAGAAGTAACAAAGTGCTTAGAAAATTTTTCATGTTAAGTCCTTTTTAGGCCGTAGTCATTGCAGCAAATATTCTAGCTTCTAAGAAGCAAGAAATAGGCCATAGATACTCATGTAAAATTGGGATGTTAGGTATAAGGGTATTGCACGAAGTGTGACCATATTGACAACTTTTTAAACAGAATATGTGGGACTACCAATTATTTGCTAGAAAAGTAAGAACTGTAAATCTTTAGTATTCATTTGTTTAAGTGAGCTCTCATCTATTGCAAGTATATTATTTGAGACGTCACGCTTAGTTTGCTGAAGCTTAATAAGCTTCTCCTAAGAAACCCCTATTATCCAAAAGCAAAAAAATCAAGGTGAGAGCTATAGAAAATTAATATCTATTAGGACAAATTCTTTAGAAGGTAAAATATCTATTTTCTTATCTTGCATAAAAAAAGAGGCCTGATTATTTCCAATCACTTTTACTATGCCCTCCTCAATCGAAATCGCAGTGTCCTCATGTAAAGCAAGTACAGGATAACCATAACTTTGAGAAAACTCTTTTATCTCAACATCATGAGTACTCTCATAATGACAATGGAGAGCAATAGGACCCAAAAAGTTTAGGCCCTGATAGCTAATAACCTCGGAATCGTTATCATCACCGCCGTCCCCAATATGTGCCGTCTCGAGGTGGGATCCCAAAACGATTGCACCTGCACTATCTCCATTGATAACACCACCAGAATGGAGAAATCGATGCAGTAATTCATAAGTATGCGTATCTCGAATATGAGACATCAATTTAAAAGTATTACCGCCATCAAAATAAATAGCGTCAAAAACGGATAAATAAGCCCAGTCAAGAATACTCAAATCTATGCACATCTTAATATCAGAGAAAACGATTGTAGAGAAGACTCTCTTAATACGATCAAGCCCATAGGCATAGTCAGCTTCGTCTCCTGCTAAAGGAATATAAAGAAGCTTAGGCTTAGCACCTAAAAGATTAATAAAGTGATTATCGATGGCATTGAAATGCTCGGAATCACCACCACCTGTCATAATAAGTTTCATGGATTAATTATATCGAAATCTTTATAATAAGCATAGCGAAGGGGTACATTTGCGTAAGAGCGATAAATATTTTCAAAAAGTCTTACAGCGCGAAATTCTTCCTGCTGAATTCTCTCTCTGCTATAAATATAGGTTACCCCTCCAGTCTCCAGTCTTGCTTCAACAAAACTTTCAATTTCCGGAAGATTAAATGAAGCTCTGCCAAGAGCAGTATGACCTATTTCATGAGCAATTAAGGAAGCCAATGAAGAAAATTCAAGATTTGATCCTAAGGGCAGCTCCCAATCAATTTGAATATGAACGTACCAACCAGATACATCAAGATGGTAATAGATTTGATTTTCTTCAGCGGTGAAAGCATCATCAAGATGGGCAACCTGAGTAAATTCAAAATACTCACCAAGCTCGCTAGATGTTATGATGATATTTGCCCCCAAAGGTGAATAAAGAAGACTCTCTAAAGCGAATCTAAGCCTATCAGGTACACCTATAAGGTCTGAGTCAAGATTTGAGTATTTGCAGTTGTTAATGAATTGATCTATTTCACATTGGTAATCACATGAATCTTTTGAATAAGAATTCATTGAAATAAAGAGAAGAATACTAATGATACACAAGTTTTTAAGCATAATATCGCCCCCTAAAGCTGGACTATGCCATAAATAGAATTTAATTGTGAAAAATTGTCAGAATTACAGAGTATAAATTGCTTTGCGCAGATGCATAAGTAAGTATAATAAAAAGAAAGGATCATTAAATGAATATAAGCCCAAACCTAAAAGTACAAATTAAGATTATCTCATCAATGTATCTGGCCTATGGTGCAATCATGGTCTTAAGACAAATGATCACAATCCTAGGACCTGCTATGCTTGCGGATGAAAGCCTTGGTCTCACTAAAACAGATTTAGGGGATTTTGCGGCATATGGAACAATTGGGGCCTTGATAGGTAAACTAATATGGGGACCACTAACAGATAAAATTGGTGGTCGTAAGACATTTTTAATTGGAATAGTTTTAACAGCTATTTTTGTCATTGCTTTTGGCTTCACTGCAAATATCATGATTCTTACCATTTTCAGTGCTTTGATCTATTGCTTAAAGTCATCCGGTTGGCCTGCACTCACAAAACTTATTGGTAATTGGTTTCACCCGTCACGCTACGGTACTGTTTGGAGTATCCTCTCAACAAGTTCAAGAGCATCTGTTGTGATTGGGACCTTATTCTTTGGTTGGTTATTATCATTTCTAAGTTGGCAAACAGTAGCAGTTATCTCCGCAGGGATAGCTTTTACGATATGTATAATTTGTTTCTTCACTATGGGTGAAAAGCCTAGCGACGAAGCGTTTATTGCCGAACAAGCTCCTAAAGAAATAAGTCATGAGCAATCAGAAGAACTTAAAAAGGCTGAAGAAAACTTAAGCAACCACCCACTTAAAAACACAAATCTCCAGCAAGGAATTTTTGCCTTTATTAAAAATAATAGATTTTGGCTCATCGTTGTGATGATGATGATGCTTACCTGTGCCATGGCATTCCTAGATTTTGTAAGTATCTATCTCATGGAAGTCTACAAATTAACACCATCTAATGCAGCAATGGTATCTTCAGTTTTCCCGATGGGATCTCTTGGTGGGCTTATAGTCAGTATCTTTTTTTATGATCGTTTTTCCAAAAAATCTTTAACAAGAATACTTACAATAAACTTAGCAGTGGCAACGCTAGCGGTAGTAACGTTAAAGTATCTTCCAGGATTTGGTCTAGATAACTCGATAAACTATATGATTGCAATTGCTTGTATCTTTGTATTTGGATTCTGTATCTCTCCAGCATACTATATCCCCATGAGTGTCTTCTCAATTGAGTTCGGTGGACCCCACTCAGCGACTCTAGTATGTCTTTTGGACGCCTTTGGTTTTGCCGCAAGTGCTTCATTTGGTTTTATCGGTGGAAGGCTTGCAGATAGCTCAGGCGGCTGGGACAGCTTTATGAATATGATTATTCTCATTGCTTTAATATCAACACTCTCCGTTTGGGGATTTATGAACGCTGAATATAAAGCGTCTCACAAGAGCTAGCGTATGAGCGATAAACTCCCAATACATACTATAAAAAAAGGTCGTTACAAAGGCCTTGAAATTGATAGTCGAACTAGAAGATCAATAAAAATTATTAAAGAAGTTGAATCGTTCTACATAGTGGATTATTTTTTTCATAACGGTGATTTTTATACCGCAAAAATTCCTAAAAATTCTATTTGTGAATTGTGTGGTCAACGATTTAATTTTTCTAAGTACAACCCCCTTGTTAACCACGCACAGATTCGAATGACTTTAAAAGAAGGCCACTTCATTGAGCTTTTTGAATTGGGAGAATATGAAGGAGAAAAGCCACTAACCACCATTAATGACTTTGTATACTCAATAGAGGTGACAGGGCCCATGGGAAAATCGTGGTCACTTAAAGATGCGTTCGGAGCCTTTGTATCTGCCCATAGGTTTATATCAACATCAGAAGTTGTTTTTGAAAGAGTCACATTAGGCAAATATGAAATGAACCAGTCTCCCCCCATAAAGTTTAATGATAAGCAGTTAAAAATGGCCTTAGACTTAATCGTAAACAGGGCGGGAGAAGCTGCCGATATGAGTGAGAGATATTACTTAATAAATCTTTTTTTTGGCGCCGCAAATTGCACCTCCGAAATGTTCAAGATGCTAGATAAAATAAAAAAGACTGAGTACACCATGACTCAAAAACTTCTAGCAAAATGTTTATGGCGTCTACCTTTCGCACTAAAGCTCTATCTCAGAGTACGAGGAGTTGTGGATTATTCTATTGAGAGAAAAACCCTTAACGAAGAGTTTGCAGAACTTGCGCAAAGTCATGAGTTTCAAAACCGTGTTAAAGTAATCAAAGCACGTGGTATTAATATTCAGACTTAACTTGCACACCTTTATATAATTTGGGAGCATTTAAAAGAATCTCTCTTGATCCAATAATATCTAATTCATACCTATTCTTCTTTATAGTATTTTCAATTATTCCATAGATCTTAGAGACAGAGTTCTCTAACGCCAATTCATAGGGTTCACCACTTAAGACATGCCCAAGAAATAAAGAAGAAATAAGATCTCCTGTACCTACGAGCATTTTATCATGAGTTGATTCAAGAAAAGGAGTTACGATTTTATATATTGAGTTGGGTCGAATCAATATGACTTCGATTGAATTAGTTGGAGTTTCAGGACCTACGAAGCTAGTTAACAAGATTGAACTCACACCTTGCTCGAAAATCTTCTTAGACTCTCTTGCAATATCTTTATAGCTTCCTACTTTTGAGTCCGTTAAGAATTCGAACTCAAAGTGGTTTGGTGAAATATGATCAGCTAATGGGATTATATGTTTCTTAAAATACTCTGGAATACCTTCTCGAACATAAAATCCTCGACCTCTATCACCCATAACTGGGTCACAAAAATATAACGCCTCAGGGTTTTCTTTCTTAATTCTAGTAATAATATCTTTAATTGATGAACCAATAGCCTGGTCACCCATATACCCCGTCAATATTGCTCTACAATCATTATAAGAAGTAACCTCAAATATACCTTCAGCAATATCTTGAATACTCTTTGCTGAAAATACATCCCCACCCCACTTGCCATAACCTGTATGGTTCGAGAACTGAACTGTATGAATAGGCCAAACTTCATGCCCAAGGGTCTGAAGTGGAAAAACAGCTGAGCTATTACCTGCATGGCCAAAAGAAACATGTGATTGAATTGATAGTACTGACATATAAGTCCTCCAAAAAGTGGATTTCACCACCAATTTAGAGGAATGTATAGTCAGACAAAGATTAGCAGTAATTTAATCAGTTTCTTATGAAATGAAGAAACACGATACAAAGTGATAACAATTTTAATAGATTTAAAATCCCGTTACTATAAATAAGAGAGACACTCATCATTAATCTCTAACAATGACCTTCTGATAAAATTTAGAGGTTCAACTTTAGTTTCGTCAAAGTCTTCCAACAAATCTTGTTTATCAGACACTATATTAGTGTCTAAATCACTACTCTCAATACTTTTTCTTTGAATTATTAAGGACTTATGCATTAGATCTCCTTTGCTAAGTACATAAATACAATACATGATAAAGAGTAAATACTGAATATATAAAAGATCAAATAAGGTAAAGCCGAATTAGCGTAATTTATCGTCAGAAACCTCTGAGACTTCAATCTGGAAGTCCACGTCCTCATACCTGAATGGCACGTGAGAAATAGTGGATTCGATTAGCTGCTTAAGAAGTTTAATTGATATCAATGACTCTTCAGACTTCTTCCAGATAGCATACAAAGAAACTTTGATAGGCTTATCTAGATGAAATGTTTTAAGACCCTCATAACTTTCAAGTGGATTAAATGGCAGAAACATCACACATCTTCCACGCCTACAGAGGTTCTCTACAAAACCAATATGGTCAGAGCAAATCTTCTCCTTAGGTACAACGGATTGTGAACGTAAATACTTATAAATAAGCTTGTTAAGTGACTTGTCCCAACTGCTTTCAACAAATGGTATATTGATTAAGATATCTTTTTTATCTTTAAATTTATCATAAAGCTCACTCGAGCAACAAAAAACAATTTCAAAAGAGCCAATTTCGGCATAATCAATGGACTTTCTTTTTGGCTTCCTAACAGAAATACCCCAATCAATATTCTTAAGCATTAAGTTATCTACTAGAGACTCATGACTAACTTGTTTGAGGGTGTTTACTGAGCCATATTGAGTATACAAATCCCAATACTGAGAAGCAAACTCTGTGGCAAGACTAGAAGAAATTGTCTCTTCAATACCAATGGATACAGCATAGCCACCGATGGTGTCGTTAGAATAGTGTTCCAAAAGCTTGTTACCTTCATCAAATATGGCGGTAGCTCGCTCAAATAGCTTTGTGCCTTCTACAGTCAAGGTTAGACCTTTTGAACTACGGAGAAACAGCTGAGTTTGGAAGCTATCTTCGAGTCTTTTAAGCTGCTCACTCAAGGTTGAAGACGCAACATTAAGATTGTTAGCGGCCTGTTTTAGAGACTGTGCTTTAGCAACTTCATAAAATGCATACAGTTGGTTCCAATTAATATCCTTAAGACTTTTCATAAGATGACTCTCCCATAAACATGATAGAACTGTCTAGATTTCGAATACTTAGCATTATAGATATAAAGAATTATGAATATCCTTTACTTCAAGGCATATACACCGTACAAATTAGACAGTCCATCATGTGATGCGATCAATCAAACGAGGAAATAATATGAGTACAGGTAAAGTAAAGTTTTTTAATGATTCAAAAGGTTTTGGATTTATTACTCCAGACGACGGTGGAAAAGATCTATTCGTTCACACTACAGCGATAGAGCACGGATCATTAGGTGATGATGACAAAGTTGAATTTGAAGTTGGTGAAGGTCAAAAAGGTCCTTGTGCTGTTCAAGTTAGAAAAATATAATTAAATTTTAATTTAAATATTTTTGGAAGGAGGCGCAAGTCTCCTTTTTTATTATAACAACCAATTAGGAAGCTTAGCATGACATTTAAAACACCAGAAAAACCTGACAACTCTTTTCGTATAACTCTTGAGCTTGAACAGAGTACACCAAGACTAGACACAGTCCTTCTGGAAGCACTTCACAAACAAACAGAAAACACAGAGTTAAAAGAAATTTCTAAAGCACATTTAAAAAGATTGTTCACAGAAAAGAAAATTCTCATAAAAGGTCAAAGTGCCAAGGCCAAATCATCTATAAACTCAGGCATTACATATATTGATATTTTACTATAATATATTTGAAGCTTTTAATTAACAGAATGGAGTCTCTGTGAAACAAATCCTACTCTTTACTTTCATTGCCCTTATATCGTCCTCAGCTCAACTGCAGGCCAGAGTAGTCATAGATAAACTACAACTCATAACCTCATCTGAGATTGAATCAATCAATGTCTTTAGACCTAGTAGAATTTCAAATCAGAAGCAATTGCCCTTGATCCTTAACTTACATGGATACACGAATACTCCCAGAGGGCAGCATATTGTCATGCCTTTTAAGAGTCTTGTTGATAAGAAAAAATTCATCCTTATAAATCCTGCTGGTATTCGTGATGACAAAGGAAACACTTACTGGACAGCAGAAAACTGCTGCGGCACGGTCAAAAACCCGAACGACAGAAGAGACGATGTTGCTTACTTAAACTCAATAATCGACGCTCTTTTGGTTAAATATCCAATCGCAATTGATAAAATTTTTATTGCGGGACACTCAAACGGTGGATTCATGGCAAACAAATTGGCCTGTCATCCTAACAGCAGAATAAGCGGCATAATAAACTATGCAGGAGCTGGATATTCCAGACCTGAAAACTGCAAAGTTCCAAAACCAATCAAAGTTCTACATATTCACGGTAATCTAGATACAGTTATCCGCTACGATAATAGCAGTGATTGGCACCCAAGTGCTCTCGCCTCTTCGCTTCAATGGGTCAAAAGAAATAAATGTGACCTAAACTTCGTGGCAGGAAACCTTGCATCGAGACCTAGATCAAACAAAAGGATCACGACTCAAGAGTGGAATAACTGTGAAGATAAAAGCAAAGTATCTCTATGGACAATACTTAGCGGTAGCCATACTGAGCTAATGAGTAAAAAACTGATTAGTGACATAATAGATTATTTACTCTAATTTTACCCGACTACTAAACTCCGGTATCATTTGCCAAATGTTAAATATTCTAACATTTGAAGCATAACGCCCCTAATACCTAGACTTACATATTCTCACAGTATAAAATTTTGGTTCACAAGAATGACAGGATGTTATGAAAGCCAGAATTATTAAACTTATTGAGAGTAACGCCACGACTCTTATTTGTCTTTTGACACTTATGGCAGTTGGATTATCGATTGGTATTGGCAACTTAGAACAAGAATACTCTCAAAAGTCTTGGTTTAAAGATGGCGATCCACTAGTAACACAATATGAAAAATTTAAGGATGAGTACGGTTCAGACACTAGTCTAATGATAGTTCTTGCGTTCAAAGACAATGTATTTCTTGAAAGAAATTTAAAAAGAATATATCAAATAACAGATGACCTATGGGAGATTCCCCACTTCCTTAGAATAGACTCCCTCACAAACTATTCTCAAACGTGGGGCGAAGGCGATGAGATAAATATCTCCCCGCTTATACGTAATCCATCTGAAGAGCCGTGGGACGAGAAATACCTCAATAACAAGATGGTTAGTTCAAAAGATATTAAGCAAATTCAAAACTACTTAATATCTGAAGATCAGAA
This sequence comes from uncultured Oligoflexia bacterium, assembly GCA_913058265.1. Taxonomy (GTDB): domain Bacteria; phylum Bdellovibrionota; class Bacteriovoracia; order Bacteriovoracales; family Bacteriovoracaceae. The sequence goes on from CAJXPQ010000001.1 coordinate 48,026, forward strand.
AACAGTGGTCATTTATGCTTTTTTACAAAATAGAGTTGGTCAAGAAAGCATGACTGCTAAGAATGCTATTAAGAATATAAATAATATTATTATTCCAAAGTATAAAGGGAGTGATCTAAATATCATGATCACAGGTGCCGCCAGCATTGGTCATGCTTTTGAAAAAGAATCTCTGAATGATCTTCTACTAATATTGCCAATAGCATTATGTGTCTTATTTGCGATTCTTTTTATGTTCTTAAGAAACTTGGTTGCAACAATCATCTCCTTGGGAATGATTGCAATTACACTACTATCAGTTCTCGGACTTCAAGGATGGCTCGACATAAAAATGGGACTCATAACAGGTATGTGTCCACTTATCATCATTGCAATATGTGTCGCCGACCTTGTTCATATTTTTTCTAAGTACTTAGAAGCGTATCAAGCTGGAAGCAAGACTCCACTTAGAGATTCATTAAATAAAAATATTTTTCCAACTTTCTTAACATCTGTAACTACAATTATAGGCTTTTTAAGCTTTCTACCTGCAAAACTTTATCCTATTGCAGATATGGGTATAGTGGCCGCCAGCGGTATTGCCTTGGCCTGGATTTACTCTATTTTTCTCATATGCCCACTCATCCATCTGATTCCAATTGAGCCAAAATTTATGAAGTCCCGCGAATTTAATTTTATTAATTTCAACTTCGTACACAAGATTGTTACAACAAGAGCAAAGTCTGTCGTTCTCTTCTTTGGAAGTCTTACTGCCTTGGCGATTTACCTAAGTTCACAGAACGTAATAGATAGTAATATGCAAAATTACTTTGTGAAATCTACTGATTTTCGAGTCGCTACAGATTTTGTAGAAAAAGAAATAGGTGGGACAAATAGTGTAGAGCTCATTTTAAAGAGTAATAGCTCTGATGGAGTTAAGGATCCTACTTTCCTAAAAAATGTTGATCAACTTATTAAGAATATTTATAAAATACCCGATGTCACAAAAGTAAACTCTCTGCTATCACCTCTCAAAGAAGTTCACCAAGTATTAAACGGTGGCAAGGAGTCAGAATATAAAATAGCTAATAATAGCAGTGAAATCGCACAGGAATTATTTTTCTTAGAAATCAGTCTTCCACCTGAAAAAAGTATAAACTCATTATCCAGTACAGATAAAAAGGACTTAAGAGTATCAGTGCTATGGCACAAATCAAGTTCAGTTGATGTAGCTCATGGATCGAAACAAATAATGGCACTAGTTGAACAACAAGGTTTAAAAGGTCATATAACAGGCCTTACGCCACTGATACTTGGACTTGATAAGTATATCGTAACCTCTTTTGTAGAATCGATGCTCATTGCCTCATTCTGTATAACTATCTTTATGATGATTGTTTTTAAGTCGGTGTTTATTGGGCTATTAAGTTTGATACCGAATATAATTGTCCCAACATTTGGTGCGGCAATACTTTATTTATTTGGAAGAACATTAGATGCCTCTAGCGTACTTATTTTCAGTATATGCTTAGGAATTGCAATCGATGACACGATATATTTTCTTACTAACTTTCAAAAAGCAATTGAAGAGAAACTATCCATTGAAGATGCCATTCAGAAAGTTTTATCTCAAGCAGGAAAGACCCTAAGCTACACAACATTCATACTCATCTGTGTATTTGGCCTATTTTCAATTGGATCATTTGTTCCAAATCAAAACTTTGCGATTGCAACGACAGTGGTTATGGGATCCGCATTAATTCTTGACCTAACATTTCTGCCATCAATTATCGTCATCTTAAATAAAAGTAGATTCACACCAAAAAGATTCTTAGTAAAAATAAGTTAAATTGGCATAGATATGATTTGTTTCATCTAGATCATCCAGAGGTGGGTTATAGCTTTCAGTATTTAAATAAGAAAGTATGCCAATTGTATACTTAAAGTCTGACAAATACCTGCGAGAGAAATCTGCCTGAACAAATCCTTCTTCATTTCCAGATACATCATAGGTCATAGCTGTTTTAATCTCAGTGCCAGTAGGATCATTAAAATTTAACTTCCATGCGAGAAAAACATCATTCTGAAGAGCACCAGTGGCACTTACAGAATCAGGAATAATTTTTTGATATTCCACAAATACAGTAGAGTCAAATCCATTTGCATGTGAAATAGGGACTTCAGCTCCAAGAACTAATTCAGAATAATCCTCAAATGATGTAAGACCAGAATTAGTTAAGATTTCCGTATCGGGTATATATGTGTGAGAGGCAAAGCCGCTCTTAACCTGAAATGATTCAAAGTTATAAACAACAATCGCCCCCGTAATGAGCTGTTCTGAAAAATAAAGAGCAAAATCAGCATCTGCCTTTGGAAATATATTTCCCGATATCTCCTGATAGTCAGTTGTCCCTACTAGTACTTTTCTGCGGTCAATATTTTTTGATACTAAAAATTGAGCGTCAAAACTATCAAAAGATCTCTCAAAGCTAAGTAAGAAGTGGTCGTCCCATTCTGAAGAGTCTACATCACCACCAAGCCAAGCGACAGATACTTGATCAAGGTCTGCCCTTAACCTAGAACTAGAGCTAGGAAAATAAGGTTTAGCAGGTCTAGGCAATAAGTACAGTTTTAGATCTCCATCAAAAACATATGTCTCAAGGCCAAGGCTTAACTCTCCCATTTTTTCAGCATTTAAAATAGAAGTGTCATACTGGCGAGCATTCAAAATATCTAGTGGATTAAATGCTTCCATATATGAGTAATTAAAGATTTGATAACCCACAACAAATTTAAAACTTTGATTTTTTTGATAGAAGTATAAATCTTCCGGCCATGTAATATTTCGCTTATGGTCCTGATCGTCATAACGACCTTTAACACCAAAGACTAGACCATTACTTTCTTCAACAACTTCTGTTTTATGCTCCCACAGTAATGAACGTTGATTTTCATAAGTGCCATCATCACCATCAGATTCAAATTGACGAGTCTCAAGTGTAAACGAGCCTTCATTAGAAGTCTCCCCCATTGCATGAGATACAAGAACAATAAAGAAAACAGAAATGGTATAAAGAGAATGAAATAAAGCCTTTATTTTAAGGAACCTTTTTGAAAAACACTTTTATTTATCCGAACTCCAATTTTTCTCTCTGACCAAATTAAAATAGAACTCTTCTTCGTTTGCAAGTTCCTCATTACGATTCTACCAGCTCGCCACATAGTCTTGTTTTTAACTTGGAATTGCTTGAAATTGCTAAATTCAGCGACCTTCAGTTTCTCACCACTACGATCGAAATATTCAATCTTTACAATATTCATGTACTTTTTGGAGACAGTCACTATTTGCTTAGAGTAACCACTTTTTTTGAGAGACTTTCGATTATATTTCCAAAGAATATCATTGTCTTTTTTTAATTCAGAAAGATTGCTGTATTCATATTTTTTAATACCAGAGTTTCTCAAGTCCTCAAAAGTAAACTCAGACCCCATAAACGATGAAGAGCTACCGCTAGAAGTAATTCTCTTTACCCGCCTAAGACTCGGAAGGTATATCCACTGAGAGTCATCTTTTGATTCAAAAGACCATGTAAGTAACTTGGTCCCCCTAACATCTTTAGGTATTTCAAATACCAAAAGTGTTCTATTCTCATCGGGACTCACCTCTAGACTCTTAGAAACCATTAGTCTTTTAATTTCTTGATTCTCTAACTTAAGAATCATTTCCATCTTACCTTGTTCCCCAACAAAACCTGTATTACTCTCTTTTACTAATTGTGCAATACCAAGTGCTGTTTGATCAGCAGAGTATGAAGAGAGAACGAATGAAGAAAAAAACAAACAAACTAAAAATAAATTACCCATAACATTCCTGATTGAAAATTCTTGAAAATTATAGCCCAGAGTTTTTCAAAGGTATTCAAAAATATCAAACAAAGTTTATAAGTCAGGTATCTTTTTTTGGCAGGTAATTCTTTTGTGATTTCTGTTTTTCTTTAGTTCTTAATAATTCTTCTATCATAGAGATATTCTTCAGTATCCACTCAGAATTTCTTATAACGGCCATAAACTCTCCCTCCCAGTTCGACATGCACCACACATGTTTGATACACCAAACATTATCGCCCAAATGACCATATTAATAAAGAAAAAAGTAAAATTATTTTAGAGAGTAAAAATGCAAAGCATTATTTCTGAATTATGAGCTTGTCGAGACTGAGACCAGTATATTTTTTAATAATGAAGTTTGCCCGCCACATTATAAAAGATAACATCACCATACTAGGGGCCAAAATCACAATATAGCTCTTCCATGTAAGGTCTGCAATTTGTTCATTTCTAATTTTAAGTCTAGCGGCATCTGTAATTTCTGGTGGGATCTCTATGACTATATTAGTTGTAACAATAAAGTTTAAAATAGCACTAGCAAGAAAGGTAGAAGCAAAATAGAGAGTTAAAATCTTTAGCTCTCTGTCGAACTTTGCAGAAACATCGGCGTCTAGAAGCTGCTCCTCTATCAAATCAACATTAATTATATCTCTATTAGATAGAAATCTTTTAACGAGTGGTTTAGCAGTAAATACAGTTGAAACAATACCGATTCCAATCGCAAGAGGAATACTAGCCTCCTTAACAGCAAACCAAAAACTATTAAGCTCAAAGAGAGCAAAGCAACCAGTCAAAAGTATATTCACAAATCCAAGGATGGAGATAATGCTAACGTGTTTAGAGCTAATCCAATCCCAAAGAAAATATCCAATAGGAAAACTAAGCGCCACACATAATGCAATTAAGGGGCCCTTATCGCCAAACTTATCACTTAGCTTACTAAGAAGTATTACAGGCAATACGATATTAAAAATAAGTTCGTAGAGTGAATTTTTATTCGATTTCTTTGCAGTCATGATAATCCATATTGATAAGTCGTTTTAGTTATCATACTAGCATAAATATCAAAATTGAATTTAAAGTTCTATTCTTTCAGCTTTATCAGACATTATCTGGGCAAGAACATCTCTTTGGTTTTGTGAGAAATTAATCATACCAGAACTAAGTCCATCTAAAACCTTTGTCGAAACAGTGGGGTCATCTGGATTATTATGTGAGATTTTAAAGAAGGGCTTCTGTGTCGATTGAAGTTCAAGTCGGTCATCTGTGACTTTATGGGGAGCTTTCTTAACCTCCCCCCCAACGCGACTATTCTTGTCAGGTTTATGCGAATTATAATTTGAACCAGTACTTACCTTCATAGCTCTATTATATAAAAATTAGTTAAATAATATAGCTATGGGCAAGATTTAACGTGTGCAAGTACCTGACACCAGCTTAATGAATATTCAAATTACATATCAATTACAAGCAAAAGTGAATGAGTCTACATAAGCTTGAGATAGATATGTATTTATATGAATAGGTACTCTATTTGCAGATTTTAACTTAATATACAGATCCGGTCCGCTAGAATAGTATGCACTTCTTGAATTTTCAGATCGAAGCTCCGCAACAGAATTCATTTTTTGGATTGAACCACCATAATTACAAAGATTTTTATCATGGAATGCCATCCAAAAGCCACTTCCATCTGAGCCGGAAGCAATATTGCCCGAAACATCATTATCAGGATTTGAGATCCAATATGTTGATGGTGCAGGAAATCTATCAGCGACACCATGAAAGTCTGAAAGGAGTAAAGCCTTACATTTACCAGATTTTAAATAGGCACTTATCTTAGCATTTGAATTGACTTCACCAGCAGAAATATTACATGCCTTCTTACTAACCAGACCAAGATTATTCTTAATGATACTCTTTCTTTCATCACCATTGTCTAAAAAGTATCCGTGCCCAATATGATTATAACAAAAATTATTTTCTACCGTAGCGTAGTTAATGCCATGAATAGTGATACATCTTTGAAATGAATCATAAACAGATAAGTTCTTAACAAACTGTCCTTTAGCATCACCTACACGGTGCCAATGGGATGGGTACCTTGCCAAGACTCCCAGTTGTCCCACATGACGAAATTCAACTGAGTCCACATAAACCTTAGAACCACTCATGGACATCATGTGAGCACCAATTTGATTTTGTAAAAAATTTCCATCTTTAGGCTGAATTCTAATATTACGTCGCAAGTTTGCCACAGTCACCCTTAAATCAAGTCTGTGAACCTTTCTACCAGCATCAAAGTTCTGAATATTACCATAATGACTAAAGTTAATAGCCTTATTTACAGTTACCGTTATACTGTCGCTTGAAATAATAGTAATAGTTCTTTTTTCAGCTTCATTCATATCAAATGAAGTTGATGAAACAACAATTTCATCACCAACACTCCAACGAACGCCGTCGGATAAAACAGTAGTTCTACTACCAGCATTGATACTTCGATTTATTCTTTGCCAACCAGTATTGGAGTCATCACCAAAGAAGCTAACAAACAAGACCTCCGCTATGAACAGCAAAGGCCCTCTCACCTTGACTATGACTATTCATTGAAACATTTAGACCTGCCTTTAAATATAGATCTAGGCGCCCCTTGAATCGATCACCCTCACTACCGCATATAAATCTTCCCATGACAGAGATTAATTTTGCTGTGATGGAAAAATTCTTACTATTATCACCACATCTTAATTCTCCCATAACTTTTAAATGCTTTACTTCAATATTCTTATCAATTTCAAAGATTTCTCCCCATTGTAATCATAAGATCACTGCTAACTGAAGATGATAGCTCACTAAGCATTCTAATGGGACCTGTCGGATCAGTTGGTGGCATGGGAGTGGTATCATCAGCAACTAGTCTACACATACCTTCATTTCGACCATGGTCATTATAGTGTTGAATCGCATCAATACCAGCAACTTGTACATCTAGTCTCAGTCTATAATACTCCGCAATTGTACATGTTCCATCATCACTTGGTAGAACTTCAGGCAAAGGTAAAGGCGTAGTTGTAACTCCAATTGGACGACACATCTCCTCATTAATTCCATTATTATTATAATGATCAATAGGATCGATTCCTGCCCGTGCGACACCTGGTCTTCTCTCTAAGTATTCTTCTGGAGTACAGGTTTCACTTGAAGCAAGTGAAGTAAAAGTGAAAAGAGCAGATAAAACGGTAATTAATGAATGCAGGCAAAAAGAAACAGATAGAAAAAAAGAATTAAGTATCTGTAGTTGAAGAGTATGCCTAGGATCTAACCAAGAAGCATAAGACCTCTAAGTGACCAGTCAAAGGGAACATATCTACTGGAGTAATAGATTCTACTTTATACTGAATACTAAGTATCTCAATATCAGCGGCCAGTGAAGTAGCATTACAAGAAGAGTAAACAAGGAATTTAGGATTTATTTTATTAATCAGATGGCATAAGTCTTTACCAATACCACGTCTTGGAGGATTAACCACAAGTAGATCAACAGCTTCGGAAATATGATTTTGAAAGTTATTGGCATCGTCGCAAATAAAGCTGATATTACTTATATTGTTTTTACTCGCTGAATATTTAGCACAAGCAATTGCCACAGAGTTTATTTCAATACCATATACATTTTTAGAAAAGCGTGAGATTTGCTGTGCAAAACCACCGACGCCACAAAAAAGATCTACAGAGGATCCAATATCTTCAGTACAAAACCTATCAAAGACTTTTTGATATAATTGTTCGGCCACATGTGAATTTACTTGAAAGAAATTAGAGGTTGAAGATGCTAGCTCAACCGCACCAAAACGATGATGAATATACCGACTCTCACTAATCAACTTTTCTTCACCTTCGAAAACGGCAGCATGCTTTGCCTGAACATCAAAGGCAAAAACCTTAATATTACTATTTACTGAGGTTAGAAAGCTATATAGTTTTTTAACTCTATCAAAACTCTCCAAGCTTCTCATCCCAAGTCGAATACTAAGCTCCTCCGTTTTATATCCTTCAGAAATAATGATATATTTTAACTCACCTGTTTTTGATTCCATATCATAAGGTGTTAATCGATATTCAGAAATGCTATCCCTAATAAGAATTGCAATTTGATTGATTTGAGAAGAATGGAGTGGACAGTCCGTAAGCTGAGAAATTTGATTTTTATTAAAAGGACTTGGTATTCCAACAATAGGATTATCTAAGTCTCCACCGACAATAAACTTACCTTTATTACGATAGCCTTCAATGACTTCAGATTTAATTGATTTTTGAATTAGAGAGGCATTAAAGAATTTAGCAATCTTTTCAATCTTAAGATTCAAGCCCTCTTCATAGGTCAATTTAATAAAGTCACATGACTTACATCTATCGGAATCAAAGGCCAGGCAACTAATCATTAGGTTTTTGATCTAGAGAGATGTTTCTTTCGTGCTCGAGTAAAGTAAATCATTGGAACAATGAGCATACCAAAATTAGTTGCACCATGCTTATCCCTTACAGAGTGATGTATTTTATGAGCGGCGTTAACAGCTTCAGAATACCAGTGAGTACTTCCTTTTATAAATTTCAGGCGCCGATGAATCATAACTTCATGAACAAAGAAATAGGCCGCACCGTAGGCCATAATTCCAAATCCAATAGCAGCATTAAGTGGCATGCCCCATAAGTGATTTGAAAGAATTAATAAGAAGCTGGGCACAGCAAAAAAGAAAGCAAAGAAGTCATTATACTCCCACCATCTCTCTTTAACTGGCACATGGTGGTCTTTATGTAAGCTCCAAAGAAAGCCATGCATAACATACTTATGTAGAAACCATGCATTGAACTCCATAATGATAAAAGTCAAAATAAAAATTGAAATCCACTCTATAGCAGTCATGATATTAACTTCCTTTTAAAGTCTAAAGCCTTTCCAACAAGCTCCTCCATAACAACAAATAGAATTAATCCTTGAGCGACCATTAAATTTGTAATTAAGAAAAATGTTGCTTCTTCAAGGGGCAAGGGCCCTACTCCCCAACCTATAGTATAAACAGTTGAGATATCCCAAATTTTTAAATATATTGCTAATCCATCTGCAAACCAAAAATAAACAGTTGGAACCATAAAGGTTGTGATAAATATTTTTGCATTATTGATTAAGTACTGCCCGCCTAATACCCATTGCAGTATAAGTACAGGCATCGCCCAAGCTAAAATTAAGCCGAGATACCTCATCTCGGTAACAAATAGTCCGTAAACACCCAAACCGAATAAGGCAAAATATAAAATTGTAACAAATAACTTAATCGGGCTTTTAGCAGGTGACTTCTTTAGTGGAAAACTCTTTTGAAGATAAAAACACCACAGACCTGTTAGTATCGTCTGTAAAACAAAGAAGCCATACTCTTCAACAGGTACATAGCCGATAGTTCCTAACACTCTGTCAGGCCCATAAGTCCAAACATTGGTCATTACTAAATAATTATCCCAAGGAGTTGTATAACTTACTGCGAGGAAAACCAATACAGCAATTCCCCAGAAGAATTCCGTTTTGTGTGGGAGATTACTTTTTCTATAGAAGCGAATGGCAAAAATTAGCGGTAGACCAAGGAATATAATCAAAAATTGCAAATAAGTCATGAATTCGTTCCTGGAAGTTCATTAATAAGTGTATGCAGTGAAGATGTATGATTTTGAGGTTTCCAAAAACAAAGAGATATTAATTTCCCCATGGTTTTAAAAGTTACAAGTATTTTCTCAGTAAAAGAAAGATAAGTTCTGCCACTAAGAACCTGACAATTATTTTTTCTAATCTTTATTCCAATATGCCTGTAAATTTCTCCCGCCAAGAGAATAACGACTCTTGGACGAAAGGGAATATAAGCAAGGCCACTATAACCACTCAAATAATACTGATCGGCCTGATCAAGTGTTTTACGTACTAATAGACTTAGCTCTTTTGGAGTTTCAGCTTTCTGGAGTTCAGTAATAGATAGGCCTGACTGAGTGACTTCATCCTCTGGAAGGTAAATTCTATTCATATGAGCATCTTGTAGAACATCACGGCAAATATTTGTAAGCTGCATCCCTAGACCAAGATCAATGGCGTGAGGATGGCCTTTCTTATCCTTAACACCAATAAGTGGACACATCATTAAACCAACAACACCAGCAACCCGGTAGCAATAAAGCATAAGATCGGCAGACGTAGAAATTTTTCCACCTTGGGCATCAAATTGAGCGCCAATAACAAGTTCCTTAATATAAGAGCGCTCGACACCCCAAGAGACAACTTCAGCGACAAGTTGATTGAACTTAGTATCATTTGCTTCATTGTTGAGATCATCAAGAATAGACTTTATAGCTGCTTGAGATTCCAAGTCAGGTAATTCATCAGCGCAATCATCGATAAACCGGCATAAGCGATAAAGCGTAGCTATTTTGAGTAGTCTTGCTTTTGAAAAAATCATACTAGCAAAGTAAAAACTTTTTCCATGCTTTGCCATTAATTCTCTAGGGTCGGCCTTTAAATATTCTTCTGTCAGTGAGACATAAGTAAGATTATTCAATATGAGCATCTCCGCTGTTTTTCTTTTTATCAAATAAACCGTGATCAGGAACAGTATGGAATCCCTTTGAAGCGTTTGGTATAACTTTTTCTAAAACTTTTGCTGAATTTAGAACTCCTGGTACACCCGCTCCTGGATGAGTATTAGCGCCGACAAAAAATAGCCCAGCAACATCTTCCGAACGATTATGAAATCTAAAATAAGCAGATTGTCTAAATGATGGCTCTATACCAAAAGCGGCCCCTTTCTCACTCTGAAGCTCATTTTCAAAAAAATCAGGTGTAATAGAGAAATCCACGGTAAGGTTGTCTGTTAAACCAGGTAAATGGTTTTTGTCAAGCCAGCGATAAATTTTTTCTTTATATTTACTCTCCTCTTCCTTCCAATTGGTTACACCATCTTTATTTGGAACAGGTGAAAGGACATAAAAACACTCATGTCCGTCTGGTGCCATTGTCTTGTCTGTTCTGGTAGGCGCATGGAGATAAAGAGAAAAGTCGTCAGATAGCTTTTTCTTAGTAAAGATATCATTTAAAAGACCTTGATAGCGAGGACCCATAAGTATAGTATGGTGTGCAAGATCTGGATATTGTTTTTTAGTTCCAAAGTATGCAACAAATAAACTCATTGAGTGCTTCTTCAGTCCAAGACGAAAATCACTATGTTTAGAGCGATGAGTAGTATCAATCATATCTCGATAAACTCTTACTGGATCGGCATTAGAAACAATCACGTCACAGTCAAAAACTCTTTCATCTGTTGTAATAACACGTTTAACTTTTCCATATTCAACTTCAATTTTTTTAACTGAGGCATTAGTATGAATAGTTGCCCCCTTCTTAATTAAAAGTTTTCTAAATGCTTCAACAAGAGCATTGGTTCCACCTTTTGCAAAGTAGACTCCCCACTTACGCTCTAGCCAATGAATAAGGAGATAGATGGATGTAATTTTAGTTGGATCACCACCAACAAGAAGAGGCTCAAAGCTGAATGCCATTCTTAAACGCTCATCTTTAATATATTTAGAAACTAAGCTATAAACAGATCTGTAATTCTGTAGTCTAACCATATCAGGTACCGCCCTCATCATTGATGCAACAGTATCAAAAGGCTCATCTGCTAATTTAGTGTACCCGACATCAAAAATATCCTCACAATGCTTAGCAAGCTTTCTATAGCCATCTACATCTTGTGGGGAAAGACTTCTAACGTTTTCAATAATACGATCTTCCTCACCAACATAATCAAATTTTGAACCATCATCAAAAATAATTCTATAAAATGGATCAATAGGAAGTAATTCATAATAATCTTTAGGGTCTTCTCCTAAAAGTTGAAATAATTCATCAAGAAGATAGGGAGCAGTAATAACAGTGGGACCTGCATCAAAAGTATAACCATCTTCTTTAAAAACACCTGCCCTTCCTCCGAGCTGATCTCTTGCCTCAAGAAGGGTAACATCATATCCTTTATTAATTAAGCGTACAGCGGATGCCAGACCGCCAAAACCAGAACCCATTACAATTGCTTTACTCATATGATTTCCCCATATTACTTAGTTGATTATTTGTATTATTGTTGTGGGCCTCTGTACCCATAATACGGTCTATAAATGTATAATATAAACCATAGTTTATTTTCATTTTTCTATGATGCTTTGAGTGATGTTCACCTGAAATGAATAATTTTCTTGCCCATTCAAAAGGAATGACCTCAACACCTAAATGGTTTGAAATAGCTGTTATAGTCATAAAAGTTAGATAACAAATAACGACTAAAGGGTGAATTGGTAACCATAAAACCATCACGGGTAAAAAGGCGGCATGAACAATGGCCTCCAGGGGGTGAAACGAGAATGAGGCCCAAGGTGAAATTTTGACTGAAGCGTGATGAACAGCGTGCACTTTACTATATATAGAAGGCTTATGCATCCAAACATGAGTGAAATAGAAGTAGAACTCATGTACAAGAGTATACAAAAAGAAACTTAAGGGTAAATACCAAAGTCCATACTGGTCAAACTTCACATAAAACTGAGTAAAACCAGCTTGCCACAATAGTCCTAGAAAAACTCCAGAGAAAGCAAAAATGAAACTAGAAACTAAAGACCATTTGATCTCATTTTTTATTTGTTCAGTGGGTAAGCTCTTATCATGAAGAATAAAACCAGGCAGTGAGAAAGGCTTATTTTTCCAATAGACTGAGTAGGCCCCGCCTACCATCAGAAAGTATCGAACAAGTATAAAAGACAGAACCACAGCAAAGGCAATAATAAAACCTGTGAATGAAAGTAAATTTACAGGTATATATGAATCTATCTTCTCATAGTGTTCTAAAGTTAAACTCTCCAAGATCATCCTATATCCTTCAACCTAAGTTCAATCCAGTCTATAGGAGGGATAAATTCCTTTTTAAAACTAAAGGCAAGATAAAAGCCACCACCACCAGCTCCACAAAGCTTGAGGAAGAAATCTTTGCATTCAAGACCTCTCAACCACAATGACTTTATCTCAGGAGACATAGAGTCCTTAAAGATTGAAAATTGTGATATAGAGAGCTGTTCAAAAGTGGAAGACAAGTCAGCCTTTTGCTCCAAGAAACTGTCAATACAGGAATTATTTAGTGGGATATAGTCCTTGTTATAATCATTAGAGAAAACTTCATTTTTCATCTTTTCCATGAAGTCAGCAATAACTTTTGCACCTTTTCTCTCTTCACCGGTTGGGACTAAGTAAATACTAATCTCTCCCCTCGTTTTTGGAAGGGAAATAGATTCAACGGCACCGCTGGCAGTTTTGAGAAGAGTGTTATTAAGACAGCAAACTAAGGGATCAAAGCCAGAGCTTTTACCGTGAAAGTAGGACTCAATAAGCCCAAGAATATTTTTTAGTTCTAAGCTGTCCATACTATCAATATTAAGCCCATAAGATTTCACTAATGCTGCAGTCACGGCAGCAGAAGAGCCCATCCCCTGTCCCATAGGAATTGATGAGTCAAAGTAAAGACCTTCATCAATCGCCATATTTAATTTATCAAAATCAATATTAGTAAAATTATTATCCATCAGATAGCTTCTAAGTGCCTTGATGATTTCGTGACTTTCAGTGTGAAAACCATTTAGTTTCAAAGTACCAGAGAAGCCATTATAGGGTACAATAAGTCCCTTAGACTTAAAGAGAATAGAATATTCTCCAAACAATAAAACCTTACCTGGTACAGTTTCAAAATTAACTTGATTCATTCTAACTTACCTTAATATGATTTATAGGGTTCAAAACTTTCTCCACAAGTGAGACAATAAGTTTCTTAAGCAAAGGGTTTTGTTCTAGATACGTATTCGCAAGTAAAACATCGACACGTTCTTCAAGGTTTGTAATTGCAGTCCTAAGAGTTTTATTAGCTTTAAAGTGCGCCTTAATCTTGATCACATCAGCATCTGTCGTAAGATTACGGTCTTTCTGTAAAATATCTTGTATATACTCAAAGTCATCGGGACAACTTTCAAGATGAGTAACAATCAGATAACTAATCTTTCCTTCCTTGATATCGCAGCCTAACTCCCCTCTCAACTTATCACCATAGAGATCAAGGATATCATCTTGCATCTGAAAGATATGACCTAGCTGGAAAAAGATAGATTCGATTTCAACAGAATTTTGTCTAGTTTCTTGGGCAATGAGAGAAACACCTAAAGCAAGACCAGAAAAAAGAGTTGAGGTCTTCCCTGATATACAATGTTGATATTGCTCCATAAGGTTTTCAAGTTGAAAAGTCCTATTAAGTTCAAATTCATTAACTTGTCCAGCAACAACTCCTGCACTCATACGAGTAAAGAGATGAAGGAGCTGCTCTTTATTTTTATTCGGTCCAAGAATTATAGATTGAGGGGCGATCATAAGTAGAAAATCACCAACATTAATTGCTTGCTCTGGCCCATAAATTTTCCATAAAGTAGGTGCGCCTCTTCTGACTTCATCACCATCTTGTAGATCATCATGAACTAAAGTCGCATTATGTAAAATCTCACAAGATATTGCCCAATCCAGAACATCTGACAATTCTAAATTAAGAGATAAAGCCAACTCTCTTATAAACATAGGCCTTATCAATTTACCTTTGGATTTAAAATGCTTAAGTGACATAGTTTCAAGCGGACCTTGAGTGTTTCTGGAAATAACTTGCTCAATCTGAATACAGACTTCATCTAAAAAATTTAAAGAATTAATATCTGACACTAAATGCTTAGAATTTTCTAACTTAGGCCGTATTGAATAAGAACTTTCTACGAAATTTTGCATACATAACCTTGAGTGAGTATTGGAGACAGCATAGCTGTATTTTACAAAGCAAGAGTATGCCATTTATGTTAAAATACGACAACTTATAACGACTCGAGTTGGACAGAAAGCCAACGTGATAACAATGACTTGGCCAGAATTCCATGAACATCTTATTGATACAGCTTTGAAAATTACATAAATCTTGCAAACGTATAAGGCTAGATGTATTTCAAGTGAATGAAAAAAGTAATATTCAAACTCATTTTCACAACAATATTAGTTAATTCTTTCCAAGTTTTGGCCAGCACAAAAGATCCTGTTGGTTTTATTGAAAATAAACTTGATTATGAAATCAACTATGAAGAACTAAAAGCTGGCAATTACCAATATTTCTACTGTCTACTGAAGCAATCAAATGAGAATGGGCGCTTCTACTTCAAAAATCTTATATCAGAACAATCTGAAACGAAAGTAGAGGAAATCGTGAAAACTTTTTTACCTCTTGATACTAAAAAACTTTGGAGTCCAGAAGATAAAAACTACCTCGCAGTCGCAAAATTCAATTATATTTTGCCCATAAACATTAAGACGATTAATGAAGAAAAATTCACAGGTACAAAGTACCTTCAAAGTACGCTTCCCCTCTATAAAGTAACAAAACTTGAACGGCATTATCATATTGGTGGCTCCTTCATCACTCCTGACTTCAACCTCTATCTTAATTTTATTAATTTTGAGCATCCAGATGCAAACTTAATAGAAGGTATAGACAAGCAGAAAATGAGAGAAGGAAAGATCAAGATCTCAATTATGCATCAAGATACTTTTGGAAGAGTTATGTTTTTTAGAACTGCTAAAATGGCCACTGCTATAATCGTTTATGAAGAACATACGAGTAATCAAACCCTTGTGACACAATATATTTTGTCCAACATAATTAACGTTCCAACTAAAAGCTTAATAAGAAGTGGAATGATAGAAAATCTACAAAACGTTGTGAAGGGTTCTAGAGAAGCAGTTCTAAACTTAAATTCTTTATAGGACTAGGTAACAAGGCCAACTCGGAAGTGACGATTCTTAATCCTTCCCTCAGAAAGCTTGGTTATAGCTTGATGTGAGCTTTCTTTTTTAATAGCAACATAGGTCACTATTGAGAGTATTGTTATATCACCTACATCGCTAGGCTCCAATAACGCTTCCTTAACTAGTGCACCAAGAATATCTCCAGGGCGAATTTTATCTTTCTTACCGCCGCTAATAAATATTGTATCCATTGGTGGTGTAGCAGAATAAACGAGGCCATCACCAACGCTATCTATTGAACTAATAGTGCAGTTATCCATTACCAATTCTTGTATCTGATCAATTTTGTACTGTTCGGCAGCGACAAAGAAACTAAATGCCAATCCTTTTTTTCCAGCACGTCCTGTTCGTCCAATTCTATGTACATAATCCTCACCATCTGTAGGTAGATCATAGTTTAGAACTGCATCTAAATCCTTAATATCGATTCCTCTCGCTGCAACATCTGTTGCCACTAAGATAGAGAGACTTTGATTTGAAAACCTTGTCAGTATTTTTGTTCTATCATTTTGATCAATATCACCATGAATACTTGCAGCTAAAATATTATTCTTTTGTAAAAACGTTGAAAGATTATCGGTAATGACTTTGGTTTTACAAAAAATAATAATTCTAGCTGGGTTATATTTCCCTAAAACTTTAAGTAAAGCATCATTCTTATCTTTATGACTACCCAATTCATAAAAGTATTGCTCTATATTTCCTTCTTCATGTTGAGAGTCAACAATAATTTGTTCTACATCTTTTTGGATACGTTTACTTAAATCTAATATTTCATCAGGAAACGTTGCCGAAAAAAGCATAGTCTGTCGGTCTAAAGAAAGTTGTCTCTCAATACCCATAATTTCATCAAAAAATCCCATATCCAGAAGTCTATCTGCTTCATCTAGGACAAGTGTCTTGATATAATCAAGGAGGATATACTTTGATCCAATTAGCTTGGCCACTCTGCCTGGTGTACCTACGATAATATGAGCGCCGTGGTCCAGGGAGCTTTCCTGATGGTGATACCCGACGCCTCCAGTTATAGTCAGGATCTTCACATTACTCATCATTCTAGCAAGTTTACGTAATTCAGTTGAAACTTGCTCTGCAAGTTCACGTGTGGGACATAAGATAAGTGCTTGGGTATCAATATTTTTAATATCTAAAGAGTTTAGAATTCCTAAACCAAATGCCGCTGTCTTACCACTTCCCGTCTTGGCCTGTCCGACAATATCCTTACCACTTAAAATAGTAGGTAAAGATCCCGCTTGAATTGGTGTCATCTCATTAAAGCCAATCTCTGATAAATTGGTAGCTAGTTCTGATCGAAGCTTAAGTTCTAGAAACTCATTACTCATTTTTAATATTCCTTATTCGTTATTTAGTTATAAATAGCAATCAGAAGACAGATTCACTGCCATTATGAGAGAAAATGAATTTTTTACATACTTTCACAAGAGTTCACTTTATGTTATTTAATCTAAATATGACAAACGCATTAGAAGCTTTGATTGCTCCAAAAACGAAACAACAATTTCTTGAGAACTATAGAAAGAATTCTCCGATGGTTTCTCATAACCTAAGAGAATCTACTGAAGAAATAGAAAAACTACCTTTTTTAAAATCCATAGAAGAGCTACTAGCATTTTGGCCAAAAACCGTAGACTGTTATCTACCCGGAATCGCAGATGAAGTTAACTCCGTTACAACTTCCACAGATGAAGCACTGAAATTATATCATAAAGGCAGTGGTCTAATTTTCAATGATGCTGATACAGAATCAAAGCTCCTACGGAAGTGGGTCGATGAACTGATCAGAGAACTAGGCTTACCTTTAATGACTTATGGTAGGTGTCTAATATATGCAATTCCCGCTGGAAAAGTAACAGACCCACACTTTGATCAGAATATTAATTTTGTCTATCAAGTACATGGGACAAAGAGTTGGTGGGTTGCCGAGAATCAGCACGTAGAGAATCCACTAACAAGACATACAATTGGAACGCAACCAGATCCAGAGCTCGCAAGTTATACAAGTGAATTACCTAAAAAGTTTCCAGATAATGCTCAAGAATTCACCTTAAAGCCTGGATCATTTCTCTATGTTCCCCAAGGAGCATGGCATACGACAAAAGCGGCTTCAGAAGATACACTCTCAATAAGCTTTACTCTAACGGCCCCTTCTTGGATTGATTTGTTGACTGCAGCAATGAGGGGGCGACTAGCACAAAATAGTCAGTGGCGTGAAACAGCAAACTTTGTGAATGACAAAGAGCAAGTTGATGAAGCCGAAGATAAGCTCGATCTCTTATTATCAGAATTAGCATATGAAATTCCGCATTGGAGAGCACGAGATATACTTGGTGCCACAGAACAAAGATGACAGATCTAAAACACAAGTTCCTAGACGGGGTTACTCTTAAGACAATTTTAGAAGAATTAGTTAATCACCATGGATTTGAAGAATTAGGGCTAAAAATTAAAATACGATGTTTTACAGATGATCCAAGCATTAATTCTAGCCTTAAATTTTTGCGAAAAACTTCATGGGCAAAAAAAAAAGTTGAAAAGCTGTACCTTGAAATGAAAAAAATAATATTAAATATAAAAATTTAAAGACTGACTAACTTCAACGACTCCATTACCTTTAGGCCTAGAAAAGAAATTTCTTTTAGAACCTCTACAATACAGGCAGAAACTTTATTATTGTTCTCATCATCTTCAACAGGAGTAACATTGGCTTTTTTAACAGTTCGATCTTTTGAGATAATAAAGTGCATTTGAGACTTAAAGGAAAAAGGAGTCTTAGAAGTTGTAAGTATATTTTGATAACAAGACTTCAGCTTATTACCGTTGGCCATTAATGTCTTTCTAATTACATCAGACTTAAGCTGGCCCATGACCATATTTTTATCTATTGCATAAGTATTCCCTAAAAGAAAGATAGAAAGGAGTGTAACTTTCAAAAGCATCATAATTCTTTTCCTTCTTTTTTATGACAGAATCCATAGCGATGAACCCAGGCACTTATAACTTCTGCTACATAACAGGAGTCTTCCTTATTAGTTAACATATGGTCGGCACCATCAAGACTTATAAAACTTTTTGGATGTTTCGCCGCTTGAAATATTTGACCTGCATTTTCAACACCTACAATTGTATCCAACTGACTGTGAAAGATTAGAATCGCCCTACCAAGATTTTTAATACAGTACTCTTGGTTCTGCCATTATAAATCCTCAAAAAATGATTTTTTCATGCGAAAGCCGCGACCACCTACATTAACTTCAGCTTTACCAGCATGCTCCAACACAGTAAGTGCCTCACCAAAATGGTGGGAAACATGGGCCGGATCAACGGGCACCGATAGTGCAAACACCTCTAACCTCAGGAATATGTTGTGCAGGTGCTATGACTGCTGCTCCACCAAGACTATGACCAACTAAAAAATCGGAGCTCGTTTTACATCTCTCAAGTATTTAGCTGCCGCTACCAAGTCTTCAACATTTGATGAAAATGTTGTATTTGTAAAATTACCCTCACTGTCACCTAGACCAGTAAAATCAAAGCGAAAGACTGCAAAACCTCTCAGCCAAAGTGATCTAGCAATTCTCTTGGCCGCTAGAACGTCCTTTGAACCTGTAAAACAATGTGCAAATAGTACGTAAGTACGAGGCTCACGATCGTCAGGAATATCTAGTCGACCACAAAGTTTCTCACCAAGGGCGCCTTCAAATACAATTTTTTCTCTTGCCATAGATTAATTATATAATAGATATGAAATATGTCATATGAAATATTAAACAATACAAAAGGGATGAAAATAAAATCAGAGTGTTCTACTTTTAAGTGTTTTTATGATTTCACTCGTTACTTTGTCGGCCATGATTCTATTGCCTTCATTGTTTAGATGGCAACAATTATCAACATAAATAGTTTCTTGAGTATCTTTAAATAAATAGGTTAAGTCATGAACAGTAAGATCGTGTGATTGTTCCATCCGAGCCATTTCAAGTCGAAGTGCCTCGTAACTTTTTGATATTGGGGAAGTAATATTTGAATAAAGCACTTTCTTATATTTTTTTTCAGTGGACGTGAATTCTTTAGAATCAGCAATCCACAAAGAAGGTTGAAGAAAAAAAAGTGCTTTTTTATTTTGGGCACTAAATAATTGATGCTGAAGCAATGTATATTTTGACCAATTTTTCGCATGTAGTGAAAGGATTTTATCTGCTGAAAAGTTGTCTTTATCATAAAATTTTACTTTAACATCAAAGTTGAGGTCATCTAGCTTTTCATGAAGTTCCAACTTGTGTTGAATGAATAACTTCATAATATTTCTTAGAGTAAAAAATAAGGTATTAGAGTTGGCCAAGAAGCTATCAGATAAAAAGAGATTTATTCGATACAAATAATCAGCAATATACATTGTCTTTAATATACTTAGGTTCATCTCTTTATTAAGAAAGATACTAGAAAAATCCATTGAAGGGTACTCAATGGGAGCTTTATTGTATTTCACACCGGTTACCTCATTAAAACCATCTAAGTTTATAAATAAATCGATGGATTCAATAAAATATGAAGAAATAAAGAATTGCTGAGGCTGCTGACCAGAACCAAGAGAAAGGTTTAAGATTTTAATTTTTTTACCAACAATCTCCTCTATTTCGACTAAGAAAGGTGATTTTTCAAAATAAGCAGCGAATCCTTCAGCAACTGATCCTCCCAAGATAGCAATAGTTAGTTCATCCTTTTTTTTAAAATAAGGGTAATTAAGCTCGCTTAAGAATCCATAGTTGTTGACCTTTCTCTTGATAAGAGTGCCTGAAATGGCATCAGTATAGTATGAATCCTGCGGATAAATAAAACCAAAGTACGGATGGATCTGCCTTTTAAGAAATGAATTCGTTTTGAAGTAATTTACAGATTTTTGATAGAAAGAGTGGTGCTTGTTATCAGTTTCTGAAAAACCGAGATTAAGAAAAAATGTACCCGTTTCGAGGACAAAAAGAACAAGAAAAATAGTCGTTAATGTAAAATAAATTTTTTTGAACATGTTAAAAATAATATATCTTTTTAAGGTAGCTTGTAAATATTCTATTCTTCCAAAAAAGCCAAAATAAATATTTTGATGTATAATATAAATTAATAAGGAAGATTATGAGAGTAATTTTAAGAATATTTGCACTATTTTTACTGGGGACAGAAATAGGTACGAGCTTATTGTACTTAGGCCTATCAATCTCACCCTCATTAATTACACCATATGTAGACCCTGAGTTTATCTCAAAGCTAAGTATTATTATGATGATGGAATTTATAATGGCGCATTCAGGAGTCTTCTTTAATGTATTTGTTGGCAATATGAGAAAAGTTGATGCAAAAAATGATCCTTCAAATCTAATCAGTAATATAAATATATTTAATGGGAAAATGAAATTTTCCATTATTTTATCTCTCTACTTAATATATCTAACATTTGCTGCTGCATTTGCTGGATGGTATGGGGTTTTAATTTATACCCTTTTAACAATCTCTAGATCATATTTCATTCTCTTCAGAAAAGATTTTAAGATTAAACCTGAGATTATCAAAAGTTTTTCACGCGCAGGTATATATGTACTTTCGATTGGGTTTGTCTTGGTAACAGAAATGCGTCTTGGCTCATATGACTCGAATTTAAACATATCAAATCTAGGAGGAGATCTTACTCCGTTAAACTTCTTAAATTGGGGCTTTATTTATTTTGGATTTACCGGCTTACTTAACATGGCCATCGACTATAAGTTCTATAGTAAAAGGTAACAATAGCGATGAGAACGATTCTTAAATATTTAAACTTGCTACCCCATTCAGAAATATCAAACTGTATAATGTTCTACATCATATTAGTCTTCCCAAAGACTGTTCTTGAATATTTTGAAATTGCCGATATAGAGTATATGGGTTTGTACTTCATAATAGATATAATCTTTCTTCTTTTATGGGCATTTATCATTAAATTCAAGAAACTTGAGGATGACTTAGCTCATAGAAAGTTTCATTCAAAAATGTTCTCACCAGAGATAATTACCGGACTTTTCATACTTTCTGCAGCTGTAGCAGCAATTTACAAAGGTAGCTTCTCCATATTTTTTCTTATACCAATATCAATGAAGTCATATGATATTTACACTGAAATCAGTACTAATCCAAATGATTACTTCTTGAAATTATTTTTTAATGGTATTGCACTTTATTCAAGTTTTCACATATACGATTCTTTATCTAAGAATAGTTTTGTTCAGTCTCAAACTCTACATTTTGAATCATTAGGATTTGAAGATAATTGGATTTTTAAGGCCTTATTTACAGCATTCATATATTACTTAATTACAACCTTTATATATACTTTTACAAACTGCTTCGACTTAAAGAAACTAAAGTAGTTTATTAATTACTGAATACTTCTCAACTACTGAAGTATACATTAAGTCTGTTATTGTCATTTTATTTTTACTTTTAACAGTTCCAGCTGGCACACATGCATTAGTAAAATCAAAATACAATAATACTGAACCTGAAGCGTAAAGCTAAAACCAACCTTGCATCCACTTATCTTCATTTTCTAAGTCTCTATAAAATATTTTATAATCTTTGCTAGTTAAAATGGCGGTTAAGATAATATAGAATACCACCTGCTCATCATCTTCGCTCAGGATAACTTTAGTTACATTAAAATGTTTCTCTTTATTCTCTGGCTTAATAGCAGTCCACTTACTATTTAGAAGTTTCTTTTTATTAGGTATATTTCTTTTCTTGATATCATTCTTCATTAGTGAATATTTTAGTTTATATTTAACGAAACTTGAATATACTGGTATGAACAAAGGCCATAAATGAATAAAATACTAACTGCATTTAATTTAATTGTAATAACATTGCTTGCATCGATGATGCTATTTGGTGCTTATAATCACGTGGCCAATCCAGCCTTTTATAATGGGTTTATCCCAGATTTTCTACCAAAGCTGTTAGTAAATTACTTCACCGCCCTTATTGAACTTATCATTGGAATACTTATCATTTTTCCAAACTTGAGAAGGTTAGGAATGTTGTTATTTATAGGATTAATGCTGACATTCTTCCCTGTCCATATATGGGACCTTCTAAAAGAAACCCCAGCGATAGGAAGCAAAGAAGCGGCGATAGCAAGACTTGTAGTCCAATTCTTCTTAATCGGGATTGCATATTTTGCTTTAAAGAGGACAAAACCGCTAAAAAGCATTAAATCGGATGACACAACGAAGTAAAAGTGTCACATTACTCGTCTATGCAGCACTCAATCATTCTATCTACCGCTAATGCTAGATATTCCCATTCATCAATGGGTCTAAGGTGCATTTATGCCAACCTAGAAGAGCTACAAGAAGAAGCTACAATTATAGAGCATACCATTAAAGACTCTCCAGAACTCATGGTTGAGTCTTGGTTAGCTCATAACCCGAAAGTCATTGGCCTTGGTATCTATATTTGGAATATAGATGTGATGGAAAAAGCAATCGTCTTACTCAAAAGAATAAAACCAGAAATAGCAATTGTTGTTGGTGGACCAGAAGTCAGTTATGGCGTGTCCCCGACAATGGATCAGAATGTAGATTTTGTTGTTCAACTTGAAGGTGAGCAAGTATTTAAAAATTTATGTAGAGATATAATTAGTGGTAACTTTCCTGAGAGAAAAGTCACTAAGGCCTCTGTTCTAGATACACTAAAACTTGAAATGCCTTACGTTTATTACACTGCTGAAGATATTCGTAATCGTAAAATTTATGTGGAAGCCTCTCGTGGTTGTGCCTTTAAGTGTCAGTTTTGTTTATCTGCTCTTGATGCAGGAGTTAGAAATTTTGATATTGATATCTTTTTAGAAGAAATGAAACGACTTTATAATCGCGGAGCTAGACAGTTTAAATTTATAGATCGCACATTTAACTTAAATATAAAAATCTCAACAAGAATTTTGAATTTTTTCATTGAGCTTGATCCAGAGCAAGAGTTCTTTTTACATTTTGAGGTTATACCTGACCGACTACCGCCTGAATTAAAGAAATACATCGAAATGTTTAAACCTGGAGTTTTGCAATTTGAAGTTGGAATACAAACTTTAAACAAAAATGTCTCAGACTTAATAGGACGTCGCCAAAATAAAGAAAAAGCCTTAGAAAATCTTTCTTACTTAAGACATAATACAAATGCCCACCTCCACGTTGACCTTATTATTGGTCTACCAGGTGCAGATATCAGTATATTTAGAAATGATTTCAATGAACTAATATCAATTGGACTTCAAGAGGTTCAGGTCGGCATACTCAAACTTCTTAAAGGTACTCCCATACATCAGCATATAAAACCTTTTGAAATGGAATTCGATAAAACACCCCCCTATGAGATCATATCGACCAAGAACATTAAGAGTAATCAGATGATAGAACTCAGGGCCTTCCACAAGTTATTTGATAAATTTTATAACTCAGGAAATTTTCAGAAAAGTATGAAAGTATTGTTTGAAATATCAAATCCATTTGACGAATTCTTTGCGCTTTCAAAGTTTAGTCACATGCGTTTTGGAAAGACATATGGAATCTCACTTGATCAATTATGTGAATCATTATATTTCTTCTTAATTGATGAAAGAGGTTTCTTGCACAAAGATGCGAGAGAATTAATTTTAATAGATATTCTTAAGAAAAAAGGTAGGAAAGTTCCATTATTCTTAAAAGACTACGACCTTGGAATTCCAAAGGTTCAACAAAATCAATCAAATAGCTCATTAACAAGACAGTCAAACTACTCATAAACAAAACAGGAGAAGAAATGAAAACAGAAACAATAGCAGAGTTCTTAGCAAGAGGCGGATCTGTAGAACAATCAACAACAGAATTAAGTCTGAACGAACTACTGGAGACAGAGGGAATCTTGAGTAAAGAAAAATCTGACAAAGTTGCAAAAGACCTAAACGAATCTCTGACAGCTAGTATAAATAATCTGACACAGAAATAATCACAACTAAAAAAAGAGAGCTATTACTTCTCTAAACTTTCATATATCTGTAAAACTTTATTTAGCTCTTCAACGCTAAAGCCGTAATCATGAAAATAGACAATCTTAGCATTTTTATCGAGAAGAATAACTCTACTGCCTCGAGGCCTATCATTGCCAGTAAACCTCTGAAGCAGCTCACCATCCTTATAAACTGTAATAACACCCTTCCACAAAGGTTTAGGTATACCTTTTCTCATACCACCGTCAATTAATGTGGAAAACATCTGAGGAAACATACCACTAATAGTTGGTAGCTCATAAGTTGGAATAGTTGCTTTCTTCATATCAAGACCAATTAACCATCTATCAATATCAAATTGTGACTTATGCTTATAACCAAGGAGTAGCAAGGTAGGTTCACCTCGAAAGTCTTTTGGCATATACCAGCTTTTGCCATCAAGAGAAGTTCCTTGGACATCTGGAAATTGTTTACCGACCAATGATTGATTGGGAAAAGTAGAACAACCTGTGAAAATGAGAAAGGCTAAAGCAAATGTCGAAATCTTAGGTAAGTTCTTCATAATATAAAGTTAGCACAACGATATAGTGATACCCAGTCTAAACAACCTTGTCCTAGTGATGTATAGAGGTGATGTAATAAATCATATATTCCACAAGAACTTGGCAAAAATGATGAAAGCAAGAGCTTTTTATTTAAATATCAATTTCTAAGTAGCTGAATAATCGATAGCAAATAATCCAGGATATAATTTCTAAATAATAATTCGAAGGAATTGTTTAACCTTTTTCAATCTCACGTTTATTGTACGTGAAAGGGGAATTACCATTATGACATCATTTATTACATTAAGTGCATTTTTAAGGTCGTCTACTGAAGAGCATATATCTTCGAGTGCCCCACCCGGCCCCGTTGCTTAGTATTATTTTATTTTTTTGAGTATATATAAGGCCATTAATTTGGCCTTTTTTTATATAATTTAGCTTAAGAATAGTAAGTTTACATAGTACAAGAGAATACGCTAAATTAAAATATGAAAAATCTTCTTATAATGCTCACTTTCGCTATCACACTTACTCACTCTTATGCATATGTAGACAAGCAAGACATTAGCCTCTATCAAGTTGCTAAGTCTGATATCGGTCTTAAGCAAATAACTATGGAGTTTGAGATTGTTGATACTGACGAAACCAATGTTTTTATCTATGTACCAACTTTTAGATCAAAACATTTTGAAGCAATCGCCAAAACGGAAAAACTTCTTAAGTCATCTATATATAATGATCAGAAAGGATTAAAGCTCGAGAAAGGATATCGAAATTTTGATGAAGTCGTTGCGAAACTAAAAGAATTTGAAACTCTTTATCCGCAGACTGTAAATCTAGAGAAGTATGGTGAGTCTGCATTAACAAATCAATTATACTATCTGAAAGTTTCACATAATGTTCATATTGATAATAAAAAACCCAAGCTTCTAATCACAGCAGCTACACATGGGGACGAGTTAATTACAACAGAAAGCTTACTGAGATTCTTAGAGAATTTCCTAGGATCACAAGGAATAGAACGCCATCAAGAAATTCTGAATAATTACCAATTATACTTTATCCCAGTGGTTAACCCTGACGGATTTATGAGGCAGAGACGCTACACTGCAGACGGGACTGACCCAAACAGGTCATATCCCTACCCACTTAAGCCAAATATAGAACCTGTCAAATGTATCGCTGAAGAAATAGCATTCTTTCATTCCCAAAACTTTGTGGGTAGTATAGACTTTCATGCAAGTGGAGAAATGATCATGTATCCTTGGGCATACACATACGACTCACCAATTGCTGGAGATCTTGCAAAGTTTGAATCAATTGGCAAGAAGATGTCCGTGAAGAATGGCTACAAAATTGGACAAATTTCAAAAATTATCTATATTGCACCTGCCTCAAGTGTTGATTATTTCTATTGGAAAAATGGCACAATTTCTTATGGGATTGAACTAGCTAGAAGCAAAGCTCCTCGTGCAAAGAAGATTCCAGAGATTGTTAACGAGGCTTCAACAATACTATATAGTTTTATCTTAAGTTTTTAATAAATATTGGAGAATAAATATGAACACAGCAATACCACAACAACATAGAACGGCCGCAAGCGTGTCTGCAGAAAATGTAAGATTCATGACAGGTGTTTACAAATGGATGACCTTTGGATTGGCACTGACAGGGTATATCGCCTACTCTTTAAGTCAAAATGAACAACTTGTTATGCAGTTAGTAACTAATAAATTATTATTTTATGGAATGATCTTTGCTCAGTTAGGTCTTGTCGTTTATCTATCTGCAAGGATATCAAAAATGTCTGCAACTCAAGCGACTATAATCTATCTAGCATACGCTGCATTAACAGGTGTTACATTCTCCACAATTTTCCTTGTATATACTAAGGATAGTATTCAATCTGTTTTCTTTTTGACTTCATTTGCCTTCGCGGGCTTAAGTACATTTGGATTTTTGACTAAGAGAGACTTAGGACCGATAGGAACATTTTGTCATATGGGGCTATATGGAATCATTGGTTTCTCAATCCTATCTATATTTTTTCCAAGCATGCTCGGTGGACAGATGGGAACGATATTTAGCTTAGTGGGCGTTGTTGTTTTTGCTGGTTTGACAGCTTACGACACACAGAAGATTAAGAATTCAAATATTATTGGTAACGAAGGAACGGCAGAAAATCATAAAGAAACGATTAGTGGTGCGCTTACACTCTACCTAGACTTTATAAATTTATTTCTTATGCTACTTCGTTTAATGGGTAACCGTAAATAAACTAGTCATTGATAAAGCTGACTGACTCCTTAATAAATCTAAGATTTGGTCTTTTATAAAAAGGCTTTCCTTCAAAAGAAAGTCTTACTCTCCACTTTCCTACTGCAGGTACTTTACTAAAAAGCTTATAGCTAACAAAATCGCCAGAAGTATATATACCTTGGCCAACTACATCTACAGAATCCTGCAGTTTATTATTAGTATAAAGATCCATTCTAATGCTTTCATCTAGGCCAAGGTTTATTGGCATTAACTCCACAGTAAATGAAGTAAGCATAGACTTCTTGCTAGAGTAATTCTTGGAATTTCTAACAATTCGATTTTTTAAGTTATATGATTCACCAGGATAAACAGACTCTCCCCAGCCATCTGAGTAGGTGGAACCTACAGAGTATTCCACTGGAAGCTCATAAGCTTGTGTCATAGAACTGATAAAGAAAGATAGAATGAAGACTAAATGATACATAGTGAACCCCTTACTGGTTGAAGTACACTATTTATATCAACTTAAATTATCATTTAAATTTAAAAGGATAATTTAAATTGATATCGGTGAAAACTCAATTTTGCAAACATTCTCTGGAACATAGCAGCTTAGATAGTCTTGTATTTCTTTGTTATATTTAACTAAATTGTAAAGACGATTTATTGGACTACTATGTCCAGCTTCTGAAATAGTATCTTGCACTAAGCCCTGTATCTGTAGCTGACAAAGTCCACTAATAATTCCTTCAATCTTTCCAGGGCCTAAGGTCTCTTCATTCACTTGCATGATTTCAGCTGCTAACATATCTGCTAAGTCTTCACCAATTAGTCTCTCTGAATTCTCATCATTATAGAGGCAGGCCCTATGCTTTTCTAATATAGAGTTCATTGTGTTATCAGATAGTGGCCTTGCATCAGTAATTCTTGCGGTATAAGTATGGGCCAACTCGTGAGCTAAAACCCAACTTGTAAAACCATGATGATTCTCATTCATATGATAATTAACAATTGAAGGATTAACATGTACTCTTTTGATAGGGCCATAAAAATATAATGTACTAAATCCAATATTTATTGATGAAATATCGGAGTAAGCTGCATTTATATCGCCCAGAAAGGCAGAATCATAATTAACCTTAACTCCAGCATTTGAGAAGCTATCAAGTGAATGTTTGAGTTTTCGAGCACTACTTTTTGACAATGGGGATTCGCTTAACCTTGCAA
Organism: uncultured Oligoflexia bacterium; assembly: GCA_913058265.1. GTDB lineage: Bacteria > Bdellovibrionota > Bacteriovoracia > Bacteriovoracales > Bacteriovoracaceae. The sequence continues at coordinate 76,911 of CAJXPQ010000001.1, forward strand.
GTATTTTATTTGTTGGTGAACCCTGATTCAGCTCTAAACTAAAACTCCACTCATTTTTCAAAGTCGTCTCGAATCGGTCCAACAATTTATGATACTTACTATTTATATCATTGACGGTTTTTTTCCAGCTATTAGTTTTTGACATTTTCTTGAGAAGTCTTGATAAACCCTTCTTTTTCCATTCAACAAAACATTCAAGTTTTTCATAAGTAGCCTTCTCTAATTCTTGAAATGGAATCTTGCAATCATTCAACTGTTCGACTTTGATAAGATCTGGATAATTAAAGACAATATTCATATCTCTTTGATTAATGAACTGATTGGTTAGGTTTTCATAATCCTTAAGGTATTTGGCGTAGGTTAAATCATCTTTGCTTATAGGCATGAATGAATAAGGACTAAAATTACAGTCTCCAGCTAGTCTTTCCTTTACAATATCTAGGCATGATTCCTTATAGATATTCTGAGAAAGTCCAGGAGAACAGGTTAGCGTCCATGCATAGGTTGGTATAAAAAGTAAAAGTATAACATATCTTTTCACTAAACTATTTTACCTTATCCATACCTTATTTCAAAGGCGGTAAATCCTACATCTTGGATAAGCTATGGCCATTAAGTTAGTCAGGTGTTTCTTGTCTTGTTATATAAAACTCTCTATCCTATTAGAATGAATCACTTGAGAAAAAAAATTTACACCATAATCTTTGAAGCTGACACCAAATACGGCAAATTGTTTGATATCGTACTATTATGGTTTATTCTTCTTAGTGTATTAATAGTATGTCTAGAAAGTATCCAATCCTTAAATCAAAACTTTAAAAGCCTCTTTATAACAATAGAATGGATTTTAACTGGTTTCTTTACTATAGAATACTTTTTAAGAATCATATCAACTGATAAACCAAAGAAATATATATTTAGTTTTTTTGGCCTGATCGACTTACTGGCCATTCTACCTGCCTTCATAGGTCTGTTCATAACGGGTGCGCACTCGTTAGTTGTGATAAGACTTTTCCGCATACTCAGAATCTTTCGACTATTAAAATTATCTAGGTATATCGGAGAGGCCGAAGTGCTAAAAGCAGCAATAGTCTCCTCTAAGCAAAAAATCACCATTTTTCTACTAGTCGTTCTTATTATCGTCGTTTTTATGGGCTCTGTTATGTACTTAATAGAAGGCAGAGACTCTGGCTTTACCAGCATTCCTCATAGTATGTACTGGGCCATTGTAACTATGACTACAGTTGGCTACGGAGACCTGGCCCCACAAACAGATCTAGGAAAATTTCTGGCCGCAATCCTTATGATAATGGGATACGCTATAATTGCGGTACCAACAGGTATCATTACTGCAGAGTTAACAAGTGCAAAAAACCAAAAGATTGGCAAAAAATGTCCGGATTGTAAAAAACCAATAACGAATGATGACTTTAAATTTTGCCCTCAGTGCGCTGCAAGTCTAAAGTGAGAACTTGTTAGAATAATCAACTCATTTTATGCTCTTTTTTTTGACCAACTTAAAGACTCTCGATAGGATTTCTCTGAACAAATAATTAACTAGGAGATCAAAATGAAAAAATTAATAGCACTATTAACGATAGCAATATCAACTTCAGTGATGGCATGCCCAAAATTAGCAGGACAGTATCAATGTTACGACGATGAAACTGGATATTATGACATGTCTATTTCTCAAAAAGGTTCTGGAACAAATACTGTTTATACAACAACTGAAAATAATGATGTGACTGTAGTTATGGCAGATAATAAATGGCGAACTGTTCAACTTGGTGGCAAGAAAACAGATATTAAAAGCTATTGTAAAGGATCTTACTTGCACATGGATGCTTTAATCAATGATCCAAATATGGGTGCGGTTAAAATGTTTTCTAAAACGACTTTAACGGCTTCTGGCCAACTAGCGACTGATGCATCAATAGAAATTGCAGGTCATAATTACCCAGCACAAACAACTTCATGTACTAAGTTATAGATACAAAATAATCACAGTAGACTCAGGCATCCGGTTGAAGGATGCCTTTTTTTTTATTTAAATTTGAAACTATTAGTTGAAATATTTAACTCTATCTGAAAAGGACTTGTTTTAATGGTGTTCTTTGATGTTCTTATAAAGTTTATACATTCTTGAGATGATTTGAAATCATAGAAATAGTCAGTTGAATCTGAGTACATTAACTCTCTGTAGTCCGCATTATCAATCAAGGCAAGTTTTAGTCTTGGTACACTAAAGATATTAATGCCTTTAGATGTACAAGAAAAGTGAACACGAATATTTTCGTTACGATTAAAAAAGTAATCTACTTCCATTTCATTATCAATTACGATGCCGATAGTTGGGTAAACTTTCTCTATCTCAGTTTCGGTATCCATTTTAACAAGTGTAATTTGATTTTCAGATGCCCAAGATGAAGACATAATGGTCGCCAGAACACATAATAAACATAATAATTTTTTCATGCTAATACCTCTTGTGATTTTTTCTATTCTACCTAATTAATGAATTTGAAGTGTGTAGATTGTAAGAAGTTCAGTTGATGTTCGATTTCTATACATATTTTCCTTAAAACAGCGGGTTGGGCCAGAAATAAACCTATAAATGTCTAATATTTCGCTTTAATAATTACGTTTTTGTTGAATAATTCCGATAACTTAAATATGAAAGGATTAGTTTTTACCATTTTTATTTTCATATTTTTTTCAAATAATGAAATTATGGCAAAAAATTATAGTTTCCAAAGTTGCCAGCAATTTAATCCAGATAATAATACATCTCCACAAGTTATTTGCGAAGACAATCAAGAACATGCATTACCAATTGAAAATGACGATGAGCTTATATTGATTTTAGAAAATATAGATGAAGAAGCACAAAAGTCTGAATTCGCAGGAAAATTAAAAACAAAGCTATTGATGGATTTTGATAATGCCAAAAATGATTTATTTGAAAAAGAAGCTTGTCTTAGAATTTATGCGAATTCAAAAAGATGGTCTATTCCAGAAAGTCTTGCTCGCAACCCAATTGCTTTAGACAGTAATAAGTTACCTGAATGTGAAATTTACACAAAATCAGTAGTCACCTTATTAAAAGACTCATGGCCAAAACTTAGAAGGTCTATGGCGATATCCAGTTCGAATTTGTGGGCAGTTCCAAGACAAAACCCGGGACAAATCCCTAATAGTAGTGCCGCTAAAGAGATGAGTAATGATATTATTTTAGGTGAAGGTGCTTTTAATGATGATCTAAAGTTTTATATAGATAAAAAGGTTAAACCTGATGGTGTGTGTGCCCCTTTTCAAAATTGCAGAAATCGACCTAAATTAACACTCAATAGCTCCGAGCAACGAATGGCCATCAATGAGTTCTATGCATCAACAATTAAAGCAGATCAAGCTTACCTGGCCGGGAATATAGGTCGCCATCCAGAAGATATATTTAAAGCAGATAAATTTATGGTGCGAGGGTATGAAAATGTAATTGATAGTGGAGAAATTTCTAGAAATCATGACAGCTCATTCTATGCACTTTGTACCGGCATACATGAAGAAATAAATCGCCTACCGTCGGCGGAAGAAAAACAGCTTCGCCTTCAAGAGATTACAGAAACTCAAAATGGAAAGACATGTGTTGTTGAGCCTGAACAATACTATCTTATTCCATACTCAAATAGTCCACGTTCAGTTAGATCCGCCAATTTTAAGCAATCAAGAAATGCCAATATGGTAAGTGGACTAGCAGCAGATCATAAAACATTAGTTAAGAGTGCGATTGAAATAGAGCCTGCTCTCGCCTTTCTTGACTTAGGTGACATTAATGAAATATCACCAACACAACAAGATCAAAGAATTATTGAAGAGTATCTATTAGCACAAAATAAAAACCTCGCTGAAATTGATAAAAAACGTAATCGTATCTTGGATATGGATGAAGAAGATATTTTAAAAATGATGACCATGCCCGGATTAACTGATGGAATATTAAAACTACAGAAGCCACTCAAAAAAAATCAATGTGATATAGCACAAAGTTTAGTTGATGAAGTTAAAGATGATGAATTTTGGCGTGATATTGCATTTGGAGCTGTAAGTATTGTGGGCTGTGGAGCACTAGGAGTTGCTACTCTTGGAACAGCTGCCGTAGCTTGTGGAGTCATAACTGGAAGCGCAATAACAGGGGAAATGATCTACCGTGATGGAGTGCAACTCTCACGTGCAAACTTACTGTATGAGATTGACTCCATCCCTGAATCTGATCTAAAAAGTGCTCAAGTACAAATGAGTATTAGCGTGCTATCTATGCCAGTTGGTGCCGTTCTCGGTGCTGGAATCATAAAAGGTGCTGGTGCCGTCTCAAGACGAGTTGCAAACTCTAGTGCGGGACAAGCTGCGGGAAGAAGACTAACTGAATTAAAAAATAAAATAAATCTTGGTCCCTTTAGAAATTCCCAAGGACTTCTAGATGATATCTCAAGTCTGCAAAGTTCACTGGTCAGTAAAAGATTACCAGCTGATCAGAAGGCAAAGATAACGTCTCAAATTATATCCAAAAAAGAGAAGTTATTCAAAAAGCTTAAATTAGAGGGCTTTTTCTCACAGAACAATTCTAACGATGGATTCACAAGAGAAATCTATGTCATGCTCAACAGAGGTGATCAGGCCGACTTAGATATGCTTCAAAAACTTGGAGAGTTATCTCCTGGGGAACAAAGGGCAATTGTCTCATCATTTGAAGGCCTATCTGGTATGAGAAGAGCATTTGATCAATCTTATGAAGGTTTTTCAGTTGAGTCACTAGTAGATTTAGAAGGAAAATTATATCCTGCAAACTTCTTAAGACTGATAACAAAGGATGCTAAAGAAGGTGATAATATTGCTGATACTGCAAAGGCACTTGAAAATAAAGTTTACGAGGCCGTACTACCCTTTATTAGAAATAAACAAAATATTAATGAAGCTGAACTAGACAGGTTACTACTTATTGCAAATAGTTCAAATGGTATAAATTTAGAAAATTTAGATGACCCAGTTGTAAATTATATAAAAGATCTTGGTAGGATTAATAAACCATACTTCAACGAAAGTTTAGAACTGTTAACAACTGCCGAGAAAACAAAAATCACACAGCTTCGATCTCTCTATAATTCAACAAGAGAAAGGGAGCAAAGAAAACTTTTTGATGAAAACCAAGCAAGTATCAGACAACATTTTGAAGAGGTTTTAGTTGATAATCCAAATGATGCTGAGGCCAGACTAGCGCTTTCAATGTCAGCAAGTGATTTATATGCAGCAAGATTTACTGGGTCAGTTGATGAGATGGCAAGAGGAGCAGCCTTTAAAAACGATGCTATATACCAACAAAATAGAAATTTATGGTGGAGAGAATCTGCAATGATACCTTCTACCAATAGTAGAAGTCCCTTGCTCGGACTCTATGGTAATAAGGCCACAAGAAAGATCTTTTGGCCTAAAAATATGACATCAGCACAAGACTCTCCAACAAACGCTGCAATGTTTGATTTAGATATGACTGACATGCGAGCATCAATAAATTATGCACCAAATGAGCAAGGACAGATGCTTGAGGAATCAATGGAAATTATAGCCAAGAATAGAGATACAGGGGAATTTGAGCCATTCTTTTATGTTAAAAAAGGATCCGCATGGATTCAATCCAAAACATTTCAAGGTAAACCAGTAAGGGATGCATGCATTAAATGTCATAGTTCAAAATCAAAGCCGAATGTATTTATACCGCTTCCAAAAAGTGCGGCAAGAAGTCCAGAAAGCTTAGTTAAGGCCGGATACACGCAAGATGAAGCCAACGCTTTTGTTGAAGCTTTTAAAGGTATGCATGATTAATCATAAAAGAATATTATTCCAAATATAGCAAAGTTCTAAGACTTTCTGCTCGCCGATTTCATCTTCTTTTGTTCTACCTTTATGTATTCCTCCAACTTTTTCATAAAAAGAAATAGTCGGATTGTCTGCAAGAACCCAGAGATAGCCTTTCTTAAAACCTAAATCAATATGGGCATCGAAAAATGCTTTAAGTAGATTAAAACCAACTTTTTTTCCATGATACTTCTTTAATAAGTAAATACACCACACTTCAGCAAAATCATGAAGGTCTGTATCTCGTCCTTTTGTGCCATTTATAAATCCGATGACTCCATTAGTGCTACACTCTGCAACTATTGTTACCTGAGAAGTGTTAACGGTAACTTTTTTCCAAAGATCGTATCTATTTTTAAAAGATAAAGGTCTATCATCAAGAAACTCATCTGGGAGAAGTCCTTTGTATGCTTCACGCCAAGAACTTATATGTACATTAGCAATTTCTGCGGCATCATCAAGCACTGCCCTTCTAATTGTTATATTATCCATATTTATATATTACATTTTTGAAGAAATTATTACCACTTATATTCGAGACTTATTTCCAAAGTATCATCACTAAGAGGTGGGAAATCACCAAAGGCGCTAGATCTAGATGAAACAAAGTTTCTTTCCCCATCAAATGATTGTTTAGACTTCCTGTATTGGATTTTTGCAGTATATGTCTTAGTTCCGTAACCAATCTCTACATACTGGCCGTCCACTTTTGACCCATCATTATAAAATCTTGTTCTATGTCCACCGCCAACAATCAATGAGTCACCGTTACCTTGCCTCATTCTCCTAAAGGCACCTAAGTCCCCCTCAACGAAACTAGCTTCGTCAGTAGTTGCACCTCGAATAGTGCTCTCACCTTGAAAGAACAACCTAGATTTCAAATTTTCACTAATAGTTAATCTCTTACCTAACTTTGTTTCAACAAACATACCTTCTAAACTTTTATCTTCTTCCTCTTTAAAGTCTCTGTATAGTTTTGGGGAGCCTGGATTTGCTTGTCCAGCAATGTCCTTATGAACTTCACTACCTTTAGAGTTTGAGTGTTTGGCGATATCAAAATCAGATTGATCAGAATCAATTTGATACAAACCTCCCCCTACACTCCAGTACATTGCATCCCCTTGCTTTTCTTTTTCAAGGAGTATTTTTCCAAAATTTTCCTCAACAAGGTGCTTTTCAATAATCCGATTAACTGGATCCAGATCAGTTCCCAAAGAATCCTCAGGTACAAGAGATAACGTGCCACTATCACCTCTTGAATATCTCCTAGTTTCATATTCAGCGGTGAGGAAATATGCAATTCCGTCCATACCTTTTTTAATAGAAAACTTAACACCGTCTAGATAGACTTCATCGCCTTCATCAAAAGCAATATGATCACTTCCCTCAAGAAGAAAAATAAGGCCAGAAGTTGAAGGTGAACTAAGTTCCTTAGTCCCTAGAAGACTTTTTAATATATCCTCCCCTTCACGTAGGCTCTTCAGACTAATTCTAATATTTTCACGAATCTTATTTGGGGTCTCAAGGGCATGGAGCTCGGACTTCAAATTATCTTGCTCACATCCCTCAAAGACTACCAATGAGGTAGGGTCAAACTTTTCAGGGTTAATAATCATCTGGGAAGATAGGCTCGCATTCAAAATTTCAACAGCGACTTCCCTTCCCAATAGCTCTGTACACTTCATCACCTTAAGCTTGTTACTTTGAGCATTGATACCATCAGACGAACAATTCCACTGAACAGAGAGCACCTCATTAGCATTCTCACAAATTAAATCACTCTTAAATCTAGAAAAAACTTCTTCCGCAATAGCGAGCTTACATTCATCTTCCGTTTTAACATTTAAATCAAGGAATTGAACGGAGCTTTCCTGCGCGACACAATGACAATTTGCATAGATCTGAGATGAGAAGAATAAGAGAAATAAAACTATTTTAGTCACATATACTTTTCGGGTTTTAGACTGGTAGCTTGAGATAAAAAAGTATGAAAGTGGTGTGCATATACCATTGTCTTTTAAATCATAAGTTATTTAAATTACGTTGATACTACTCAAAAGAAACATTCAAAGTTTCGCAGGTGAAATCTTCTTGGTTTATCTGATGCCTATTTTCGGATTAATTTACCTCACAAGTATAAATACATTCTTATCAAGGCCATCACACATAGAGTTTAAGCCACCAATTTATAAATATGGTCCCCATATTTCACCATTAGGTATACTTTTCTATACTGGTAATATGTTTCCCGCCAAATACAAGAATAAGCTTTTCGTTACTGAGCATGGATCTATCTTAATCAGTGATGATTTTGCAAATAAGATCTATCGTATTACATATGAAAGAAGTCTCATTGAAGAGATTTCTAACTGGTTCCAGTCTTTATTCAACTGAGTTGACAGCAAGCTCTGACAACTTATTTTCAAAACCTACAATATCAAAATAAGTTATAATTCTCTTTGCATACAATTCCTCACTACCATTAGGATCACAATTATAATCTCTTAAAGCATAAAAGATGTTTTCCTCTGGATCTGATGCCTTATCTCGTGCAAGGTAAACCTTTAGCAAGATAGCACCATAAGTAATAGCAAGTTCAATGTCTTGTCTAAAAAATGTTCTTGAATCTGAAATGTCCTCATCTCTTTGCCAGAGTTGAATCCATTCTGAGTTTACGCATTCATATATGGAAGATGTTAAGTATTTTGTACTACTACTTCGTGCATTGTCCAGCACCTCGGATTCCAAGTTGATCATTTACTTCTTGAATCCCGATTGTAGTGAATTGAGTCAGACCACTGGCTCCAGAAAAGCTAACAGCATCCTGGTTATATTCAAATTCTAGCTTAATTAATCCCAAAAGAATCCGTGAATCGATATCAAAGCAACTTGAAATCCTAATGACCTCAGAGCCCATACACATTGCCTCAGAAGCGCTTAGATGCTTATTGGCATCCATAATATACCTAGAGAAGAAAAGTTCATTAGGAGAGTCAGTATCAAGGTAGTAAGAAGTCATTAGTTTTTCGTTAGATACAAAGAATCCCTCAATGCTCAATCCGTAGACAGTAAAGTTAGTTAAAATACATGAAGAGATAATGATACAACAATATAGTGATGTCAGGGGATGGTTATTAATACAGAATATCTACACATGTTGATGCACAGCATATGAAGCGAAGTTGAAATTATTACAATTCATAAAAATGGCCCGATAACCTTACTTAAGGAGGCCCTTCTTAAAAGTAATGAGTATTTTTTGGAATCATTAAGGCTAGATTCTAGATTTTCGATATCTGGCAAAAGATTGTCTGTTGCCATACTTTTAAGTTTTCTAATCTTACCTTCCATTGCCATTAATTTATTTGAAAGATCATGGATAAAATGATCTTGTTCAAAACTCATCTTACTTCTCCTTAAAGGCCATATTTATAGATTTAATTAAGTCTTTCTCTTCAAAGGGTTTGTCTACGAAACCATTACATAACTTAAATACCTCTTGATATTTTTCGGTATTTTGGACATTGATCCCTCCGGTAATAAATATCATTTTTGGTTGAGTTAAAGACTCATCTTGTCGGATTAACTGAAGTAAGTCAGGACCAGTTAATTCAGGCATTTGAATATCAGATAGGACTAAATCATAAGTGTTCTCTTGGATTTTTTGGAAAGCAATATTACCATTCTCACAGGAATCAACAGCAATGCCAAAATCTAGGAACATATACTCTAAGATTTCTCGAATACCTTCCTCGTCATCCACAATTAAAACTTTTAAATCTTTATTAAAAATCTCTACAAAATTCTGATCATCTTCGGCCTTAGCTACAGTCTCATTAATTTCTAATGGTAACTCAATGATAAAAGTTGTTCCCTTCTCAATCTCAGACTCAAAGGAGACATTACCGTCATGTTCGGTAATAATTTTATTAACAAGAAAGAGTCCAATACCGGTTCCCTTACCAACTTCTTTTGAAGTAAAGAAAGAATCAAAAATTTTATCTTGGATGGATTTAGGAATTCCATCTCCGTTATCACGAACTTTGACAACTGCAGAATTACCCACATCTTCTAATGTAATTAATATCTCTCTTGTCTTTTTACCCTCAGATGCGTCTTTAGCATTTGAAATAAGATTCATAAGTACTTGTTGGATTTCAGTACGATTACAACTAACCACCAGCTTCTTAGTACTCTTATCATCAAATGAAACTCTCACCCCATATGTTTTATAAATATCTTTAACAAAATTGAGGGAATCAAAAAGAACATCAACTAAATCAAGAGCTGACTTCTGTTTGTCAAAATGAGAAAATTCTCTAAGTCCATCAGTTATTTTTTGGATTCTTCTAGAAGCATTATCAATGAGGTCAATTTGAGACTTTACTTCGTCATCGAATTTTGAATTCTTCTTTAATTTAGAAATGTTCCCCATAGCAATTGTTAAAGGGTTATTGATTTCATGTCCAACACCGGCTGCAAGTTCACCTATAGAGGCCAGCTTTGTGTTTTGAAATGCAATCGCTTTTTGTTTCGCATAATCCTCTTCGTCATTAATTTTCTTAGATATATCATTCGTAATTGCAATATGAGCGACTTCACCACTCTGAAGATTATATGGAGCTGCGTATGTTTCCATCCACCTCTTTGTTCCTTTAAGGCCTATAATTTCAAATATAAAAGTTCCATTCTCGCCTGAGCATATCTTTTCATTAAACTCTTTGAATTCCTCTCTATGTTTCTCATCGACAATATCATAAACGTTCGCAAGCTTTACGGATTCAAAATCATTGGCTTCAATTAGTTTCAAACCTTGCCTGTTCATGTCTAAAAGTTCACCCTTTGAGTTAATTATTTTTGAGCAGGATGGAGAAGAAGAAAGAATATTGTATAGTTCATTCTTACTCTCCTCTTGAGTTGAGAATAATTTCTTTGACTCAAAGATTGTAACAATCATCTTAGAAAAAACTTGCAACAAAATCTTTTGTTTTTCATCTAGTTTTTTAGATTCAGAGTCAATAACACATAAAGTACCTATTCGATGACCACTAGACGTAACTAAAGGCGCACCTGTATAGAATCTGACATGTGGTACTCCTGTAAAAAGTGGATTATCACAAAATCTTTCATCTAGCTCAGCATCCTCAACAATGAAGAGATCGTCATCCATAATAGCATGACCACAATATGATATATCTCTTGGTGTCTCATCAGCATCAAGACCATGTTTCGATTTAAACCACTGTCTATCTGTATCAATGAGAGAGATCAAAGAAATACTACAGTCACATAAAAGTGCTGCCGCCTCAGTGATTTCATCTAGTTGCTCATCTAGTAAAGTATCAAGAATACGTAACTCTTTAAGTGCAGTAAGTCTTTCAGACTCATTTTTTGGAATAGGTGCTTTTAGCATATTAATCTCTTTATTTGCTTATCTATTAACTACTTGTAGAAACCTACGATTATATCTTAATCATAAATTAAAAAAGTATCAACATAGTCTTTATTTACTGTTATAAGACAGAGTATCTATCCAATCACTTTCAAATTATCTTTGAGAATTGATAAAAGCACAGACATATCCAAAGAATCGGCAGTATAATCACAAGTAAGACTTCCAACGAGCACAAAATACTCAGAATTGGAAAAAAGCCAAGGGTTAAGATCAATCTTTTTGAAAACTTAAGTGCAATACTTGTAAACACTACAAACTGCCTCAGATTAAAGTTGATGAATCTACTCAGCAAAATTTCATAATAATATTCTAAGATAAAATTAATAAATGTCATTATAATAATACGAAAAAGACAAACCTTTTTAAGCTGTAAATATTAAATACTTGCTCACTTGTAAAAAAAAGAAATAGTCACATATCTAAGGTATTTAAAACAATTTTAGTTTATTCTCTCTTAAAGTTCATAAATAATTCATTACCATAAAGAGATGAGTATACAGGTGCCGAAAAATCATCAAAGTTAAGAACATTTGAAAAGTCTACGGTTTGTGTAAACGTAGACCCATTCAAGCATACAACATTTGATACTAAGACATTTTGCTGAATAACAGCATATCCTGAACAGGTAAGCTCCCCAAAGGGTGATTTCTCTGTTAATTCTACTCTTCCATCTGGAGATATTTCAATAATATTTACAATCGGAGCGTAATCTGTTGTGACACTGTAAGTTCCAGAGATATCAGAGAACTCAACTGCGAAGGCAGAAAATGATGATATTAAAGGAAACAAAATATGAAATATTTTCAAAATTAACCCTTTGTATAAAATTAATATTAACTTAGACATAATATATGTTCACTCTTTTATGACAAGCTATACAGAAAAAAGTACAGAGTAATTGCATAGGGTAGAAATTAAGTAATTATTAAGACTAAAAATGAAGACATTATTTCCTCTATGCTAAAGATCCTGCTAAATCATTTATAATAGAGTTATAAGATAGTACTAATATATCTATTTTATTTATCGTCTGCGTTTGCAATAAGAAATGGTTTTAACACAACGCTGAAAGAAGGTATGTTTCCTAACGTTGCTTATATTAAAGCGAATGGTGAGTGTACTGGAGAGAGAATTTTATATAATACAATTATAACTGTTTCACACTGTATTGATAAATCTTATAGCTCACAAAGAAAATTCAAAGTGACTTATATGGATGGTGAGACAATACGTACAGAGAAAGTAAGCTTTAATAAAGTCAAAAAATTAAGTAAGAATTTAGATAAAGAATTATCAATTTTTTCTATAACTCCTAAGAGTTCAAAGCAAAGCTTCAAAGCGACAAGAGTATTGCCTTTTGAGGGTAACGAAGAAATTATACCAAAAAGCGTCATTATTGCTGGTTTTGGAACGACGACTAAGAATAATTCCTCTGGAAAGTTACGATATGGAAGATCTTTTTACAGAGGTTTTAGTCTAACAAAAAGTGGAAGTTATAGATTGTACTTTCAGGCTAAGCCAAAAGAAAACTCATATGAGGTCTTAAAAGATTGTATTAAAGTGGCCAGCGCTAGCACAAATCCAATTGATGGAAATGGTAGCTACAAAGAACTATTAAATATTTCAGAATCACTTAAACCTAGAAAAACAGTCATTAATCAAGCAGTATGTAGAGGTGATAGCGGTGGTCCTGTATATTTCAAAACAAATGAAGGTGAGCTCGTATTAATTGGAATTAATTCCGTTGGAATTTATGATAAAAATAAATATCCAAATTTAAAAAAAGCAAGCGATCACAAGCAATGCGAGGCATTTCATGCATCTGCCATTGTACCACTTTATTCAAATAGAGATTTTTTGGAAAAATATAATGTGAAAGTTCAAATATACGATTAAATCTTAATACATAAAGGCTGGCAATACTCTTTTTCCAATAACATGGATTGGCTTCGTTGCAGCTTTAATGATTCATTTGATATAGTTTGAGCAAATTACTATACCTCAATACTTCCTTATTTCAGCAATACTAATGTATATTAACTATTCAGCGTAACCTTAGTCTTCTGTAAAAAATAGATGGTTTAATTTATCGTAAAGTGAGTTTCCTATCTTTTTTCGCTGTTATCAAATAACTTCTTATTCTGTAAAAGTGGCGAGCACTCTTCATTGATTTAAATTGACCTGATATCTTTTGATGAACTTTTATCATTCTTTTATCATTCTTTTATCTCGCTCCGCCTGATTATTTGAAAATGGAACATCTTTATTTTTCATAAAAAGTAAAACCTAGCCTTCATAATCTCGAAGACGTTTTAATGGATTTCGCTCTTTTGTTTGCTTCTCTCTTTTTTTTCTGAACCAAGTGCCGGCATTATAAACGGGCATTCTAGATTTCGTAAAATTGCCAATTCTCTGTAGCGCTTAATTCTTCTTTTTTGAATTTCGACTTGTAAAACGCCACCATACTCATCGACTTCTATATTTAACTTTGTTTAAAAAAATATCGAAGTTGCCCATTTTTTTTTCTTAAAGTCTATTACCCACTGTAACTCCCGAAGGTGGTGGGCGTTGCAAAGACCGTCTTCATAGTCTTATCAAAGATAAGGTTTCCAGTGATAGTGAACTAAAACTCCTTTATACTCTGGAATTATTCCCATTTGCCACCATCGCATCACGACCTCGTTTTTCATAAGAATAAATAAAAGTAAATTTAGGCGTGCAAAGAACATGTGCCCATGCAAGATTCGCATCAATTTTTATTCTTGTCTCATCAGCGTTTAAAACCTTTTCCAATTGAAGTTTTTCATATGCTTCACGGTTAAAGTTACAAAGAGTACGTTGAGATATTTTTAAATCAAATTGATCTTTAAAAACTTCCTAAACTCTTGCTTATGGAATTAATTGATATTGAGACATGTAAACGGCAAAAGATTTTACTGATGGATCATATTGAATTGACTTTGTTATGTTCTCTGGAAATGGGGCTACAAAACTCATTCCATCAGCTCCAATTAAAACTTCAGCTTGATATTCTCGAACTAAAAATTCAATATTCAAGTCGATAACTTGCCTTGTTTCTGGATCAGATTTAGTGAACTTTTCTCCTTGAGGAAGAGTTCTTCTATCAATTGGAATTTCAATTATCTCGTCGACTTCTTCATATTGAGTTAAAGTTGTTCCAGCATGGCATTCTTGTCCACCGATATTTTTTTTCACCTTTCTTCCGTCGTACCTTTTTATCTTTCCCTCTTGATCTTCTTTGATTATCAGTTGATGGGGATAAGGAACTATTACTGCTGTTCACGGACTGGCGATCAAAAAACATTTGAATCACAACAATCAAAAGTTCAATTAAAGAGATTAAAATGGGAGATATAGACTTATCTTTAGATATTTTTTTTGAATTCTTTCAATCGTAGATTTCACGTTCAGGTGTCCAACAGTCATGAGAAGCATTATGGAATAAAAAATATGAATGGCCCAGACAAAAAATACTTTTATGGCCTTACATTTGAGCGTTTTTTTAAGAATTACGCTTAATAGTTACTAAGGATGATAAAAGTTCATCAAAAGATATCAGGTCAATTTAAATCAATAAAGAGCGCTTGCCACTTTTACAGAATAAGAAGTTATTTGATAACAGCGAAAAAAGATAGGAAATTCACCTTACGATAAATTAAATCATCTGTTTTTTCCCGAAAACAAAAAATTACAGTGAATACTTACGATTGTACAAGAAGGGAAATACCCTGAGGGCCCTGGATATTTCATTCATCCAGCAAATAATACACTTCTAACAGAGGGCCATGCCAGTATCGCAAAAGAAATCCTAGAAGACCTTCCAAACATTGATGCAATTCTGATTCCCTTTGGCGTAGGAGGTCCTACCCTTGGTGTCGCAAGTTTTTTAAAAAATCATAATTCTAATATTAAAATTTATACTGTAGAACATGAAACTTCTCGACCACTATATCGGTTAATCAAAGAGAAGGACTCATCATTTATTTCAGTGAGAAAATCTATCGTTGATGCAATCGGAACTCCTGAAGTCATCCCATCTGTTCGAGAAGTAATTGAATCTCTAGTGGATATACCAATATTTTAACAATTGCTCAGATTAAGTATACAATTTCTATACTTTTTAATAAACATCATATTATTGCGGAAGGTGCAGGAGCTGCATCATTAGCGGCTGCCTTAACAGATAAAGTAAGTGGTGAAAACATTGCGTGTATTATTTCTGGCGGCAATATTGATTTTGATAAATTCTTAGAGATTCAAAAGGATTTCCCTGCGATTTGATTTAGTACTTAAACTAGTTAAAGCTCGAGGATAAACTCTAGCAAGATAAAATCACTCCATATCACCATGCATTAACCATATATTTCTACTTGTTTTCCTTTAAATTTCCCATATAATATAAATAATGAATTTTAATGATATATAAAGAAATTCATGTAAAAACGGATGGAATTCTACACAGTTTTCATCAGATTATTTACCTCATGATATATCTTTTTTTAAGAAAAGTATTTCGGGTATAATAACTCCTCACTCAAAAGATCAAGTTATTCAACTGGTGAAGATTGTTAGTGAAAGTACATTTTGTCTTTACCCTATTTCTCGTGGAAATAATTGGGGCTTTGGAGGGAAAACTCCTTTTAAAGATAATTGCATAGTTCTCGACCTATCAATGCTGAATCGGGTAAGTGAATACGAAGAAAGTTTTGGAACCATTCGAATTACACCTGGAGTCAGTCAAGGTGATCTATCAGAATACTTAAAAAATAAAAACAGTAAATTCTACTTAGATGTAACTGGTTCTGGAACTGAAACAAGTGTTTTAGGAAATACATTAGAGCGTGGTATTGCATATAATTCACTTCGAGTTGATTCCTTACAATCTCTTGAGGTACTTTTGCCTAATGGTGTAGTGATCAATACAGGCTTCTCAGGTTATTTAAATTGCGATGTTAAAAACTTATATCAACATGGAATAGGACCTGAATTAAAGGGCTTATTCCTACAATCTAATTTAGGTATTGTCTTATCAGCGACAATAAAATTAAAAAAGCGACAAGAAAAAGTCGTCTCTTTCAGAATAAGTATCGCTGAAACCAAAGTCGGCTCATTGATTGAAGTGATTTCTTCTTTACTAAGTGATGGAGTTATTGATTGCATCGCTCATATTGGCGATCCACTTAGAATCAGAAGTACCAAAGAACCTATTTTACAAAACTCAAAAGATTTTTCTGACAATGATTTAAAGTTAGTTTTAAAAAAGTTGCAATTAATTGATTCAGAAAGTCCTATATGGTCTTGCCTAGGAAATATTCAAGGACCTAAAGGGCTTGTACGAGCAAAACAGAAAATCATAAAAAAGAGGATGAGTCATATAGGAAAAGTTCAGTTTTACGACGAAGATACAATATGTCTTGTAACAACATATTTAAACTGGGGGCCTTTCAAAAATACAATTAAATTTTTACGGGCCACTGAATCACTAAGAGGACTTATAAATGGCAATGCGACTAGTGAAGCAGTAAAAATGCTTTTTTGGTCTCCCAAAAAGAAAAATATCGTACCCTACAAAGATAATGGAGATATCGATGTCGATAAATCCCCTAGCGGTTGTATTTTTTGTGTTCCGCTTACAACAATGAATAAAAAAGGAGCTGATAAGCTTATCAATCATTTTAGAAGTTTTAGTTCAAAACATGGCTTATTAATGGGGGCAACACTTAACACTCTTAACGCCAATGTTTTAGAAGCAGTCATAAGTTTTCATTTTGATCCCAGCACCGAAGAGATACAAAATATTCACAAGCTTTTCATAGAATTTAACCAAGAGCTAATTCGTGATGGTTTATTTCCTTAAAGGATGAACCCAGAGCTTATGGCCCATTGCTCAGAAATATTACCACATAGAGAGCTAAGCCTAGAGCATAAAAAAGCACTTGATCCAAGCTCGATTTTTTCACCAAATCACTATATTTAAAGGTATAGTAAATGAACTTCGATTCCTGGGATATACCAGAATATTTTAATTTTTTAGAATCAATAACTTGGTTTTATGTTTCATTTTTTGTTTATTAACAAAGTAAACTAGATAAGTATATCGACATAAAATCCCTACAACAGAGAATGTCTTTATTTTTTATAATCTTTGCTATTACTGATCTTATAGAAATAAGCACTGGTGCTTGGTATAGTCCCTGGTGGCTATGCCTAATAAAAGTAGCTTGCGCATTATTTTTTATTTATGGCTTTTACAGATGGTTTAAATTTGATAAATTAAGCAAATAGTCTATTACCTACTTAACAATAGTATAACTAGAGACATCCCATTCCAGAACTACCCGATGTGACGGGAGGCTATTTTCAAAACTCAAGAATATCTTTTACTTAGCTGTGTTTAAAGGCTTCTTCGTCATTTTTTGTTTTCATTCTATTTCATGAATATTAACTATTTTTAACGAAAAAGGTTGGCATGGTTGGCATTAGAGAGGCAAGCCACATTTTCCATTAAATATCTTCCTAAAGAAATCTTGAAGGGATTTGTATTATATTTTCAGAAATCATTTCAATATTATTAGAGTTATTGATTAAAATACCTAAGGGTAATTCGTGATTTTAAAAAAATTACTCAAACCAGTTAGCTGTTTTAACCTTGTAGAGCTACCGTACTTGATCTCTATTGGAAGAGTTCCAAATTCACCTTCTATGATAAAATCCACTTCGCTCCCACTCTTTGTTCTGTAGTAGTAATAGTTAATTCCTACATGATCCGTTGCTTGAAAACCTCTAATAAGTTCTTCTATGATAAAGGACTCAAAATTTTGAACAACCAATGAAGAATTGTGTAGCTTTTCAAAATCAAATATTGCTTGTAGAGAATTACATAAACCTGAATCTCTAAAGATCCCTTTAGGCATTTTTATCAGTGACTTAACTTTAGAACTTTCATAGCTTGGAATATTTCTCCAAACCATCGTTCCGTCTGCGATATCAAGATAATTTTTAACTGTTGATTCATTTACATCCAAAGATCTTCCAAACTGAGACCTATAAACTATAGTTCCAGAGTGCGCTGTTAACATGTTAATAAAGCGGCGAAACTTAACACTATCTAATTTAGGGAAAAAAGAGCGAATATCTCTTTCAACATAGGTTTTAAAGTAGTTTTCCATCCATGTTTTGAAGTAATTCAAATCATCTGCTTTCTGTATTGGCTGGGGATAACCTCCAAACACCAAACCATTTAACATATCTTCTTGGCTTACCTCTGAGGTTAATTTTTTAAACTTACTTATAGTCAAGGTATTGATCTGGGATTCAAAGCACTTATAAAGTGAGGATAAGCTTTTATTTTTTAATTCAGTAATTTTAAAAGGTGATAGTTCAAATACAGCAACCCTACCGGCTAAACTTTCTGATACATTTTTTAGTAAATCTGGGGAGCTTAAAACCGTTAAGATAAATCTACCATTGGCCTCTCGATTATTATCGATAACTCCTCTTAGGGTACGAAACAAGTCACCTGAAAGCAGAGCCTCATCTATAATAATATGTTCTGGATTTTGGTTGAAAAAAAAGTTCAAATCATCGTGGATTTTGTCAAAAGTCTGGGGGTTTTCAAGGTCAATATACTTCCAATCAGGTCTCAGTCTTTTACTTAGAGAAGTTTTTCCACACTGTCTCGGACCAATTATCACGACACATGGGAAGGAGTCTAGTAACCTATTAATTTTATGTTCACAATGTCTTTTTAAGTAGTCCATATTCAGATAATACATATGAATATGGACGGTCTAAAGACTAAAAAAACATCGTGCATCAGAGCGATCCAATGTAGCGAACGGATACAAGGTCAAGATCGAAGTAGATAACTCTGGTAAGACGTAAATACTTATATCTGTTTATTCCTGGCTAAAATTAAATGGAAGATGCCAAAATCTTTCAACTAATTTCAGGTCTGTTTTTTGAGTGTTATTAAAAAGAAAAGCCGGTCATTATTATTTGCCGGCTTTGATAATTTCTACTTTATTTTAGTGGTTAAAATCTAGAGGGATCATCGGTTTACGGAATATTTACCCGCTTATTGATTATAAAGCTTGTAACTAAACTAAAATAGTAAAAATTCCGATGTGTGTGTATGTTAAGAATAATCATGTTTTTTACTTATTTTTTATGTTTTTCAAGAACTAGTTACTCAAATGACTTATTTAAAGAGCTAGATGCTCTCAATAACCTTTCAATTGGTAATGTCCAATATACGAATCAATGTATTCAAGAGAACGAAGAAAACGAAATTGAAAAAAATGAAGCCTTACTAAATAAGTGTGCTATAGACTTGTGTGGACCTCCAAAAAATAATCCAAGCTTTATTCTAACTGATACTAACTTTTCTAGCTACTTATCAAGTGAACATATAAAAAAGATTGATGATTTTGGTGCAAAAGTGAAACTAATTGCAGAGAACAATGCCAAAAAATTGGAGGAGATTCTTGATAAGTTGAACCAAACAGAAAGGGAAGCCCCTGTAAAAATAGATATAGGAGATTGGGATCCATTAAATAGAATTAAAGCAGGATTTATTTTCGAAGAATTTGTAGATTACGATATTGATATTAATAAAAACTGGGATGAAAGACTTCAAGTGAAGGTACGCTACCCAGAGGGGGCGAATGAAAAAATAAAACGTGGAATTCAGGCATTTGCTAAGGAAGAGAAAAAAAGGATAATGAATGATTTTTGGATGTCATTAGGTGAAGATCTCTTCTCTATGGAAGAGTTAAAAAAGACTTTAATAGAAAGATGGAACCAATTTAACCAAGATTATGAAAAGTTGGAATTAGACTTTTCAGATAAAGAGAACTTTCAAAACATGGATAATTTAAGAGCCATCATAAAAAAAGGAGTATTTGAGAGTGCAAATGAACTTGGTGTTGCTTTAGATGAGTTGGATACATTAGAAGGAGAAGTTTATCGGGCTAAATTTAATCGCCCTCGACTGGATTTACTTCCAGAACCATGTGAATCCAAAGAGTGTCGTGAGGGAGTTGGAGAATACATAGAGTTGATGAAACTTTCATCAATAACTCAAGAGCTTAAGTCACAGTACAAAAACACAAATAATTTTATTTCAAAGAATATTTCTAGATGTAAATCAGAAATGGCATTAAATCTGATTGAAAATGATCATCAAAACTTTATTCGTTCAGTAATACCCAGAATTAAAGAATCTTTAAGAAACAATTTATTAGCGAATTACAGTAGTGAATCAAAAAAAAACATTCTAGATTTTATTGAAAATCGATTAGGTTTTAATTTTACTCCAGTTCCAAATAAATCTGAAGATTTAGAAACAAGAATAGATAATGGATTAGCAATTTAAAAAAACAATAAACTAAAAATGAGTAAAACTAATATTAGTAAAGTTATTGAGGCATTAATTAATCCTGAAGGTAATAAAGTAATTCCTGGAGTTATTAAAACAGGTTGTTCATACGGAATAACTGTATGGGACTCATTTGGAAGGAATATCTCTAAGAGTCAATTAGATAGAATATTAAATAATAGTAATCAAGAACAAGAACCTCAAAAAGATAAATATATTAATATATCCTATTATAGTTGTACTCATCATGACCGTGGGGAGGGAATTTTTGCACATGAACTGGGGCATGCTTTATCTCACATAGTTGTAAATGGTGAATTAAGTAAGGAAAGCTTAAAAAAATATAAAAAACTTAGGAACTGCGCAACTACACAAAAAGGGAGTGACGAGGTCCCATTAATTGATGAAATAATGGGAGATAAATTATATACAGAGGAAGATACTGCGGATCTAATCAGTTATATACTAACACCTAAAGATTTGATTTATTCCTGCTCTCTTTTATTACATTCAAATCTTGAAGAGTATTCAAATCTAAAAATTGAAAATCCCGATAAAAATGATAATCATTCAACAAGCTTATCTAGAGTTATTATGGAGGCAGTGAATAAAGGACTAGAGATTCCGCAATCGTGCAAAAAAGGAATTAAAAACTCTAATACAAAAATAAGGTTTGAAAAATGCATTTAAAACATGTCATCCTTATAATCCTATTGTATTCAGGCACAACATCATCAAAAGAGATACATGTAAAATATGATTTAAAAAGCTATCAATTATCTTTAGATGCAAAAAAAATCTCAATCAAAACAAATCTATTGAATATATCATTAGCCAGGAAAAAGTGTAACGAGATACTGTATGATAGATTTATTAGTAATTTGAAAACAAAATTAAGTACCTTAAATGATGGAATCTCAATAGATTCAGGGCATGTACTGGTAAAATCAAATGGCAAAAAAAAATATATCCAGAAAGGAAACAAGTTAGAAGATTATTTTATAAGTATGCCTCGGGAATTCAAAAGAGTTAAGTTTGAAGATCACTTTTTATGTAAAAAAGATTCGAATTATTAATATGGAAGTAGCACGACTTGCATTTACAAACCTAATGGTTTTTATTTAACCGTTGGTTTCTAATTCCTAATTTTTAAGAACATTCATGAGCCTTGTGTGGAGCTTAAGTATCATGTGTCGTTTAAATCTTTATTGCACGGTGAAGAATACTTAAATTGTAATCCATATAGTTTTGATTTCAGATGATTCGCTAGGTTTTAGATATCTAAATAAGAAAGTTGCAATGTGAAATTAGTTGAAAGAATCTGCCTTAATTGTTTATTGATGATGTACAAAACAATTAACTTACTGATTTAATATGATATATTCTTTTTTTCAAGATTTATGCTGTTTTTGAATGAGTAATTAAAACTGTCGCTGATTGGTAAAAGCAATTGCTCATGGACACTATTATCAGAATCGTACGTAGCCATTGAATTTTTAGGATAAAATGACTTATTCAGCATCATATTATCAATCAAATCTAAGAGGTAGATAGTCTTAGCTCACCTAGAGTTAATAACTTTTATAAGTATCCTGTATCTACCATTACCAAACGTCCATGACTGGTCACCTGTATTTGGAAGAGGAGCTGGAGTATTCGGGTTTTGTTTTATAAATTCTTTGACACGATCGTGTTCATTTTCAAATTTTTCTAAGTCATCAAGACTAGGTGTGCACTCAACAAGAAAGTATTATATTTACTAGTAGACCTCAAGGCACTTCTATGAGCTTTAATTGTACCAGATCTATGCCTTAAATCTACTTAAGCGATCTTCTGAAGTAGGAACGTCTTCAACTTCGCCATCAATTATATTAGACATTGAGAGAAGTCTTCTTTGAAGAGAGCCTAAATCAAATTTCATCTCCACGTATTGATCTTCTTTGATTAGGATGTAGTTCCCTGATGATTCTGTCTGAATTCTGACAGGTTCAGTTGACGCTAATTCCAAGTATTCTTTTATATCTTTAATAAACCTTCCTCACACCAATACCAAAATTCTACTCTTGCTATATATAATCACTAAGCTGCTTCTTCTAGTTTACTTTTTAACCTTTCTAACTTCTTGTAACCTTTTAATCCTTTAAGACCATTTGGAAATAAAAGCCTCTCGACACGTACACCATAAATAACTGAAAATCGTCCTGCCAGTTCAGCTCCAATATTACGCTTATCATTCTCAAGAGCTGATAAGTTGGATACTGATACATCAACGGCCTTTGCAACCTCTTTTTGAGTTAAGCCAAACCTATTACGGAATGCTTTTAAAATTTTTCCTGTAGTTAATTTGCCTGTTTTAAAGTTCATTGTTTCTCCTAGCTATAATCATGGTCAGAAGTTATTTTAATAACTTTAATGACTATTGCATTTTTTATTACTGAGTAAATAAGACGGCCACCAGTTTGGTTTAGGGTTATTGAATGTTGCCCGTCTCTTTCATTTTTTAAGCTATGATCATTTAACATCTTAAAGAGTTCAGATTTTGTATAATCAGCATAACCTAGGTCTTCAATCTCTGTTATCCAGTACTCAATGAGATCCCTCACTTCAGAGTTAAATAGACCATTTTTCATGTCTTTATAAAACTTACTCTCAATATTCTTACTTATTAGGACTTTAGTTATCATCATTGGTAACTTATCATTTATGATAATATAATTCAATTCTAATCTTAGAGAATAGTGTCTTTTTCACTGTTTTTGACCTTCTCAATCAATTTATCTAGTTTTTTCATTTTGCTATCAAAGTCGGCCATAAGTTGGTCTGGATTATAGTCAGCTCTCTTTACAGTTCCTTCAGCTTTTTCGAGACGAGACATAAGAGTAAAGAAATATTCTTGTGTCATCATTACTTTAACGTCCTGCCCTCTATGAAAAACTTGAAATACCTCACCATCTTGCATTTCAGAAATAGATGTTGGGTCACTTTTTAGTTCACTAAAATTTAATGTCTTTTTAAACATGATATCCTCCACGGTCAACAAAAGACCATTAATGATCTATTATATATCCATTAATCCTCATATTCAATGAAACTTTGCGTATTACATAGTATTTAAGATACTGATATTACGTAAAATTAAAAAGTAAATAAAAATACTCTTGCCAAATATCCTCCATTTTTGGTTTGGAGTAGTTCAAATTCAAAAAAGAACACATGAGTTAGCTTAAATCTGTAGGGGCCCAATATACTGAGGCGACCTTGAAGATAACTGAAAATAGTACAACTCACCTTCTTTCTAAAAATTGTTAACTCAAACTTTTAGGAGGAAAATCATGGGTATCTTCATACCAATTGATTATTACGCACAAATTTTAAATGAAGTCGGTCGCTTCAAAATTATCACCATGAGAAATCTCTACGGGACTTTAAATGTAGAACTCTCATACTCACTCTTTTGCAGAAAGGTTAAAAAGCTAGAATACGAAGGTCTCATTAGATCTATAACTGGAATGCGTAAATCTAAGATTTTAACTTTAACCAACAAAGGCTCTCAGTACAGTAAATTCGGCGCTCAATACTCTGACAGTGACAAAGAGCTCAATCATGACTTAATTGCCTCTAACGTGATCTTGGAGCTTAATAAGCTACCTACATTCGAAGCAGGAAGTGTAATTCATTCAGCGGATCAGACTGGAATCGAATCTGATGGCCTAATTTTTTTCAGCAAAGGTGATAAGAAAGGCACGCTTGGAATTGAAGTTGAACTTACTCAAAAGTCTAAGATTAGAATTGTAAAAAAGTTTTGTGATTACACAGATTCCAAAGAGATTTCTTATTCCCTATTCATTTTTAACAAAGAAAGCGTTTTTAGGGCCTATAAGAATCAACTCGATTCAATGGTTAATGAAGTCTCTGATTCAAATTTACTACTTTTGGATGAAGGGCTTTCATCGAATTCATTTTCATTTTTTGATAAGGAAGTTTACTTCAGGCGTAAGTACACAAACTTCAAAGATATTTTTGGAATTGAGCATTTTAGCGGTTCACATACGTGACACTAAAGCTTCAATTGAGTTCACAGTCTCCTTCGCCATACCTAAAATCCTTAATCATTTAAGTGATTTGTCTGATGTGATTCCTGACTCACCCTCTCTCACGAAATAGAGAGAGAGTGAGTCAGGAAGTCACGACAAATAAAAATGAGAAAGGAAAGATAAGGCGAAGGAGAAAATAAAAAGAGAAAAGACAAGGAATTAAAAGATGTTAGGAAATACAAAAAATGATTACAAGAAAGCGGGTACAAGTTATAATGGAAATACGTTAGGCAATATAACGAATAGGCTCTTTGAAAAGTTAATATGGGGAATAGATGATGTATGTAGGGTTACTACGTACAAGAAAGGAACAATTTACAACTTAGTTAGTTGTGGAGAAATTCCGTATAGAAAACGACGAGGAAAGCTCTTTTTCATACCAAGTGAAATTTTATCTTGGGTTCAAAATGATTAAGGAGAACCTCATGAGTAAAAAAGATTACAGAAAACTTTCTGGTCAGACTGGTATCTACAAACACCAAACTACTAAAAATTATTTAGCTATGAAGAAAGTTGATGGAAAGATCCACCAAAAAACTTTTAGCTCTCTCTTCGAAGCAAAAAAGTGGCGTCAGTCTTTTGATGGAGTTGAACTAGAAGTTAGAACTTCTAACTGCTCTACCTTAAAAGATGTATGGGAGACTATGCAAAGAGTTCACTTTCCAACGCTAGCGACTACCACTAAGGCCATCTGGCTTAGAAGGTATGAACCGTGGAAAAAACTTGAAGGGCTGCCCATGGATGAAATTACTCCCTCAAGAGTAACCAAGTTCGTGCAAAACTTAATTGAGTTCTACAAGTCAGATTATTATACTAGTTCCGGTAGAGGCAGGGCCTCAAGGTGCAATTTAAACAATGAGCTTAATTTATTTGTTACAATCTTCAATTGGTATAAAGAAAGCGAGGAATTTGAGAAAGAAGCTCTTAGCCTTACAAATCCCATCAAGAAGAAACATAAAAAAATGGGCTTTATCAAACCTGTACCAGACAAAAGAAAGAAAATCACACTTGAGCATGCTCTAGATTTCTTTAACTACCTAAGACCTTTGTATAGGAACTTAGCAAAAATGCAGTTCTTTACAGCAGGTCGTGTTGGAGAGATCTCAGGACTTCAATGGTCCAATATTGATATGGATAATAAAAGGCTTCTAATAAAACATTCTTGCATTTGGGATATGACTCATAAGACATTTATTGAGTTAAAGCCCTTTCCTAAGAATAAAGAACCTAGAGCTGTTTATATTACTAATGAGATCATGGAAATTTTAACTGAGCGTATGGCGTTTAAGAAGCCTATGTGTGATTACGTATTTCATGTGGAAGGAAAACCACTCAATTATGGAACTATCCAGCTTAATTACAGAGAGGCACAGAGAAAAGGTAAGCTCCCCTACTCAGGCACTCATATATTAAGACATGGAATGGCCACACTGGCCCGTAAAGTCGGAGGTGGACTTGATGCGGTTATAGCAATGACGGGACATAAAGACCTAAAGCTTGCTGACCATTATTCAAAGTGCGATGAAGAGGATCAAAAAGAAGTGTCTTTAAAGATTATGGAGTACATCAAAAAACAAAGTGAGTTTGAAAAAATAGAATTAGAAAAAGTTGATCAAAAACATGAGAATGTGATCTCAATATTTTCTAAAAAGTTGGCATCAAATCACTAAAAAGTTAGTATAAAGTTGGCATGGGTTGGCATTGGCCAATCCATGTTTCTAAAAATTAATAATTTTAATAACCTAGAGAAGATATGCCAGAACTACCCGAAGTAAAAACCATTCAAGATCAACTAAATAAGGTTATGCCTTTTAAAATTACTTCATCAGCAATGAGTAATGTGGCCGGATCAATCATCCATACGAAAATGGATAAGCTAAAAGGTAAGGTTATACTTGCAGTTAATCGTAAAGGTAAGATGCTCGACTTCTTACTTGATGATGGAAGACATATACTCTCTCATCTCGGCATGACTGGAACTTGGCTAATTTCTAAGGATAAAATCACAGAAAAACATACTCACTTACAGTTTAAATCTGATACAGGATATTTGGCCTACGTGGATCCAAGACGCTTTGGTCATATGTATCTCTACAATGAAGATCAATCACAAAAAAAATTAGCAGAGCTCGGGATTGATTTATTAGATAAGGATTTTACACTTGAGTACTTTAAAACCTCACTCCTAAGGTACCCTAATAGACATTTGAAGGTCACACTCCTCGATCAAAGTCTTTTTGCAGGGACTGGTAATTATATTGCCAGCGAAATCTGTGCACACGGTGGTGTAAGGCCTGAACGCTTGATTAAAGATCTTAAAAAGTCTGAATTTAAAAAGTTATATGATGGTGTCTTCAAAGTCATTAACCCAACTGTCGCCTCTGGTGGTGCGGCCTTTGCAGGAGGCTATAGGGATGCCACAGGTGAGAAAGGAGATGGTGTCCAGCATCTGGTTGTCTTCTATCAAAAAGAATGTCAGCTCTGTAATAAAACGAAAGTTGTAAAAATTGTATTAGGACAACGTGGTACTTACTATTGCCCCAGGTGCCAAAAGTAGTTAATCTAGAATCGCTTCCATCAAGATGCTTGTTTGATCCACCATCCACTCATAGGCCGCTTCAGACTTCACAACAATATTACCAACTTCTTTATTTTCAGCGTCTGGTGAGAGTTCAATAACTTCATCGGTATCAGTAATTTCTTCCATTTCAAAAGCGCCATCTTCTTCCACCGAAAAGGAAAGATTCAGTGCTTGATAACCCATAAAGCCACCCAGTAAATAGATAAATGATCTAAAGGGACTACGTTTATAGTCTGGGGACAGTCCACCCTTCTTTATGGCGACTTTTTCAGCTTCAACCATTTTATTATGAAATCTATTATCACTTGTTTTAGCAAAATCTTTTAACTCTTTCCAAGAATCAATTGCACGTTGATCAAGTCTTCTTGCAAACGTCACCATCATCTCATCATTTGGAAAAATTACATTTTGATTTCTTAATCTATCAAACCTTTTTGCTATTTCTCTATTGGATCGCATAAGTCTGTTTATTATCGGATAATGATTTGTAACTGACTCTACTTCCGCTAGAACCTTATCTATAAGTTGAGCGGTAAGTTTATGATTTGGAACAAGTTTATCTAGAGTTTTATAAACTGAATTTGAAAAAGCTCTTCTGGTATTAGGCAAGGTGATGATATCTCTAATCGCCGCTTTGAGTTCAGATAAGGCCTCATGCAGAATCATTGATTCATAGGCCTGTGGTGTTGAGTTAACCAAGGCTTTCACTTCGGATAAGACAGGACGTTTTAAGTCTCTAAACATGGGAAACCTGACTTTCTCATCAAGACCACCAACACCAAGTAATTCTTTAAACTCAGATATTCTTTTGACACAAACCGAGTCACAATTTTTACTGGTGATAATATAGTCAATATGTTCACGAATAAGTCTATATCTCGTAAAATGCCTTCCCATATATCTTGCACTCTTCTTTATCTCTTTTTCAATAACTTTAACCATGTCATCAACACTAGAACTTCTTTTTGAAGAAAGTACTTTTATAAGTTCAATTGAAAATGGATCATTTTTATAAGATACAGATAAATTAGAAAATAAATTATCTAATGATCCACCACGCAGGTTTTTTGTCTCTGCAAGTATTTTGGTATATTGTTGATGTTTATAGAAATTACTTTCAGTTTCTCTAAAAAATGCGCGCCACTCTTTATCAGCTAAAAAATAATTTCCTTCAAATAAATTATGATCCATTCGTATAAGTTGTTCAATGTGAAACCTGTCGACTTCAACGATGCCTGTATTTGCTTTTAGGTTCCTAAATCTATTTGTAAGTGACTCAAGCTTTGCAACTCTAGTAGCTCGCTTAAACTGACTAGGCTTAACTAGATTTTGTAATCCTAAGTATTCCATTGAACAAATATCAATAGCACTTGAATATAGAGGGAAAAGTAATGTGAATAGCATAAGCATTTTCATACTTAGCTTATCGGTAAAATTTAAAGAACTTTGACTAACGGATGACTATAGTCGGGTATAAGTATAAGCGGTCCATGCCAGGGAGTTCTTTTCACCTACAGGCATAGAAGCTACTTCTAGTTTCGTATATTTTTCTTGATCAAAACTTGGAAAAAACACATCGCCATCTTGAACAAAGTCCACAACTGTAAGATAGATTTTATCAACTAAAGGAAGAAAAGCTTCATATATTTGACCGCCACCTGTAATAAAGGCCTCTGTTTCTCCTTTAGATTTGGCATAGTCTAGCGCTGCTTCAATGGAGTTTACGACTATGCAGCCTTCGATTTTAAGCTCAGTATCTCTAGTAACAATAATATTCGTTCTTCCAGGTAATGGTCTGCCAATCGCCTCATAGTTCTTGCGGCCAGTGATAACACAATGACCTAAAGTCGTTTCTTTAAAGTACTTATACTCTAGAGGGAGGTGCCACATCATCTGATTGTTTTTACCAATCACATGATTTTTTCCCATTGCTGCAATCATTGATACAATCATTATATTTCCTTATTTATATGGCTACGACACCTTTAATATGTGGGTGTGGGTCGTAACCAATAATTTCAAAGTCTTCAAATTTGAAACCATCAATGCTTTTAACATCTGGATTCATTTTAAGTTGTGGTAAAGATCTTATATCTCTAGACATCTGTAGTTCACATTGTTCCATATGATTTGAATAAATATGAGCATCACCTAGAGTATGAACAAAGTCTCCTACTTCAAGATCACAAACTTGGGCGATCATATGAGTGAGTAATGCGTAACTTGCAATATTAAAGGGAACACCCAAAAAGATATCTGCTGAACGTTGATATAACTGACAACTTAGCTTTCCATCGGCAACATAAAATTGAAAAAACATATGACATGGTGGTAGTGCCATGTTTTCTAACTCTCCAACATTCCAAGCGTTAACGATCAGGCGTCTAGAATTGGGATTCGTTTTAATTTGTTCGATAACATTGTTTATTTGATCGTGAGTTTTACCGTCGGCACCTTGCCAACTTCTCCACTGAACTCCATAGACTGGACCGAGATCACCATTTTCGTCGGCCCATTCGTTCCATATACGAACACCATTATCTTGAAGGTATTTAACATTTCCAGAGCCCTTAAGAAACCAAAGCAATTCATGAACGATTGATTTTAAGTGGACTTTCTTGGTTGTCACCATGGGAAACCCATCTGCAAGATTGAAACGCATCTGATGGCCAAAGACTGATTTAATACCAGTACCAGTCCTATCTTCTTTCATTACACCTGAATCGTAAGCACGCTTCATAAGATCAATATATTCTTGCATAATATTAGTTCCTCCGAACTTTAAACTTTTTGAAAATGTATTTTATGTGTATAATTTACTGAAGACACAATATCAAAAGCGTGACTCTTTGAGAAGAGAAATGGAGCTCTGAGTGCACTCTTAGAGCGTCAATTAATTGTCACAGTCACCTACAAAATGAGGAAATATGAGTATAGTTCAAACAGGTTTAATGCGACTCAAAACTGAGTCTGAGCTTCGCTCTCAATACAAAGGTAACATTGGTGTTTTGTGTCATAGTGCGAGTATTGATGAAAACTATCAACATACACTAGATCTTTTCTTAGAAATGTTTCCGGATCAAGTAAAAAAAGTTTACGGGCCTCAGCATGGTTTTGTAACAGATGTTCAAGATAATATGATAGAGACTGATCATTTTGTTCATCCTCACTACAAACTTCCTATTTACTCACTCTACTCTGAAACAAGAGTCCCAACAGATGCTATGCTAGATGGTATTGATCACCTCTTTGTAGACCTTCAAGATGTTGGAACAAGAATTTATACATATATTTATACAATGACTTTACTGCTTGAGAAGTGCGCAGATAAAGATATAGAGATTATAATTCTAGACCGGCCTAATCCAATCAATGCAAAAGATATTGAAGGTAATATCCTTGATGAGAAGTTTTCAAGTTTTGTCGGTAGACATGCCATGCCTGTTCGACATGGTTTAACCATTGGGGAAGTGGCTTTAATGCATCAAAAATATTGGTGTGAGAAGACAGCTAATGTAAAAGTCATAGAGATGAAAAACTACAAAAGATCTATGAGCTTTTATGAAACAAATCTCCCCTACGTAAATCCATCACCAAACCTTTCAACTGTAGAGGGATGTTACACTTTTGCTGGGACAGTACTATTTGAAGGGACAAATATATCAGAAGGTAGAGGAACAACTAGGGCGTTAGAACAAATTGGTCATCCAAAGTTTGCCCCACTTAAGTCTCAACAGCATTTTAAAGATATATTTAAAAGCCTAAATCTAGAGGGATTCGAACTAAGACCTGTATCATTTCATCCCATGTTCCAAAAGCATGAACATCAAAGCTGTGGTGGATATTTTATTCATATCACAAACCATAATCAATTTAAGCCATGGCGTGTTTCACAAATTCTTCTTAAGGAAATGAAGCAGATTTTAAAATACGACTTTCACTACAAGACGGATCCATATGAATATGAGCCCGACATGAATCCAATGGATATGATTAATGGAACAGACAGGTTTAACTCTTGGTATGACTCTGAAGGCGATTATGGCTTTCTAGATCGATGTGAAAGTGAAGGCTTGAGTGCCTATAATGAAAAAAGAGAAAATATTTTACTGTATAAGTAGTTGAATACACGTTTACCCGTCGTTTTCAGTTAAGTATTATTGCCGTTTCTTCCGATACCTTAAGAGTTAAGGGAGAATATGCGTAAAATTTTTATTTTACTTACATTTTTAATATCAAGCGCTATTGCTGACGAGTGGTTTACAATCACTCCTCTACCTAGTTGTGAACAGATGAGTCTTCAGTATCAAATTACTGAATCAGGAAAGTACAATATTAGATATTTATCATCTCCTGATAATGATCAATACACTTACTACCCAAAACCTATTGAAGATATAAATAACCTCATAGATCTAAACAATATTTTGAGCGAGATTGAATTTAATTATTGCCCGCTGTCAGATCTAAGTCTCCAGGAACAAAGTGATTATATTTGTGAACAAAGACAAAACCCAGCACCTCTAGTACTAAGCGAAGATTATTCAAACTTGATCAAAGATATATTTGATATAGCTAATAATGAAAAGTCCTGTGATGATGTTGCTCCAATTATAGAGTTACAATCAAGAATTACCAATTTATCTAATGAAGAACTTATAAAGTTTAATAAACATAGAGGAATTCTAAATATTTTCACAGGTTCTGAAAATGATAAACTTCTTGATCATTATTACACATGTGCCGGTAGAAAGGGTTCAGACAAATTTATAAAAAATATGATTATGATTGAGGCCTACAATGCTTGTATCATACCTGGCCCCCAGGGGCTGATGTCATATGATAGTGCCTTAAAGATTGCTGAAGAAATTGGTGAGAGTTATAAAGGGCTTGGAGTGTTAGGTCTCGTAAAAAAACAAGATACACTTATTCATGAAGTGGTTGGTAAATTTTTAGATCAAATAATAATTGATCAAGGAAGCTCATTACTTGGTTCAAGCTTTAATGCTGAAGAATTAAAAACAATGCTACCAAGTATTCAAAATTTTTACAATATTGGTCATAATAAAACATTAGACTATACAATGAATATTATAGCCATAGACACACCTCTTGAATTAGTAGATCGAGCTTTACCGGAAATAATAAGTCATAATGTTGGTCCTTTAGTAAAAGATCTGCTTTCTAAAGAGCAAACAGAAGAGTTCTTAAGTGAGTTTAGTCCAATGGTAAATAATGATTATCAACAATGTATTGCCAGTGCAAAAGAGAGAGTCAACTTTAACAAGAATACGACATTGAAGGCCAAAATCAAACATCGTAAGAATTTGGCCAAGAGATTTTGTGACCTTAATCCTGAAACCTGTAATGGTAGACGCTGTGAAGGTAAAACAAATATTCTCACAGATGATCCTAAAACAAGTGATTTCAATATTATTCAAGCATGTATTTTAGAAGCTATAAATAATAATCTTGATAGCTTGATTGCTTCAATAATAGAAGGTCAGGCATCAGAGATGGAAGACCTACTTGTATTAAGTTCAACGAACAAAAATTCAATTGCTAGTGATACAAAGGAAATTATATTAGGTTGTGCAAACCAAACATTCAACACAAAGCACCAAATGATTATGCCCGAAGTACTAAAGTATATTGATGCAACAGAATATTCAGACACACTTGGAGCATGTACACCTCTGGCCGAAAAAAAGATTGTTACCGATATTGCAGTACTCGCCTTATCGCAAATGGATACATTAATCGAACTTACACCAATTAGAACGACATCTCAGTTTCATGGGACAACTGTTAATGGTGGAACATTAGTACTCTCAAAAGGCTTAGTTAACTCAGCACTTAATAGCTGTATAAAGTCTCAAGAGGAAAGAGGAATGGAGTACTCTTCAACACTATGTTTACCTGCGATTGAGATGAAGGTCGCATCTCATGTCATTCAAACAAGTCTTGAGAAATCATTAGAACAAATTCCATTTGATAAAAAAAATATAATCAGTACAAAATTTAGCATGTGTAAGAACTTAGCTGAATTAGATTTTCATCAAGCTGTAAATAACGAGAACCATCACTTTGGTGTACTCGATTCCGAAGATGCATCTAATTTTTTGAAAGATAATAATAACTTCTATAATTGTGCAAAAACAGCTTTAAACGAAGCTGCAGTGGTTACGATTGACAATTTATTAGAAGAACAAGAAAAAGACTTAAAAGAGCAACTGAGTGATTTTGATTATTTTTTGAGTATAAAGGATGAACTTAAGCGTGTACCTACAGAATGTATAAAAGAGGAAATTGATAGTATTCCAAACTGGCCGGCCTTTATGGAGTATATGGACAAAGACGGGCTAGCTGAGACTCAAGTAAAATGTGAACAAATATCTACCGAGTTTGCCTTAACTAAATTAATAAACAATGAGATCTCAAATCAAATTGAGAATCTAAGGGGTATTAACCTCACAAATATTGATTTGGAGAATATTACCGCTAATATTGCAGATCATTATGACGTAGATCTAAGGCTATCAAGCTCTGAGAATAAGAACGAAGTCATTATCGCAAAAGCTTATCGTAAATTCCAGAAGAAGAACCCCGATGTTAAACTAGAAGTCTTTATTGATAGTCTTGTCGTAATTGCAACTGACTCAGTTATAAGTAATCTGCACAACAGACTAACAGAACGAGTAATATTATTAGGTAAATCGAGTGAACCAGCTTATGACTTCTCAGACTTCAAAGATAAACTAACAGATGGTTGTTTAAGTGAAATATATGAACATCATAAAGATAATATAGAAAAATTAATTGATGATATTTCAAAAGTTGAAGGTGTGCCAGAAAAGGAAGAAGAAACAGATTTTCTAATGTTGTTTGTTGATTTTATCTATCGCGGTCTTGGAAGGGCCAAGGCAGTAAATCAGTATGATGAATATTTAACATCTCTAAACAACCTTTGTGCAAACCCAACTAAACAAAGTGATATAGACGGCATAATAAGAACAGGAATTGCAGATCATATTATTCTGGCGCAAGTTGAAAAACAAACTGTTGAAGCGTTTAATGACCTTGCTAGTTCACAATGTTATGAAGTCTTTAACAGTACAATTTCTCTTGTAGGAGCGCCTTTTGAAAATCTATGTGATAAGAGAAATATATCAAATCTAGAAAAAAGACAGATACAAGCATACTTTACTAAATCATCGAGATTCAGTTCACAGCAAAAAAATATAATTTCTTTTGCCTTAGCAAGGATGTTTAAAACCCAAAAGCTTACAAGAGATTACCTAGACTCTAAAAATCTTAAAGAGGTATTACAAAATGACAAAGAAGTTATGAGCCTAATATATGATAATTTGACTGAAGTCGCCGCAGGCCATCCCCCCACAATGGGCATGCTAACAAAGAAGCTAGTCTCAACTCTATTTGAGGATCGCACTAAAGACAGTTTTGCCTCTAAGTTTGTGGAGTCACAACTTATTGCAGGAATTGGAATTAGTGGATATGAAATCGCATCTCAAACAATAAAAGATAAGTTAAACAGCTATATAATAAGGGCCGATTTTGTAGAAGAAAAAGCAATAGATTCTCTTCATCGAAAATGGAACAATATTAATTTATCTAATATTTTAAATTGGGATGCTATAGATGAAACGAGTAGAAATGGTCTCATTGACGCAGTCTTTGCACATGCCGTAATCCCAACTGTTGATGTTGAAACAACTGAAGGGCAAAAAGAAGTAGAATTCGACAAGTTAGTTGTTCATTTAACTGAACATCTCTCTGACTACCCTTCTGCTAAAAACCCAGACTACAAATCTGCAAGAGAGGTTTTATTCTTTTCAAATCTTGGTACGCCATACTGGGTAGAAATAGGTCCTGAAGGTGATGAGTTCATCAGTGTTGCAGATAGAATGACTAAGGATATTACCAGTGAAACATTCGCAGATATTATGAAATTTTGGGATTAAAAAAGGGCCCAATAATAAAGGCCCTTTAATATTATAAAATAAATATAAAAATTAATCGTGTTTAACTATTTTTCCAGACTTAAGATCAGCTTTATACTCAGTTAAAATCTTTTTAACAACTGGCATAAGTAAAAAACAAGCAATAATATTTGGAATAGCTAGTAATCCATAAACTGCATCTGATAAGTTTAATACAACGCTCAACTTGGCAATCGCTCCCAAGAATACAAAGACAACAAATATATATCTATATGGCTTTATACCTTTTTCACCAAAGACATAAGTTACACCTTGCTCACCATAGTATGACCATGAGATTAGTGTTGAAAATGCAAACATTGTTACAGCAATAGTCACGATCCATGTACCAGGAGCGCCCATAACAGAAGCAAATGCACGTGCAGTAAGGTCTACCCCAGCAACATCACCATCAGACCACACTCCACTTGATAAAAGAGCAAGAGCAGTAATAGTACAAACAACAATAGTATCAATAAATGGTTCAAGTAGTGCAACTACACCTTCCTGAATGGGAGTTGACTTCGCTGCAGCATGGGCCATAGCTGAAGACCCCATACCGGCTTCACTTGAAAATGAAGCTCTTCTAATACCTTGAACAATAACTTCCTTAACAACAACCCCTGCAAAACCACCAACAGCAGCGGTACCACCAAAGGCACCAGCAAAGATCATACCAAACATACTTGGAACACTTTCAAGATTTGCGAATACAACAACAAGTGCACCACCAACATATAAAACAACCATTGCTGGAACTAATTTTTCTGTTACCTGTGCAATTCTTTTAATTCCACCAATAAGAACAACAAAAGCTAGTCCTGCGAAAATCAAACCAGAAAGCCATGTAGGCATTCCGGTAGAAGTTTCTATAATAGAGGCCATCTGATTAGACTGAAACATATTCCCAGCACCAAAAGAACTTAAAATAACAAAGAATGCATATATCCAAGCTAATCCACCAAAGAACTTACCTAGCCCAAAAGTCTCAGGCAGATGTGTTAAAAGGTTTTCTCTGAAAGCATTTCTTAAAACAAACATCGGACCACCATGAACGTGACCTGAGTCTGAAGTGTATCTATATTTAAGAGCTAAGGTAACTTCTGTAAACTTCGTCGCCATTCCGATAAATCCAGCAACCCATAACCAAAAAACGGCTCCAGGACCACCAACAGAGACAGCAACAGCAACACCGGCAATATTACCGAGACCAACAGTAGCAGATAATGCAGTTGTTAAGGCTTGAAAGTGAGAGATCTCACCTTTATCTTCGGGTTTATCATATTTTCCACGGACAATATCAATGGCGTGCCTAAACATAGATATTTGAGGAAATCCGAAGTAAACCGTAAAGATTACACCTGCACCAACGAGCATACCAACCAGAGGTAAACCCCAAACCATACCTACAAATTCACCAGTAAGCATCTCTAGCGATTTAACAAATTCAACTTCTTCCATGTTTTCTCCTAATTGTGTCTAAAAAAAACTAACTAGAACAGAATAACAAACTAATACAGTTATGCAAAAAAAAGGCGACCCGAAGATCGCCTTATACAATAAAATGTAATTTAGTTTTACTTAAAAAGTGGTGTCAGTGGAATAGGAACAATTGCAAATGCTCTAGAGCTTGCTTTTGTCATACCTGTGTCCTGAACCTCATCTGAAATCTGAATAATTGCTTCACTGATCGCTGAATCTACATCTGTTGCAAGTGTTAGTTTTGCAGCATGAGTTGCTCTCTTCATATTTACAATTCCCTGAGCTTTAACTTTTGCAGATAAATAACTTTTTTTATCTACAGTACCCATAAGAATCTTTTTAATCTGAACTGGTAATAGTTCTGGATTTGCATCTTTGATTTGAGCAGCAACATTTGCAACATAAGGAGCAGCTTGTGAAGTCCCACTAACCTTTAAGTATTCATTCCCAGGAATAGTTGAGTTAATCAACATACCAGGAGCAGCAACATCAACAGTTTTTGTACCATAGTTTGAGAATGGCGCAATAAAATCATGCTTATAAGTAGCTGCGACAGAAATAACATTGCCTGCATCAATATTTGTAGGGCTTGTTGGATAGATATCATTGTTCATACCATCATTTCCTGAAGCAAAAACAAATAAAGTATTTGGCGCAGCATTTACCATATTCTGGCCTTCAGTAATTAATGTACTCAAGAAAAACTTTGCAACCTTATCACTTTCATCAGCAGTAGGATCTCTTTGAAATAATAGTTTAAATGCATTGTCAGTAATCATTTTGGATTGATTATAACCAGTTCCAAAAGATCCGTTTGCAATATCGGCCTTATGTCCAGCAACATAAGCAGCGATTTCTTCAAGAAGAACCATTTGCTGAGTTGCAAGTAAAGCTAGTCCTGCTTTTAGAATTCCCATTCTAATGCCATCACTATCTTCAGAGCTCACAGTTTTAAACAAATTACTCTGAGTTTTTAAGCCATGAAAAAATGGTGAAATTTCAGTTGGTATAAGTTTAACAGAAAGAATTGATCCATTTGAGTTCCCATCAACAGTAATACCTGCAACGTGTGTTCCATGTACAAAGTTTCCAAACTTACCCATTTCTTTTGCAAAAAGTGGATCTTTTCTTTTTTCTTCAACCCATTTAAGCTCTGCTGCTGAAGCTGTTCCCATGAACATCTTCCCTTGAATATCAAAGAATAAATAAGGATCAGCAGAAAAAGTACCTAGATACTTTCTATCCATAACTAAGTTATTTGATTCAGCAAAGTTCCAACCGTAAATATCGTCTTGATATCCATTACCATCTTCATCTCTTCCATTAT
Source organism: uncultured Oligoflexia bacterium (assembly GCA_913058265.1). Classification (GTDB taxonomy): domain Bacteria; phylum Bdellovibrionota; class Bacteriovoracia; order Bacteriovoracales; family Bacteriovoracaceae. Next base: position 115,160 of record CAJXPQ010000001.1, read on the forward strand.
TATCAACTTCACCAGCATTCATCCAGATATTATTGATCAAGTCCACATGCTTAACATCTGTTCCCGAATCAATTACTGCAATTGTCGCTGCCATTGTTGTATGCGCTGAAAACGCAATTAAAATCCATAAGGCTAATTTCATATACTCTCCGTTCTAGTTTAAGACAAAATCTTCGTAGATCACGGAATCTCTGTCAACTGATGTAAGTTATTGTATAAAAAAAAAGGGGAGTATTAACTCCCCTAGTCATAATAAAAATGTATTATTTATTTTATAGTTGCGGGATATTTGTAATGAAAGTTACATCCTCTCCACTTCCTTCATTCTGACGAAGAACGTTAGAAACTCTACACCCTTGACGTGAATCATATACATAATCAGTTGCACCACGAACTAGAATTCCTTCTATAAGTCCCGTGTTTGCATTAAATACTGCTGATCCAGAGTTACCACCGTAAGTATCAAGATTAGCAGAGAAATACTTACCACTTAATGACTTAACAGTTGCACCATCAGCAATTTTGGTTGGTAATCCTGAAGGGTGACCAATAACTACTAGATCTTCACCAACAGATACTTGACCTGATCTTCTATAATCAAGAACTCTTCGATCAGTAACCTTTCTCTCTAGTTGAATAAGAGCAAAGTCATTCATAGTACTTCTACTTAAAACAGAATTAATTACTTTCTTACAGCTATAAACACTCGATTCAGGAACTGAAACATGTCCTGTAGTATTAGCGCTCATCTTGTAATCGAAGACCCATTGATATTTTCGACAGTCACTCATGTTTTCAATACAGTGACCAGCAGTAACAAGAAGGTCCTCACCAACTAGAAAGCCTGAACAATTAGCTGCTGTAGTTTGCTGAGCAAATCTTTCTGAAGCACACATACCTCTTGATTGAAGAGTTGAACCCTTTACTGAAACAGTTCCGTCTCCATTATTAGATAAATTATATTTTGAAATCATACCTGCAGTAGATTTAGATAATTCTACATACATATTATTAGTTGAATTCATAACATCTTCACGGTTATCGTCACCGTAGATGACTTTTGTGCCAGTCGTACCGGCAAATGCAATAGAAGTCGTAAGTAACGACATTAAAATAAGAGTTTTCATTGGATTTCCTTTTCCTTAAACATTCCTTCGTCAGAAAATAATACAAAGAATGTCTTAAAAATGACAACTAAAAGAATCTTACATTTCCAAGGGAGAAAACCGACTAATAGACTCAGAAACTTCTTGATGATTAGGTATTTGAAGTTTTACTTCCCAGTGGCGGCCGTCTGGATCAACAAACGACAAAGATGATTTGGATAATGAGTAACGGGGTTTTCTACTACTCTCTTTATATGCATAGAACTCTAACATTTGCGCAAGTTCCGCCAACTCATCAGCACTCTTAGTCGATAAAGAGAAGATAAGATTCTTATCTAATGTTTTCTTTTCTGTTTGTAGAAGATTTAGCCTAACACCATCAACTACAACATAGACTGACTCTGTATTTGAGTTTTCTCCTGATTCTAAATCAAAAATAAAGCTTAAGAAACTATAGAGCCTTGAGGGGTTATGAGTAAGAATGTTTATTTGGTCAAATTTTACTTCCATAACTTAATAGTAAGGGCAAATACTAAAAGAATCAAATTTCTAATATTTTTAAAGCATGAATAGCTGCATCAACTACAGAGTCATCATGAACTCTTAAGACAAAATCATGCTCTTTGTTCAGGAAAAGATTTTTAGCAATAAAGATACTATGCATATGCTCAAGAGTGGCGAGGTTTCTCTCCTCTTTAATATTGAGCTCAATTGGAAAGCGAAGGAACGATTTTTTAGAGATGCCGAAAACAATTTTAGATGATGGGAATAATTTCACAAAATCGCTGAAATGGTTTAACAAATACTGGTTTTGATCTCTCGTTTTAGAAAAGCCAAAACATGGATCAATTAAAACTCTATCACTAAATGGTTCCAGCAGCTTTAGGTTTTGAATAAAAAAGTCGTTTATATGTTGAATAAAATAAATCCCCTCATAGTCTGAACAAAAATTCATATGGTGCGAGGATTCTGATCTTTCAGTTACTAAGTTATGAGAGAGTATGTATGTAAAAGGAATTTCATATTCTTTAAAGAGGTCTAGAAGTTCTGCATCTACAATACCTGAAATATCATTAAAGATGATGCTTGATTCAGGCCAAAACTTATGTATTTCCCTGGCAACAATTTTAAAGACATCAACTTTATAGGTATCAATGGATATGCATACTTTAGGATCTGGGTTCTTGGATAGAAAGGGAAAGAATACATCACGGTATCGCTTAAGTTCTTCACTAGAGTCTATAGAGCTATTCATCGGAGCAGTTGACTCTGCACCAATATCAACAATATCCGCCCACGAAATGATATCTAAGAATTTTTTTCTAAATGAAGATATTGAATTAGCAAGGTTTCCATCTGAGAAAGAATCGGGAGTGATATTAATCACCCCCATTTTTTGAACTTTACGCATAAATAGTTAAGCTGGGGAGGGTTTCATAGAAGTTGGTTCATCAACTTCGGGCTCATCGCCTTCATCTTCGTCGTCTTTATGATCTCGAGTGCTTTCTTTAGCAACTTCGCCATTACTTCCCTCGGTCTTAAGAACCGGAAGACCAATATCTTCACCATCCATAATTAAATTAACTTGCTCAGCATCAAGAGTTTCCCAAAGGATAAGAGCTTCACTCATATTCTCTAAGATTTCTATTTTATCCATCAATATTTTTTTAGCAAGTTCATAGTTTCTTTTAACGATACTTGCAATTTCGTCATCGATCATCTTGGCAGTGTGCTCAGAGTATGAAGAGTTATCTGCACCCGGACCCATGGCAAAAGGCTGATTAGGATTTTGTGTATAATTAATAGGACCAAGAGCTGAACTCATTCCCCAATTACAAACCATATGCTTGGCAAAGGAGGTCGCTCGCTCGATATCATTAGATGCTCCAGAAGTGAAATCAGTAAAAATTAACTCCTCAGCAAGTCTACCACCAAGTAACATTGCAATTTGATTATTCGCTTTCTCTTTACTCATTGAAAGTCTATCTTCGTTTGGAAGAGTAACAGTTACACCTAAAGCTCCACCACGTGGAATAATAGAAACTTTATGAATAGGATCATTACCTGGTAGACTTAAACCGACAATACAATGACCGGCTTCATGATAAGCAGTATTCCTCTTTTCTTCATCAGAGATCATCATTGATTTTCTCTCGACTCCCATTAAAACTTTATCTTTTGCATTTTCAAAATCAATATTAAAAATTTGTGACTTATTCTCTCTTGCTGCAAGTAAAGCAGCTTCATTAACTAAGTTTGCAAGATCAGCACCAGTAAAGCCAGGAGTCCCCTTTGCAATTGTTTCAAGATTAACATCATCTGAAAGAGGAGACTTTCTAGCATGAACTTTTAAAATCCCTAGTCTACCTCGAACGTCCGGTCTACCAACAGTTACTCTCCTATCAAAACGTCCTGGTCTAAGTAAAGCTGGATCAAGAACATCGGCCCTATTTGTCGCGGCCATAATAATAACACCCTCATTGGATTCAAAACCATCCATCTCAACAAGCATCTGGTTTAGAGTTTGCTCTCGCTCATCGTTTCCACCGCCCATACCTTGGCCTCTGTGACGTCCGACAGCATCAATTTCATCAATAAATATAATACATGGAGCATTCTTCTTACCCTGCTCAAATAAATCTCTTACTCTTGAAGCACCAACACCAACAAACATCTCTACAAAGTCAGAACCTGAAATTGAGAAGAAAGGAACACCTGCTTCCCCTGCAACTGCTCGTGCTAGTAGAGTCTTACCAGTACCTGGAGGACCTACAAGAAGAACACCTTTTGGAATCTTACCACCAAGTTTCGTATATTTTCTTGGATCCTTAAGGAAGTCTACAACTTCAACTAATTCTTCTTTTGCTTCTTCTACACCTGAAACATCACTGAATGTTACTTTTTTATCTGACTCATTAAGCATCTTAGCTTTTGATTTTCCAAAACTCATTGCCTTCCCACCACCAGATTGTAGCTGGCGCATAAAGAACATAAATATGACAAATATAAGTATCATTGGGAACCAATTTACAAATAATGTTGCAAGAAAACTTTGCTTTTCCTCTGCTTTATAATTTGGAACGATTCCTTTATTTCGAAGAATTTTAAAAGTCTCGTCACCTGTATTGCCGACTAATTCGAAGTAAATTCCGTTTTCATAACCGTCTACATACTTACCTTGAATTTTATTTGTTCCTTGGAAAGTAACTTCTTTAACATTATCATTTTCAACAGAGCTTACGAACTGAGAATACGTTATAGATTTAGTCGTTCCTGTCTTTTGTTTTTCTAAAGTCTTCATAAAGAAGGCCATAAGAAGAATAAAGAAGATCCACGCAGCAATGGTTTTTTGTTGTTTTTTCATTAAAAGTTTTCCTTAAGATTATGTCTTTACTAAGACTTGATCTATTGTAAGTATATGCACTTAACAAATCAAGTAGTGATCTTTAACAAAGATAAAAACAAATTATTTCGACTCAATGCATTTTAAAATAGAAGATCTATATCATTTTACTCTTGTAATTAATAAGTATAATTAAACAATGATTAATAAAATATCTAAACACCCATATTTTGAAAATTCAGTACGGACATTTTTCCCACTAGCAGCGCTGTGGGCAGTGCTAATACCGGCTTACACTGTTTGTGTTCTTGTGAATAACTACCCGTTTATAGATCATTTTTTTAGTATAATCCAATGGCATGCTTACGAATTATTATTTAATTTCTTTTATACTTTGGTCGCTGGTTTTATTCTCACCGCCGCCGGACATTGGACAAATGTAGGACCGCTCGGTGGAAGGCCACTTTTTTTTCTATGGACGCTTTGGATTTTTGATAAAATTGCCATATATATAACATCGAATGGATTTGTTGCTGCAACACTAAGTCTCGTATTTCCAATTATGTTTACCTACCATCTTTATCAGCTACTAAAAACATATAAAATACGAAATCTGTTCATCGGTATGATATCAGTTATTCCCATATTAAGAATTAACTATATTTTAAATTATTCAAACGTTATAGATGTTAATATCTCCAGCTTGTATGAAGTTTTAATGTGGGTGATCTTAATGTTGATATCGATTATCGCAGGAAGAGTTATCCCAGTATTTACCAAAAATTATTTAGAACTCAAAAGCAAACCTGCTGAGCCGACAGCAGTAAAAATCACAACATTTCTTTTAACTGGCGCTATACTTCTTACTGGTCTTGAACAGCTACCGGACTTTATAAAGTTTGTGATTGTCACCATCGCCGGAATACTTCACTGTATCAGACTTGGATTCTGGAAAGGTAACCTCGCGTTGAGACATCCAATAATTGCTGTTCTTCATTTTGGTTATTTAATTTTTGCCTTATCAATAATATTTAAAGGGTTTTCATATATCCTTCCAGAACTAACAGTCTTTAGAGCAGAGATTCACTTTATGCTCGCAGGAGGTGTAAGTTTGATAGCTCTAAATATTATGATTCGGGCAACTCTTGGTCATACGGGCAGAGAAATTAAAATGGATAAATCAATTGCCTCAATGAATCTCTTTTTGTTTCTTGGATTCATGATTCGCGTATTTGTTCCAATATATGATGCGAGCTTATTCTTGAGGAGCCTCCACCATGCCATGGGATTTTGGACACTGGCATTTTTAATATATCTCATTAAGTTTCTGCCTATGTGCTTACGTAAAAGAATTGGCTAATTTTCAAATTGAATTTCTAAGAAAATTTAATTTAAGGACTTTATGATTATTTCTTTTTTTAGACCATTCACGCAATAATCGTAATGCTGGATAAAAATGTACACCACTCTTCTTTAAGTCCAGAATAATTTGTTCATTAAAAGTAAAATTTGAAGAGTTAGACTTCATAAATGAATGCTCACAAAGCGTGATAAATGGAAAATCCATGTTAGATGTACTCGAATACAACCAGGCATGAAGATAGTTTCGATATTGGGATAAAGTAAAAGGTTGATAGTCATCATAAGCTGGTTTTAAGACAGCAGTTTCTTTTTTTGCAATCATTAATACCGTATTAAAGTCAAGATAGGCCAGGATACCATTGGTGAGTGTGAGAGGTCCGTGCTTACCATTGGCCAAAGCTGTTTTAATATTTTCAATTTGTTTCGCAAGTGTTCCACGAGAATTTGGATTAAGCCTCTTCATAGCTTGAGTAATCAAACGTGTTAAACCGGAGAGATCTGCTCCCATTTGCTGAGAGAAAATAACAACAGTACTAACCCCAAAGCTAATATCAAAGTGACTTTTATTCTTATCCCTTAAGTGCATACCGAGTCGTCTAGCGATCTCATTATGACGATAAACATAATGCTTAAGGTACCTCTTATAGCGAGCTTTAAAAGCTGGCACAACCTCAAGACGAATATAATTGCGTTCATACTTTGTTTGCTCATTAGTTGGATCTTCAATGAAAGGTAGATCAAAACAAGAAGCATATCGAATAATCTGATCTTTAGTCACGCACATAAAAGGCCTAACAACTCTGTCATTAATAAGAGGAATTCCAACAAGGCCCTCAACACCAGAGCTTCTTAGAGTCTGTAGCATACTCCACTCAAAACTATCATCAATATGATGTGCAAGAATAATCTTCTCATCAGGAAGAGCTAGTTTATACATTTCATCATAGCGCTTAACTCTTGCAGTATACTCAAAATTCTTGTGAGGATTCAAATCTGAAAATTTCTTAGTGATACATTCAATATCAAGTGAATCACAAAATTGTGTGACAAATTCTTCTTCTTTTAATTGGCCTGATCTAGTTCCATGATTGATATGTAGAACACGCAGCCCATTGGAATATCCGAATCTTCTTAAGCTATTTATAGCAAATAAGATTGCAATTGAATCTATACCACCAGAGACCGCTACTAATAACGGTGTCGACTTCCCAAAGAGCTCATATTGATTAAGAAAACCTTCAAAGTGATTAATAAAGCGGTAACTATAATTTTTATCGCTTGAGATATATTCCATAAAATTAGTCTAATTTTTTATTTTTTAACTGTACAGAATTATTGACATTTACAGTGCTTAACATTACTATTCTTATTACTTTTGGACATATGTTCATTCATGTAGCGACGTAGCTCAGTTGGTTAGAGCACCGGATTCATATCCCGGATGTCGGCAGTTCAACTCTGCCCGTCGCTACCATTTTACAAAAAAATTCGATCAAAATATGATTCCTGCTCAGGACAAGTATTCTGGATCTAGAAACTTAGTGGTGGGCAAACCTTGAAGAAGCCCAATGACAAACCAATCTGAATGACTGATTTCAGTTTTTCAAATACCACATCGCACCTTTTTTCTTTAAATTCAACCAGTTTTGAACATTTTGGATACAGAACTTTCTGCCCGGCCATTGCGGGAGGAAGACGTGCGTCCAAAATCCAAGCTGAGTTCAGTCTTAGTGACCTCGCACCTGAAGCCCTAACTACAACTGTAGAGTGCTCGTAATCGATAGTTTTCAAAGGATTTGAGTCCATAAGATGTTCTCTGAATGAGTTTACACTTCCTATTGAAACCTTCGATAAGTCCATTGGTGAGACCCGTCTTAAAATAGCGTAGAATTTCTGCTCGCCACTTCATCAACGTTTTTCTTAGCGTTCGTATTTCTCGTAAATGTGATCTGGCCATGTCATCTGTGATCTTTGTGAGGACACGACTTGCTTGATTAAAACCTTTTATATTATAAAAATTTGTTATCTGCTCCTTGAATCTGTAAACCTCATTAACGTTTAGGTTTTGTTGGCAAAATTTTGTAACAGCTCTCTTTTGATAAGGTTGAAGTCGCTTTCTATTTTTTAAAAGAAGATGTCTTATAGGGTTTGATCTAACATCTCCGGTTGCTTCTTTTCTGTACTTCTTAATTGCTGGATGAATAAGTTTAATTACATGAAATTTATCAACGATAATCTTTGCGTTTGGTAAATAACTTTCAATAAATTTTTTATAAGTTCCCTTCATATCAATTACAGCGTGAGTAACATTTTCTCTGCCAGGAATATGATCAATAGAAGCTGCCATCTCATCGTGAAAACGACTTGGTGCAAGCTCTCTGAGTCATTTACGATTGTTATCGACGAATGATGTAACAAAAGTTTTTCGTCCTGTTTTTGGATCTCTAGTAAAAGCATGTTCATCAATCAGAACAGAGCTTCCCCATGGTGTATTCTTTGATTTTCGTAGTTCGAGTTCAAGTCTTTCATTAACGACTTTAGTAACTAAAGTGTCGGAGCATCTCACGACATTTGCGACTGCTTTTGTTGTGTTAAAGTTTTTATAATCGTAAAGAAGTTGATTGCGATATTTCTCTGAAGTCCTAAGGCCTGTTCTAATTCCATCAATTGATTCAGTAAAAACAGATTTACATTTAGGACATCTGAACCTTCTTTTCTTAATGATGAGGCGAATATTTTTAAGAGCAAACTTGCGATCACGAATTGTAACCGTTCTATGATCATGAACTTTATATGATTTAGTCGGACATTTTCTACAAACTTCCCACTCAGTTTTCTTTATACAGTGAAAATGAAGGGTCTTGTTTGATATTTTTTCAACATAAGTGAGTTTTAAGTGTGGAAGCATTAGCTTTCTTGAGAGATAATTCTCTGGAGTCATGAGTGATGGCCTTTTGTAAAAATTAACGTCGAAATTAAATTTTACTGGAAAAAGTCACTCATGGTTTATATCGAACTTTTTTCTTCAAGATTCAGCGCGCACACCACCAAATTTGGAGACCCGGTATAGCTCATGAGGTAAATAATCCTCTAACAGTTATTTCTGGAAGCTTAGGACTAATTAAAAAGAGTCTAGGAACCCCGGAACTATGTTTGATAAAAATTGATAAAGTTCATAGTTCTGTCGAGCTAATAGAAAAAATCATTCAAAAATTAAAGAACTTTTCAAGATCAAGTAATGATCATGTGAGTGAGCCAGTTTATGTTAAAAAGCTAATCTCAGATTCTGTTGCCCTTGCTGAATTAAAGGCTAAAGAAACAGCAACAGTAATTTCCACTACAGGCGACTCTAATCCTCAAATTGCATGTAATGAAATTGAGATAGAACAAGTACTCCTAAATCTAATTAATAATGCCATAGATGCAACTAAAGACCTGAAAGAAAGGTGGGTTGAGGTTTCCCTTCAAGAAACGGCCGATAAAGTTATCATCAAGATTACAGATGCCGGTGCCGGGACCCCCAAAGAAATACAAGCTAGTATCTTCGATCCTTTTTACTCAACAAAACCAATTGGAAAAGGAACAGGGCTTGGTCTGTCGATAACAAAAGGTATTCTTAAGTCCCATGATGCTAGAATAGAAGTAGACTCGGATTCAAAAAATACATGTTTCATACTAACCTTTAAAAAATACAAATCTTAAGAATATCGCCAGAATATCCCGCGACTACTTACGAGTCTCACTTACATCACTGACTTCAAAGAAAAGCTGTCCAGCATCATAAATCATAGTGCTAAAACGATCTGACAAGTAAACACCCAGCATTGCAATCTTTCCCTTATTACCATTGAAAACTTTCTCACAACGTAGAAGTTTAATGCTGAGACCATAATTTGAAAAAAATTGATTCAGATCTGACAGAGCACTTGAATCATTTACAATACTAACAAATATTGAATTTATATGGAGCTTACTCTTATGCTTAGGATAATTGTCTTTGTATTCGGAGAGAATTTCATCCTCTAACCCCGTTTCAACAATAGTTTTATTCCATGCTCCGTCGTGATTAATCTGACTAAAGGATGGTGTCGTAATAGACTTAATATCTTCCGGTTTCCAGGTTTCAAAAAGAGTACCCAAAATTTGTCCATGAAACTTCTTTTGTTCATCAAAACTATATTTACAGACATTACGAGAAGAGTATCGAAGAGATAAATTTAGATTTTTAAAACCTGTACTTCCAATTTTTTCAACATTCCACTCAATTTCACAGTCTTCAATATTTATTGAGTATCTTGTAAGTTTTCCGTCTTTTAAAACTTTTACTTTTCCCGTCATATCAATAGCATTTATAGCGCTTTGACTAAATTGCGATTGAGTATCATTTTGTACCCTGAATACTCCAAAAACAAACAGAAGAACTGCCAAGGTTAAAAGAATTGTTTTACTATTTTTCATAAATCACTTACCAGTTAAGAGGGTTCTAGATTGATGTTTAATATACAGAAAGAAATACCTACTGGATACCAATGAGCAATTGAATGCAATAATGAGGAATACATTCAATATTAATTCAACATAAGAAAGAAGGTTTATTGTGAAATTAATTCTAGCGACTTTAATGCTTACTATTTGTGCAGTTCATGCTTCACCAGCGCTCCAAATGGAAGTTGGCTACTGGAAGTCTGAAGTTGATATGAGCTCCAATACTATGATGCAAGAAGCCATGAAGAGTCTAGCAAAAATGCCAAAGTCTATCAGAGACAAAGTCATCCAGAAAATGGGTGGAAGTGGTAATATTAAAAAGTTCTATAACTGTGTAACGACTAAAGACCTCAAGGACGGTGCGAAAAAGCTTATGAATACAAATAAGAGTCCTGACTGTAAAATGGTAGTCACAGAAATAAATAGCAAAGGTTATGATGCTGAACATAGATGTAAAAATAATAAAATGAATTCAAAAACCGTATTTCGAATTATAAATGAAAAAAGTGCAAAGGCACATACGACCACGGCAATGTCTCCAGGTCCTATAAAAATCAAAATGTCTTGGGTTTCAAGTAATTGTCCAAAAACATAAAAAGATTTGTAAAGTTTGAGAATAAAAAATTGAGGTGGATGAGTAGAATTACATCCACCTTTAAACGTTACTCTATTTTAGAACAGGTTTAGTCAGATACAAAACACCATCAATTCCAGAGATTGCTACAGTACCTGATTTGAAATATGGAAATGTTGACCATACACCTTCAAAAACAGCACTATCTCTTTTTGGCATTGTATCTACAAAACCAACCTCAGTAAGTTTGCCAGAAGCGATATTACTAAGATCAAATATACGAAGACCGGCGTTATAGTTCGCCTGATAGACATAATTTCCTTTCACGTACATATTGTGATCGATCGCCTTTGTCTTGTGCTCATGGATAGCAAAGTTCTTTGGGTTAGAAAGATCAGTAAAGTCCCAAATAAAAGTTCTCGTATTAGTTCCAAGTTTTTTTTCATCTAACTCGTCACCAAGAAGAAAGTACTTATGATCTTCTGTAAGCCATCCCTGATGAGTATACTTAACACCATCATAGCTCGCCGCACTTATCTGATATGGCTTATTTTTATCGGTCACATTAACGATATTAACGGTATCTTCATTCGACGAAATACAGATTTCTTGTCCAGTAAAGTTTGTATCAGGTCCATTATAAATGACACATTGGACATCATGAGTATAAGCTTCGCCGTGTTTAGTTGGGATCTCATAAACTCCACGTCCAACACAGTTTACAAATTTAGGCTTTAGAGGATCAACCAAATCCATTATATGAAGGCCACCGTCACAAGTTTTCGCCCCTACTGCATATGCATATCCGGAATCAACATTAATAAAGATATTATGTGCACTTCCAAAATCTTTATTTCTTGCATCGGCCTTAACCTTTGCAACTTTTCCGCCCTTCATGCTTCTTAATCTATGCAGATCAAAAATTTGCAGGCCATGGCCCCATGCCTCACTCACAATATAAGCATAATGCTTGTAGATTTTAACATCTCTCCATGCAGAAGAGATTGTAGCAGTCTTTAAATCGGTCAGATGGATAGGGTTCTTAGGATCAGTCACATCAACAAAAGAAGTTTTAGAGTCGAGTCCCATTATGACATACTCTTTATTTGTTTCTGGGTCTGTCCATCCCCAGATATCATTTCCTTTCTTAGCAGAGACAGCACCTTGTTTAAGATCTAAAGCGCTTTCCAACTTGGCATTATCGGAAGTAGAAACATTAACATTCATCGTAGGACTAGCGAAGACGCTTGTGCATACAAAGCATAAAAGTAATAATTTAATATTCATAAAAAAACTCCATTTCTTCTTATTATCCTTAGATAACTGTTTGATTGTAAACACATGTAAGATCATTTAAGAAGTTAAATTGAAACAAAAATGCTAGGTTATTAGACATGATAAAAAATATAATTCTACTACTCATTCTAACGACTAATCTTTACGCGGGAACTTCTGATTTTCGGTCACATTTCTTTATTAATGGAAAGCCCGTGACGACTCATCATGTGATGGTTATGCCAGGTGCACCCATCCTGCTCGAGGTCTATTTCTCTAACCCAAGAACCGATGAAATTTATAAAGACTTTAAGCTCATGCACGGTAAATATATGCACATGGTCGTGGCCAAGGATGACCTCTCAGAATTCAAGCATGTTCACCCCTATTTTGACCCAACAACAGGGAGGTTCGCTTTAACTTTAAATCTTCCCTATCAAGACCCAGATAATCAAGATGTCCGCTCAGCCTTAAAAACACCTGGTATGTTTATGGTTATGACAGATGTTATCGTAAAAGGCGTAGGCATGAGAATGGATCATATTATGCTTCATGGACATGGAAACTATACTGCACAATCGTTACAAGCAGACCTTGATGATAATGGTGCTATAACTAAATTATTCAAAAGAGAAACTGAAGAAACAGTACCTACATACAAAACATTATTTTCGAAGAGTCAGTTAGCTGGCTGTTCAGGAAGTATCGTTTCATTCGAAATAGAAGTTTTTAAACATGATGGTAATGGTAATTATTTTGAGATGATGAATTTTCAGCCATGGCTTGATGAGGCAGCACACTCAGTGTGGCTGAGTGAGAACTATATGCGATCCATGGGAGCAAAAATGCCATTTGCCCATATGCATAGTCCTTTTATTCTTGAAGATGACGGAACAAGTAGTAGCCGGGTCTATGACCATATTTTGAGATTTAACTTTCATAACCAAGGCCAAATGAAGCCAGGTCTGCAAAAAATTTGGGTACAATTTAAAGACCAGGACAAGATAATGAAGCTACCGTTTATTTTTAATTATATCCCTCAAGAGATTTCTGGTTGCTAGGAATCATCAAGGTACATTCTTGAAGCGAAACCTCAACAAGCTCACACCCAATATTGAATGGTCAGGAGAATACAACTCCAAACTTAAGGGTGAGCAATATTATCAACGTGGTAAAGTAAAGATCTGCTTTATAAGTGATGAGATCGCCTATGCGGAAACAAGAGGAATGGATAGCTATACAACGACACTGGAGTGGACACTATCCCAGGTTGATGAGCTAGAACTTGTTACTTCTTGTTCATGTCCTTCTTATAAAAATCATCATGAGCCCTGTAAGCATACTTGGGCATTACTTAGAGATATCGAAGATCCTGGTAATACTCATAGTATTTTTATTAATACCATCAGAAATCACACCTTTGATGATGATATCTACTTAACGACACATTCAGACAGTGACAGCTTTGGCCACCTATCTCTAAGCAGCTATCAAAACAGATTAGCCTTAAACTTAACAAAAGAGTCTGACGTTGAGAGTGAAGAAGAACCCTGGAAAAAAGAACTAAACTCACTACAAAAATATATTGAAGATGCGAATGAAGAAGAGACGTATTACAAAGATAATCAAAAAACTTCTCACACAAAAATCTGGTATGAATTAGAACCTTATAGTGGAATTCAAATATACTCGAACTACAACTTTATGAACATAAGCTTCCACGAAACAACAATCCTCAAGGATGGTAAATTTGGAAAACTAAAGAAAAGAAGTTTTAATAATCACACAATAAATCAAGGCAAGTACCTAAAAGATGCAAAATACTTAAATCTACTTAAAGGTCACCTAGTATTTGACTATAGTAAATATGCCTCAGAGGCAGCAATCCCAAGCTCAATGGGCAAACTAGTATTGAAAGAATTAATAGAATCTAATCGCCTCTTTACTCACTCTGCAGATAACGAAACAGGAACCAACATTAATCCCTTATCAATGGGCGATACCATTTTCTCCTTTTCTGCAAATATTACTAAAGATGATAGAAATTGGGTCTTAGGTGGAATATTTGAGAGTCAGAACATTAGACTAGATTCACAAGACGTTATACTTTCAACGGATCTCTCCTACCTTGTTCATAATAATACTATCTTCCCAACAGATCTTGGAAAACTAAGAACCCACTGTGAATACCTCGTAGGACACGGGAATATAGTCATTCCCCTTGAAAAGAAAGAAGATCTCAAAAGGGTTATCAAGAACACAATTGGACTTGAGCAAACATTATTAGATCACGAATTTGGAATTGAGAAAAAAGAACTACGTGGCATCCCAAAGATTGAGATTGTTATTGATGACAGAAAAGAAGTTAAAATACTTGGGCAATTAAAATTCTTATATGATGCTGAACTTCACACCCCTTTTAGTAAAAAGGATATCTACAACGACTCTAGCGTAAATGATCTTTTTTACTTAAAAGATAAAGCGTTTGAAAAAACTATTATAAATTTCTTAGAAGATTCCCAGGAGATTTTTGCTATTGAGCATATTGATCACTTTACTTTTAATATTGATCTCGAAGGCTTGAATAACTTTGTAACAAATGCAAATCAAATGGGCGTAGAGATTCGAACTCAAGGTTACAAAATCAAACATCACCACAGTGCTCAAAATACAATCAAGAGTAAAAATGATTGGTTTGAGCTTGATGGAAAAATTCATTTTGACAAAGATCAAGGCATCTCAATTCCAGAAATTATTGCAAAGAAATCTATCGATAGTAATTTTATTCTTCTAGGTGACGGGACTATAGGTGTAAAGCCTACAAATTGGTTAAACAAAATGAATAAATTAGCAGAACTTGGAGTCAAAGAAGAAAATCGCTTTAAATTTAATCGTGCACAATCAATCATCCTGGACCTCCTACTTGAAGAGACTGAAGTCTCCAGAGATAATAAATTCAAGGAAACTGTAAACTCATTACGATCATTTAAAGGTGTAGAAAATGTCAAAGTATCAAAGCGCTTCAAAGGAGAGCTTAGACACTATCAAAACTCCGGCCTAGATTGGTTAAACTTTCTTTATCAATTCCAAATCGGTGGTTGTCTGGCGGATGATATGGGACTTGGTAAAACGATCCAAGTATTAGCACACCTGCAAAAGATCAAATATAATAAAGACAAATCAAGTAAAGGGCAACATCTCATTGTTGTTCCTAAATCTTTAGTTTATAACTGGCAAGCAGAAGCAAAAAAGTTCACGCCAGATCTAAAGGTTCTCATATATGAAGGGACAAAAAGAATAAAGCTTGTGGAAGATTTTGATAAATACGATCTCATCATTATGACTTATGCTGTAATGAGAAAAGATATTCAAACATTAAAAGATTATCACTTTTCCTACTCAGTACTAGATGAAGCTCAGTACATAAAAAACACCACAACTCTAGTCGCGAAAGCCGCCTACCTTATTAATTCAAAATACAAGTTAGCACTTACAGGGACACCAATAGAAAATCACATTGGTGAACTATTTTCTATTTTCAGATACCTAATTCCCTCAATACTTCCGAAAGGATATGCAAGAGGAAAAATTACCAGTAGCGAAAACTCTATGAATGTAATCCTACGAGGACTAATGCCATTTATTCTTAGGAGAACCAAGGCGGAAGTGCTAACCGATCTTCCCGAGAAAGTTGAATCCGTACTTTATTGTGAGTTCGAGAGCAAACAAGAGAAGATCTACAATGAAATGAAAAGCTACTATCAAAAAAATCTCACACAAAAAGTAAATGACGATAGTATCAAGAAATCAAAGATTCAGATCCTAGAGGCACTACTACGCATGAGACAAGTATCCTGCCACCCTGGACTCGTTAACAAGGAATACTTAGTACTAAGCTCCTCAAAAATAATCACCTTAATGGACAGTATTGAGCCTTTAATTGAAAGAGGTGAAAAGGTATTAATCTTCTCTCAATTTACAAGTTTTTTGAGTATTATAAGGGAAGAGCTGAAATCAAGATCTATTGGATATGCCTATCTTGACGGGAAAACTAGTAAGCGTGAAAAAGTTGTAAATAGCTTTAAAGAAGATTCTTCCAAAAGTGTTTTCCTAATATCTCTCAAGGCCGGTGGTGTCGGCCTAAATTTAACCGAGGCCAGCTATTGCTTCCTAGTTGACCCTTGGTGGAATCCTGCCGTTGAGTCTCAGGCGATAGATAGAATTCACAGAATTGGGCAGGAGAAAAAGGTGTTTGCCTACAGACTGATTACAAAAGGAAGTATTGAGGAGAAAATCCTAAAGTTACAGCAAAGTAAAAGAGCGGTATCAGATAAGATTCTGGCCACAGATGAGAGCTTATTAAAACAAATGAGTACTCAGGACTTGCAATTTTTATTTAGCTAAGAAGTCTTATAACCTCTTTACTTCTAGCTCTTTAACTAATCGATCAAATGTCTTTTTAGCATCAAATTTAATTTCTAAAGATTTTAATCCTTGCAGACTCTTAAGGTCTTTGATTGGGATAGAATAAAGATTTTTAGATGTAAGCGTAATATTAGCATTATTCACAATAATTTTGGGTGGTTCAATAGTTTCTAAGTTTCCTATATTAAACCAATACATAAAATTCGTTAAGTTATCGATTTCAAACATAAAGGTTTTAGTAACAGATGGCCTATCTTTATAATTATATTGAACATACATATCTAATTTCTTAGGAAAAAACATATAAAGGGGCTTATTGGATTTTGAAGAATCACTATTATACTTAATTCCTTCTTTCATCACGAGTATTTTTTTGTCGCTGAAAGACCAATTTGAAAAAACTGATCGATTCAAGGTATCACGTTTAGAACTGCTATAATCCATACCACAAATATAATGGCTACCAACGATACTTCCATAACTATACTCTGAAGGTAATTTAAAGAATTTTTCAATACTATTACAATGACCATCAAATCCATACGAAATACTATCGGTAGAGATATTAAAGAATGCGCGTAGATAAGTATTTCCATTATCATCAGTATAAACTTCTGGAGTTGTATCTAAAGAAAAACTTCCAAGAACCTTCAAAGCACTCAATATGATCTCAAGTTTTGGAAATCTCAATGTATATACTTTATCTGTTAACCGTTTGATTTCTAACTTCTTTGCCTTGGCCTTCATAGCTTGAAGATATATACTATCACCTACATCTGAATCATTAGATTTAGAATACTGTTGGTTTTTAGGTAATGAAGTGGTCATCCACTGACTAATATCTATATCAGCAATCGACTTGTAAGAGTGTTCGATTTTGATTTCACAAGAAACATTCTTTTGATCTATTGTTTGGACAGATTTTGGAGATAAAGAGCTTAGAAGAGAAATCCTTTGTTTCAAGTCATCACAACTAAGACGCTTAGCCTTTATAAGGCCATTTGTCTCAGATGTGTATTCATCTAATGTTTCTCGATAGGTGTTAACAATATCGTCTCGGTAAGGAAAAAGTTTTGCCGCTAAGCTGATAAAGTGCAATGACTTAACGGTATTGCCAATTTTTTTTTGTGCCTTAGCAAGATGAGCAAGATCCATTGCTGCCTCATAAGAAGTCATCTCATATTCAGTAGACCTTTTATCCTTGATATTCTTAAGCTTCAATACATTCTCAGGGATATCAACTTTACTCTCCCAGCTGGAAAGGTCAGAAGCAAGACAAGTAAAAGATAAAAGACAAAATATTATTGAGATTAAATAATTCACTAGTAACTCCTAAACGTATGTCTATTTTCGAGATCTTTTTTCAAACTAAATACTTTACCATCATTAAACTGAATCTCTGTATAGCCAGTATTACAAGTATTATTAGCTCCACATATAAATGTACCTCTTTCCTTACTTACGCCATAGCTTAGGAAAAGATCTTGTGGCATACCTCTCCAAACATGTCTTCTTGCTGCGAGGAACGGCAGGAGTCTTCCGCTCCTATAATCTTTGAGGGGGTCTGTCAGAAGCAGAAATACCGTCTTATTATCTGAAATAATAGAGACATTCACTTTGGTTATTTTCTTTTTAAATTTATTAAATAGTTCATTAGCTGACGAGCCTTTAATGCCTTCAAGTGAACATTTTTTATCTCCACAAATAAAATCCACTTTAAAATTCATTTGGAAAATACTTGAATATCCATTTTCCCCTACAACGCTAAAAGATTGTTCGACCTCTGGTCCAGTTTCCAAATAGGCCAATGTTGAACCGAAAGATTTATTGTCAGTGGCCGAATTAAAGACTTTAGTAATTCTCAGTTTTTCTCCATAGTAATAATTAGTATTACTAAAAGATGCGTAAAGAGTAGGCCATTTATTTTTATTACCAAATATTTTCTTTTTAATTTCTTTTAAAGCAAATTTATATCTAAGCTGCTTATAATTATCCGAAATTTTGTAGTCAACATCTTGATAAGTAGATGATGCACAACTAATAATAAAAAAATAAACAGATACTAAAAGTAATATTTTTTTCATTTAACCTCATAAATTTGTTTCTTATCTATATATAATAACAAAAATAGAGATTATTGAAATAGTGAATGTATTAACACATATTTCCGAGTAGTAAGGTGTACTATCTTGGCAAAACACCTTTTGCCATAAAATGATATTCGAAGCTCTTTTTAGTCACTGCAGCGATTTCTTCTTTGCTCGCGCCAGCATCTTCTAAATAATGCTTAGTATCTTTAATTGAGAGTTCCTTGCGTGAAATTTTTCCGTTTACCCAAACCTTCTTTCCTGCAAGAGAGAGTGGAACAAAAAATTTATAATCCTGAAACTTCACTCTAAATGATGATGATGCACTTTTAGTGCTCTTAAGTGTCATCCAGCAGCCTTTTGAGGCACATACCTTCTCAACTACCGCCTCCATAACAAGATCTTTCCCCTTAAAGCTTGGAAAGTCTTTAACTATTGTATCGTAGGAAACAGCGCTTTTTGCATTAATCTCTTCCCCATAAAAGGGTTTCTCGCTAACAGTATTCTTTGCCATAGTGTTAAAGGAAACTAGTGTAAGTAATATTGCAATGATAGTGTAATTCATATATTTAACTCCTCATTATTTTAAATTAACTTCATAAGTATAGACTGTCTACTTCCTTTCGACTTGAACCTTGCCCACATAGTTTGCACCAGCATATAAAGCAGAAATAGTAATAATAAATCGCCTTCCTTTAATCTTTGAAAAATCAACAGTGTAATTAGATTTACTAGTATTTGGCGCTAGCTTGTACGATTTCTTTTTTCTTGGATTGAGAGCTTCCATACTTTTAATTTTAACATCAGATGTTTTGATTGTAAGAAATGATTGATAACCATGAGTACTTAATTCTAAAACATAAATTGTTAATAAGTTATTCTTCAAAACAGCTTCATAGAAGACTTCTTTCTTGTTTGCTTTACCGTGATCATGTTTCGCAGAACCTGCATGTTGGTGTACGGCTTCCTTAACAACTCCGCCATGTGGCGCAGCAGGAATGGAACCAGGTATATGATGATCTCCATGACCAAAACTATTCATACTTGTAAGAATTAGTCCTAAAATTAAAATTTTCATAATGTATCCTTTTGTTTTTCAATTTGTTTAATATGATGAAGAGTGGCCTTTTTACCAAACTTATAGAAAACTGCAGGCGTAACCCACATATCTAATAATGTGGAACTAAAAAGTCCACCAACAATGACGACTGCCACGGGATAGAGGATTTCTTTACCAGGCTCACCGTGAGCTAATAATAAAGGAACCAATCCAAGTATAGCAGAGAGAGCTGTCATCAAGACAGGAACTAATCTTTCAAGTGTACCCCGCATAATCATCTCTTTAGAGAACTCTTCACCTTCATGAAGGATCAAATGTAGATAGTGAGAAATCATTAAAATACCATTTCTTGAAGCAATTCCACACAAGGCGACAAAAGCAACAATAGATGCAATTGAAATAGTATTATCTGTAATAAAGATGGCAAACACACTTCCAATAACCGCTAAGGGAATTCCCATCATAATCATCAAACTTAAGACTGTTGATTTAAAATGACTATAAAGGAGAAAGAAAACAGCAAGAAGTGAAAGAGTACCCAACAGAATCATAATACTCGACGCCTTTTGTTGACTTTCGAACTGTCCACCATAGGTAATATAATAACCCTCAGGAAACTTCACAGTCTTATTTATATTGCTTTTAATATCGGCAATAACTTTATCTAGTCCCCTATCTGAAACATTGGCCTGAACGACTATGCGCCTTTGCATATTCTCTCTATTTATCATGTTTGGTCCTGTAGCCTCGTAGACATCAGCAACCTTGGCCAGCGTAACCTTTTCACCACTTGGCATAACCTTTACAATAATATTTTGAATTCTTTCAATATTTGACCTAGATTTATCTGACAGACGAGCAAAAACATTTGTCACTTTTTGTCCTTCGATGACTTGAGCCAGGTTTTCACCTTGCAATGCAACCTCCATCTGATCAGCAAGCTTTCCAATATTGATATTATATTTTTCAGCGTCTTCACGAATAAAGTAAGTTTTAATCTGAGGTATCTCAACCTGCTTTTCTATTTGAGTATCAACGAGTCCATCAACAGTATTAATAGCACTGTATACAGAATTTGCTAAAATCTTAAGTTGATCCCTGTCAGGTCCAAAAATCTTAAGAGCAATTTCTGCGTTTACTCCAGAGAGCATATGATCAAGTCGATGTGAAATAGGTTGACCGAGATTTATATTTGCTCCAGGTAAAATAGCAAGTAACTTCGTTCTAATTTCCTGTAGAACGATATCTCTCTCTCTGCCCTTTCCAGGGTAAAAATCAACATCAAGCTCAGAGACATTTACACCTTCTGCATGTTCATCAAGTTCGGCCCTTCCAGTTCTTCGACTAACATGCTTTACCTCTTCAATAGCTTTAATTATATTCTCTGCTTTATGTCCTAACTCAGAAGAATATTCTAAAGATACTCCAGGGGGTAGAGTAATTGAGACCATCGCAGTTCCCTCATTAAATTTAGGCAAAAACTCTTTACTCATTCCAGGTACTAAAAGTAATGATCCAATAAGAAGAACCAAGGACGGAATGATTACAGTATTAGGCTTCTCAATAACCTTTTGTACGATTGTTTTATCTAGTTTTTTTATCCAATGAACAAATTTAGTATCATTCTCAGATTGAAGATTTTTTATTTTAGGGAGAAGAAAGGAGCATAGTACTGGTGTTAGAGTTAAGGAAACAAACATTGAAGCAAATAAAGAAACAATAAATGAGAGACCTAAAGGGGTAAAAAAGCGTCCTCCAAGTCCCCCCATATAAAACAATGGGATAAAAGTAAGAACGACAATCATTGTAGCAAAAACAATAGAGCTTCTAACTTCCTTACTGGCACTGTAAACAACTTTAAGTATAGCATCAGGTGATGCTTTATGGTTATTCTCTTTTAATCTTCGATATACATTTTCAACGTCAACAATGGCATCATCAACCAAGAGACCAATAGCAATGGCAAGACCTCCAAGGGTCATGGTGTTAATTTCCATTCCATAATATTTAAAAACAATTGCAGTGATAGCAAATGAAACCGGGATAGCGGTAAGTGTAATAAATGTTGTCCTAAAATTCATAAGAAATAAGAACAAGATAATCGTGACTAAGATCGCACCATCTCGAAGTGCTTCCTTAACATTATTAACTGCATTATCTATGAAGATAGATTGTTTAAATAAATCTTTATTAACTATGATACCTTCTGGTAGTGTTTTTTCAATATCAGATAAAGCGAGATCAATTTTTTTTGTAAGTTCAAGCGTAGATGTTCCAGGTTGCTTTTTTATACCGAGTATAACTCCATCCTTGCCATCAATACTTGCATCCCCTCGCATGACCTGCTTACCGACCTTGACCTCAGCAATATCGGAAACCTTAACCGCCTGTCCTTGAAAAACACCAACGATTGAGTTCTTAATATCATCTATGCTTTCAACTCTCCCAAGATGCCTTATTAGAAATTCTTGCTTATTGATATTCACAAAGCCACCAGTCGTATTCTCACTAATATGTTGTAAATTTTCTTGAACCTCTTCAATTGATAGGTTTTTTACACGAAGTTTTTCAGAGTCTAGCATGATATGAAATTGCTTTACACCTCCACCAATTGGAATAACTTGAGCTATGCCATTTATAGCTAGAAGCCTAGGCCTAATAGTCCAATCAGCTATAGTTCTTAGGTCTATTCCCTGTATTTCTTTATTGCTAGAACTTAGACCTATCAACTGGATTTCACCCATTATAGATGAAATAGGCCCCATGATAGGCTTTACACCTTTTGGAAGTTCCTCTTGCACTAAAGATAGTTTTTCTGAGACGAGTTGACGATTGCGATAGATGTCAGTCCCCCAGTCAAACTCCATCCAAACTATCGATAGACCAACACCAGAGCTAGATCGAATCCTTCTAACTCCTGGGGTTCCATTTACTGCAACTTCAATAGGAAAAGTCACCAATGTTTCAACCTCTTCAGGTGCAAGCCCGTGAGACTCAGTCATTATAGTTACTGTTGGACGGTTAAGATTTGGAAATACATCGATTGGTAGTGTTGAGGCGACAAAAGCACCATAAATGGTAAGGGCAATACTACCAATAACGATTAGCCCCCTATTTCGTAATGAAAATTTTATAATTGAATCTAACATATTATATCCTGTATATTCTTAGTTTAGTGATGAGATATCTTCTTTAGTAACAGATGAGTTCCAAGAACTGACTCTAAAGATAATTTCTCTTTTATAAAATCCATCTTAAGTCCATAAACCTGATCGCTAATACTAGTTAACTCATCTCCTGCACTTGATAAGGCACCTGAATCTTTTACGCCCTTTCTATACTCTTTAAGTGTTTTTGTATAAAGCTCCTTAGCTATTTTAAGGTTATCCTCTTCATACTTAATTCTTGATTCGATTGCCTTAAGTTTCTGAAATTGTGTCCGAAGCATAGAGCTATTATCAAGAAAAGTTTGTTTTAGAAGATATTCATCTTTTAATTTACCTAAGTTGGCCTTATCAAGAGCATACTTTGTTTTAAAGCCAGAGAAAATTTCCCAACGGGCCATAACTGCAATTGAAGTAGTGGTTTCATCTGAGTCGATACCTGTCTCTTGAGAATTAAGATTACCGTGTTCAGCAATAAGATCTATAGAAGGATACCAACCAGAGTTAGCTATCTTTGAGTCATATTCAGATTTCTCAAGATGAAGCTCAGATCTCTTGATCGATTCATTATTTTTATTAAAAATAACTAAAAGTTTTTCTAAAGATGTATCAATTTCAAAGTGTGGTAACTCTCCAGAAATAGAAGCCTGTTTATAACTCTCCAGACCAACAACCCTAAAGACATTCTCACGTGTTTCCTCTGATCTCAATTTGTAAAAATCACGTTTACTCTTGAGCTTTGATCTTCTAAGTTGAAATTCTAAAAGATCTGTTTTTGTCACAAGCCCAGAAGCTAATCGAATTTTAATTAGTTCAATATGCTTCTGATTTCTTATGATCGCCTGATTAATACTTTTAATCTTTTTAGTTAAGTATAGATAAGAGAAATAAAGGTGCTCTACTTGAAGATGAAGCCTAAACTCAGACTCCTTGAGGTCACTCTCAGCAAGTTTTCTTTCAACCTTAGTCATATCTAATTTATTTTGATCTCTAAAACCATTAAATAAATTATATTCTCCGTAAATTGATTTAAGGTTATCTGTTTCATCAAAATCGACAGCTGAACTGGTCGTTTTTTCAATACCTAATTTAAAACCTAATTTTGGATATAAGTCAGATGTAGTTTCAAGTTGCTCTTTATATGCCATTTCTGTATTTATTCTCGCGGCATTCAACATATAATTATTCTTAAAGGCCGTTTTTTGTAAATCCTCTAGACTGATACTTTTAGAAAATAGAGGGCCAGTTATTAAAGCTAAAGCTAATATTAAAAATTGGTGTTTCATAATCCGTCCACAAAAGGCATCTCTTTATAGATGCTATTAAATTTAAGTAATCTATTTAATATAGGGTTTATGAAATAGGAGGTCTAATAATTTTTGAGTGAAATTCCAGAACTGAAATCTGATTTATGCTTGGATAAGTTTTAAGGTTAAAGGAAATACTAGGCTCAAGTGAACTCGTAGGAGAAAGAATTAATGCATTATGATTATGACCAGCATGACAATTCGTATGACATCCATCACCACAATGATCGTCACAATCATCTGAGCTGTGACTCTCTCCTTCATTATGCTCTTCGTGAGCAGAGTGATCACTGGAGAGCTCTACATTATCTGCTAGATGCATCTGCAAGCTATTATCTATACTTAGGCCATTTGAGTCCAGGATTATAGAAAACATTATTGAAAGAATTAAAAAAGATTTCATCTTTTAAACAATATCAAATTAAAACTTTCTTATCAATTAAGTTTTGTTAGTTTCTTGTCAATTTTGAAGGTTACTAAGATTCTTTTATTTTTTTAATCGCATCATTAACTATTTGTGGGATCTCATCATGAAGATCGCCATCTCTAAAAGAAAGATCAGATTGATGACCGTTATCACGGATACCCTCAAAATAACTTTTTAATCGATGTACGGCCCCAAGCGACTTATGGGTAAAAAGAATAGTAAAAAGTATAGCAAGTAATGTGGACAAGATAGCAGCCACTATAATAGAGCTTATAATTAGCTCTCTTTGAAAGCCTACTGTCTCATAATAAAAGCTATTAACAGGTATACTAGCAGTCCTCGCCATTTCATCCATAACCCAAAAAGATTTAACCACATGGTAATAAATGATACCTAAAGCTGTCCAAAGAGCGAGAATATTAAAAGTTATTAACGAACCTTGAATTCTTGGACTAATAAGATAGTTTTTAATTTTTCTTTTGTGAGTATATTTTGTTTCATTATCTGAGATAGATTCCATGTGATTCCCCTTGACTCATATTATCAAAGAAAAGAATGGAAATTACAACTGTTTAGAGAATATCCAATTTCTTAATGAGATCATCACTTGTGAGCTTAGCAGCTCTCTGGTCAGTTTCCACCCATTGAGTTTCGGTTTCTAGTTTTTTAATTTTTTCTTCTAGTACTTTAATCTTATCAACTCTATTTGCATCGATATCTTTATTAATCGTAGCTAACTCCTTGTTATTTCTAGTAACTACCTTTTTATGGTTTTTTAAATGTTCAGTCAGAGTGTCTAAGCTTTTACTTAAACGATCTGAACTTGTTAATGAATCTACATATCTTGGCATAATACCTCTTCGGTACCTGAGCAAAAAGCTTTAGCTTTTATTTTTTCTGTAATGTAAATATTAGTCCAATCATAATAAGAACTCCACACATCAGCATGCGAACTGTGATGATTTCATCTAAAAAGAAGTACCCTATTAAGCCAGCGACAACTGGCTGTAAATAAATAAATATCGCAACATTACCTGATGGAGCTCTTTTAAGTGCCCAATTATTTAATAAATATGTGAGAAGTGTGGCGCCAATAATTGAGAATAATGCACATTGAATGAACAGTTCTGAGAATTCAAAACTACCCAATGAAGAAAATTTAGTAAAATTAAAGAGTGACATGACAAAGGATGAAATAAAAAACATCCATGTTGTTGACCACATATTATCATACTTCATAAAGAATTTTTTTCCAAAACTCAAATACATTGCAAAACATAGAGCAGCACAAAAAACTAATATATCCCCAATAAATGTACTATTTCCAAGACTAAGCTGATTGATATCTCTCATCAAGATAACCCCCATAAATGCGAGGATGATCCCAATAAATTTATTGTAAGTAAGGGACTCTTGTTTACGAAGTATGACAATAAGCAAAGTTAAAATGGGGATAAAAGTTATTATTATGGAGCTATTTATTGAGGATGTATATTGGAGTCCAACGAGAAATAACCCCTGCCCTAAGGCCATACTAAGAATAGAAAGAATAGAAACTTGACTGAGAAAAGACTTTGTAATGGGTGGATGTTTTCTTCTCATCACAAGTGTCATCGCAAGCATTCCGATCCCAGCAAAGAAAAATCTAAGATTTGACCACAAGACGGGGTCCATCTGCTGAACAATAACTTTACTAGCAGGAAAGTTCACTCCAAATAGAAGTTGTATAAATATGAGAACAAAAACAACTGTCCCTGTCTTATTTAACAAATGCAGTCCTTTGCAGTTTAATGACCTAGAATATTTATATACCATTCTGTTAAGGTCCCTGTATTACCTGACTTGCCATCGAAGGCTTTGAGTGTCCAGTTTCCTGCAGAGTTCTCACCATAGAAAGCATGAGTCGTTAAAACGACATTTAAATCTTCATCATCATCAAACAATAAACTATTATTAATATTTAAAATGACACTTCTGGTTCCGTCAGGTGAGATAAGTTCAAAGCCAACTTCTCCAGAAGCAGGGTGTTCTATTCTCACTTTAATCTGTACAGATTCAATTGTATGGTTTGCCGCAACTGTAAGCGTATCCGTCACACCTGCTCCGTTGAAATCAGGAATACTATTACCAGATACACTTCTATATGTTCCACTATTTAGATTTGGATTAAGCTCAATCAACGCTGGTAAGTTAGCACCATAGGCGACGGCAGCTGCAACTGCAGCATCAGCATCAACCATTCCAAAACCATAAAAGTTATTATACCAATAGTCTGCATCGTTTTTGACCCAACCTAATTCATAATCATGTCCTGCAAGATTTAATGAGCTACACCCAGACAAAACATTAGATGGGTGGTTCACACCAAAATAATTATTAGTATGTGTTGAGTTAACCCTTGTGGATGTTGAAGCTAATATATGTTTTACATCACGCATTTTAAGACTTGGGTTCGCTTCTAACATTAAAGCAATAACACCAGACACGTGTGGTGTAGCAGCACTTGTTGCGTTCATGGTAGACGTATAATGGCATTCTTGATTTAAGCTATGTCCATACTCAAACGAATTATAGATGGTAGATTGAGCCTTAGATTTTCCTTTTAAACACGTTGGAAGATCCGTTGATATAATTGCTGGCTGACTAATTCCGTACTCTCCGCCTGGAGCTGAAACCCATAGGTTTGATCCAGTATTAGAAAATGTTGATTTAACACCATCGGCATTGACCGACCCTACCACAATAATAAATGGTGATTCATTTTCATAAGGAAGGTTCGCATTATGAGGAGCACATAAACTACCTTGAGATAATAAATGCTCATTACCAGCGGCCTTAACGAAAACCTTACTCAAAGTTTGAGTTGAATACCTTAAATGAGCAATGTAAGTAGAGTCCGATAAAGTATCGTAATATAATGTATCTCCATAAGAGTAATTAAAAATATCAAAGTCACCACTCGCCTGATGAACTAAAACTGAAGATGATTGAGGGGAATCAAGAAATTGAAATCCAGCGAACTTTGCCTCCGGAGCAACTCCAGTAAGACCAATATTATTCCACCCTTTTGCAGCAATAATACCAGTAACGGCTGTTCCGTGAAAGCTTGTTGCTACTGGTGAGCCTAGATATGGTGAATTTAATGAGTAATCTCTATGCTCGCCACTTAGACTATTTTGAAAAAGATCGTCATGGTTAATTTCGACACCAGAGTCACTTACGGCAACTTTAATACCTGAGCCTTTAATACCGCGATTCCATGCTTCGAAAGCATTTATATCAACACCAACGACACCAGAGGAGTTAGCAAAAGACTTTTGTCCCGTATTATTAAGCGCCCACATTTGAGTTCTTAAAGGGTCCCCATTTACCGCTAAATCAAATTGCTTATTAATTATGGATCCATTGCCAGTATTAATAGCTCGAATAGTTATATCTTCAGTCAATCCACCTTCACTCGGATTACCTGTGAGCTCTCCGGTAGCAGCATTAACAAAAAGAAAACCTGGAGCATTTGCTAGAATAAATGTATATCCAGAAGAAACATTTTCAGTAAATAGCACCTTACCATCTGCTGATAAATCTAAACCTTGAAAACCGTAAATATCAGCATCATATTCAACAGGAGCATTTGGATAATATGGACTCTCATTAGAGTACTCACGTGTAACTTCTGGCGGCGTAGGCCCACAAGCAGTTAAAACAAAAATGGTCAACATAGATAATATTCGCAAAGTTCACTCCTACATAGTATTTTACGTCATATTCGGCCTAGAAATTGAGCTAATTCTGAAATTAATACTTTAGGGGTGCTTAATGCCCAAGCAATGACTAATATTTGAGGTAGATTAGTAAGGTAATGCACTGAAATGATGGCAGTTAGCGGTTTGTACGGACATACTCAAGAAGTTCAATTTCGACGAGTTCTACAAGCCCATTTACCTTCAGCTCTTCATAACTTGAAATGGTTTCCTGATAATCATCAAACTTGAAAAAAACTCGATCCAAATATTTATACTCATCAGTGATGACATAGGCCGCAGATATATTGATATTTACAAGTTCAGCATAATCGAAAAGTTTAACTTTAAGAACTCCTGTGAAAATAGCAAAAGATCCATTTTTTAAATTTTGAACAACTGGAGTTGATAAATTCGGAATACTATCTGACTTTACAATCACATAATTTAGCTTCCTTTCAACAATTTCATCAGTTCCGTTATAATCTTTTTCTCGAATGGCAAATAAATTTTCAACCAGGCTAAAATCATAATCACCATTATTGAAACTCTGTTCCGAATTTATAATTAATTCTGATACAAATTTTGGATTCTTTTGAATATTTCGCTCTTGTCTTTTAAGAAATGGTGACTGACCAACGAGCTTAGGTCGAACGATTTGCTTCTCTCTATTTGCAGGTTTTCTGGTCTTTTCTCCTTTGTTGCTAATAGTAACATCCTTACCTTCTTCTTCAACTTCAACATTCGGCCTGTACTTTGAGAATTCATTTTGCTCAGGCAATGACCAATAATAGATTAACAAACCGACGATGCTAATAGATAGTAGAGATAAAAGAGTTGGCTTAATCTTGTTTTTCACATCTACTTATTCGTCGCATTATGTAATTTAATTAAATCAGTAACTGCCAAGAGGCAAAAATAGTGAAATAGAGGGAATTTCACTTAGGCAAAATCGGAAATCAGTTTCTAAATCGTGTAATATTGTCTATAATTTCAGCATATTAAATATTAAATTCCAGACTTAAAAGGATTAGCTCTATGTCATTTTTTAAAGACTATGCAAAACATGTTGATGAAAGAAAAGCTGAGGGAATACCTCCTCTAGCACTTACCGCTGAGCAAGCGACACAAGTGGTTGCTCTTCTTAAAGATATACCTGCTGGAAAAGCTAATGAGCTCTTATTAATATTAAGCGACAGAATTAATCCTGGGGTCGATCCTGCAGCTCAAGTTAAAGCTAACTTTCTAATTGGTATCACAAAAGGAACCGATTCATGTGACGTGATATCAAAAGAGCACGCTATTACTCTACTAGGCTCTATGATTGGTGGTTTTAATCTTCAAGGCTTAGTAGATTTAGTTGATGAGGGTGATGCAACACTTGCTCCTCTAGCTGCTACCGAATTAAAAAACTTAGTCCTTTCAGTAAATATTTTTGATAATATTAAGGCCCTTTCTGATAAAGGAAATAAATTTGCAGCTGAGATTATTGAATCATGGTCTGAGGGAGAATGGTTTACCAATAAAGAACAAATTCCTGAGAGTATAAAATCCGTTATATATAAAGTTCCAGGTGAAACAAATACAGATGATTTCTCTCCTGCTCAACATGCATTCACAAGAGCAGATATTCCTCTTCATGCCAATATCATGGGTGGTGTTTTATTTCCAGAAGGACCGAAAGTTATTAGAGACTTAAAAGATAAATTTAAACTACCAATAACTTTTGTTGGAGACGTTGTTGGAACTGGATCTTCAAGAAAGTCTGCCTGTAACTCTCTTTTATGGCATATCGGTGAAGACATTCCTTTTGTTCCAAATAAAAGACGCGGTGGAGTTATCTTAGGTCAAACGATCGCCCCTATCTTTTTTAACACAGCAGAGGATTCAGGAGCACTGCCTATACAATGTGATGTTTCTAAGTTTGATACAGGAACTTTGATTGAGGTAAGACCTCTTGAAGGAAAAATCCTGGATGAAAATGGTTCTGTTTTAACGACTTACGATATTCAACCAGCAACGATTTTAGATGAATTTAGAGCTGGAGGGCGGGTTCCTTTAATCATTGGAAAAATGCTTACAGAAAGAGCAAGAACATTACTTGGAAAGTCTTCAATGGAAGAATTTGAAGTGTTTCTAAATGCTCATACAACTGAAGCACGGCCAAACCAAGGCTACACTCTAGCTCAAAAAATGGTTGGGCGTGCGTGTGGTATCAATGGAATTCTTCCGGGAACTTCTTGTGTACCTAAGATGACAACAGTTGGATCACAGGATACAACAGGGCCCATGACAAGAGACGAGATGACAGAATTAGCTTGTCTTAGATTTAACGCTGATTTTGTATTTCAATCTTTCTGTCATACAGCGGCCTATCCAAAACCAAGTGATATTATTACTCACGCAACCCTACCAGAGTATATTACTAAAAGAGGTGGTGTTTCACTCAGACCAGGAGATGGAGTTATTCATACATGGTTAAATAGAATGCTGATTCCAGATACAGTTGGAACAGGTGGTGACTCCCATACGCGTTTTCCAATGGGAATATCATTCCCAGCAGGTTCAGGTTTAGTTGCGTTTGCAGCTGCACTTGGAGTCATGCCATTAGATATGCCTGAATCAGTACTTGTTCGTTTTAAGGGTGAGCTTCAGCCAGGAGTAACTCTGAGAGACCTAGTCAATATGATTCCACTTAAGGCAATTGAAATGGGTCTTATGACAGTAGAGAAGAAGAACAAGAAAAATGTATTTGCAGGTAAGATCTTAGAGATGGAAGGACTGCCAAACCTAAAGCTTGAGCAAGCATTTGAGTTAACGGATGCAGCAGCTGAAAGAAGTGCCGCAGGTACTTGTATTGACCTTGGTCGTGAAACAATTGAAGAGTACTTAAATTCCAATATTAAACTTATGGAATCGATGATTGAAAATGGCTTCGAAGATAAAGTCACAATCCAAAGAAGAATAGATTCTATAAAAGATTGGCTTAAGAATGGTGAGCTTCTACGGGCGGACAAAAACGCTGAGTATGCTCAGATTATTGAGATCGATCTAAATGAAATGACAACTCCTATTGTTGCCTGCCCTAATGATCCAGATGATGTAAAACTTATTACTGATCCTACAGTTGTTAATGATAAAATTGATGAAGTCTTTATTGGTTCATGTATGACAAATATTGGTCACTTTAGAGCTGCCGCTGAAGTTCTTGAGGGTAAACCAAAGTCTGAAGCAAGACTTTGGATCTGTCCTCCATCAAAGATGGATATGGATCAGCTTATGAGAGAAGGTTATTACAAGAAGTTTGAGAAAGCTGGAGCAAGACTAGAAATGCCAGGTTGTTCACTTTGTATGGGTAACCAAGCAAGAGTTGAAGACGGCGCTACAGTGTTCTCTACCTCAACAAGAAACTTTAATAACAGAATGGGTAAAGATGCCAAAGTATATTTAGGATCAGCTGAACTAGCTGCTGTCTGTACAACTCTTGGAAGAATTCCAACTCACGAAGAGTATCTAGCAATGGTGAACCCAGCAATAGAAGGCCGAGAAGAAGAGATTTATAAATATCTCAACTTTCACCAGATGGACGGCTTTTCAATTGATGCTTAATTTTGAAGCGACGATATAGGCTTTTCATAAGTGATAAAGAAACAGTCGTTCTCAGTATAAATTCAAATACATTGCCTTAGCAGAAAAACCGCTCTCCGAAATTCTGGAGAGCGGTTTTTATTTTTTTATAGGTTTTACTTTGCTCTTTCTATTAATACATTAAGTATATTAGACTGAGGTTGCGGCTTATTGATCTCCTTCTCACAAGATACAGCTCTTAGCTTACCTGTAGTCTGATCAACCATATTACACTTCTGTCCAGCATTGTATGAATACTTTTGGTATACCATTAAAGAGTGTGCTCCCTTAGCATTTGCAGCATAAGATGCAGGTGGAGCCGTTGTTTTGTCCTTCCACTCTTCAAGTCCAGTGTTATCGTCAAATAAACCAGTTTCTTTCCAATTCTTCGTTACGGCCCAAAAGAAGTCTGGTTGGTTATGATTACGCTTTTCTTTCTTACGAATCTTACTACCAGGTCTTTTAACTCTTTTAGGTTTACCAATTTTAACTGCACGCCATTGACCACCGACAACATCATAGTTCTCATCCAGTTCAAGGTCATACATCATTGTTTTATCAACATCTTTATCATCTTTCTCAGATGTTTCATCTTCTCTTGAAGGAGTTAAGTAGTTCAGATAAATCATAGTTGTCTCTACACCTACAATATATTTCGCGTGCGGATGCCTCATTCTTTTAAATTGATCATTTCCATCAATCTCAACGATCTTGCTGTCAACACTACCTTCTGTTTCTCCTGTATTAGGATTGAAATACTTCATTTCATAACTAGACATTGGGTGATTATCTACAGCTGGTCCAACTTTTCTCTCAACGATAAAGCTTCGACCTTGTTTACCAATAAGATTAACAATACCTAAGTGCCATTTAGCTGGATGAACTCCAGAGCATCTAGCATCTCTTTTACCTGTTACAAAGTTTAGACCGTTGAATGGATCATCTTCACTATCGTATAATCTTCCCCATTCATCTTCTTTGGCATCAGTATTACATCTTTTACCAGCAGATACTGTTCCACCTCTTTGGTAGTTTCCTTGCTCATCTGTTTCAAGGTTGTTTTGGATGAAAGAGTTAACCCAATACAAAGAAGTTAAACCTCTAATATCTGATGGGTAGAATTTTAAGTTTTTACCGTTTGGAAGTTTAAAGCTAATAGATTTTGTTGGTCTTGGAACTATACCTGCAGCTGTTGACCAGCCATTACAAATACCTTCCCATCCGGCCATAAATGAACTTTGCTTTGCAAGAACATAATTACCTTCTTGCTCCTGTGCCATCTCAACCGCTTCTGGAAATGCGTCTGCTACATTTTCATACTTACCCATTTTAACAAGCATTAAAGCGTTTTCAACAGATAAGCTTCCTTGTAGTTCATAATCTTTTGCAAAGGCCTCATCAGCATTATTATACCATCCCCAACTAATATATTTATTGGCCAGTTCAAGCGCATTCTCATCTACCAAGCGAAGATCAGTAATAAAGGCATTCATTTTCTTTGACCCCCAATCATTCATATAATCTGCAACTCTTCTAGTTAAATCAAAAGTTTTATCACCAAGTAATACATCGTATTTCTCTGTTGGAGATAAT
Source organism: uncultured Oligoflexia bacterium (assembly GCA_913058265.1). Taxonomy (GTDB): domain Bacteria; phylum Bdellovibrionota; class Bacteriovoracia; order Bacteriovoracales; family Bacteriovoracaceae. The sequence goes on from CAJXPQ010000001.1 coordinate 148,735, forward strand.
CTAGAAAGCTCTTTCTCTGTTAAATTATATATATCTTTGTGAACAGTACTTCTTCTTTTCTTTAAATTTTTATAATTCGTTTTCCAAGCAATCCATCCGGCATCTAAAAAGTACCCAACAGAGTTGTTAGTATAGGGATCAGCAACAGTCCCCTTAGACAGTGGCCAATATGAAGCAGACCAAGGCTTAACTTTTGTAGCTGCCTTAGATAACTCTTCATTAACAATTTCATTAAAGTTTTTAACAAAGTTCTTATCTTCAGTTACTGTTGCAACATCTGAATAGATCTCATCTACACTTTGAGGGACAAAAGGATAAACATCAGGGTACTCACTAAAGTCTTTTGCCGCCATCACTGACTGAAAAGATAAAGTCATTCCCAAGATAATTAATAAGTTCTTTTTAGTATTCTTCACAACAAACTCCTCTGAAGTTCAATATTAAATAATCTTGCATATAATGCATAGCATTAAGATGGAATTCATTCGAGGAATACAAGCTAGATATGTAAAAAGTATAGAGATATTATGTATTAATGAGAGCTTAGAGGCTTAAGTTTACCGTGAAGACCGAATTTTGGAATTAAGGTAATGTCCGATTGATGATCTAATTTTTGATCCGGGTTGAGTATGAAAGTGTGTTTTCTATATAATGAAGTTAAGACGATTTTGCCAAACATTAAGGCAATACTCTCGCCGACACAAACTCGAGGCCCCAAGCTAAAAGGAAAGAAGGCAGTAAAATCATCTTGTGTTTTATCCGGATTCAAAAATCTTTCTGGTTTAAACTCCATAGGAGATGTCCAATACTTAGGATCAATATGCATAGAAAACTGCGAGACATATACAATTGAACCAGCTTTAACATCAACACCTTCGATCGTATCGTCGGACACAACTTGTCTGCCTAGTCCTGCAACGATAGGGTATATCCTCATAGACTCCTGCATAATAGCATTTGTGAAGTGAAGTTTATCCAAATGATCTAATCCTAAAGGCTCATCTCCGAGAACTGATTCAATTTCAGATTGTAACTTCAAAACAATATCTGGATTCTGGGCCAACAAAGAGATGGTCCATGTAAGCATATTGGCCGTAGTCTCTGAGCCTGCAGCAAGAAAGGTAATCACCTGATGCTGTAACTCTTTTTGAGAAACTTCTTTTGAATTTAATAGTAGAAGAGTTAAGGCATCATTACTAGTATGTCCGTTAGCTATCTGCACACGTCTTTTTTCAATAATCAAATCAGCTACTAAGGTGAGGCGCCTCTCAATATCTTTCATTTTCAAATTCGAAGGAAGTGGAAACCACCTTGGGGTTCGAAACGGTCTTCGCAAGAGCTGAGCTGAGAGTTTTGAATAAATAGGAACACAAAACTGAAGCTCATTTGCCTGGGAGGAATCCACATCCTCCCCTAAAAAAGTTTTCGTACTAATACTTAGAATCAGTTGATTCATTTCAAAATGAAAATCGAGTTCTTTATCTTCAAAAGATTGGATACTCTTTTGAGTAAAGTCAGTAATCCAAGGGAGAAGTGTCGAAAATGTTTTATAATGAAATGACTTAGATACGTTTCTACGCTGAGCTGCCCATCTTTTTCCCTCAGTAAGAAGAATTCCCTCGCCCATGATAGGACCTAAAGCACTTCTTAAAAAATCTTTTGAAAAATTTTTAACATTTTTTTTAAGAATATATTCGACCGCTTTTGGTGTGGTAAAGTAATACCATTGTTTACCCATTAGCTTGAACTTTATAACTGGGGAATGCTTATGCCCTAAATGTCTCAGGGTTCCCTGAAAATCACTTTTGATTGACTTTAGAAATTTTAAATATGAAAGACCTTTAATCTCCAATGAATCTCCAGCTAATACTATTAACGAGGCCATTTGGTCCCATACTATTAAAGTATTTACGTTTTGCCGAGTAAGTTTTGCCAGCTTTTAAGGTAGGCCAAGTTAGGAGTAATTCTTTTTTTGAGACCTTTCCACTCTTTAGATAAGAAAGGCATACAGTCTCTGCCGTAACTTGTGAAAGATGACCTGTTGATGAAATATATTTTACATCACTAATTGATACTGAGTCAGTATTCAGCTTATCAACTTTAAACTTATAGAGACATTCATCAAAATAAGAGGCATGCCCTAAATCAATAATTGCGAGAAAAAATATAAGGCCTAAACGCATTAGAAAAGTTCCATGATCGCTTTTTCATCAAGACCGGCCTTAGCGTACAAATGATCAGCTAAATATGCTGATTGACCAAATACACCTTTCACACCGAGAGAGGTAACTGTGAACTCATCTCCGTTCATCTTAAGAGCATGAACAAGTTGCGAGCCTAGACCACAAATCAGTTGATGATCTTCAACTGTTACTAGTTTTCCACCATTATCTTTAAGAGCTTTTGCGATTAGATTGATATCTGGGTTATTTACATTAGAGCAGTTTATGACTGTAATATTCTTTCCATTTGCGGCCAATTGATCTGCTGCATTTAGTGCCTTAAATAAAGTAGGACCTGCAGATACGACGAGCCCATCTGTTCCAGATCTTAATACTTGTGCTTTACCAAGTTCATACTTTAAACCGGAGACTATTTCTTTAGGGTAATTTTCACGTCCAACAAAGAAAATATGTGAGTCTGCAGTCTTTCCCGCTTCACGTTCATTAGCAATTTTCTTGATCGCTTGATACATAAGAGCTTCAGATTCAGCAGAGTTTGAAACCACATGAACCTTTACATGTGGAATTGCACTTACAGCAGCAAGGTATGTTAATGACTGATGACTAGCACCGTCTGCTGCATCTTGAAAACCTGTATGAGAAAAAACAGCAATCATTGGGCTATTTGATAGTGAGCTCATAATAAGTGGCAGATTACCTTTCGTTACTCCAAAGGCTGCAAATGTATCGACAATTGGAATAAACCCAGCTCGACTCATTCCTGCTGCATGACTGACCATGTTTGATTCAGCAATCCCAACATCAATGCTTGCTTCAGGAAAGGCTTTTTGAAAAGCATTCATCCCAGTTGAGCCTGAAAGATCACAAGAAACAGAAAAAACAGGAAGACCCTCTTCTCTGGCCTTCACTGCACCTCGAGCGAGACCGGCTTGTGCTTTTTCTGCAGGAATATTTGTACCAGCGGCTGATGCTGGCTTATTAGTTAAATCTGCTGCCCATGCCTTTAATTCGGCCGGGACTTCACCACTTAGTATTTCTGAAATAAATCCGTGAATGTCTTCTGAGTAAGCTTTCACAGGAAAACCGTGACCTCCACTTGCTGCATCCTCAGTTGTCTTAACACCAAACCCCTTAATGGTCTTAAGCCACAAGAATACAGGCTTGCCAGACCTTGCTTTACTAAGCGCTGATTCAACCCCAGAGTAACAGGCTTGAAGATCATTACCATTTTCAACATATTCTACATCCCAACCAAGACTCTCCATAGAGTTAAAAGTAGAATTCATCTCAAATGAATCAGCATCGATTCTACCAGAGAGCTTTGTATTATTATCAGATATTATAAGTACGAATGGATTAATTTTTCCTTTCTTAGCAAGACCAGGAATCGCAGCGAATGACTCCTTCGCCTCTCCCTCCATACTTGCTCCATCACTCATGGCTACAATTGTAACTCTATCGTTACCAAGCAGCTTATCAGCATGAGCAAGCCCTTGTGCCTGCGGAAGTGATGAACTAAGAGGTCCATTACTCAAAAGGACACCTTCGGGATATAAATGAGACTCTCCATGCCCCGTAAGCTTTGATTCAATTGATCTGAACCCTTTAAGAGTACTAAAGTCGAGATCACCAAAACCTAGATTTGCTCTTAGAGCATAAATTCCATTTTCAGCGTGCCCTATATCATTTACGAAATTATATTTATCAAACCAATTTTTGTGTTCGAACATTTTTGCATGAACGGCACTCATACACTCAGCAATTGCTGCGGGGCCGCCCCAATGACTTGCCGCACCACCATTTACCGCCGATAAATCCATTAACGCAACCAATGCTCTTGTTATGGCAGGGTCACCACAGCTAATATCCTTTCCATCACTCCCTTTAACAGTCTTTACATACAATGGTGAAGCTGTAGGAGCTGAATGAAGTAAGTTCTTTAAATTTAATGATTTAGCTGGCATAAGAAGTCCCTTTTCTGTGATCTATAATCAATCAATTAGAGTGTGAAATCCATAAAATTAAACAATATGAGAGTAGAGTTAGCAAGATATAACTGGATCTATTTATTTATAAGTTATGACTTGCATTATTGGCTTCTTAATTGTATTTTATCGCTCTGAATTTATTAATAAATTAAAAGACAAATAAAAAAGGATATAAGTAATGGCACGTACATGTGATTTGACTGGAAAAAGAAGACAAGTTGGAAACCTAGTTTCTCATTCAAACGTTAAAACTAAAACCACAAAACAAGTTAACCTACAAACTAAAAGAGTATATGATCCAGAAACTGGAAAGACTATCAAACTAAGACTATCAGTTAAAGCTATTAGAACTCTTGATAAAATAGGATCACTTTCTAAATTTTTAAGAAAGTATGGACCTTCAGCTTAATTAAAATTTAAATTAATAAGATATGTACAAGCCTCTATTTTACATAGAGGCTTTTTTTTTGCACCATAATTTCAGACATAAACCTTAATGTAGTATATATGAAATACATCTTAATTCTCGCACCCCTAACATTATCCCTAACAATATTTGCAAATGATAAGAAACAAATCATTCAAAGTGCACTAGCTAAACTCAAGGCCAGTGGTATTGAGCAATCCGCAGTTAATAAAGGAGTGATGTCACCATCAGTTACCATCAACGGAAAAAAGCTATCTGATCTCTATAAAGAGAAACCTGTCATCTTGAAGTTTTACAGAGGGAGCTGGTGTCCTTACTGCCAAAAGGAATTAGTCGCCTATAATAAATTTGCTAAAGAAATTGCAGCTAAAGGGTATCACTTAATATTTCTAACTCCTGACACAAAAAAAGAGATCAAGAAATTTGTTATGAAGAATGATATTGAATTTGAAATCTACCAAGATGTAAATAATACAATAGCAAAGAAATTTGGACTAGCTTTCAAACTAGAAGCAGATCTACTTAAGGTGTATAAAGAATTCGGCATAGACCTAGAGAAGGCTCAAGATAATAAGCTAAACGAATTACCACTTCCAGGTACATACATTATTCAAAAAGATGGAAAGATTAACTTTGCCTATATTGATGCTGATTATAAGAAACGAATTTATCCTAAAGAGCTTTTAAAAGAACTTTAATTTTTTAAAGATTCATTTATTCTTTTACCACTCGCGTAGATTGAATACATAGCTTCATCTATTGATGGAAAGCCTAAAATAGGAAGATAGGCCATATTCTCTAATTCACTTACTTCAAGTGGGTAGACAATAACGACATAAAAGAAAGATGTCTCTCCGACCATGAAGGACTTGATGAAGGTGTGAAGTTCATCACCTTCTTCGTCATCTTTGGCATAAATTTCATCAGGCCCCTCTAGAGTCAATTCCAAATATTTATCATACTTTGTGTAGTCCTCAATATTTATATCATGCTCCGAACTATTTAACATAAGCTCAGATAAAATATGTGATTTCTTCCTCTCCATCGTCTCAATGACTTCGGGGGGAATCTGATAGTTTTGAAAATCAGTCTTGTCCTCTTGTTCCATCATTGAGGCATCAAACTTTGCATCTCTTCTATAAAAATCTAAGACTTCATTATATTTTGTAGCTGTTCGGTAATAAACAAAAGAAGGGCCACCATCCACATAGGAACAAATTAATATGAAATGAATATCATCTTCTTCAGTTTTAGTTGAAATAATATGGGTATAAAAAGTCTGTCCGATATCATCAGTAGTTACCCAGACCTCATGAGGATTTGATAATGCCAATTGAAGATAATGATCATTACCAGTAATTTCAATATAGTTTTCTTCTGATATTAAATTAAGAGAATTTCTTAAATTGAGCTCTTCCTTTTCAAGACTAAGCATATAAGGCCTATAAAAATCCATTATACATTTCTCCGAGCAAAAGCCTCGGTCTGAATTCTCTTCGGTGTAGTGAATTTCTTCGACATCTTCTATTTGGTTTCTACAACACTCACAAAAGAAGAGTTTATTAATCATGTACTATCTCCCTGTCTATTAAAGTATAGCACTAAATAAATTCAGAAAGGAAAATATCTCCGTCTTAAATTCGTTCAAGCAAAAAGGTACAATATAACTAACAACCTTGAATGTGAGTGTAATGAGGAATTAATATGCAAGAAATACAAACAGGCCCAAAGCAAGATTACAAAAACTATCTAAAGCTAGCAGAAACAGGACACTTTCCTCTTTTTTTTCAAGACTGGTTAAGTGAATCATTTAATCAACCCCACAATCTCGCATTTAGAAAAGCAAATACTAATGTAAAACATGTGTTCAATCAGCTAGCAAGGCACAAAACACTTGAGAAAAAGAAGACTGCTCTGATTGGAATGGACAGGCTATCGCGAGAAGAATTTATACGTTCATTCTTCAAAGTTGTTGAGTATCAGATGATGAAGGATATTAAAAGTTTACAATAATATGAAAAAGATAACTCTTCTCCTATTTCTTATTTCCTTTTCGGCCCAGGCTGAATATAGAGTGTATCAATATGTTGTTAAGAACTTAGTTAAAACTGCAAATGATCAAGCGCCATCACATATACAAATATCATCGTTAGACCCTCAAGCATTTATGGCCTATAATGGAGGTAGCAGACTTGTTGCCTTAGACCTGCTTAGAACATGGGTTTGCCCAGGGCATACGGGTAATAAACAAGCTTACTGTCCATCACCTTACGCTAAGCTAACGAAAGAGATGCTACCATGAGTGTATCAAATGAAATGAGCAAGACACGTATAATATCCAATAATCGTAAAGAGATAAAAAATCTTCGTGAAGAGCAACAGAATCACCTTGATAAAATGGAAAATCAGCATGACAAGTTCAAATCTCAAGTAAGGCTTAATAATGCTCAAGAATTAAGTTCAATTAGAAACGAACACGACAGAAGACTTGCGGATAAGATGCATAGTAATGAGAAAACTTTTGAAAAGCTTCAAGGCTCACTAGACCAAGTAAAGCAATTAACAGAAGCCGAAAAAGAGCAATTAACCATAGAGCTACAAAATAAGAAAGAATTTGATAAATCAAATTTTGAAATGCAAATGAAGGATAGAAAGTTACAGCAATCTCTTTCTATGACTGACATGGACCATGAAGCAAAGGTAGAGTTTGATCGCTTAAATACTGAGATTGAGGCAAAGAGAACAGAGCTAAATCAAATAAAAACATATGAGCTCGCAAGAATTAAGCAAGAAGGTTTACACCAGAAAGAAATGGATAAAAATACATATGTAAAAGAGAGATCTCTCACCAAGGATAAATTCTATAACGCTCTGGAGAACTTAAAAAGTCATCAACGAAACCAAATTGTAACAAAAGAGAGACAACATAAAAATACGCTTGATATTAGAGACAAGCAGTACTTAAGTGAATCTGAAAGTTTAAAAGAAGATTATATAAAGAAACAGAAAGATATAAATGACAAATTTCAAAATAAGTATGCCACAACTTTTGAGCAGAACAACAAACTCATGGGAAGACTTCTTGGAAAGAAAGAAAAATTAATTGACCAAGTAAAAGGGATGATCACAACAGAAGCAAAAAAAGAATTGGCAAAGAAAGACGATAGCTTCTACCAAATGACAGACCTAAAGCCTGTAGTAACAGAATCCCCTGAAAGAGATGCTTATATTTTAAAGGTTGAAGTTCCGGAACATGAAGTTAAACAAGTAAAATTGACAGCTTTTGACCGAGAAATTAGACTCTCTCTAGATAGAAATTTTGACCATAAACGAGTAGATGATGATGGTTCAAAGGACACGCTTAAAAGAACTGAATCCTATATGACGAAGCTAGGTGTAGATGACATTGTAAACTCTAAAAAGATCACCAAGTCATATGCTGACGGGCAGCTACAATTTAAGATTGAGAAAGCCTAAAATTTAATATCAAATGAATCGTAAGTATATTCGGAAATTTCTTGAATAATCTCTTCAATCTCTCGAACCATACTCCTAGCACTGCCAGTAGATGCAAACCTTCTTACATCCTTGAGCGCCTCAATATCTCCCTGAGCAAGTATCTCGACAGCACCATTCGGTTTATTGAAGACATATCCACGCACAAGAGTTTGGTTCTCCTCGATTTGCTCAATAATACTGTATCGATATCCAACACCTTGAACACTACCATGAATAATTAAAGTCATTTCAAGCATTATATTCTCTTATTTTATTTGCTTTGAGTCTAATATTGGATAAAATCTTAACATGAACAGGCCCTATTTGGTAAATTTTTCTTCCATCATAAACGATAGACAACTAAACATCAGAATCTCCCTGACGAAGTCCGTCACACAACAATACGGTAAGGCCAACCCATCTGAAAAACCAATTGATAGTATTTCTCTTTTCAGTAAAGAAATATTTAGAGTTCGTATCATTGGATTGAACTCAAATAATGTGCAGATATTATCCCGTGAGTATGACTCAGACAATTACGGAAATTTCCAATTGAAACTATCTGCATTCGTTGGAGATCAAAGAATAGAGAGACTCAGTATATTTGAGACACTAACGATCCCAGGGGTAGAGTTCCATCTGGGTGGTTTTCTTCCATTAGTGATAAAGATGCCTAAAAAGATTTTAATCACAGATTTTGATAAGACACTTGTAGATACTAAGTATCATACACCAAGAGAGATGTATCATTCCCTAAATAGGCCTCTAAACTTCTTTCCAACTGTTGAGTCAAGCGTTGATAAAATTAAGGATTATATAGCTAAGGACTTTCAACCATTTGTACTCTCAGCTTCTCCTCACTTTTATGAAAATGCCATCAGAGACTGGCTTTATCAACATGAGATTTTTGCAAGTAATATATTCCTTAAAGACTATAGAGATTTCATCTCAATTTTTGAGGGACGTCTCAGCACTAAAGACTTAAAGATACATGGCTTCTATAAGTTAAATAAACTGATTGATATTTTATTAATGACTGGAATTCCTGATGAGTTAGTTTTATTCGGAGATGGTTTTGAATCGGATCCCTTTATTTATTTAACTCTACAAGAACTACTAGATAAAAAGACTGATCCTTGGAAGCTTTGGAAATCTCTTAAAAACCATAGTTTTTTCAATTTAACCAATAAACAAGACTCTATATTTATCACAAAATTTTATCAATTAAATGAAATGGCAAAGAATAAAGATACCATGTATTTGAAAATCTTTATTAGGGCCGTAGAAGATAATCTAACTGAGCTTCAAGAGTATAAGTTTGATAAAAAGACTCTGTCCGACTACAATGCTTCGGTCAACTACTATTTAGGCTAACCCAATAACATTTGTGGTGCAAACAATAGAACATAGCCAACACTCATATATAGACCATACTTGTGTACCTTATGCCCTCTTTGACCCATAGACTTACTAATTGGTAACTGGGCCAAATTAAACTTTATTACTTCCAAGTAAATACGAAAAACTGCTAAACATAAGCAAAGTAAAATAAACCCTTCTTCATTTAAAAATGATTGTTTCATATACTCTCCTCACCTATAATAGATTTATATTATGGATAATCACCTTAACCACATTCACTTATTCGGAAATCCTAGTGAAAACTTTTATGTTTTAGGTAAGAGGGACAAAACTTCCTTCCAAGAGGTTTACCATCAAATTTCAATGCTTTGTGCTCGTAATAATTATTTAGCAAAAATTATTAAAACATCCACCGAGCTTAGTAGAAGATATAAGAATCAAAATCATAGCTCAAACTATATTGATGAACTCTCTTCATATGCTGAGGGCCTTGAAAAGCCTTTGGATGATGTTCTTTTTGCGATGCTACTGCCAGAAGTTGTAGCATCATTTAACAAGTGGACCCCCAACCTTCTTAGTATCATCCCAGGATGCTCTTCACTATTTCAGAAAGACTCGCAGACCGGAGGTGTGATTCATACCAGGATTTTAGACTACGCTCTCAGTGGGCCTTTTGAAAAATATGAGCGAAGCGTACTTTATGATTTTAAAGATAAGTATAAAGTCTTCTCACTTTCTACTAGTGGACTCGCACTTCCAGCAATATCTGGCATGAATGAAAAAGGCTTAACCGTCGCGATTCACTACAAACATGGATCGACTTTTGATCTTGATGGACAATCTATTTTCTCTCTAGCATCCAATGTTCTATTTTATTGTGCCGATATCAGAGAAGCAATTAAATATCTTAAAAATCAGCAAAGTATCAGCTATTGGGGCCTATACTTAAGTGATGCCTCAGGTAATGTAGCGAGTGTCGACATTAGCGGGAATGAATTCTACCAACAGAAGTTTGATATCAATGATCATGATTATTTATACTTTAATAATAGACCTATTATTAAAAAGAATGAACATACTGATATTCAACCTTATGGGAATATGGATCAATGCCATATGAGAAGTGAGATTATAAGAATAAAACTTCAAGGTCAAAAAACCACAACAACTCTAGACTCATTAAAAAATTTATCAGGAGACTTTAAATACAAAAGTAAAACGGCAAAAGACTGGAAACTTGCTCCCACAACTCCAAGTAGTATACAGGCATTTAGTTTTAACTATAAGGCGGATGAGATTATTGCTCTTCAAGGCGATGCTCCAAAATTCTTTAATAATGAATATCTAACATATACTTCTATTTTTTCAGAAACGACTCTTTCAAAGAAGAAATCTAAAGCAAAGCAGAATAACTATATCAAGGGTTATAAATCTTTGGCCAAGACACAATCAGCTATTGACCTTGGGGACATAAGCCTTGCCTACCATGAAATCCAGATGGCGATAGAGTACTTCAAAGGCTATCCTGAATACTATATTTCGAAATTTTTCTTTTCCGTTTTAAAGTATATCTATGAATCAGATAAAAGAGATATGACTTACCTTTTTCATGAGTTCGAAAGTTATAACGGCAAGCTACCAGCATACTTACAAGACCAGAACTTTTTATTTATACTTAGATCTCAAATTATAATCGGACATAAAGTAAAGTCTGATATCGAAAAAATGAATAATCTAAAATTAAAACAGCTCTATGCTCATGAGTTAAAATTAAATGGACTTGGCATAAAAGGATTAAAGAATTTTATTTTTCCAAGAATTGAAATACTAGATATTATCTACTCCTACTAAAAAAGATAAGAAAAAGAAATCCCAGCTTTAATCCCTGCCATCTGAACACTCTCCTCGACACTTGCAATATCATTCTCAGGTAATTCAAAACCAGTTAGGTAAATATACTGATACGCTCCATCAAGATGTAAAGACCATTTATCGCCTAAGCTAAAACGCATATCAGCACCAACCTGAGCACCTCCGCCGTAGCCAGAAATTGTAAATAAAGTCCTCGCCTCATATTCGAAATAAGGAACAAAGATTCCGCCAATAACTAAACTTAGATCAAAAAAATCTGTCTGAATAAAACTTTTCATATAGTCGATTGAAATATCTGCATAAGTATAAACAACATCCACATCTCTAATCGCCTTAGAAGCAGTATAAAAATTAACAGAGGTTCGATACTCTTTAGGATCTTTTAAATTCCGGTAGTAACCTCTTAGACCTCCACCGATAAAAAGGGCATTATTATCTTCAGTATCTTCCGCATTAGTGTCTACAAAATTTGATGAATGAGATGCACCCATAAAAGCGATTCGAGCAATGGAGTCGATTGCCGTCTCCTTCATCTTCATTCTTTCAGTAACACTCTGAAGTGCATTTAACTTATTATTTGACTCGATATCTTCAACTTTGACGTAAGCTACTTTCCCTTTCACAACTACTGGAAGCAGTCTCCCCTTATTTCGACGTACTTCACCGACACGAATTTTTGTCCCCTTGAAAATAAAACCAATTTCAGAACTCATTTGTAAGTCAGAGTAAATGACGGCCTTCTTTGAGACAATAGTCGCCCACCTGGCCGAGAAGGCAGATACGGAGAACAGAAGGCACATAATTGTGGCAAAATACCTAAAATTGAAATCTAAATATTTTTTCATCACATTTATTATATCAAGTATCTGAAAAATAAATACCAAAAATATCAATTATTTAGGGACATTCCATAAGATTATGGCAAAAACTGACCTTTGTAAGCGGTTATAATTATAGAAAGTATTAAATATCCCGAACTAAACAGCCGATATTGAAACTAGGATGAATTTAAGGGAAAAAATTATGAAAACTATCACATTTAATTTTACTTTATTATTACTTCTATTATCTCTTGTAAGTTGTACTGAAGAGATCTCTGAAGAGATACAAAATAATGAGGTTAAAAAAGGTGAACTTACTGAAATTGAAAAATTTCAAGATAAGTCCATTCGACTTGTTCACAAAATGGATGCCGACCTATCTTATATTATGCATAAGAGTGGAAATGTAGAGCAAGCATGTGAACTTGATTCCCCTCTCCTTGGGTTTGATACTGATGATTATGATAAAACAGATAGTAGTTATAATGTAGATTGTATTCTTGATGTACAAGAGCTCGATCTCTATACTAAGGGTGCAAAATTTGAAGTTCAAGTTGATGAGTTTCTTTGCCAGTATGTAACGTACACACCTTTTAGATTCCTACAATATAGACCTGGAAATACAGATAAGAAGCAATATAATATTGCCTGTGACTCTATATGTGCCGCAGCTCAGCCTGACTTATGTGCTGATCTAGCTGCAAATCAGTTTAAAACAATTGATACACTCAACAACGCCATTGGTACCATTTCAGATACAGATGACTTATTAGTAAAGGTAAATCCAATATTTAGTGATGCCATAGCTGTATCACAACCTCTCTCTTGTGACTTTGATTACACCGATGTTGATAGCGACTTTGATGAGCCTAATTGTGATGAAGGTGGAGTGACAACATTTAATTATACTTTAACCGGAAATGCAGAAGATGCAGTCCTTGGTGAAGCCTGTAATCTTGCAGGTGCTATTGATTCAGCTGGTATCTACAGAAACACTCAACTTACATGTGAGACTAGCTATACTTGGGATACAGGAAAGTGTATTACGGCAACCGCTGTTGAAGCACCAGGAGCGGCTACCGCATGTGCCACAGCTGGTTTTTTCTGGGTTGGAACTGATGAGAATGTAGGAGACTGTGTTAGTGGTACAGAGGATACGACGATACAAGATGCTGTATCATGTGGAAGTGCCAGTGGATCATGGATTGGCTTTTGTTCTACTCCAATAATAGGAATTCCTAGTACATGTATTGCAGCTGGAGCAACTTGGTCAGGACCTTACTGTCAGTCTAATCCAGACGCTACAGATAGATTAGCTTGTATAGGCGGTGGCTCTCAGGATTCAACTTGTAACTCTCTAGTTGGAGATGTTCTTGATGTTACATCACATTCAAGTGAGTCTTTATGTACTGCAACCGGTAGCTGGGAATTTCAAGCTTCATGTCTTGATTTAACCGGGGCTGACTCGATAGAGTTAGTCGAGACTGCTGAAACAGAGCTAGCTTGTGGCGGTAAAAATTCAGCATGTGTTGCAGGCCCTGGAGTAGATCTTTTAGATGACGAAAAATTTACAACAGAGAGATATGACAACACAGATACAAATGAATTTACAAAAGAATTTGAAGTTGAGGCACCTTTTGATAAGGATCTAAGATCTAATATGTATGTTGCCAACTTCTCTAGAATTTGTTCTGACACGTCGACAGACAAGTCAGCAGATGCATCATTTGATATAAGTACACTATTCAGTATAGATGGTTCAGAGGTTGAAGATCTATCTCCTTACACGGCCACCTCTGGGGTATTGCATGACTCCGATGGTGATGGAATTGATGATCAAAACTATAAAGCTTTTCACCCACTAAACGGGACTGGATACACAAGTAGACCGAGATTAACAACTTACCCGTACTATTCAATCAAATGTCTTGATCAAGCAAGAGATGTGAAAGCACAAATTAGACTATTTATTCGTGAATGGGATAGAGGATTTGAAAATACAAATGCTTACCTATCAAGGTTAAGTGATATTAATCAAAATACACTTACTGACCCTGCATTAATGGATGTGAGTGACACACTCGAGCAATCCGTAGGTAGTGCATGGAATGACTTCTATGACTGGGATGACTTGTTTAATGATGTTGATCAAAATAGTTTACTTGACGCTGATGGCGATGGTGATAATAGAGATAAAGTCTTCTTAAACAATCAATGTAGTGCAGTTGAACTTGGTGAATGTTTTGACAGTACAATTCCTGCGACTGGTGTTGCACCAGTTCCAACAGGAGATCTGGATCAAGCGACTTGTGAAGCTACAGTTGGTCAATACTGGATTTCAAGTGATCTCGTCTTTCCAGGAAATAAATTATAAATAAAAAGGGAGCTATTAAGCTCCCCTTTTTTTATAAAAAATAAATTTAATTAAGCTTTCAAACTTCCTTCCATATGATCTTGCATTTTATAGTTCTTAGCAATCCATACAAAGATGATTGCGAAAATGCCCATAATACCAGCAAAGAACATAAAGAAATTACCACCGTCAAAAACATTAATTTTTGCAATATAAGCAGTAATCATATTTCCAAAAAAAACAGTTAGAAGCCACATCGACATAATTGTAGACTTCATAGCTCTAGGAGCTTGAGTATAGGCAAACTGAAGACCCGTTATTGAAACCATAACTTCTGCCATGGTAATGATTAAGAAAGGAAGAACTTGCCATAAAACAGAAATTTGCTCACCACCGTCTAAGATATATTGATAGATACCAACTAGAACAAAAGAGAAAGCTGTAACAAACATTCCTGCCCCCATTCTCTTAAGTGGAGTCATTTCTGTCTTAAATATTTTTTCACATGCCGGATAAATTCCAAATGTAAAAATAGGAATTAATATCATAACCATGATCGGGTTTAATGCTGGAATTTGAGAAGGAAGCAATGTTGTTTGCCATCCAAAAATATTTACATCAAGGTTCATCTCTCTTGCCTGTAAAACCCATGAAGAGCCATGCTGATCAAAGAGTGCCCAAAAAATAGTTACAGCAATAAAAATTTTCCCAACATTAAACGCTGACTTAACCGCATCAACTGCGTCTTCAGGGTGATCTTTTCTTGCCCCATTAAGGAAGCCTTCTCCGCCTCCCATATTCCTAATCGCTGACATTAAAACTTTTCCTGTTCCGTGAGGGTTAGATCCTGTAGGTGGTACATGAATATACTCATGACGTCCCATCCAAAAAATAATAGTCGCAAGGAACATTAGAATCCCAGGAATACCAAATGCAACACCTGGCCCATATGCTTGTAATGTCCACGGAGTTATCATTGTTGAAAAGAATGATCCAAAATTAATCATAAAGTAAAAAAGATCGAAAACTTTTTGAAGACTTGCTTTTTGTGAAGGTTTAAACTGATCTCCAACATGTGCAGAAACGCAGGGCTTAATTCCACCAGAACCAAGGGCAATAAGACCTAACCCCCAGTAAAACCCTGTCTGAGAGTCTTCAAAAACGGCTAAGAATCCATGACCAAGACAATAGACTAAAGAGAGGAGAATTATAGTCTTATACTTTCCCCAAAATCTATCTGAGATATAAGCACCTAGCACTGGAAAGAGATAACAAGCACCTGCAAAAAGGTGATAATCTGAAGTGGCAACATTCTTATCTAGCATTAAGTATTGAACGAGGAAAATGACAAGAATTGATCTCATCCCGTAGTATGAGTACCTTTCACATGCTTCGTTCCAAACAATATACTTTATCTGGTTTGGGAACTTATCGGCAACTGCGTCTGCAGAAGTCCCGGGGCTTTGAGTATTGGCCATTTTAACTACTCCTTAGTGGTGAATGCTTTAGGTCTCTTTTTTCCGCCCTGCTTGATGGGCTTATCTTTCATATTTTCTTTTCGATCAGATAAAATTTGATGCTTCTCTTCTTTTGTTCTTCTCTTAGTTACAGCAGGCTTCTCTTCTGCTTTATGGATTCCAATATCAACTGTGATATCTCCTAAAACTTTTGTCTGACAAGAAAGCCTCTCGCTTGTTATATGGAAAACGTTTCCTAAAAGTTGCTTCTCTTCAAAAGATACTTCTGACAAGTTATCGCCACCCTCAAGAACAACAACGACACATGTTCCACAGCTAGCACAACCACCACAAGTAGATTTAATGGGGTGACCCGCCTTTATAAGCACATCTCTAAGGTTTGCTTCCGAATCAACTTTTATACTCGTATTTCCAGGAAGAACGGTTATTGTTGTCATTTTATATCACCCTCTTTAATTGTTTCTCTAGACCCGCTATTATTTTTCCTTTAAATGCTTTTAGTAAAAAAGAAAGATCAACAGAGACCATGCAACAGGTTTCATCAAAGCGCATAGCGAGCTCAAATCCCTTACCTGTAGCTAAAATTTCATCTTTATTATAAGTAAGATCCGCCTTAACTTGAAACTTTGCAAGCATCTCGGGTGTTATTGCTTGTTTAACAGCATTATAGGCTTCATCTTTTGTCGTGAGTTTATTGAAATCTACTTTTAAATCCATATATCCTACTTCACCCCGGTAGATCCAAACCCACCAGTTCCTCTATCTGTATCAGTTAGCTCACCAACAATCTCAAATGTTGCTTGAGTAATTGGCGCTAAAACCATCTGAGCAATCCTATCACCGTGATTGATTACTATATCTTCATCACCAAAATTTCCTAGGATGATTTTTACTTCGCCCCTGTAATCAGCATCTATAGTTCCAGGTGAATTTACGACTAATAAATTTGTTTTTAATGATAGACCCGACCTTGGTCTTACCTGAACCTCAAAGCCTGGGCTTATCTCAAAAGCAAGTCCAGTTGGAACCAAAACTCTTTGACCGGCTTTAATGATTAATTGATCTGCATTTTCAAGAGATGCTCTCAGATCTGCTCCAGCGGCATCTTTAGTTTCATATGCAGGTAATGGAAACTTAGTATCGAAATGATCCAATTTTTTAAGCTTGATAATGCTCATCATTTGTCCTTGCGCGTTATAGTCAATCTACTGTAATCATTAATATATAACTGTTTTGCTACACTTTGAACACTCTTAACATCAACCATGAATATCTTTTCTTGAATCATATCAATATCGAGCTCATTCAATTGGTATATTTCATTGTCAGCAAGGTACTCAGCGCGCTCATCAATACTATCAAAGGCAAGATGCCAACTATCAATAAGTCGTTCTTTGATTTGCTCTATGTCCGCCATATGCTCTAGAGAATTCGAGCACTCTTCTAACGTTTCAATAACGCCACGTTTAATCGCATCGACATTCTTCTTTTGGGTGTTGAAATACATTATATAGTTACCACAACTGCTAAATGAGTTAATAATAGAGCCAAGACCATATACTAGCGGAAGTTCTTCTCTAAATTTTTTAAATAATACAGAACTTAGACCTTCAAAAAGAATTTCATCAAGAATCACGTAAGCATAAAAGTTTTTGTAATTTAAGGCCGGCCCATTAAATGAGAAGTACTGAATAGTTGACTCAACCTTCCTATAATAAGTCTTATTTACATGCTTAAGCTTTGTTATTTTATCAAAGGCTTTTAATCTATATGGGTCTTTATCTTTTAATGAAGAATATCCCTGTAATTTATCAAAAAATATTTTTTCACCAGAAAATCCTTCATTTCCATGAACGATAGTTAATACCATCCGGTCTGGAGTATAAAACTTTTTATAGTATTTAAGAATATCTTCTTTTTTATACTTCTGAACCTGAGAAATCCTGCCACCAATTCTATGACCTAATTTACGATTGAAGTTTTTTTCAAAAAGGTATTCAAGCCCCTCGGCCTCATGATCGTCCTTGTCTTCCTTAAGTTCTTGAATGATAACTTTCTTCTCTTTTCTAAATTGCTCATCTGTAAACTTTAGTTGCAAAAAGAATTCTAAAAAGACGGGAAGAAGTTTATCGAGTTTTGATGCGAGACAAGTCATTTCAAAACATACGTTTTCTTTATAGGTATAAGCATTGACCTCAGCTCCTGCAAGCTCCAGCTGAGAGATAAGGTTAGAGACGTTATCCTTAAAAAGTAAATGTTCAATGAAGTGGCTTAGGCCCTCTTGTTCTTCATTCTCAAAGATGGCACCGGCAAGGTAATTTAGATTTACCTTTGCTCCCACGAACCCAACCGCCTTATGCTCTAAAAGGACAGCTCCATTACTATAAAGGGACCTATAAATAGGTCCCTTATTAAAATCTGTAATTAATTCAGTTTTTAGAGTTTTAAGCATTGTCAGCTTGTGCCGCCTTTAACTAGTACTTATTTCTTAGCTATTGCTTTAACTGCTTTTGCTGAAAGTTTTACTTTTCCAAATCTATCAATTTCAAGAACCTTAACGTCAACAACATCGCCTTCAGCAACATACTCGTTAACATCTTTAACTCTATCATCAGAAATTTCAGATACGTGAAGTAACCCTGAAACACCTTCGGCAATATCTACGAATGCACCATATTCTTTAATTGAAACAACTTTCGCAGAGTAAACAGATCCAATCTCAGGTCCGTTAATTTGCATATCAATAAGCTTACATACAGTATCAAGAATCTCAGCGTTAGCTCCAAGAACTTTGACAAGACCTTCCTCTGTAATTTCAATAGCAACTTCATATTTCTCTTGGATCGCTTTGATGTTTTTACCACCTGGACCAATAAGAGCACCAATTTTATCTGGCTTAATATTTGTTGTTTTAATTGTTGGAACACCATCTTTAAAGCTTGGTCTAGCTGTAGCAATTGTCTTCGCCATCTCACCAAGTATATGCATACGAGCTTCTTTAGCTTGAGACATAGATTTTTCAAAGATCTCGTTAGTGATACCAGTAATTTTGATATCCATTTGAATAGCAGTAATACCATCTTCTGTACCAGCAACTTTAAAGTCCATATCACCTAAGTGATCTTCATCACCTAAGATATCCGTTAGGATTTGAAATTTATCACCATCTTTTATAAGACCCATTGCAATACCTGCAACTGGCTTTTGAAGAGGAATACCTGCATCCATTAGTGCCATTGAACCAGAACAAACAGATCCCATAGAACTTGAACCATTTGATTCTGTAACTTCACAAGTCACTCTTACAGTATATGGATAATCAACAGGCATCATTTTTCTAATAGCTCTTTCTGCTAAGTTACCATGTCCAACTTCACGTCTACCAACGCCTCTATATCCTCTTGCTTCACCTACAGAGTAAGGTGCAAAAGTGTAGTGAAGGTAGAAGCTATCAAAAGAAACACCGTAAATAGAGTCTTTCATTTGCTGGCCCTCTTTACCACCAATAGTAACTGTAGCAAGAACCTGAGTCTCACCACGTGTAAATAATGATGATCCGTGAGGAACTTTTAATACACTTGTTTCAGTTTCGATTCCTCTAACTTCAGTCACGCCACGATTTGCAATTCTTTTATTTTCATTAAGAATGTCATTTCTCATCATTTTATATAAAAGTTCATCAACACCTTTATAAGCTTCACCACCAGCACTTGCTGATTCGTCTAGACCAAAGGCTGCGTAGTCAGACTTAATAACGTCTGCAACTTTTGAATTTAGAGTTGATATAGCAAGAGATCTTTCCTGCTTATTAGTAATTTCTAAACATGCTCTTGCATCAGAAGAGAATTCTTCCATTTTCTTCATCATTGTTTCATTCGCTGAAGATGAAACCCACTCTCTCTTAGGCTTACCAACTTCCGTTCTCATTTTATCTAAAACACCACAGAATTCTGCAATATTCTTATGACCAAATTGAAGTGCTTCAAGCATTTCAGCTTCTGAAACTTCACTTGCCTCACCCTCAACCATCATAATCGCTTCTTTACTTGCAGCAAGAACTAGTTCAATTGTTGAATTTTCCCACTGATCACGACTTGGGTTAAGTGTTAACTCTCCATCAATTTTACCAACCTTACAAAATCCAATTGGACCCGCAAAAGGAATATCTGAAATTTCTAGAGCAGCAGAAGTACCGATACCTGCAAGTACTTGTGGGTCAACTTCTGGATCGTATGACATAACTTGTGCCATAACGATTGTTTCCGCCATATATCCTTCAGGAAATAATGGTCTAAGAGGTCTATCAATCATTCTCATAAGAAGGATTTCATCGTTAGAAGGTCTCCCCTCTCTCTTCATGAATCCACCTAAAAACTTACCAACTGCAGTAAACTTCTCTTTGTAATCTACCATTAATGGAAAGAAATCTTGTCCATCTTTAACTGATCTTGCAGAACATACAGTTACTAAAACTTGAGTGTTACCACAAGAAACCATAACAGCACCGTCAGCTTGTTTAGCGATACGTCCGGTCTCAATTGTTACTTCCCTACCACCATAGTTGAAAGTAAATTCTTTTTTGTTGTTAATCATTTTAACTCCTTAAGTAAATGATATTGGAGCCTGCAAGGTGGTTTAAAAGATAAATCGATTTGCAAAAATTTGCAGACCCACTTATCCTCTAAAACACATTCTTACAAACTCCTAAATTATGTTGAAAATTCTAATCAATTTTCTATGCTTTTGAAATAAAAAAGGGAGCATAAAGCTCCCTTTTTCTTTCATTATTTTTTTGATTACTTTCTTAAGCCTAATTCTTTAATAACCGCTTGGTAACGAGTATCTGAAGAACCACTTAAATACTTTAAAAGTCTTCTTCTCTTACCAATCATTTTCATTAACCCTCTCTTAGAGTGTTGGTCATGCTTGTGATCAGCAAAGTGACCTGTAAGGTAAGTGATTTTTGCAGTTAAGATAGCTACTTGTACTTCTGTCTTACCAGAATTACCTTCAGCTCCACCAAATTTTGTAACAAGATCTGCTGTTTGTTGTTTAGTTAACATATTAGTTTTCCTTCGATCAAAACCAAGTAATAAAATTAGCTTTAAAACCTAGTATAAGATAATTAATTGTTGAATATTATTAGCGAATATAATCAGACATGTAAACCTTTAATTTTTCAAGTAAACGGGCCTCAATCTGGCGAATTCTCTCCCGACTTACGCCGTAATCATCAGCAATACTCTGCAAAGAGGGTGGAACCTCGCTAAGTAACCGTTTTTTAAAGATAACCTTATCTCTCTCTTTAAGCTCAGACAAGAAATCATCTAAGTTTTCCTCAAGAATCTGGAGGCCCTGCTCATGAGCAATAGTATCCTCGATTCCTTCAGCTCCGCTTTCAATAAAGTCAGATAACAGGCCCGAGCTATTAGAGTTGCCAATAGGAGTATCAACGCTAACTTCCTGACCCTGAGAGCTAAGCCTTAAACTCATCTCTTTTACAGACTTCTCAGAAACACCAAGATTTTCAGAAATCAACTTTGCCTCAGGCTCAATTCCTTGGCTAATCAGGCGCTCTTTTTCACGCATCAAGTTATAAAATAGTTTTTTTTGCTCTGCTGTAGTTCCAATCTTAATGAGTCTAAAGTTATCTAAAATAAATTTCAAAACATAAGATTTAATCCACCAACTAGCATAATAAGATAGTTTAGTTCCCTTTTCAGGATTATATTTAGAGACGGCCTTCATCAAACCAATATTACCTTCCTGAATTAAGTCCATAACGTTTTGGTAAGCTGATTTATACTCCATCGCAATTTTTACTACTAATCTCAGATTGGTCGCGACAAGCTTCTTTGCTATTTCAATATCACCCGTTTCATTCAATCGAGCCACAAGATCTTTTTCTTCTTCACGAGAAAGAAGCTTGTAGCGGCTAATTTCTTTAATATAAAGTTTTAAAGAGTCTGCGGATGTTGAACCCGGCTCAATAACTAGGTCTCGACTACCAATAACAGCAGGCAATAGTTCCGAGATAATATCTAACTCAGACTTATCCAGCTCAGTGTTATCGATTGTTGAGATATCAATAAAATCAGAGTTATCGCTAGACTCTTTTTGATCAAGATCAGTAACATCCTGAGCTTCAGTAGGCTCAGCATCTAGTATTTCAATATTAGTTATTTTTTTATTTTTCACGACTTGTTAATAACACAAAATATGGATTCATTTAATTAAAAGTTAGGGCTTCTTGCTTTTTTTCAATGAAATTGTACTTTCGATGGATATATTGCAGTGCAAAGGTCCCAAAATCAAATTCGACAGGAACAGTGATTGTTCCTGCTTTAAGTCGATTAAACTTTGACCCAGGAGATCGATCTAAATTGATTAAAAGCTCATCAGCAATTATAGTAGAGATCTTATTATTCCAAATAGGGACTTTAAAAAACTTTGTTTTTGTTGAGAGTTGTCTACTTATGTTTTCGATAAACTTTGCCCTTAGAACCAATGACTCATCTTCTCTTCCGAGATTAAAAAGTTCAGTTGTTCTCTGTTTCAAGAAAGCTATATACTTTTGCGAGAACTTCAAATCAAACTGTGCAGATATTTTATCAATATCATTAAGAACTTTATCTATTTCACCTAACGTCACAATAAACTTAGCTTCAAGCTTTGGATTATTCACTAATTGTTGGGGAACAAGCTGTATCTCAAGAGGCTCCTCAAAATACTGTTCAAAGTATTGCTGTGAAAGTTTACTTTCAGACCATGAGTCCCAATGATTAACAATGTTCTCTTTGAAGATGGCCTTTACCTTGGAAACATTTTCAACTGCTAAAAGAGTCTCTGGAATACCACTAACTAAAGAGATAAAGTTAAGCGGCTCTAACTTACTCTCAAGAAAACCTTGATTATTAATCCATTTTTTTATTTTAGTATTAGTTGTTGATTCTTTATAAGTCTGCTTTGAAAAATGGTCGCAATATAATCCTTGTATATCATCTTTAATTTTATTACTACCTATTCTTCTTGGAAAAAGTGATAAGAAAACCTCTGGAGGTCTTCTTCTACAAATAGTATCTTCACAAGCGACCTGGATTGATTCATTATTTTTGTACTTAATAAGTTGTTGGGTGTTACGATCAAACCCGACCTTCTGGCCGGTTAAGTTATTTAAAAGAATGCTCATAATATAAGGATTCTTTAAATATGAAGAGAGCATACGATAATCACTAGTGTTTCCACTCCATGAACAAAATGCATTAAAGTTTTTTACGGTGTAATTAAAATGTTTTTTAACTGTCGCATATGACTCGTGGAGATCTTTTACACTCTTAGAGAAGAAACTACTCTTGCCTATACTTGGAAGAATAAAATTTTGTTTTTTATTCCACTCACTCATCAGGTTCTCTTCCACTAGTTTTACAGAATATACTGTCATATTTTTGGAGCATGAATTTTTCACTAAATTTTGTACCAAATTGCGATATTGATCATTGTTAAGTTCTAGTTTTTTAGCATAGGCCGCAATTGCCTTAACAGTAATATCAATTCCAATATATTGTAGTGTTGCGGCCACAGACTTTGCTGCATTTTGTTTGTTCAAGCTAGAGCTATATTGTAAGCGATCTGAATTTTGGCATGAGTTATCAAGTTCAATTCCTTGACGATATAGGGCTTGATAGTATTGAAGTTTTAAGTTCTCAGACTTATTTGAATCATCTGAGCTATAATTATAGCTAAGCATCCCTCTGAAAGGATCATACTGCTGTATGTTTTTTACATCCCCAAAAATGAGCCCCTCAATGGGAACAAGCCCAAACGCTGATGGGCCAAAAAGTAGGAAACAAATGACTAGTTTAGTAAATATCTTCATATATCTAAGTTATCGTTATAAATAGGCGATAGGTTAATTATGAAATTACTGTATGTTACTATTTACCTAGCTTTAAGCTCATCTCTAGCACTCTCAGCGCTTCAGAGAGGTAAGTACACCTATCCGACAGATGATAATGAATTAGCATATAATACTATATCGAGAAGCTCAGTTAAGATTTATAATCAGATATCTAAACTTCAAAAGATTAAATTATTAATTCTAAACGGAGAAATAGATAAGGCCGAAATATTGTTAAATAATTCTGGTACCGAAGAGAATTTTAACAAGAAAATACAACTTAGATATATGGCAATGATAAAATTTATCCAAGGTAACTATAAAGAGGTCATTACCGGTTTAAATGAACCTGAAATGTTAAATATAGATACCCTACCAAGTACATGTTTATTGAAGACACTCTCCTATGCAATACTAAATAAAACCAAACTTTTAAGTAAATTTTGGAAGGTCTGTAGAGAATCAAGCATCTCCTATTCGGATACATCTCTCACTTGGATGCAAGTCATTGTTGATCTAAAAACTAGTAAGAATAGAAACTATGTTCAAGATCTCATGTCACAAGTCAATATAGATAATACTGACAAAGAATTTTTAAGAATATACCTAAAGCTTGCCTTGTACTTAAACTCAGAAGATAAAATCATTGAAAGATTTAAGTTCTTTGGTAAGCAGCCTCTAGAGGATGAAATTACAAGAGAGCTGATAGGATTTAATTATTTTAGAAATGGACAACTTGTTAAAGCAGAGCAATTACTAAGAGGTATAAAGTCATCAAACGCTGAAACATTTAGAGGAAATATTTATCTCTATCAAAAAAAATATAACTTGGCTTATGCTCAATACAAACTAGCTCTTCAGATGAAGGGTAACTCCCAAAATGCACTAGAAAGACTATTACCATTATCTTGGAAGTTAAAACAATGGAATGACAGTTTAAGTTATGTTCAAAAAATTGAAACAACATCAAATAATGAGACAGAAAATAACACTCTATTAGCAGCAACATTGACAATGATGAAGAAGCATAAAACAGCAGAAAAAATCCTACAACGAATACGAATTCTTGCAAATAAAGGCGAACCCATTGAGGTCTCACAGTTGCTTGCACTCAACCAGATGGAGCTCGCTAAGACTGAAGAGATAGAAGAGTATGTGTACGATAGTTGTGCAGGTCAGGATGGATTAAATTGTTGGTACTTAATTGCAAGTTCTACATGGAAATCTCTTACAGAAAACCTAACAAATGAAGTCCCAATCCATGCAAAAACAACAGATTTGATAGACAAATATACATCAAAAGTCTTCGATGACCCCATTATTGAAGAAATCTTTGTCAGTCAAAAAAATATAGAGGAGATGGATAATTCTCTTATCAATCTTGTTCCAATAGAATAACCTTTATGGGTGAAAAATAAAAATAATTATCAATCCCTATTAGATCTCTCATTAGTTAGTGTTAATGGAGAGATACAAGCCTCAAAAGATGCAAGAATTCCTATTTTTGACAGAGGTTTCCTATATGGTGACTCTATTTATGAAGTTGTCTACTCACGAGATGGGCAAGTAATATTTCTTGATGAACATTTAGATCGGCTCTATGAATCGGCCTCTTTACTCAGGATGGACCTCTTTTTTACTCGAGAAGAACTTGTCAATGATATTCTCTTATTACTAAAAGCCTCAACCTTAAAGGCGGCTTACTTAAGAATTGTTGTTACACGCGGTGAAACAGAAATCACACTGAACCCTGATTCTTCTTTCCATAATAATATCGTTCTTATCACTAAGCCTAAGCCTATATACCCTCCAAAGTTTTATACCCATGGGATGCACCTGCAAATAACCAGTGTTGAGAGTAATCATATAAAATCAACCAATCCCAATGCTAAGTCTGGTAATTATTTAAATAATGTTATGGCGATGGGAGAAGCTAAAATGCGTGGTGCAGACGATGCCATAATGCTAAATGGCAAAGGGCAAGTTACTGAGGGACCTACATTTAATATCTGGATGGTTAAAGATAATACGCTTTACACTCCACCTGGTGACAGCGGTCTTCTAAAAGGGATAACAAGAGACAAACTCATTTATCTTTGTGGAGAAAACAATATAAGTCTAAAGATTGAGTGTTTTACTCCGGAATTTTTGTACACTGCGGATGAAGTTTTTATCACTTCTTCGACACGTGGTATTATTCCTGTGTATCAAATTGATGATCAAGTATATGGTCAATCAATTGATGATTGGCCAGTCACTCTGAAGCTAAGTAGAATTTATGAAAAGTTAATTCTAAAACAGCTTGGGAATTCAAAGTATAAATATTTATGAAATTTTTAATTTTAATCATTTTAAGTTTTAATGCAGAGGCCAACTATATGGTCTCCACGGGAACCTTTGTACCCTACTTTGCCAAGGCCCAGACAAATACCAGTGGCAGCACCAAAACCTTTGAACTTAACCCTTATATTGGAATTGGGAAACAAATAAACATGACTGGTAATAACTACTTTATGCCAGAACTTGGATATTCGTATTATCTTAATAACCCCAAAAATATGCGACGAGAAAGCATTTTCTTGCACTATAATTTTAGCAGAGTATTTTCGCAACAGTTTATTGCCCGTTACGGCCTAACTAGTAATTGGTATCGAATTGTAGGTCTTGGGGGTTCAGAAAATCTTAAAAATGGAACGAGCTCTACAACATTTCCGTCGCCAGATGAAACAAGAACAAGTTATTACACTACTCTTAACTTTGGTGGTGAAGCCTTTGTAAGTTCTAAGAAGTATAGCTTGAGATTTGACCTAAATATTATGAGCTTTGCTGAGCTGGACAATAGAGCGTTTAACTATTTATTCACCTTAAATATCTATTAGAGGATTTATGTATTATTCAATTCTTTTATTTGTATTTGTGTTATTTGGGCAACAAGCTTTCGGTTTCTCATTAAATAATAATACAGGCAAAGGATTTTCATCAAACGAAATCGATGTATATATAGCTGACACAGATTGCTCTGGAGCTGGCTTTACCACAGAAAGATATAAGGCGTTGGTTAGTAGTGCTGTTAAGAGATTTTGGAATAATGTCCCTACATCTGCATTATTTCTTGATGTAAAAGGCATACGCTCAGATATCGATATAGACGGTGATGACCATGATGCCGCACTAAACAAGGTTCCAAGAAATTCCATTCTTGCAGGCTGCAATGACTCTGCAGACCAGTTTAGTAATGCCTCTATATTAGGCTCAGCAAAAATGAAGTGTAGCGGTAGCACATGCTATGCTGTACTCATTCTTAACGCCCATCCTAATAGCTCATTGCCTGATAAAGATGAGGGTGTAATTGAAGATATTATTGCTCACGAGCTAGGTCATGCTTTTGGACTCGGCCACTCTAAATTAAAGCCAAGCTTAATGTATTATAGTGTCTCAGGAAAGTTTCAAAAATGGCTGGGCCAAGATGATATTGACGGTGTCACCTACCTCTACCCTCACGATTCTGAGGCAGATATTCTAGGCATGTCTCTATTAGGAAACTGTGGAAGTATTAATATGGATGATGACAATCAGCACGGCTTTTTTAAATCCATGCTGATTGGTTTAATACTTATTTTGTTACTTGGTTTCTTTAGAAAACTATTTATAAGGAATCTAAGAGGCAGTCTTTAGCTCTTTGCCATCAAAAGTAAAAATCACTTCTTTATCTTCATAGGCAGTAGCCAAACTTACTGGCCTTTTCCAAATCGCAAAAAGATTTCTCATTGTCTGATCAGCAAATTGCATATCAAGATCAACACCATAGTGTTTATGTCTAAGAAGTAGCTCTTTTCTATTCTTATAGTTTGCATCTTCAACCTCAATAACAGGCGAGCCAAAGTTGGCCAACTGAGTAAGAAGCTTTTGTTTTATAGCTTCAAAATCTCTTGTATCAACTTCCATTCTTTTTGAACGTGGATTAAACTTATAAGTAAAAAGTTTTTGTCGATTACAAAATTCTGGAGTTAGAAATTCATGAATAAAAGTAATATCATTATGAGATTTTCGTACTTCAAAGATTTTCTGTCTTCCTAGATTGGTCTTCTTATCCCAATTCTCTTTTTCATACAAATCTGTACATTCATTATACTCTTTTCCAAAACGCCCGGTGTTCCATCGAAATTCAATGTCACGGAATAGCTCTATTCCAATTTTATAAGGGTTTATATTTTGCTTACTCATGGCCATAACGCCAGCATGAATAGAAGCGAAGTCTATAAATTCTGATGGCTCAAGTGCCTTTTGATTGAGAATTGTTGAATGCCAATAGCTGGCCCAACCTTCATTCATAATTTTTGTAATTCTTTGAGGGAGAAAATAATAGGCTTCTTCTCTTAGACATGCGATGACATCGGCTTGCCATGGCTCAAGAGGTGCATGATTGATTAGAAAGCGAAGAATGTCTTTCTCACCTTTCCCTACAAATTTCTCAGCACTAATATCCTCTTCTTCTGGTGGTAACTCTGGTGAGATCTCTTGACCTTTGTCATTAGTACGCATAAAAGATTTTAAAGCTTGAGACCTATCGTCTACAACATAATTTCCATTCTCACTCTCTGATTTAAATTGCTCTTGCTTTTTATTTCGACTTTTGAGAATTTCATTTGTTTCAAATAGGTGATTCATATCAAGTAAGTTCTCTAAAGATAAAACTTTATCAATAAAGAGTTCAACTTTGGTTTGACCATGAGTTTCCATAAATCTACGGATTTTCGAGCCGTTGTTGGCCATTATATCCATCATATTTCTATTAGTATTAGAAAACCATGTGTTATTTTTAAAGAAGTCATTATGACCATAAACATGCGCCATGACTAGCTTCTGATCTAGCCAATTATTAACTTCTAAAAGATAGGCATAACAAGGATCGGTGTTAATAACCATCTCATAAATTTTCTGAATACCGTAACGATATCCTTTTGAAAGTTGGTCATAATCCATACCAAACTTCCAATGAGGATACCTAATAGGAAATCCCCCTTGTGCCGCAAGGATATTTATCGTGTCATAATCACACATCTCAAATATTTGTGGAAAATAATCTAGGCCAAATTCATCAGCATAACCCTGAATCTCTTTTTGTAATTTAAGTAAATCACCTTCTATTGGTTTAGATCGAAGCATTAGTTACCCTTTCCTAAAAATTCTTTAATTGAATCTAAAATGGCATCTTTATTTTTAATTTTACTCAGTATAACGTCATCACTACTCGTCCCATACTTAGCAGAGAGATCTTTATAGAACTGTCCTGAGCCATAACGACTTTCAACTTGTCCATAACAGAACATATTCGAATTTGGGATTAGAAAATCATCAAGTAATGATAAACAAACTTTTGTATCATCGGCAGACCAATTGTCTCCATCTGAAAAGTGGAAAGGATAAATATTCCACTCATTTGGATTGTAATCTGTCTCGATAATCTCTTTACACAATTTAAGCGCAGAGGAGATTAATGTTCCACCAGACTCCCGAGTTCTAAAGAAAACATCCTCTTCAACTTCTTTTGCGGTAGCATCATGGATAATGTACCTGATTTCTATATCTTTATATTGGCTCTTTAACCAAAGATTAATCCAAAAAGATTCTGTTCGAACAATCTCTTTTTGCTCCTCGCCCATTGAGCCAGAAACATCCATCATATAAATAACAACCGCCGAATTTTCCATCTCAACTTTAGTATCTGCAGCTCTGAAGCGATAATCTTTACGAATAGGAACAACCCTAGGGTCTACTGGATCATAAACCCCCATAGACATTTGTCTCTTAAGCGCTTCTTTATAAGTTCTTTTAAGATGTTTCAAAGAGTCGGGGCCAATAGTCCCGATGGAAGTGTATTTATCAACCGTTGATTCCAGCTTAGCTTTACCCTTAGGTTCGATATTGGGTAGCTCAAGTTCGTCTCCAAGAATTTTAGCAAGTTCTGCTACATCCATCTCAACTTCTAACTCTTTCTTCCCTTCACCTTCACCGGCTTCACCTTCACCAGGCTCCCCCTCGCCAGGTTCTCCATCAATGGGGTCACCGGCTTCTCCATTTCCTTGTCCAGTTCCACCTTCTGACTTATCGCCAAACTTGAAACGTGGAATATCAATGCTAGGCATGGGTACTTTGAACTGATCATTCCCTTTAGGTATAATCTGTTGTCCTTGGGATATATACTTCCTTAGATTCTCACGAATCTTTCCTTTAACAATCTTACGAAATCTTGAGTGGTCTCTTTTAATAGGGTGATCCACATGTCCTCCTTGGACTAAGATTTAATTGAGTCACCTTTAGCAAAGATGCTTGATACATAATTTAATGTATCGGTGGCACAAATTTCACAATAGCCGAAGTTCTTCATTAGTCTTGTTTTCACAACATCGATTTTTTCTTGTGTTTGCTTATCAACAACATTTGAAATTATTGTCGTAAGCTTAAAACTATCTTTTTGATCTTCAAATAATTTTAACTCTAATGCTCTATGGAGACGCTCATTCATGCGATAATCAAATTTCTTATTCTCAATCGCAAGCCCACCAATAAAACTAATAATTTCTTGTCTGAAATCATCTTTAATAGCATCAGAAATATCAATTTTCTCTTCAATAGATCTCATAAAGCGTTCATCCGCTTCCTCAAGCTTACCAGAGTACTTGTTACGAACTTTCTCTTTACGAGTGTAGGCCTTAACATTATCGATATAATTTGCACAAAGAGTTTCAACGGCAGTTTCATCTACGCTAATAGCTTTTTGTACATCATTCTTTACAATGTCTTCATACTCTTGTCTTGCAACAGCAAGCATCTCTCTAAAAGTATCAAGCTGATCAGAAGAACTGATTAATCCGTGATGTTTTAGTCCTGACTCAAGCTCATTAAAGACCATGAATGGATTTAAACAACCAATATGAGAATTCTTAACAAGTGAATTTGAAATTTTATCTTGAATATATCTTGGCGATATACCATCAAGGCCTTCTCTTACAGCTTCTTTTCTTAGTTCTTTAACATTGTCTTCATTATAACCTGGCAGAGTTTTACCATTAAATAGCTTTAGCTTTTGTAGTTTAGTTAGATCAGCTTTCTTAGGTTCCTCTAATCTCGTTAGAATTGCCCAAAGACTTGCCATCTCCAATGTGTGAGGGGCAACATGCATATGAGGTAAAGTCTCAGAGTTATAATCCTTTTGATAGATACGTACTTCTTGATCGAGACGTGTAATATACGGGACATCAATTTTAACTGTTCTATCTCGAAGTGCTTCCATAAATTCGTTAGACTGAAGCTTTCTAAATTCGGGCTCATTTGTATGGCCTAAAATAACTTCATCGATATCAGTTTGTGCAAATTTCTTTGGCTTGATTGACTGCTCCTGAGATGCACCTAGAAGATCATACAGGAATGCAACATCAAGTTTAAGCATCTCGATAAACTCAACAATTCCTCTATTGGCAATATTAAACTCTCCATCAAAGTTAAAGGCTCTTGGATCTGAATCAGAACCATAAAGTGCAATTTTCCTGTAGTTGATATCACCAGTTAATTCTGTTGAATCTTGATTTTTTTCATCTTTTGGTTGAAATGTACCAATACCAATTCTATCTTTCTCAGAAAGTACGAGTCTTCTGACACGAATAAGTTTCATAACCTCATTCCAATCACCATCATTTCTCTTCATGAATTCAGACAAGATGAAACGACAAGCTGGATTGACCTCTCCCTTGATTTTTAATTTATAAGGAGAATCGATTGTATTGTTTAATTCTTCTAAAAACTTTTTTCTTACTTCGGGTGGGATAAGTTTTAGAGGCTCTTCATGCATTGGACTAGCAAAAGTCTTTGCCCCACCTAATATATCATTTTCATCATCACATATCCATTCATAAGTATAGAGAGCACCATCGTCTGTTTTTGAATAAAGCTCAATCCCCTTTTTAAGCAATCTTGAGATAGAGGATTTCGCAGAGCCAACTGGTCCATGAAGGAGTAGAACTCTTTTTTCGGTACCATATCCTCTGGCAGCTGATTTAAAAAAGTTAACTAGCTTCATTAAGTGAACATCGATACCAAAGATAGCATCTTTACCGTTCTCCATTGGATCATCAAAAAAATGATATCTCGTAATCTCTTTCTTGTATTCTGTATAAGTCGAAGTACCATAAGACATAATCATATCGTGCACTCTTTGAAATGCATTTCGACAGATTGCAGGGTTCTTAGTAACAAGATCAATATAATCTTGGAAACTTCCTTCCCAATGAAGATGTGAAAAGTCTTCTTTTGAGTAATTCTTTTCAATAAAATTTTTTATATCGATACTCATAATTCCTCCGGTGAAAAAAGAGACGCAATTAAGTGCGTAATATTAGCCACTTATATTTTACACCGAAAAGAGGAAGAATTTGCAATTATTTAGGCAAATTATGTATTTTTTTATCAGAGCCAAATTGTCACCTAATTCGCAAAATTAATAACTTAGTAAAATTTCTTTTGCTGAATTTTTAGATAAATGTATAATATTAGAAGTTATCAATTTAGTGAGGTAAAAAGTTGGCAATTTTATCAGCAGGAATTACTGATATTGGGAGAAAACGTAAAACCAATCAAGACTCCATATGTCTAGTGAAGAACTATAATTTATTTGTGGTAGCTGATGGCATGGGTGGCCACAATGGTGGAGATATTGCTTCTCAGATGTCAGTTAAGATCTTTCCCGACTTTGTAAAAAAACATTTTGGAAAAGCTGAGGTCCCCTCACTATTATCCCAAGCTGTGCAATATATTAATAAATCTATTTTTGATCATGGACAAAAAACCGCTGAACTCAAAGGAATGGGAACTACCGTAAGTGCAATAATGTTTAATGAAGCTTTTGTTAATATTGCAAATGTTGGCGATTCGAGAATCTACATGATCAACAAATCAAAGCTCTATCAAATGTCTCGAGATCACTCCTTGGTACAAGAAAAATTGAACTTAGGAATCTACGACAGAGATGGTGCCAGAAAAGATCCCCAAAAAAATGTGCTAATTAGAACTGTTGGTTTTGAGCCTAAAGTTGATGTTGATGTTTATAAGTATAAAGTCACGAAGAATGATATGTTTTTAATTTGTTCAGATGGACTCCATGGTAAGGTCGCCGACTCCGATATCATCAATATAGTAACTAATAAAATACCGAGACCCCAAGATGCCACAGAACAAGACCTCGAAGAGACTGTGAAGCACCTCGTCAATCAGGCTAATGTCAACGGTGGCCAGGATAATATCTCGGTTATCCTAGTTCTTGCGAAATAAGAAAAATTTATTTTAACTTAATGAAATTCAGTATTTGCATTATCATTTTGGTCAAATTATAATAACCTCTACTTTATTAGTTCGTATTTTAATTCATGGAGTGAATTAACTTGGATAAGCACTATACAGTCATGATTATTCCCGAGAAGGATAAAGGTGTAAAATCCTTTAAGATACCTGGTGTACTCATGCGCTCCCTCGCCTTTGTCGTTGTTTTGATCTCCATCCTTTTTGGTATTCTCATCTATGACTACTGGAAGATACTACAGCAGATCTCTGAGAACAAACATTTAAGCCTTGAGAATGTCCAACTAAGGCAACAAATACAATTATTCCAAATGAAAATGAAATCTCTTACGCAAGATATTGAGAAGATTAGAATTATCGAAAATAAGCTTCGAATCATAACCGGCCTTGAAGACGTCACTAAATCAAGACCAATAATGCCGAGCACAAATGATAGCAAAGATTTGATGATGCATGATCACGGTAGCGATAAGGGTAAGATAAATATTAAAGAGGGAGAAGATCCATTAAAAGATAAATCTGTCATGCTTGATAACCTTGATAACTTAAAATTTGAAAATATTGAAAAAGAACCAGAGTATCTGGTGCTAAAAGATTTATATGATGTAAAGATTGCTTCAAATTTTGGTCTTACTCAGAAATATAAAATTACTCAGAAGTTTTCAGACCTCATAAAAAAGAGTCTCGAACTATCCAATGAATATGCAAATTTTGACTACAAATATAAAAAAATTAGAACAGCAGCTTCAGATTTGGAAGTAAAACTTACTAAGCTTGATGGACACCTACTAGATAAAAAATCTGTCCTTAGATCAACACCAACAGTTTTACCAACAACTGGCTGGATAACGAGTTATTTTGGTCACAGAATCTCCCCTACAGCAGGTGTAAGAAAAATGCATGAAGGACTTGATGTCGGTGCAAGCTTCGGTACTCCTATATTTGCACCGGCCGACGGAGTCATCACATACGCAGGTAAAAAAGCCGGCTTCGGACTATTTGTTCAGATAGATCATGGTTATGGAATTGAAACAATATATGCTCATTCACAAAAAATAGTCGCAAAGAATGGTCAAAAAGTTAGACGTGGCGACTTAATAGCAAAAGTAGGAAGTTCTGGATACTCAACAGGTCCTCACCTTCACTACGAAGTAAGGGTTAACGGAATTGCAGTTGATCCCATGTACTTTGTCTTAAATTAATTGGAGTTAAAATGATACAGAACGCATTAAAAAAAGTCTTTGGAACAAAACAAGATCGAGACGTAAAAGCCTTACAACCGCTTTTAAAAAAAATCAACGCCCTTGAGCCAGAGATGCAAAAATTATCTGATGATGAACTAAAAGCACAAACGCCTAAGCTCAGAGAGATGCTGAACAATGGTGCCACAATCGAAGAGCTACTTCCTGAGGCATTCGCGACCGTACGAGAAGCCAGTGTTAGAGTTACGGGTATGAGGCAGTTTGATGTTCAAATGATTGGTGGAATTGTCCTCAGTGAAGGCAAGATCGCAGAGATGAAAACGGGTGAAGGTAAAACTTTAACCGCCACTATGCCCCTTTACCTTCATGGCCTATCTCAAAAAGGCGCTCACTTGGTTACTGTAAATGACTACTTAGCTTCAAGAGATGCAAAAGAGATGGGTGAACTCTTTAACTGGTTGGGATTATCTGTAGGGTGTATCGTTCACGATATGGACGATGATGAAAGACAAGATGCCTACAAAGCCGATATCACTTATGGTACAAACAATGAATTTGCCTTTGACTACCTTAGAGATAATATGAAATTTGATCTTGAAGATTATGTTCAAAGACCACATAATTACTGTATTGTTGATGAGGTAGATTCAATTCTAATTGATGAAGCAAGAACACCTCTTTTAATTTCAGGTCCATCAGAAAATAATTCAGAACTCTACCAAGTAATCGATAAACTAATCCCTGAACTTGACCCTGCAACAGACTATACCATTGAAGAAAAATCTCATACGGCGGTATTAACGGATGCAGGAATAGTAAAGATTCAAAAGCTTTTAAAGGTCGATAATCTTTTTGATATTGAAAATATGGATAAACTTCACCATGTTAATCAGGCCTTAAGAGCTCACACACTCTTTCACGCAGACAAAGAGTATGTTGTTAAAGAAGGTAAAGTCATTATCGTTGATGAATTCACCGGAAGACTTAAAGAAGGAAGCCGCTGGTCGGATGGACTTCACCAGGCGATAGAGGCGAAAGAAGGTGTTGAAGTAAAGTCTGAAAACCAAACGCTTGCCTCAATTACATTTCAAAATTACTTTAAACTATATAATCGATTAGCTGGAATGACAGGTACTGCAGACACCGAGGCCGAAGAATTTAGAAAAATTTATAACTTAGAAGTTGTAGTAGTCCCAACAAACCTCCCAATCGCAAGACTTGATCATGCTGATGTTATTTACGGAACTAAGCAAGGTAAATACAAGGCTGTAGCAGAACTGATTAAAGTTTGTCATGAAAAAAATCAACCAGTACTTGTTGGTACCATAACAATTGATGAGTCAGAAATAATATCTAACTATCTAAATGAATTCGGCGTCAAACATGAAGTCCTAAATGCAAAACAGCATCAGCGAGAAGCTGAAATTGTTGCGAATGCAGGACAAGCTGGCTCAGTAACAATCGCAACAAATATGGCCGGACGTGGTACCGATATAAAGCTAAGTGAAAGAACAAAAGAAGCAGGTGGTCTCTACATTCTTGGAACTGAAAGACATGAATCAAGAAGAATAGATAACCAACTAAGGGGTAGATCTGGAAGACAAGGTGATCCCGGTGCCTCAAAGTTCTTCTTATCGCTTGAAGATGATTTAATGAGAATCTTTGGCTCAGACAAAGTCAAAGGTATTATGGAAAAGATGGGACTTAAAGAAGATGAACCTATCGAAGCTAAAATCTTATCAAACCAAATTGCAAAAGCACAAAAAAGAGTTGAAGGTCATAACTTTGATATTCGTAAACATCTACTAGATTTTGATGATGTTATGAATGCCCAAAGAAAAGTTATTTATAAACTTCGAACGGAAATTCTAAGTGATGACGGTAACCGTGAACTAGTAAATGAGATGATTGATGAAGTCGCTGAAAATCTCACAGATTTTTATCGTCCTGATGCCAAAGCTCCATTAAATGAGTGGAACTGGGACGATATCGATCAAGGTTTTGCCAATATATTTGCGACTGATAAAAAATTAACTCTCGTTGAATGTTCTGATAAACATAAATCAAATTTAGTTGAGTATATGACTGTTACTGCAAGTAATATTCTGGATGAAAAGTTTTCACAATATGATCCAGAACAAGTGACAATAACTCAAAGAGAAGTTTTACTTTCAACATTTGATCAACTTTGGAAAGATCACCTTCTAAATATGGACCAATTAAAAGAAGGTATAAACCTTAGATCATACGGTCAGAAAGATCCTCTTGTAGAATATAAACGAGAGGCTTTTCATATGTTTGAGAATATGAAGACTGAAATAAGACGTGCTGTTGTTGAAAGAATATTCTCAGTAAGGCTGTACACGCCTGAAGAGATTGAAAGCATCAAGAAACAACAACAAGCGATGCTAGAAGCGCAACTTGAAGCACATAAAAGATCACAACAGGCCAAAGCAAGAGCTGAAGAACAGAAATCACAACCTGTACAACGTAAGACAGTCAAAGTTGGACGCAATGATGCTTGTCCCTGTGGTTCTGGTAAAAAGTTCAAGCACTGTCACGGCGCTTAGGAGTTTATTTGAGCAATGATAACGATGAGGACATTACTCGCATTGAAGATCTTCCCAATTTAAATGGTATTGAGGATGACGAAGACTTTACTAGCTTAGACGATCTTGCTGATTCAATGAATCTGAATACAGATGAAGAGATCCCGGGTCTACCAAAGGATCTTGATGAACTTCAAGATGAAACCCCTCCGCTATTTGCTGCAAATGAGGACCCCCCACCAGAGTTTACCTCGCCTGAAAATGACTTTGAAACTCCAGACTTTGAAACTCCGGACTTCGAAATGCCAGACTTCTCAGAGGATGAAGGTGTATTCGATACTAATCTTAAGGATCAAGATGACGACCTTAATAGTAGGTTAACTTCATTTGATACTGAAACTGAAATTAAAAATAATGACTTCAATAGCGAGTTCAATGATGAGTTTGAGGAATCAACAATAGATGAATCATATTTCCCGGAAGAAGACTCTGAGGAAACATTGATTTCAGCTAGCGCTGAAGTTCTATTTGAAGAAGAAGAGAAAGAAGAAGAGAAAGAGTTAAAACAATCAGTACCTGAAAGAACTCCAATAGAAAGAGAATCCGAAGAAAAGCCTTGGAGTGGTACTCAAAACCTTGATGATGTCACTGAGTTCGGAGAAAAAAGTACATACTCTACTCTTGCATCAGAGGGGAATCCTCCTTTTAGTGTCATCCTTAAAAACCCAAGATATAAAGAAGATGTTGAAGACATTATAACGATTTTAAAGGAAGTTGAAATCGTTTCAGAAAGTGACATTGAGCAAGTAACAAAATCACTAACTGATGGGCAGTATCTTGTTTCTCGAATTAGTGAATATTGTGCGATCATCCTTTGTCACAAACTCAGACGTTTTGATGTTGAGATATTAATGGGCCTGACAGAGGAAATTAATCCACCTAAGAGCTATGACTCTGAAGATCGTGGACTACTCACCAAAGCAAGTATACTCAATAATAAGAAGCATCACTTTAATTTCAAAGCAGTTGAAAAAGAAAATATACTTGCAACGACTCTTCCTCAAATTGAAGGTCATATTATCAAAAAACATTTTGGTATTATTACCAGGTCTACTCAAATAAGTGCCAATGAGTTGAAACCTTCAGGAGCTGAGGATGAACTCATTGAGAAAATGCATGATGAGGATAAGAAACTGATACAAAACTATCGCCTAAAAAGAGAAAATTACCTGGCATCTAACTCCCAACACCCGGGGGACAACTTTGTACATTTGCTAGACGAATCAACAAAAGGGTCACATTTAGAAGTCGACAATATCTACAAAAACCTTCTAGACAAGCTTAAAGACAATGCTATGAGCAATCGAGCTAATGGACTTGTCGGCGTTAATTTCATGGTTACACCTCTTCCTCTCCAAGACTTTCAAAGTCATGATACAATATATCAAATACAATGCTCGGGGAATATGGTTTGGATAGAGAAAAGATAGATGACATTTATGATACGATTATAATTGGTGGTGGTATTGTTGGTGCTGGCGTTTTTAGAGAGCACTCACTTCATGGACTAAAATCACTTCTACTTGATCAAGCTGACTTTAATTCCCAAACAAGCCAAGGCAGTTCAAAGATGCTACATGGTGGAATACGCTATCTTGAAAATATGGACTTTGCCCTTGTTTTTGAAGCCTTAAAAGAAAAAAATCTATGGCTTAAGCTCACACCTCATGTCAGTAAAGAAGTTCCCTTCTATTTACCTATTTATAAAGAAAGTAAGTGGCCACTTCCGTTTTTACGAATAGGCCTTTTTCTTTATGATCTCTTATCTCTTTTTAAGAATAGCTCACACAAAGTCTACAATAAGAAGAACACATTAAAGGCAATACCAGGGCTGAAGTCAGACGGGCTTCGAGGGTCTGGTATGTATTTTGATGGAATAGTGGATGACAGTAAGTTAGGACTTGAATGTATTTACGATGCTTTAAATAATCCTAATTGCCAGGCGCTAAACTATAAAAAAGTGATAAAACTAATTAAGAATAATGATCACTATGAGGTTACATATCAAGATGTTCTCTCAGGTGAAGAAGAAATTAAATTCTCAAAATCTGTAATCATGGCCACTGGACCTTTTACAGATCAAGTTATGAAAAAACTAAATATCCCTTGGGATAATCTGATACTCCCCTCAAAGGGAACCCATCTTTGGTTAAAAAAAGATGCACTTGCAATCAAAGACGCCATGGTACTTCAAACGGCAGATATGCGTATTATTTTTGTGATTCCTCAGAGGAATGCGATTTTAGTAGGAACGACTGAAACACCACTAGATCCAAATGAAGAGTTTCTAGACATACAGCCCACAGAAGAAGAAATTACTTACCTTCTCGAATCGGTAAACGAATACTTCCCTACCTCAAATGTTGGCAAGGATGCAATTCTTTCAAGTTTTTCTGCTGTTAGACCTCTAGTAAGAGCTGGTACATCTAGCTCAAAAACATCTCGTACACACAAGGTCCTAGAGCCGCAAGAGAATCTCTTCGTTATTGTTGGTGGGAAATATACGACATTTAGAAGAATGGCATTTGATATAAATAAAAAACTATTTAAAAGCTTGGGAATTAAGCACCAGAAAGATATAACTTTAAGACCCCTAAGAACTACATCCGTTGTAAAAGATCCATTTGGGCAAAAAATAACTCAAGCAAATATACAAGATGTTATTGATAATGAAATGGTCAGAACTCGCGAAGATCTTATAAGTAGAAGGTTATCTTTTCCCTCAACCAGACATTTAAATAATGATGAGCTAAGTAATATGCTAGATAATGTTGACTTAAAATCTATACCCAAGTCCAAGTAATAATTTAGGCCCAACCTTTGTTCTTGTATACTTAGTAGCACTTTCATCTGCAGAGAATTCCTCACCATGTAGACGATACAAGAACTCGGCCCTTACACCAAAGCCATAAGTCGTATAATATTTAGCAGCAGCGCTGAATGTATGAGAAAGAGTTGATGCATCCAGCGATAAGCTCTCACCATTAAGGTCTTCCTTGCCTGGTGTGTAGGTAGAATTTGCAGAACCTAGGGCAAATATATAACCAACAGAATAAATTAATTTATGAACACTAGAAGGTCTTTCAAAAAGATAAAAGTTTCCACCAAATCCAAACTCACTAGAGTTCTCTTGAACGGTTGCTCCCTGGTAGGCCATAATTGAACTTCTATTTAGACTAAATGAACCTAGAATTGAAATTCTAGAATACCATTTAGTCTCGTCTCTAAAGTAATACTCTCCACCAATCTTCAAAGAAAGATTATCCTCCGTAGATGTAAACTTAGTATTATTATTACTTCCTGTAGATTCAACAGCATCAGATGAGTAATAAACCATTCCAAATACTTCTCTATTTTTATTACGAAGACTTGTAATCGTCTCCATCATATCGAGGTCTTTCCTGGTTAAACCTAAAGTATCACCTAAGTCTTCTGCACCATCCGCAAGTGGAATCCCAAGGTCTCTCGGATCTTTAGAAACAAATGCACCAATGTCTTCTTTCACGAGCATACGAGAATCATCTTTAGTAATTTTGACTGGAGGAGTAATCTTTAACTTCATGACTTGATCATCTTTAATAAAATCACTAGCAACGACTCTATAAATAGACCACACTGATCTCGTCGGTGACAGTTTTATACAGACTGCTCTCGCCACAACACCTTCGGAAACATAAAACTTTGCATGGTCACTTTGTTTTAGGCCATCCTCAATTCCTCTATTAATTAAGATTGTTTTTTTACTTACAGAAGTATTTACAATTCTTAATGTTAATTTTTCATCTATTTCCAACGCAAAAGTTAGAGTTGAGAATGAAAGTAAAATAATAAATAATAACATCTTCATAATATATCCTAGAAAAATTTACTTAAACCAATAGCGACTTTGCCTTCTTTATAAGTTGCACGATCTGGGAGGCTACCAGCATCGTCATTTCTCTCCATTCTTTCGGCCCTGATATCTTCATAACCAAGACTTAAGCGGAAACCATATGTATTTCTGAAGTTATGCTTCAGACCAAAACGAAAACCAGGAATTGTAAAAAGTTGATAATTACCAGCTTCCTGGGCAGAGTTATTAGTCAATCTCGCAATTCCGTATCTAGTAAGTAGTGTAAAATAATAAATATTAGTATCAATAGCACTGGCCCTCATAAAAGGGTACCAATTCACGTGTCCGGCCATACTGTACTCAATACTTTTAACGTTTAAGTTACCACCGAAGTAAGCATCTCTTGACCTACGGACAGATCCCTCTAAAGTAATGCGCTTAAGGTTTTTGAACCTCTTGAGAAAATATGTTTCAAGTGAGAGTTCAAAATCATATTTATTTTGCTCAGTTGTATCTGAGTCGTTCACATTCTCATTGTTTATAACGTTCATGCCAAATGATGCGAAAGCCTGATAATCATGCTTATAGGCTATAATTCCCATTCTTCGCTTCTTCTCTTGGGTAACATTTAAATTCGTAAGTAACTCAGCAAGTTCATCATCAGAGTACCCCTCAGACCAAGCCTCACCTCTCTCTTTCACGTCCCGATAAAACTTTTCCTCTTTTGCAGCGGTATCTCTTAATTCTCTATCCTGTTGTTCCATATACCTTTGATAAACTGAAGCGGCAGGTAAGTCGTCCACGGATCTTTCTTGCTCCTTATAAAAACTATTCCTATTAAATAAGGGGTCATTATATTTCTCAAGAAAAGCAACAACCATTTTTTCAAAGGTGTGAACTCTCTTTCTTTCAGAAAATTGTTTTGCATGCGGGCTCCTGTAAATACCATCTACATAGAGCTTTCCATCAAGCATACGATCTTCCCACTTATCTATATCAATAAGGTCAACATCCACACCTAAATGTTTATTCTTTTTATGGGTAATTTCAATCGCTCTGTAATCTGCTTGTTTAATAGCAAGATCATCGCCCCCTAATAAGAAGTCTTTGACTTCATTCGTGGGATCATCAAGTGTGACAAGGCTTGATCGTTTGATATTTAAGTTCGTTCTTCCTTTAAGTAGTTTTGATTCTGCAAAAAGCACAAGTTTACTTCCAACTTTTAAGATATTCGGAAGATACTCTTTATAAACTATCCACACTGACTGATTTGTTAGAACTTTTACAGCTCTTAACTTTGCAACAGGTTTAAATACGAACTTACCTAGATCTACTTCCTCTTTAGTAAGTAGGATTCCGTAGTCATCATCTCCCAGGTCATCAACGACTCCTCGATCTAAGTAGATAGTTTTTCCGGAAGAGGACATAGATTGAATGATGACAATTGAATCATCAATTGCAAAAGCTGACGAAATTGTAAGGCTTAATATTATGATGAATTTTATGCTAATGGTCATCCTTGTCCTTTAACTTACTAATATATACATCTATTTTTATACCTTTAGCGTCATTTGAAAACCCTTTGCGTTAAATAATCTAAAATAAATTAAACATTTAGCTAACCTCACTACTTGTAAAACAATCCTAATTAATCTATAAATCTAGTACATTAATCAACAATTTGTTTTTAAAGAGGTCATTTGTGGCAAAGCGTAAAAAAGAGAAGAAAACCTATAAATATGAGTGCTCACTTACCGGTGAGAGTTATATACTAACTGAAAAAGCTGAAAATCCTGATGAATTGATGAGTGTTGCCTCTTGGTATGACATGAATGCTGAGATGGATGACAGACCTGACGATGTCAAAAAGAAACTAGGCCTTAAGGCTGAAATTCAAGCTGAAGCTGAAGCAGCAGCAACAACAGAAACTCAAGAATAATCACACTTTATTAGAAGGTAAACTCATGGAAACTAGAGAAATTATCATTATTGGATCAGGACCTGCTGGTTATACGGCAGCACTATACGCATCACGAGCAGACTTAAAGCCACTTGTTATTATGGGGCACGAGCCAGGTGGACAACTCACAACAACTACTGATGTTGAGAATTTCCCAGGCTTTCCTGATGGAATCTTGGGACCAGACCTAATGATGAATATGAAGGCTCAAGCTGAACGCTTTGGTACTGAATACCTAACAACTCATGTTTCAAGTGTAGATCTCTCTAAAAGGCCTTTTGCAATTGAAT
Organism: uncultured Oligoflexia bacterium; assembly: GCA_913058265.1. Lineage (GTDB taxonomy): Bacteria > Bdellovibrionota > Bacteriovoracia > Bacteriovoracales > Bacteriovoracaceae. The sequence continues at coordinate 191,858 of CAJXPQ010000001.1, forward strand.
GTGAAAACGGGGATAAATTTTTAGCAAAAACTGTAGTCATATCAACTGGAGCAAGTGCCAAGTACCTTGGACTTCCAAACGAGAAAGAACTAATTGGTAAAGGCGTATCTGCCTGTGCAACTTGCGATGGTTTTTTCTTTAGAAACCAGGTGGTACATATAGTTGGAGGTGGAGACACAGCAATGGAAGAAGCTATGTTCCTATCTAAGTTTGCAAGTAAAGTCACTATCGTACATAGAAGAGATACTTTTAGGGCCTCAAAGCCAATGCAACAAAGAGTTTTTGATAACCCAAAGATAGAAATTTTATGGGACCACTCAGTAACGGAAATTATGGCGGACGATGGTGGAGTTAATTCAATCAAAGTCACACACTCCACAACTGGTGAAGAGACAGTCCGAGAAACGAATGGTCTATTCATGGGAATTGGACATACACCTAATACTGGATTTTTGAACAATCAAATCGATCTTGATGATCACGGCTTTATCATTACAAAAGGTGAACATCCAGACACTAATATACCTGGTGTATTTGCCTGTGGCGACGTTCAAGACTCATACTACAGACAAGCTATTTCAGCTGCTGGAACTGGATGCATGGCCGCAATGAGAGCTGAAAAGTACTTAGAATCCGCTGATCACGCATAATTCACCTTATAAAATATAAGACACGGAAAAAATTACCGACTTAATCAGTTGGAAAATAGCTAAGTATTCAATATAATTTAATCTTCTAACATAGTCTTAACTCTAATTGACATTCATCCCAATTCACGAAAAAATTAGTATGTAAGCAAGGATGCTTATTTTAATTTCATTGACCAAGGAAGGATGATGAACTCTCTTTTTAATTACCAAACACTTAAAACTCGCTTAGAAAAAGGGACTAGATCCTTAGTTATCACTCTTAATGGAGATCGACTGAATAACAGCTTTTCCATGGAAATGTTATTTGAACTTGAGTCCCTGCTAGCTTGGTGTACAACGAGAGTAGAAATTCACACAATTCTACTACAATCATCAACGAATATTTTCTCCGATGGTTATAATCAAAGAGTTCTAAAGAAATTAACAATCGATAAACTACAGAAATTTACTAGAAAGTTGCAACTTATCAATCAGGCGCTAATGTGTCTTCCTCAAACAGTCATTATTGATATGCAAATGGGAACGCAAAACATAGCAAGTGAGCTAGCTGCCGCATGTGATATTAGAGTATCTAACCGTTCATGTGAAGTCTCTTTTGAGCACTCCAAACTAGGTTTAATCCCATGCTCTGGTGGAATGATTGGGCTATCACACATCGTTGGTCATGCTAATGCAAAAAATTGGCTTTTATCTGCAGAAGCAATTCCTTTTAGAAAGCTCGAAGCTAGTGGCTTTGTATATGATTCATACACTATGGATACCAGAGATGAAGTGATACAAAGAATTCTAACAAGTATTTCAAAGCAATCTCCAGTACAAAGAATCCAAACAAAACTTGGAGTGACAGAAAGCATCCGCCACCAAATGGAAGGAATGTTAAAATTTGAGAGTCAAATTGCAAATGCCGCCATGGTTACAGAAGATTGGCGCGAAGAGAATGATGACAACTCAATGCCCGCGAAAAGCATAAAGGAAGCAGTTAAGCTAAGTCTTGTTAAGAATGATAATTCTGAAGATCTTCCTAACTAATCTAATTTACGTATTTCCACATAGAAAAAGACACCCAAATTGAATTCTTAAGAACAGTTTCCTCAACAAGATAAATCCTATCAAGGAAGGAGACTATTTTATGAATCGCTTTAAGTCGTTATCGAGTCAGTACTTTCGGGCATCAGTACCTCAAAACCTGCCAATCACAAAAAGACACACAAATAAGGAATGGCCCGGACTCTGGAAGAACAAAGTAATACTGTTTAAAGTCTTTAAATCCAATTGAGCTTAGATAGGAGTTAAACTTTCAACTCAAGAGGTTTAAAAAGTGTTTGAGGGCAAGAGTGATTCTAAGAATAGTTTTGCATCTTAGGTTTAAAGAATGCAAAATCGAACAGTTTCTTTAGTACTTTTTTGTAGCGGAGTTATTCCTAGTAAAAAAGCACCCAAGTTAAATTGGATGCTCATATATTTAGAGTGAACCCTGTTGATCGGACAATCCTCCAGCTAATTTCTGAACAAGCCTAACTAGCTCTATCAGTTAATTCTTTTTCATATGCTAAAGGACTCTTATAACCCAGTGATGAGTGGAGTCTTTTGGCGTTATATACTTCCTCAATAAAATTTGGAAGCTTTTTTATTACATCCTGTATTGTTTTATATCCTCTAAAATATATCTCTTCATATTTCAAAGTCTTAAAAAAAGTTTCAATGAAAGCATTCTGAGTCGGACTACCTTTATCTGACATGCTTATTCTAAACCCACATTCCCTAAGGTACTTCACATACTCATGTGATCTATACTGAGAGCCTTGGTCACTATGATGAATACAATTTTCTTTTATATCCCTGCGACTTAGTGCCGAGTCCACAGCATTTATACAAAGGGCGTAATCCATCTTTTTTGATATTGCCCAACCAACTATTACCCTAGAATAAATATCAATAATTGCTGCCAAATAAACAAAACTATTATTAATTTTTATATAAGTAATATCCGTTGCCCAAGCTTCTCCTATATCTTTAACTTCAATATCTCGAAGGAGATTTTCAAATGGCCGTCCATCATTAAACTTTTTATATACTTGAACTGATTTTTTCGCCTCACATGAGAACTTTCAATTTCAAACTTCTTCATAAGTCTTAGAACTTTTTTATGATTAATAATATAACCATCAATCCTAAGTTTCTTTTCAATCCTTCTATACCCATAACCCGGAAAGACTTCGTGGATTTTTTCTATTCGTTCTTTCCAATCAAGGTCAGTATTTTTCTTCTTAGCTTGATAATAATAGCTACTCTTTGAGATACCCATCAGTTTGCATCCTCTTTGTACTGTTCCCAGTTCTCTGAGGTTATTACTGATAAAGATTCGCTTCTCAGCCACTTTATGTAACTTTCGGCTTTTTTTAGCATTTTATTTTGAAGATATAAATCTCCAAGCTCTGCTTTTAAGGCCAGGTTCTCTTGCTCTAAAGCCTTTCTTTATAACTCTTTTGCTGATTTTATAGCCATTTTGGAGGGTTCGTTTTCTTTATCCCTCCACCTTTAAATTCCTTAACACAAGTCGATACTGCTCCTGCTGATATCTGATACTTTGTAGCAGCTTGTCTGTAAGTCATCTCTCTGGCCACAACAGCTTCATCAATCGTCTTTCTTACTTCATAGGGCAGCTTATGTGGTCTGCCTGTTGGTATCTTCATCTTTAACTCCTCATAGTTATTATAGCTGAGAAGCTAACTTGGTCTTGTTCAGAAACTATTGCCTAGAGTGTCTTAAGTTAGAGGTTCACTCCAATTTCTACAGTAAAAATACGGACAATACCATCGCTAACTTTCAAGGTTCGACGAGTAATGTTTTCACAAAACATACTGTATTAGACCACGGTGCTTGTAACTAGAGAATATTTGCTAAAATCCAATCACGTTGCTTATTAATGTCGACAACAATGGTATCACCACCATCATTACAATCATTCCTAACTTTCGTTATTCCAGATGCAATACCAACAAGAGTGTAGCTATCACCTTCTACATAATAAACAGGGCCACCAGAGTTTCCGTTACAAATGGCATCATTTTTCGAGTTATCTTTTAAACGTATACGATCTAGATCAAAACGAAATACTGTATGCCCTTTATTTTTCTTTTTTCCATCTTTCAAAGTAATCGATCTTAAACCATCTCCTACCTGAAGATCATTTAGTCCGAGATTGATATCGGAAGTAATATCTCCCCTCTCTAAGATAATAAGTGCTAAATCATTACGGACCAACTTAGGATCCCATTCCTCATGAACAATCACCTGCTGAACAGAAACAGACCTTCCAGCCACTTTTACAGTCTTTACTGATGAATCATCGACACAATGAGCAGCAGTAATAATAATATCCTCATTATACTTAAAAGCGGAACATATTAGGCTATTACTAGAAACTTGAATTTCAACGGTGCGATTATTAATTGAGGATTCCTCCTCACATGCAATTAACAACAAGAGAGTTGAGACTAAAAATAATTTATGCATGAATACTCCTAAGAATTTTTAAAAGAGATAGTTTTAATATGTAGATGTTTTAGAAATTAGAGGAATTTGAAGGAAAATTTAGGCCGCTCAGAGATCAAGGTTTTATTAGATTCTGTGGGAGATTAGATATATTCATAACTAATCTGAGGTAGGGCTTTAGGTATTTAAGATACCTCCAAGCGGCTTACATACTATAAAGCAGGAATCGTGCCAAGAATAAGACAGGCCAAGTACCTGAAAATTTATAGAAGCTAGTGGTGCATAAGGAGAAAGGGCCACTTTGACCGGAACAAAAAGTCACTAGGCAGAATTTACAGTGAATTATTTATCATCTTCGAAGTCAATTGACGTTTCAAGCACATTTTCAAACTCATCCTGAGGCTCAGTAAGAATCGCCTTCTGGGAATCAATATTACGCTCAAGAAAGCGTTTTGCAGTCTTCTCTAGTATTTGATCCACAATAGCTCTTGGAAACTCCTCCGCTCTTAGAAGGCCAATTGTTTTAAAGAGTATTTGCCTCGCTGTAAAGGGCTTTACAATAATGTGTCGCACACTACGCTTAATACACTCTTGAGCCTTCTCTTGAGTTAAGCAACCAGAAACAACAATAACCTTCTGATTTGCATACTTTGGAATTTTACGAAGAGTATCAATAAAATCCAGGCCATCTCTTTTAGGCATACTTAAGTCAGTGATCACTAAATCAAACTCTTGATTACCTAGCTTTAACATTGCTTGAACGCCATCAGATGCGTGAATCACATGAGTGAACTTCGAGTATAGACCTAAATACATCATTAATATTCGTGCAATTTTCTCTTCATCCTCTACGATCAATATGGAATAGCTGTTTTTAATTCTATCCATTTTTAACCTCACCTATGTACTTCTTAACCTCATCAAAGGATTTTCCTGAGAAGTCTCTAAAGATACTATCTGGACTTTTTACAGACTCAGAAAAACTCATAGAAGCGTCAACCATATATGAGTCACACAAACCCTGAAAGGTTAGAGGGTTATCCGTGAGGATGAGAACAATATTATCACCAGAGAAATGGTCATAAATTTGCCCCAACTCAACAACATTATCAGAAAATACGATAAGCTTAGGATCTTCAGTATCTCCTCCTCCACTTAAGTATCTATTTGTCGTAGTAAATGTTTCAAGATCAAGTTTTGGTAAAGATAAATTTATCTTCGCTCCAATATCTGATGGCAAGATTGTAATATTTCCGTGAAAAGCATTCATGATTTTTTGGCTGATTGCCAGGCCTAATCCAGTCCCTTCTCCAGACTCTTTCGTGGTATAAAACATTTCAAATGCTTTTTCTGGATCTTTAATACCAGCGCCAGTATCCGTGACATTAATATTTACAGTGAAGTCATCCGCTAAAATATGAATCGAAAGTTTTTTCTCTTCAACAAAACTCATAGCATCAGCGGCATTTTTTATTAAATTTATAAGTACTTGTTGTAATTTGCCAGCATTTGCAAGAATAAGTGTCTGATCAATTTGTAAATCAAGCTTAATATCCTTAAGTACGCCTAAGCCTTTTACAAAATCAATTGAATCTTTAATCACATCAGATAGATTTATAACAGTAAGCACATCTTCTCGATTTCTGGTTAATGCTTGCATATTAGAGATAATCTGCTTAATGCGATGAAACTCTTCCGCTAAATCAGATAGTTGAATAGAGGCATCGACAAAGTTCTTCTCATCTAAAGAGCTAGATAAAGCAAGCAAACTATCTCCGGCCACAGTTAACGGTGAACTAATTTCATGTGAAATCCCAGCAATCATCTCACCTAGGGCAGTCAATTTGTCAGATTTTACGATTTGATCGTGTGTAGACTTGAGTTCAATGATTTGTTGCTTATATTTTTCGTGCAAATGCTTTTCAATGGAGAAGTCCTGCAAATGAATAATCACTTGATTATTCAACGGAATGAACTTAAAAACTACCGTATTTATAGATTCAACTAGATTAAGAGCTACCTCAGGGCTTACATAGGGACCATCGCTCTTAAGGGACTTCTGAACACCTTCTAAAAGATCGAAATCAGCGACCACAAGGAGTTCTAAAATGTTCTTAAAGGCGGTGATTTTTCTTGGTGGAAGTTTGAAGTAGGTAGAACATACAAAATTAAAATAGAGTATATCTCCCTCATGAGATACGACAATGACTGGATTTTGTAAGTGGTCAAAAATATCATATGTTGAGCTCATGGCTATCCCTTTAGAAAATTAAAATATTGCGCTTCAATGTCATCAAACTCTAATTCATTGCCATCATCATCTTTTTTAACTGGTGCCTTGCCACCAACGACCTCGCTAGGGAAAATGAGAATCTTTAATTCATTATCTTTCGCTTGATTAAAATATGGTGCATAGAAAGACTCAACAACGCCATTAGGATGAATAAATCCAGAAACAATATTCATTTGCTCCACGATTACCTGAGGACAGTTTTTATAAATAACTGCATCAAATTTAAAGTTCGATTTTTGAAACTCAATTAAATCCCTAATACCACATGAATTAATATGAGTTATACCATCTAGGTCTAAGATCAACTTTTGCCCCTCTAGAGTTTCAAGGGAGGAAAAATCAGAGTCTTCATTGATTTGGCCAGTAAACAAAATGACTAAATCTCCTTCTGTATTTTCTTTTTGTAAAATCTGCAAGCTCGACATTAAATATCCTTTTCGCTAAAAAATAATGCAGTCTCTTTCTGCTTAAATTGTTTTAATCTTTTGTATTTATTTATACGACAGCTTATAAGCGTCGTAGTCTTCTTTACAACTTCAAAGTGAATCGAGTTCACAGAGTTGACGACCATAAAGAGCCCTAGTCCAGCACCGGATTCTTTTTGTTCATAGTTGCCACTTTTTGCCACATCCTTTAAACGTGATGTAATATTCTCATTTTTTAAAAGTCCAAAGAAATCCTTTACGGTAATGAAGACATCATCCTCGCTCTCGATGACTGCTAGTTCGACTGCAAAATAGGTGTCACCTTGAAGATTCAAAATAATGCCATTTCGAACCAACTCAGAAATAACCATAACTAAATAAGACTTTAGATCAGAGAAGCTATTATCAAAGTGTTTCGTATCCAACCACTTCGAAATAATATTATAGACATCACTAGAACTCTCCCTCTTAAAGCTATGGGAAAAAATAATATCACCAGAAGGATTGATAGGTTCGGCGCCATACAGGTTTAAATAGTTTAATGGTATTAATTTATGGAAAGTTGAAGGGCCATCTTTTAACAGTTCAACCAAAGGCCCTTTATAAATCCAGTTTGGGAGTGTAACGTCGCTTGATCGACTTAGTCCATCGGGAAGGTTGACTTCTTCGTCTTGAATATTTTTTGTTATATATAGTTTCATTATAATACTTCAAGTCCAACAAAGGTGTAATCGTCAGCGATTGGTACTGATTTTATATAATCCTTAAACTCAGTATTAACGTTATCAACCAATTTATCAATTGGATCTGATTGCTTAGTAAGCAAAGAGTTTAAAAACTTTCTTTGACCATAAGCTTTACCATTAATATCAACTGACTCAACGATGCCATCTGTATAAAAGAAGATTTTATCGGTTGTATGCAGTTGTAAATGTGTTTTATGAAAGTGACTCTCACTAAATTCCCCTAGCCTTGGGTCTATCTTATCCATAAGAGGCACAATATCAGACTTCGTTACTTCTCCATTATGATTATGTCTTGCAAAATAATATGGAGGATTGTGAGAGGCATTAGAATAGTTCGCCTCATTTGATGAGTTAGTCACGCAAAGAACAAAAGCTGTAGCATTAAGCTTGTCTGTAGAATGGCAAAAGCTAGCATTTAAGAAGCTCATAATTTTATCCGAGTCTGATAAAAAAGAAGGATCCTTTTGACTTAAAAAACGTAAAGAATTAATTGCACTATGAAGAACTGCAGTCATCAAAGCCGCTGGAGTTCCGTGGCCAGTAACATCTGCAATAATCACTACTGTATAGTCTTGACCTTCGTAAACACCCCACCAGTCTCCACCACACTCAGTAGCAGACTGGTAACGTCCCTCAATATGACAAGGACCATTCTTATAATTGGTTTTAGGAAAAAATTGCGATTGTACTAGATTGGCCGTCTTTAGCTCTTCCTCTAGTCTCAACTTCTCTTCCATTTCAAGCATGTAATTATCGATATCATCCGCCATCTTATTAAAAGAGATTGCAAGGAAGCCAATCTCATCGGAAGTTTTAATCTTTGCTCTGGATTTGAAGTTAGAAGTTAGAAACTCATTAACAGTAGTTGTAAGTGAATTAAGTGGTCTTGTGAAAAATTGAGAGAAGAAAAGAATCACGATAACAAGAATGCCAGCAATGAGCAGTCCAAAATATATAGAGTTCTCTCTTAATCTCTCTGATGCTGCTACCGCCTTGCTATACTTAGTTGTTGTCATTATATATAGAGACCTGGATACTTCACGTGCAGAAACAATTAGATTGTTACCTGCGAGATTATATTTAAAGGTTTGTCCCATCTTAGATTTAGCAATGACGTAATTATAAACTTCATCCATATTTAAGGCATCAAGATTTGATACCTGCACGTTATTATGAATAAAGAAATTTTGATATAGCTCACTCTCTTTACTAAAAAATAAACTCTTTGTTAGTAGAAAACCAAAGGTACTTTTACCTTTTTTAAGTTGAATAACTACAGACGAAGATAAAAAATTTAATCTATTATTAGATTCAAATTCAGTGTAATCGTACAAATTTGAAATTTCTTCTTTTGACTTAAAAGTAATAATTTTACTAAGCTTACCAGAATTGGCTTCAAAATAAGCTGAAATAGCTGAGTTCTGTTTTAGAAGCTCCATCACAAAGTCAGAGTTTACCTCTAATGTTGAAGCCTGCTCAAGGTAGAAATTCACTTGATTTAAGGTGGTTTTGGTTTTATCAGCAGCAGATTGGTTGTAATCATCAACGGCCTCAAAAACATATGAAAGTTTATCGCTTTTAAATAAATCGACAGCATAGTAGACATAGGCGCTCAGACTTATGGCCATAATACATAGCGTGAAAAACACTAGTTTTAAATAGATTGGAACGATAACTTTTTGCATATTAACCTAACAAACTTTTTATTTTACTTAATAATATAGTATCCTATTTTTATAAGAAAACTATGAATATTAAGAAACAACATTACACAATTAATACTGCACTCGTTATGTCGGGCTTAATGCTAATCTTTTATAGCTACTCAAAGCTCTATCTAAATTCCCAAGACACAGTAGATGGTACTAGAACGGTTGGTTTCCTAAGATTTTACCAAAATGATATCAGGTTAAAAAAATCTTCTCAGTTTCAATGGGAAGATATTTATAAATCGAACTCAGAAATTTCAATTAACGATCGATTATTCTCTAACGCTGCCTCTAGTGCAACGATCAGTTTAAACTCAGGCAATAAGCTTAACTTGAATGAACAATCCTTGATTAGAATGAGAAGTGAAAACTCAGTTCTTATAGAAAAAGGGGCCATTACTCTCGACTTATCCAAGAATGCTGCCCCACTAATACTACTTATAAATAATAAAAAAGTATCTCTTAAAGCTTCGACTGATAGCAAAGTCGTTATTACAAAAGGTATCGATACGAGTATTGAAGTAAAGTCCGGAATGGTCAAAGTACTTCAAAAAAATACATCATTAGATTTACTGCCTGATCAAAAAGTCATTCTAAATAAGAACCAAGAAATAAGCGCAACACAGCTTTTGTCTCCAAAAGGACAAACATTTTTTATACAGTCAGAATATAAGGTCATTGACTTTAAATACGAACCTGTAAGATCAAAAGAAGATTTATGGCTTTCAAAAGACATTAATTTTAGCGAGCTCATTCCCCTTCAAAATAAAAACAGTAGAGCAAAACTTAGGCCAGGCAAGTATTTTTGGAAGGTCAATAATACCGATGCTGAATTCTTTCAAATTGTTAAAGAGATCTCTTCACCAAAAGATTTTTTACTTAAAAACCAAACAATTATTTATACATATAAAAGCTCCAGTAATGTTAAATTTAAAACTAGTCAGATCAAGGAAGCTCCTCCTTTAATTATTGAAACTTTTGATCGTAACATGAACTCTATCGACCAAATTCAATTGAGTAAAAAAAGTATTTACACTCAAAAATTTGAAGTCGGTGAATATTTTTATCGCAGTAAGTATGCGTCGCAATTTATTAAGTCAGGCTGGAGTGATAAATATAAATTCACCGTAGCAAAGAAAGAATATACTTTAGGAAAACCCCTCATAATTGAATTAAGTCGCCCCAACCAAGAGGTTAAATTTTCATGGGATAAAAAAGCACAAGACCTAAGCCTTTTTGAGCTAGCAACTGATCAGAGTTTTAAAAGTATTATAAAGAGTAAAAGGATACGAAGTAAAAACTTCACTCATATTACATTTCCAATTGTAGGAACGTTTTACTGGAGAACACGGAAAGTTGAAGCCAATGGAAGTCTTTCCGCGCAAGCCCCTATCGAAGTCATTATAAAGCCCACACCACCACCAGAAAAGCCTAAAAGATTACCCAACTTAAAGATTAAACTTAAGCAGCAATCAAGCACATCTCACTATATAAGAAAAATGATTTCATTTGTGTTTGACCTCTTTATTCCTATTTCTTATGCAGCCGATAAGAATGAAGCCTCTATTTCATTTCCGAGAATTAAAGATGCTAAAACATACGAAGTTGAAATATATCAGGACAAAAATCTACAAAAGTTAGTCAAAAGAATTAATACAAAAAGGAACTCATTTACATGGTCCCCCAAAAAAGAAGGACAATACTTCTGGAGGATACGTTATACAGACTTCTGGAAAAGAGTCTCCGAGTTCTCAGAGCTCTCAAAATTACGTATTGAGTTTGAAAATAACAAGAAAACTGAAACAAATAAAAATATTGTACCAAAGAAAACATTTGCAAATAGTACAGTAAGCTTTCAAACGGGGCCCTCACAGATTTCCTTCTCTCAAGGAAAAAATCCGAATATAGACATTGAGGGACAACATTATAATGCTTTTAAAATTAATTATAACAAACCGATAGATTTCTATTATCTTAAAGATCTTCGAGTCTCTTATGCCAGTTATGCAGGTAAAGTTTTTGATGATCAAGACTTTAACTTACGGGAGCTGGAACTATCCTCACAATTAAAAGTCTTTCCTATCTCTGCGCTGGTCCATTTTAAGCAATATACCCAATTTGAATATAATGATTCCGAGGTGGAAAGTGGTGGAACTGAGATTATATATTCAATAGGTAGCATGTATGAGAAAACTCTAAAAGTTGGCAAAAACCAGATAATCACTGGAAATATCAATTATCACCTACTGGGAGCTCAGCAATATCAACTTGGGCTAAGTTATGATTATTCCTACACAAATCAATTAAATGTACTTGCGACATCAACCTACGTTAATGCCAACACAAACAGCGCTGACTTTGATACAAGTATTCAGTATTTTCAACTACTTATTGGTCTAAAATATAAACTCAAATAAAGTTTAACTCTCCTATATTCGACAATAAACAACCTAATAAGAATGAGTTTGCCTTCTTGCGCGGTTTTGATTCAAATCTAAGCAATGAGATAATAAATCATGCTAAAAACGATTTCTTTGATAACTCTATTCACTTATCTCTTTGTTGCCTGTAAGGAATCTGGTGATTCAGCAGTTAGCGATGCTTTAGATGAAGCGTTTAATACAGATCCAACCGCCTCAGGTCAGGTTCAAATTGGACAATGTTATGAAGATCAATACGCGCCAGTGGCAGAAACAATAACAAGAAAATTAGACATCATTCTTGTGCCTGATACATCAGGTTCAATCAATGAGGAACGTGCGAGTATAGCCAATGGCTTTACATCATTTATAAATAGTTTACCCGCCGAAATAGACTTTAGAATTGGTGTTGTATTAGGACACGGTCCTAACTCTGCTAGGTCAGGTAAGCTCTATCAGAAAGGTAGTGAGGATCTAGTTCTTGATTCTCAGATACTTGATACTGCCAGCATTATTAGCGGCCTCCACACCAAGCTTGTAAATCCTGCAACGGATGGAGCGTCCGATGGTGGTGAGATGGGCTTCCTTTCACTAACAGAGGCGATAACGACAAACCTTGATCTTATAAGATCTCAAGGTCTATTAAGGGACGACGCTGCTTTAGCAATTGTCTTTATTGCAGATGAACAAGATATTTGTGCAGACTTCCCAGAGGGAGTTATTCCTGTTCCAGATCCACAAGGTAAAGAAACAAGCTCATACAATAATCACTGTGTAGACGGTGATGATAATCTTCTCTATTACCCAGAGCAGTTATTTGAAGAGCTAAACAACCTGCAAGAACAAAGACCATTAATCATTGGTGGTGTCATTTATAATAACAATGAAACGATACCTTTTAATGGTGAGAACGAAATTGGATATGGATACAAAGAATTAATAGAGTTATCAAATGGAATCTCAGTTGATTTAGCAAATGGTGATTATAATGATGGTCTAGAGAACCTAGGTAAGATGGCGCAAGTTTCAGTTAAGCCAGAACAAGACTTTCAACTTTCTACAAATTTACTAGAGCCTTCATCACTTGAGGTCCTTGTTAACGGCTCACCTGCCAATCATACATATGATGCTGAATTGAATATAGTATCCTTAACCAGTGATAGAGATCCGTTCTCTGTCGTTAGAATTAATTATTGTGAAAAAGAAGAAGTGTCTAATCAAGTCTTTAAGCTTGTTGCCGGTGGTTCACATACATGTGCTATTTTACATGATGGAAGTCTAAAGTGCTGGGGACAAAACACCAGCGGTCAACTTGGACAAGGACATACAGATACAATCGGTGATGACGAACTTCCAAGTAGTGCGATGGCAATAAACTTTGGTCAAAAAGTTGTAGATGCTGCAGCTGGACTCTCACATACATGTGTCCTCTTAGAGGATCAGACTGTGAAGTGTTTCGGAGACAACTCTAGAGGGCAGCTTGGACTCGGTCATATTGACAATATAGGTGATAATGAAACTGCGGATACATTTGCATCTGTTCCTCTCGGTACAGCTGTTAAAAGTATTTATGCTGGTACAAGGTTTAATTGTGCTCTTCTCATAAACCAAGAAGTTAAATGTTGGGGTGAGAATAATTTTGGGCAACTTGGATACGGACATACAGACAATCTTGGTGACGATGAAGACTTATCAAGCTATGGAAACCTTGCTCTTGGTGACGATGCAATACAAATGGACATCTCTACGATTAGCTACCATACATGTGCTGTATTAAAGAGCTCTAACTCTTTAAAGTGTTGGGGTCTTAATAACCAAGGTCAACTGGGTTATGGGCACACAGATAATCTTGGAGATGATGAAACACCTGATAGTTACGGAGCTGTATCTTTTGGGAATGAAGTTCTACAAATAGCAACTGGAGCGTCTCATACCTGTGCTCTAAGTTCAGGACAACAAGTAAGATGTTGGGGTGCCAATTCAGTCGGTCAAACAGGCTTTGGAAGCAACACAACTATTGGTGACGATGAGGCGGCTGATTCAGCTTCTTACCTTGATTTTAATGGTATTGGTATATCAATGGTTGCAACTGGTAATACTCATACATGTGCTATCGGGACAGATGATTCACTTCACTGTTTTGGCCTTGCAGTGTTAGGTCAACTTGGTCACGGAAATAAAAATAATATTGGTGATAACGAATCAATAACTGGGAATTCGAAAGTAGAAATTGATATCGCATTATCCCAAGTGGCATTAGGTCTTCACCACACATGTGCATTAACAAAAGATGAAGGTAGAGTTATTTGTTTTGGTCTTAATTCATTTGGCCAATTAGGATATGGAAATAAAGCTAATATCGGAGACGATGAAATACCTTGGGAATTTGTAGCAGTCCTAGCCCCAGAAGAATCCCCATAAAGAATTGATAGAGAAAACCATACTCATTCGCAATTTTGTAGCTACAACTATATTCTATATCAGACTCAAGTCTCAAGCCGTCACCTAAAATAGGGTCCATTATAGAGGGTATTGTGGATTGAAATGCGAGTGGATTTGTTACCGCTCCAGTGTATGTACCAGAAAGGCTATCAACACGAATTCGCCCTGATCCACCATTACCTCCAGCACCACCAGTGTCAACAGAGATACCACCAGAGCCACCATTACCATTTATCGCTGAGACTGTTCCCGTTATATTTACACCTTGAGCTCCGATAATATAAATGGCACCACCAGAGCCGCCACCGCCGCCGCCGCCGCCGCCAGAGCCACCACCAGCACTTCCGTTACTACCATTACTACCGTTGCTTAAAACACTACCAGAAATGGTGACAATACCCTTAGCGATAATGATGACACCACCGCCTCCAGCACCACCAGTACCGCCAGACTCTTCAGCAAGTATTCCATCATCACCAGAGCCGCCAGCACCACCGCCAGCTCCCCCAGTAAAGTTACTTACAAAGTCACTTTCAGGAAAATAGCCTGCTGCTGGAATTGCTGCACCAGTTCCGGCAGTTCCACCTGATGTTCCACCAGAAGTACCCGCTGTAGGAAGTACAGCTGTTCCAAATCTCGCACCAGAACCGCCGCCACCGGCCGCACTTACACCGGCACCACCGTTCACTGCATTTTGCCCACCGAGGCCCTGTCCACCATTATTTGAAGTTCCATTGACTCCATTACAAGTCCCAACAGGACAAGATCCACCTGCAGTTCCACCAGGTCCAGGAGTTGTGCCTACTGCAGAAAGACTAAGTGTTCCATCTATTGTGACATCTCCCTGAGAGCGAATAATGATATAGTCGCTGGCACCATTAAAATTTATCGTTTGCCCGCCAGATACATTTACAGAAGAGCAATTGTAGATACGCTGTGACTTTGAACTGGTAGTCCAATTACAAGTTTCACTACCATCACCATAGCTTAGTTGTCCGTAAGCCTTGAAAGTCATACATAAAAGTATAATGATTAATTTCATAGATAAATTTTAGCAATGATATCTCTATAAGAAAAATGATAATTGAAGAAACAATGCGGAGCACCTAATACTTAAGTGCTCCAATGAAGACTATTTAATATATTGAATTTGGGTAACAATAAATCCCCATAAAGTGACAGAACTATCCGCCTCAAAGATCAGCTTAATACTATCCCCTTCAGCATACTCTGACTTATAATTGAAACCATCGCCAGAAATAGAGTCAACTTTTGCACCCTTATTATTTACCACATGGACAAAGTCGTATGATCTTTCAAGGTCATACTTATCAACGATAACTCGCATATATTTTGCACCTGGAACAGAAAACGTTTTCTCCTTAACAGAATTAATTAAATATGGATGGGCCGACTCAAAGACAGCGACTGTCTTAGTTACCCAATCCGACTCATCTGGCCTTGAGGGTCTTGGGGTAACAACCCCAGTTAAAAAGTTATAAGCATCAACTCTCCCACTTGAGATAATTTTGCGATCATAGCTTTTATCATAAACAGAAGAATCAATTAAAGCATCTCTAATCTCACTTGGCTTTGCTTTTCCAAATTGCGCTAAATATAACCCTATAACACCTGATACATGTGGCGTGGCCATAGATGTTCCAGAGAAAACAGAGTATTGATTATTTGGAGTTGTTGAGAGAATATTTCTACCAGGTGCCGCCACATGAACTGTATTAGAACCAAAGCACGAAAAACTAGCAAGAGTATTATTATAATTATGTGCGGCCACAGAGATCACATTATCAACTTGGTAGTTCGAAGGGTAATGTGGAGTATTATTATTATTGGTAGCACTATTCCCAGCAGCTGCAGTGAAAACAATCCCTGCATTAT
Organism: uncultured Oligoflexia bacterium; assembly: GCA_913058265.1. Taxonomy (GTDB): domain Bacteria; phylum Bdellovibrionota; class Bacteriovoracia; order Bacteriovoracales; family Bacteriovoracaceae. The sequence continues at coordinate 207,934 of CAJXPQ010000001.1, forward strand.
TCGCTCTAACGATAGCATCCTCTAATGCTTGAGAAGCTCCGCCGCCGCCCCAAGAATTACTCATCAAATCAACACCTACTGCAATAGCATAATCAATCGCCATAATAGCATGTTCGGTGGATCCAGATCCTTGATCAGTAAGAAACTTAATACCTACTAGCTCGGCCTGTGCCATAACTCCGGCAATACCAATTCCATTTCCATGTTCAGCTGCAATTGTTCCAGCACAATGAGTTCCATGCCCGTTTCCATCCATAGGATCACCGTCTTGATTAGCAACATCATAACCATGGATATCATCGATATATCCATTACCATCATCGTCAACGCCTGCAGTCCCGTTGGCCTCAGCTTCGTTTGTCCACATATTCGCCTTTAAGTCAGGATGATTATAATCAATCCCAGTATCAATAACGGCTATTTTAATTTGTTTACTACCTTTTGTAATAGTCCAGGCTCTTTCAGCATTTATATCTGCTCCTGCAACACCTCTTGGTGATGAATTACCACGATCAGACCTTGGCTCATTATTTCCATTGTTTTTTAATCCCCATAGATCTCCATACTTTGGATCAGTTGTAAGGGTTTTGATTTTTTTTCCAATTGCTCTATAAAGGTAATTAGGCTCAGCATACTCAACCTCTGGGTGTTTAGAGAACTCTTTAATCACAGACAAGATATCTTTCTTATTATCTGTCTTAAGAACTGCAAATTTTCCAAAGCTCAAGTCCATAATGTTTTTTATTTTTAAGCTTCTAAAAGTTTTCGTCTTAACGAGCTTTTTCGCATATTCACCTTTTAGCTTAATTATAATCTCTCCTGGTACATACTCTCCACGAGTCTTTGCGCTAACAGTCGCAGACAATAAAAAAACGAGTGAAAATGCAACCGCCATAACAAATGTATTCTTCATGAATTCTCCTTAAAACTCCATTCTGGAATCAATATTCTTATATTTAGATTATACAGTTAATGATCGATTAAATCTCAGGGGAAAAATTCTCAAAAACGAGAGATACCGGACCCAAAGAGTCCAGCGTTAAGTACTAGATATTTTAATGAAAATATAAGATCATGTAGCTATGTCAAATATACTAAACAAAAGTAATCACCCAGTAGAAGTTAAAAAGATAGATATAAATGTCTGGACCCTAAGAGATGAGATTGAATCTGCAATCTCTATAAGACTTAAAGAGCACCCAGATACCCCTTCAAATGAAGTCGATATCAGTGATATTAAAGAATTTTATAACAAAATTTATTCGACAAATGATGATGGAGGCGACGCATCAGAGGATAAAGAATCGACGGAAGAAGCTGAAGATAAACCAGAGGATGAAAGCTCTGATCAAGAAGATGCAGAAACCAAAGACGCTGATGAATCATCAGATGAGTCAACTGAAGAAGGTGCAAGCGACGATGATGACGATGCAGCTGCCGAAATGGCCGCCGCCATGCTTGCTGATCAAGGTGCAGGGCCAGAAACAGCTCCTGATGATAAAATAAGTTTAGAAAAATACGAAAGAGCTAAACCACCTGAGGAAAAATTACTTAAAGGCTTTATTTTTTTAGCAGATGTAAATATGCAAGAAATTATGTTTTTCGCAAAATCTGACTTCTTACATGGCCAAACAATAGTCATTGAGTTTTGCCTACCTAGTAATTTTAGCCAAACAGCTTCAGTTTTGAAGTCTTCCCATATTACAAGAAACTCGAAAGTCATCAGCCCAAATAAGCCAACACATAGGATTCATGCATCTTTCCAATTTAGATTTGAGGAAGAGCGAACAAGATTAAGAAAATTTCTTAAATCTGTAGAGCCTGATACACCAGCTTCACCAAAGAAACTTAAAAAGCCATCTGACGGAGAAGACAGTGACGATGACTTTAACGACTTAGGATTCTAGATGCGTTTTACAAGCTTAAGAAGCCGTAGCATTTACTCAACCTGGTTCTGTCTCTCATTCCTACTATTGCTAATGACTTATCTTGGCTTTATTGAATTCTTCCAAGACTCACGAGTTGAAGTTTCAGCGACTGAATTACTAAAAAATCCTGTTAGATCTGACATACTTACAAATGCTGAAACCATACGCTTTAAAAACCGTATCGGTACATTTCTAATCAAAAAAGAAAATGATTTATGGATTCTAAAAGAGCCTAGGGTAATGCCCGCTCAAGTGCGAACTGTAAATAGTCTTATCCAGTCTCTGAGAGATATTAAGGTACAAACAATTCATGAGTATGAACCTATAAACATTCAAAGTTTCTCTTTGGACAAGCCGATTATTCAAATTGATCTTACCACAAAGCTAGATGATAATATTTCCATAAAAGTGGGAATCATTAATCCTATTGATAATACATCATACATAACGGTAACTGGTCATGACTATATTTTCCAAACAAATATCTTTAAAACAAAAATGGAAAAATATGAGCTAAGTCGATTTATTGACTCTCGAATATTCTCTATGAATATAGATAATGTAAAAGAGTTTAGTCTGTATCGTGCAAAATCAAAAGAGACATTTAATAAGTTATCGCAAAAAAATTCAGTATGGTCTGCTAAAAAATACAATACAATATCATCAGAGAATACATCTAAAAAATTAACCTCAATACTTAATATAACGACACATATGATTATTGATAAACAAGATGAAGAACTTAAAACCTTTATTACAAACTACCTCGACAACCCACTCTATCGAATAACAGTTAGGACATTTGATAACAAGCAAGTAACTTATAAAGTCTCTAACCTTGTGAAGGCGATAAAAGACTTAAAGATTGAGAAGAGACAATACTTTCTAGTTTCATCATCTGACAGAAAATATCCTTATGTTATAAACAAGCAATTTCTCAATGAATTTGTGATTAAGTACTCAGACCTTAAGTAGTAAACTAAGCCCATCCTCAAACGGGATAAAAACTGATTCCCAGATATCAGAAGCTTTAATAAATTCATGCAACTCACGAATATTGGCGGCAGACCTCTTTTTAGAAGCTAGATCAGGGTCAAGAAAGCTCCCACGCCAATAAGAATTATCAACCGCAACTAGAGAACCTTGACTCATCTTCGGAGCAAGAGCATGAAGGAAGTCCTTATAATTAGATTTCACACCGTCAACAAGAGCAAAATCAACTTCGCTTACACTTTTAATAACCTCAAAAGCATCATCTTGGTGATATGACATTTTATCATTCCAACTGTCTGGCCAATTTAGTGCATGAAACTCTTCAACTAAATCATCTCTTTTTTCTGTAAGAATGAGTTGTTCAATAGTTTGAGCTGATCCATGCATAAACCAAAAAGCACTTTGACCGTAACCCGATCCCATTTCAAAAATAGTTTTAGGTTTGTTAATTTTCACCATTAAAGATAGTAAACTACCAATATTATTTTTGACAGCTGGAAAGTTATATTTTGATTCAAGGATTTGAAGAGATTGAAATAGATTCAACTCTTCCTCAGTAAACTTTGTATAAGGAAGACTATTTGAAAATGAATCTAGTTGTTTGAAGTCAAATGGATAATCACGCATAAAAAAAGCCACCTATAAATAGGTGGCCTCCAAATAGTATTAAATATTTAATTACTTAATTTCTTTATGAAGAGTATGTTTTCTTAAAAATGGATTATACTTACTAAGTTCTAATCTCTCTGGATGCGTCTTTTTATTCTTCGTCGTTGTATAACGAGAAGGTGACTTTCCAATTTTTCTAGCTTCAGTACACTCTAAAGTAACAATAACTCTTGGCCCCTTTGCCATATATCCTCCGATTTCATTTACTTCTAATTGCTCTAAATAAGATTGGTAAAGTACTATTTTTATGTTAACTTTGTCAAAATAAAATGATGCGTTTTTCTATAAATAAATATACAAGGTAAGAATCTAATGTTTGATCTAAATAACTGGAATTACTCACAATACCTAAATGAAGACCTTAAAGCGATTATTAACCTTACTGCGCTACCAAATGATGAGGATTGTGAATTTATCTATTCTGTTACCGTTCTAGATAAGCATAATAATGAAATACATCAAAATGACTTCAAAGTCCTAAATGATGCGTGTGTCTATATAAATACGAAGTACCTTCCCTACTGGGAGTTCAATGAAGCCGTTGAGAAAGAAGAATCGACTGGCGGATGTGGAAGCTGTGCTGCCCACTAGATAAGTCTATTTTCTTTTGCTGTCTTTAATATACGCTTTTTAGGAAATTCAATTTCTTTTAATTTCCCACCAACTTCTAATGTTAGTTCAAATTTAGGAGTTTCCTCATAAAGCCACTCATCAGTTTTGAGTAGGCCTAAATAGTCACTATCAATATCTATATCACTGGTTGTTTCGACTAGTGTGTTACTGCCATAATAGTCGTTAAATGAATTCTTAATCGCATCTGTAAGACTCGACATATTTATACTAATACTTAGCTCGGAAAGATTCACAACTGTCGACCTATTAGACTTGATACTCTTGGAGACAATCTTATTGTACCTAGGCTTAATATATTTATTCAATTTTTGTAAATTCGAGTCAATAAGAAGTGTGCCATGGTGAAAGGCCCTGTCTTTTTTTTGTTTAAATGCTGACCCTGAAAACTTTCTGTGGCCATCACCTTCCCGTACAATCAGGTCAGATCTACCAGAAGCTTCAGCAATAACAGAGAAACTCTTTAAAGCATTAAGGATAATAAGGTGATTTATATCTTTATGGTGCTCTCTCGTTCCATGAATAAAAGAATAATTTAGATTATGCAGGTCATGATAAACAGTACCACCACCAGATTGCCGCCTTACCAACTTAACAGAACTCTCTCTCATCTTAAGTAAGTCACATTCTTCAAAAGGATTTTGAAATCGACCTAAAACGACACAAGGAGAATTGATATAGAGAAAGATAAACTTTTGATCTTCAGCTATATTCATTAAGAGCTTATTCTCAATCGCTAGATTTTCGTAAGGGTCATGAGTATGACTTTTGAAGATTTTAATTTGATAGTTATCCATATATCAACAGGTTATATTATAATACTGATCAAATCAAACACTACCCGAGCAAAAGACTAAAGTTTCTGAAATATATACCGAGAAGCCTCATAGGGGGTCATTAATGAAATTCAAAAGCGTCATATCTTTAACAATTATCAACTCTTTACTACTTTTCGTTTTTGGTTCTTTATTGGCAAGTTGTAATAAAAAGACATTACCCAAAACGGGCTACTTTACAAAAATTCAAACACCGTCAAGATCTATTGCAAGCTCGGCACCTGAACAGGTAGAGCTTTATAAAGAATATCAAGATCCGAAGCAGATTATTATATTTTGTTCATTGAGTTCACATAACTATAAGCATTGTTATAATAAGCAACTCAAAGAGTCTGTGTCAGAATATATCAGAAGAACAAAAGATCTTCAGGCAGATGCATCTATCGCAATAATTAAATTTTATAATTTTGATAAAGTGAACTCACAAATGAATGATCAAGTTCTCCATGTGAAAAGTAAGATTGATACATCCGTTTTAAAGTTGGTAACAAGACAGAAGAAGTTTTGTAAGCAAAACTCTATAAAAAACGTCGATCGCTGCTTGAAACAATTTAAGAATAGAGATTCAATAGCAGTATTAAATAAATTTCAATATGGTAACCAGTTAAATGGTCATGAGTACTTATATGTTAAGAATCTTATTGAGAAAGAGTACGAGAAAAAAAGTAAGCAAGCTAAGCTTGATATCTTAAACCTTCCTATTTCTCTTTAACTCCCGTATCGCAGGGATGTCCAAACAAGCACATTTCATTAATTGTTTTAGCAATGATATAAGGAACAAACTCTTCCCAACCAGGTTCACTATTTCGAATCATCTTAAGGACTTTTCTCGAATAAATATGTAAGAACTTATCATTATAACCTTTAAGGTCTTTGATATTTCCTGTGCTTTTAATATATTCCAACAGGTGCGCTTGCTTACCTTTAATTTCAATCGAGTTTAAATCAATTAATTTATCATTTTCGCCATCCTCTTTGTATGGGTAGAGGTAAACTTTTAAATTATTACGAAATAATAGACCTAACGCTTCTAAGATTCCTCCAGGCAATTGATTATAATCTTCATCAAATAATTGCATAAAGTTATAAACACCAAACACAAGAGCCATATCATTAGGCTTAAACTTTGCGATGTAATTAGTAAGCTTATAGAACTGAGGCATATTTGTAATCAAAACCTTCTGTCCCAAACTTGCAAGTAAATCGACTCTTGCAAGAAAATCGCTTTGAAGAAGTAGCCCATCTTCTTTTAAGTGATTAATTGTAATCTCTGCTAGGGATACAATTTCATCATTCTTAATATCTGCTTTAAAATTATCAATACCTGTTTTCAAAATGTCTTGATTTACTTTTGTTGGTGGACGGTAGCTACCACGAGTAACAATAATGTTCTTTCGGTAAAGTTCATCCTTAGCGAGTTTAATATTACCATCCTCATCAAACATTACAGCGTCAGTATAGGACTTCACTATTAACTGGAGATTTAAAAGACGATTATCGATATGTTCAAAAGCAGGTCCAGTCGCTTCGATCATATCGATTTCGATATTATTTCTTGAAAGGTTATGCATTAAGCTTTCTATGATAACTTCAATGCTGTCTCTATGGTTAAAGCAGGTATCGATAATATTAACCCCAAGAATACCGCTGGCCTTTTGTTGCAATAAATTGGTTTGATCATGCATTCTCACATGAAGAACAAGGTCACTAGGGTATTCACCAGGTACTGTAACAAACCTTAAACCAAGCCAGCCGTGTGGCTCATTAGTTCCGTGAAAGTTTCTAGCTGACACAGTATTAGCGTAGGCAAAGAAACGTTTCTCTGGAAACTTAATCGTAAGTCTCTCAACAAGTAGGTTATATTCATATGAGGTCATTTTTTTAAGTCTATCTTGGCAAACATAGCGACCACTTTTTTCTCGGCCATATATCTCGTCAGAGAATGTCATATCATAGGCAGATATTGATTTAGCAACCGTACCTGAAGCGGCACCAGCTTTAAAAAAGTTACCAGCAACATCTTGGCCGGCACCAATTTCAGCAAAAGTACCATATACAGTTTCATCAAGATTAATCTTGAGCGCCTTCTGTTGAGTTGTATGATTTGAATTCATAATCCTACTCCGATTATTTAACTAGTTGAAATATGGTTTAAATTATACGTCTAACGTTTATTTAAGTAAATAAATGACAGAAAATTAACTAAAGATTATCGTATTTAGTGTTATAATAAATAGTGTAAGCAGCCGATAAGCCCATTAGGAGGCTCTATATGATCTACTTAGCAAGCACAGCAGGATTACTTGGAATGATTGGACTATCGTTCTACCTTAAGAATAAGCGACTTAAAAAGGCCGTTATCTTAGTTCGTAAAAAGTAAGGAGCTATAGGCTTAAATTCTTAGTTACTATCTCATTGACGTCAGTGGACAAGCCTTTTGTGGATAATATTCTGTCCATTTGAGCTTTAAGAAGTTTACCTCTAGTCGAGTCTAATCGATCAAGATAATTTAAACGTCGAGCAAGTCCAGCAGCAATTTGCGGATTAACCTTATCTAATTCAAGGATACAGTCTGTATAGAATTTATATCCAGAACCATCAATTGCATTCATTTGAACTAAGTTGCCCACAGCAAACTGAGAATAAAGTGACCTAATATGATTTGGAACTTTACTATCAAATATATCAAGCCCAGCTATGGCCAGAAGCTTACTAGGACTAGCATCACTTGCAAGGGCATTGGCGGACATCCATTTTTGCATCACGAGAGTTTCATCTTTCCACTTATTATAAAAAGAACTGAGGACTTCATCACGATACTTATTATTAAAAAGTGTGAGTTTGCTCAGAGCAGAAAATTCATCAGTCATATTTCCCGCAGTTTTAAATTCATTGTAGAGAGTTAAGTAAGACTTATCTGATTCAGTATATAATAAATAATTGAGAACAACTGATTTTAAATCTCTCTTCCCCATCGCTGCTGTTGATATTGAAAAATCACCTTTATCAAGACAAGATTTATAGAGTGAAAAAAGTTGGCTTTCAAAGTTAGATGCAACAAGCTGCTTAAATCTATGAATAGCTTGAGGTAGATGATCAAAATCATAAACAGCTAGTTTATTTATGAGCTCCGATAAGCTTGGGGAGGTCAAAACAAGTGCTTTAAAAGCATTATCTAGTTTTTCATTATCTAAAACTCTTGAGAAAGCCTCTTTAAAGTCAGATGTAAGCTCAGGAGTCTCTCCTTTCTTCATTATTGACATGAGGCCGTTAATTTCAATTTCATAGATCTTTTGTGCCGAATCGTATTGATTAAAAGAATCTGATTCGAATGACATAAGAACGTTTAAGTCTTTAGCAAAAAGCTTATGATTAATAATAACTGGTGCGGCAAATCCTCTGTTGAGAGAAAGAATTGGTTCACTTGGAATATTAGAGAACTTAAAAGTCTTCTTCAGCTCATCGATAATGTAACGTCCATCATCAGATATCTCGACCTTGTTTCCGTTGCTCAAGAATATCGCCATATGGAACGGCATATAGAGGCAGTCAAACTTTGCATTATTTGTTTTAGTAAACTGTGACACTTCGATAGTTAATTCTTTGGTTTTAGCATCATAGTCAGAATGTATATTAAGTTCAGGTGTACCATTTTGGTCATACCAAACTTTAAAATGCTCAAGACTTACTCCACTAACATCGCTCATCGCCGAAGCAAAATCCTCAGTAGTGACAGCTTCCCCATCGTGTCTTTTAAAATAGAGATCCATACCTTTTCGAAAATTATCTTTTCCAATGAGGGTGTGAATCATTCTGATAACTTCAGCACCTTTTTCATAAATTGTTGCAGTATAAAAATTATTTATCTCTGAGTAGGCCTTTGGCTTTATCGGATGACTAAAAGGACTAGAGTCCTCTTGAAATTGAGAAAGTTTTAGTCTTCTGACATCAACAATTCTTTTTACAGGGCGAGATAACATATCTGCTGAAAACTCTTGATCACGGAAAACCGTAAGACCTTCTTTTAGAGTTAATTGAAACCAATCCCTACATGTGACTCTGTTTCCAGTCCAATTATGGAAATACTCATGCCCGATAACTCCCTCAATACCTTGGAAGTCAGTATCTGTAGCAGTCTCTTTCTTAGCAAGAACATAGGCAGAGTTAAAAATATTCAATCCCTTATTCTCCATCGCTCCCATATTAAAAGAGTCAACCGCCACGATCATGTATATATCTAAGTCGTACTCAAGACCATAAACATCCTCATCCCACTTCATAGAGTTAATAAGTGACTGCATGGCATGTTCACATTTATCCTCATTACCCGGATCAACATAAATTTCTAGTTTAACGTTTCTTCCAGATGTCGTTATGTATTGATCTTTAATGACTGATAAATCTCCAGCAACTGCAGCAAATAAATAGGCAGGCTTTTTATGGGGATCTTCCCATGTAGCAAAGTGTCGGTTATTTTCTAGATCGCCAGTTTCAACTGGGTTACCGTTTGATAGAAGCTGCGGATAAAGTTTCTTATCTGCCCTAATAGTTGTTTTAAAACTGGCCATAACATCAGGACGGTCCTGGTAATAAGTTATTCGTCTAAAACCTTCCGCCTCACATTGAGTACAATAAATGCTCCCAGACTTATAGAGACCTTCTCCAGTAAAGTTTGTATCAGGATTAATTTTGACTGTTGTTTCAAGTACAAAAGGGCCATCTAGCTTTAGAATATTTAGTGAGAACTCATCTTTAGAATAAAAATCATGATCAAGTTTTTTACCATCAAGTTTAATCTCTAAAAGCTCAAGCTCTACCCCGTTAAGTAATAACTCTGTTCCAGGGTTATTTGTATTAGGTATGTAGCGAGTCTTAGCAGTGACATAAGTATGATCGCCATTAATATCGATGTCTAAGTTTATAAATTCGGCCCAAAAATGAGGCTGAGTATAATCTGTAAGATATATATCTTTATTCATGCTAACTCCCTAATTCAGACAATAATAGCAAACAATAAATCATTATGAAACTTGAAATAGTATAGGAATCCAACGATCGATAAGTGGTGCAAAAAGAAAGGCGAGCATAGAGAAGTTCGTAATGAGAAAGAATGGTAACCAAGCTTTTTGTTCAGTAGCATTCCAATACCTTAGGTAGGCCCATACCATTAAAACACAGAATGGCAGTACTAAACAAAAGTAAGCGTAGGAGTAATCTACAAAGAATGGGCTCATAATCCCAAGTAATACATAGGCCCATACATAGAAAGAAATATGGTACTTAGTTCTTCCTTCTCCAACAACAGCCGGTAAAACGGGAAAGCTTCCCCTTTTATAATCATCTGCATATCTAATCGCCAAAGACCAGAAATGAGGCATTTGCCATAGGAACATAACTAAGAATAAATATATTGGTGGCGGAGAAAAAATATCTGTATTAAGTGCTGAATAACCAAGAACTCCTGGCAGAGCACCTGGAACTGCGCCAGGAACAGCAGCAAAGGCCCAGTTTTTCTTCCAGAACATAGTGTAAAAACCATTATACATAAGAATTATAGAAGTACCGATGAGGCAGGTCACAGGATTAATACCATAAAGAATCGCAAGGCCAACAGTTATAAAACTAATACTTATGGCAAAACCGCTGCGACGTGAGAGAACACCTTTCACAATTGGACGGATCTGTGTTCGCTCCATCTGGGTATCATTAGCAACCTCTTGAACCTGGTTGAGGGATAAACTACCTGCAGAAATAAAGAAAGTTCCCAAAAGGAATCTTATAAGGTGAAAAATATCGAAAGATTGCTCAACTGTGAAGGCAATGCCGTAACCAGCAATAGCGCTAATCACAACAAATTTAACGATACTCATTTTAAAAAATATACTTAAATCACTTGCCTTGAGCATCTATCTAAAAAATAAGTCTAAGTAAGAAAGACCTACAAATAAAAGTAAAAATCCAAGACCACATAAAGCGATAACTCTATTCATTATCCCTTCGTATTTAAGATGCATAAACCAGCCAAAAACAATAGTGGCCTTGACACAGGCTATAAACATAGCAAGTACAAGGTTACCATTTTCACCTAAATGGATATACTTTGCTGTCAAAACTGTAACAGCTGTCAAAAACACAAGTGTCGAGAGTGTTATGATATTCGTTTTTAAAGGTACTATATGATGTGACATTATAAACTCCGTCTTATATTAAATACATTAATGGGAATAAGAATATCCAAATGATATCTACAATATGCCAGTAAAGACCAACGCCTTCTACTGCTGTATAATATTTAGGACTAAACTCATCATTTTTAATTCTTTTAATAATCCAAAACATAAGTCCAATACCAATAAGAATATGGATCCCGTGGAGACCAGTCATTGCAAAGTAGAGAACAAAAAATAGTCTAAGATTTGCAGGGTCAGCAGTAATGATACCTTGAGATGACTCTCTAAGCTGTGACATAATATATGTCATATCTGGATTCCACATATCAAAGCCTGGGAACATTCCGTGATGAACTTTAGCTGAGTATTCAAAATACTTAACAATCAAAAAGACAAATGCACACGCGACAGTGACATAAATTAACTTCAAAGCTTTTTTATTATTTCCACTCATTGTCTCAGTCACGGCCTGAGCCATTGTAAAAGAAGAGATTAGAAGAACTAAAGTATTCAGTGCACCTAGTTGCCAGTTCAGTGAATCGCCACCAACAATATACATATCATGAAATTTAAATCTGTATAGGAAGTATCCTACAAAGAGACCACCAAACATCATGATCTCTGTTGCCATAAATAGCCAGACACCTTGCTTACCAGCTTCGTGTTGTTGATCTAAGCTATCAAAATGATGAGCTGCCTGTGTTTTCTTATCGTAACTAGCGGTACTCATAAGGTCTCCCTGTAACTGTTGGAATTTCAGTAAAATTTTCGTGAATTGGTGGTGAATCTATTGACCACTCAAGTGTTGTTCCACCCCATGGATTCTTCTCAGTACAAGGTATCCCTTTAAACATTCCTCTAACCATAACATAAATTGCAAGAATAAAGCCTGCTGCTACAATCCAAGATCCAACTGTTGAAGTGATATGATAAGGAGCAAAGACACCGTCGTACGTGTGATAACGTCTAGGCATTCCTTGAGATCCCATAATAAACTGAGGGATAAACGTTAAGTTGAATCCAACAAAAGTCATAATCGCTGAAACTCTACCAAGTGTTTCATCATACATTTTTCCAGACATCTTTGGAAACCAGTAGAATAGCCCAGAGAAAAATCCCATAAGTGCACCACCTAACATAGTGTAGTGAAAGTGAGCAACTACAAAATATGTATCATGAAGATGAACATCAACAGAGAATGCCGCAAGAAAAAGTCCTGTTACACCACCAATAGTAAAGAGTGATAAAAAGTTGATAGAGTAAAGCATTGGAGTATCAAGTTTAACTCTCCCCTTATACATTGTTGCAACCCAGTTAAACATCTTGATTGCTGTTGGAACACCAACAAGCATAGTAAGGATAGAGAATATCTTACCTAAGAATCCAGACTGACCAGATACGAACATATGGTGACCCCAAACTAAAAATGAGATCGCTGAGATTGCAAGAGATGAATAAGCAATCGCCTTATAACCAAAAATTGTTTTCTGAGAGAAGGTCGATATAACCTCAGACACGATTCCCATCGCTGGGATAATCATAATATAAACAGCTGGATGAGAGTAAAACCAGAAGAAATGTTGAAATAAAACTGGATCGCCTCCCATAGAAGCATCAAAGATTCCAATACCAAAAGTTCTTTCAAAGATTAATAAAAGTAACGTTATCCCAAGTACTGGTGTAGCAATAACTTGAATGATTGCAGTTGCATAAAGAGACCAAACAAATAGCGGTAGTCTCATCATAGTCATACCAGGCGCTCTTAACTTATGGATAGTAACAATAAAGTTAACTCCGGTAAGTATAGAAGAAAAGCCCATGACGAATGCACCAAGTACAACAAGTGTGACTGCATCTGAAGACTTGGCAGAGTAAGGTGTATAGAATGTCCAGCCTGTATCTACGCCGCCCCAAAAAAGTGACAAAACTACAATGGCCGCTCCAATAACTAAACAATACCAAGAACCAAGGTTTAGCTTTGGAAAAGCAACATCTTTTGCACCAATCATTAATGGAAGAGCAAAGTTACCTAGTAACGCTGGTACACCTGGAATAATAACCATGAAGACCATGATAGACCCATGCAAGGTCATCGCTCTGTTATACATATCTCCAGTCATAAATAATGGCTCTGGAGTTAAAAGTTCTAATCTTAATAAAACAGCAAATAATCCACCGAATAAAAAGAAGGCCATAATGACAATAAAGTACATTAAAGCAATACGCTTATGATCGATGGTAGTTAACCATGACCAAAGTCCCTTCTCACAATTGATGTAATTACCACCATGTGAATGTGTATCTGATTGTGACATTATCTATCCCCTACTTAAGTGTTTTAATAAATTCTATTAAATGGTTAATATCCTTCTCAGAGAGAAGCCCTGCAAATGAATTCATTTTTGCTGGATAGCCTTTTACGACTTTTTTGTTAGGTGCAATAATTGACTCTCTAATATAATCATCATCTGCAGTCACACTATCTGCATTGCTGAACTCCCGTGTTTTTCCATAAAGTCCTTGAAAGCCAGGACCAATGATCGAATCTGTCCCAACAGAGTGACAAGTGGCACAGTTTCTTGAGTAAGTTCTAAGACCCAGTTCAACTGGATCCGAAATATTAGCTTCCTTTACTTCTCTATTTAACCAACGATCAAATCTTTCTTGAGAAACGACTCTAACAATGGCACGCATTCTCGAATGGGAAGTTCCACAGAACTCAGTACAAAAAACTTTAAAATCACCTTTCTTGACTGCAGTAAAGGTAACCCTTGTAGTCATGCCCGGCACAGTATCTCTTTTAATTCTAAAGCTTGGAACATAGAAAGAATGAAGAACATCCACAGAAGTCATATCAAGAATAATTGGAGTGTTAACTGGTACATACATAACGTTTGCAACATTCACTTCCATATTATTTCTCTTATAAGTAAATTCCCACATCCATTGCTTACCAGTTACATTGATCTTGTAAGCATTGTCTGGAACTTTTTCCATCGCGTTGAAAGAAACAATCCCCCAAACAGCGATACCAAGAAAAATAATTGTTGGTATTACAGTCCAAATTAATTCGGCCAAAAAGTTGTGTGGAATGTAGGCAGACTTTTCATTATTGGATCTGTGATACCTAATAATAAAAAATGTCATTACCCCCATTAGACCTACAAAACCAATAATACTTATTAGCATTATAAAGTTATACAGATCATCAACTAGATGTGCGTTCTTTGCAGCTTGATCTGGCAAGGTGAAGCCAAAAAGAGTCTGCAAAATGTCCCCAAGAAATCTCATAGTACTTTTCCTTTATTTTTATTCTTTTCTCCAAAGTGAAAATAAAAATATTCCTAAGATGAGAGCGAATATAAATCCACCAACCCTCATTATATTAAATGCATAAAATGCATATGTTTTCTTATCAGGATCATATTGTAGACAAAAAAGCATCACACGATCAACTATTGTTCCAATTTTCTCACTTGCTGCTTCAACTAATGACAACCTTAAAACTTTAGGCTGAATTTGAATACCATAATGATAGTAAGAAAGTCTGCCTTCAGGAGTTACGATATAAGCAGCGGCAGAGTGGGCCCATTGCTCTTCCCTAGGGTCCCAAGCATATTTAAAGCCAATTTGCGATGTTATCTTTTTAATACTCTCTTGTGTACCTGTTAAGAAATGCCAACCATCTTTTGTTTCTTCACGGCCGTACTCTTTCAAGTAAGCTGCCTTTTTATTTGCAGCTAAACGATAGTTTTCATCTGGATCGATAGAGATGGCAACAAAGTCAAATTCATTTCCAACTTGCCACTCAAAATCTTTAAAAGTTTTCATTAGGGAATTTAAGTGAAGACTACAAAGAGTTGGACACTCGTAATATATAAGCATAAGAAAGACTGCCTTCTTGCCAAAGTATTTCCCTAAGGTAACATCTTTCCCAGCATCATCAACAAAAGGAAGCGAAAGATCCAGCTGATCACCTAAGTGCTCATCGATACCAATTTTATCTAACACGACTGGTTTTTTATTTTTCAATGCTTCTTTGTGAAGATCAAGCGGACCTTTTCCTCCAACAGTAAAACCATTAAACGAAATTATAAATGTTAAAATAAAGAGTACTAATTTCAAGTATCTTCCTGATAGTTTATTAAGGTTTTATATAAAATAATTCGTGACATCATTATGAGTTTAAAAACCTGAGTAGGCAAGTAATATTTGCTTAAACAGCTGAATTCGCTAAGGTAAATCCCTGGGATACAGGCTTAGTATAAGATAAATAAAGTGACTTAATCGTTAACAATAATAATATCATCGCCCCAATTTGATGCATACTGGCAAGCCACACTGGAACATACATAAGCAATGTCGCAACACCCAGTAAAAATTGAACCAGTATCATTATGCATATATATTGCACAGAACGCTTTAATACGAAGTCAGCTTCTTTTGTAACAACAAACCACATATAGACGCCATATAGGCCGAGAATCCAACCTGTAGTGCGATGAATAAATTGAATCATGACTTTATTTTCTAGGGCATTCTCAAAAAATCCATCTAGTATAAAAGCAGATGAAGGTAGCCAAGATCGGCCCATCTTTGGAAAAGTATTATGAGTTAATCCCCCATCGAGTCCTGCAACAAATGCACCGTAAACTATCTGAAAACAGAGAATGAAAAAGAAAGCCAGTGTAATCTTGCCCGTTTTAGACGAAGAATATAGTTTTCTACCTGGCAGCTTAATCTCCAACAGTAGATAGTAAATATAGCCGATAATCAAAAAGGCCAGCGATAAATGGGCCGCCAACCTGAAGTGACTAACATCTGGTCTATCCACCAGGCCACTTTTAACCATATACCAACCCATCAGACCCTGCATCCCTCCGAGAACGAAAGCAATGCCAATTTTAACTTTTTGCTTAGTGTTGAGTCTTCTCTTAATAACTAGGTATAAAAATGGAAAAAAGAACGCCAATCCAATTAGACGGCCAAATAGTCGATGAAAATACTCCCAGAAAAATATTTGCTTAAATTCTGATAAGCTCATGCCTGCATTAATTTTCTGATATTCCGGAAAGGCTTTATATTTGTTGAATGTATGGGTCCAATCTTGCTCAGTAAGAGGAGGAATAGTACCCATCAAAGGTCTCCACTCTACCATTGAGAGGCCGGAGTCTGTAAGTCGAGTAACTCCACCAATAAAAACCATCATAAAAACCATCAAAGCTATTATTATAAGCCAAATGGTAAGGAATCTATCGGTGGTTTTAGTCATATTATTTTAGTGTGGTAATTTTACCTTTAGGTTGTTTTTTCTTAGCATCAATATACTTAAGTATTGCAACAACTTGCGCTTTAGTAACTTCTTGCTCCGCCATCATTTGAGGCTTGTACAATTCATATACTTTCTTAGCGATAGGATCAGCTTTTTCATAGCCCTCTTCCTCTTCGTCACCATTAATCATCCCCTCAGGATAGTTGATAAATTTGACAATCCAATCAACCTTTCTTCGCTTAGAAAGACCAGCGAGATCGGGACCAATCTTATCTCCACCACCAATAGTATGACATGTGGCACAGACTTTACCGAAGTACTTTTCTGCATCAAAAGCAAAAGTACTGAGTGAAAAACACGTAACAAAAAGAAGAATACTTAATTTCATTAAAAACTCCTGACAATTTTAATAAATATAAAGCTATAATAGCCTTTTTTATCCGATTTGAACATTAAAATCATTATAGACAATCCTTCACAAATAAACATGATTTAGATTAGATTTGAAAAAGCATTAAGATTCTTTATTAGACGCCGAATAGATACTGTTAGTTTCAAAAGAAAAGGAATTCGTTATGAAATTTTTAGCCTACTCGATGATGAGCTGTATGCTTTTCATCTCTACCTCATGTATGAACCAAGAAGATGGTGAATACATTCCCGGACTAAAAGGTCCAAATATCAACATTCAAGATGGTAAAGTACTATTATCAATTGAACTGGTTGCTGTTGATATTGATGGGGGTCTTACCTTCCCTATTCCAAAGTTAAAAAACTCCGCACTAACTATCGGGCCAGCAATGGATGATGATGGTAACTTCGGTGGGACAATGATTAGAGTTGCATTTGACCCAAAAGATGTTGAAAGTGATGAGTTTAAAGTAGTACCGCATAATGCACTTCCAGACGGAAGACCATTCCCATTTATTGTTGACGGAACGTTACCTGCACTAGCTCTTCAAATACCGAAAGCAAAGAATGCAACGTTTTACATGTCTAACAAAATATTTGGATTCTTTTTACCACTTAATCTACCAAAAGATTTTAATGTAAGTGTTCATTACAGAATTAAAATCAATGGTAAGAGTTACGGAATTGTTTCATTGATTCACCCAGATGACAGAGATGAGGGAGCAGGAGTAGTTGTTCTTCTAACTCTAGATGAGATAAGAAAAAATCCAGATGCTCAAAAATTGTTAAAAATGTCACAAAAAAGAAAGTCAGTGTTATACTAAGTCCATGATTTTACAGGGTGTGTGGGACCTTACAGGTCCCATATATCCCTGTAATCTTTTCAATCCGGCACAATCAAGGTCATTCATAAGTTAAAATTAAGTATTAAACTTAATGAGAGGCTTATGCTGAAGAAAATCATTCCATTTCTTATTTTCGTTTTGCTTGTGTCATGTGGCAAAGATATCGAAGATACAAAGAAGTCGGTAAAGACTGATTCAGGTAGCCCCATCTCAAACGGCTCAGGTGACAACAATGATAATGTCGACCAAAACTCAATAACGAACATTCAGAAAGACAAACTTATGGAGGCGTTAAACTCAAATGACGTTTCAATAGTAGAGACGAGACTTAGAATTAATTCATTTGTTGATTTTCAGTTCGATAACGGTGAAACACCACTAACTTTATCACTTAAAAAATCAAGAGTGAGTATTGTAAATAAGATTCTAGATAAATCCAAAAACATGGACTTAGTGAACTCAAAACTGCAATCCCCACTAATACTGGCGATATATAACTCAAGCATTGAGACTGTCAAAAAAATTCATCTCTTTGGAGCTAATATCAATCTAGCCGAACGCAATGGAGACTTACCTATTGAGATAGCGCTAAACTCAGATAAGAATGAAATGGCGCTCTACTTCTTAAAGGAAGGATCAAAACTTCCTATGCAGAGATTTGTCTCTAGAGTTAATTTAGATGAAAACTTCAAACCTTTCATTAAGCTTCTAAATAATATTAAAGAACATGAATTACCCGCTGAAAAATACCTACATAGGACAATCTCTAAAGGGAATTATCACTTCCTAGAGTACCTTTTAATAAACTTCACCCTTTATCAAGAAACACTTGTTAAAAGAAATTTTCTTATTCCTGCAATCAAAATTGAAGACCCAATAAAAAGAAATAATATTGTTAAATTATTACTAGGATATGGGGCAGATCCAGATAATACTGAAGGCGTTCCGCCATTAATACTAGCAGTAGAAAATGAAGACTACCCTACCGTAGCATCTCTATTAATTGCGAAGACAAATCCTGTCGTCTTAGATGATTTAGGAAAATCACCACTTGATTATGCAGTTCAAAGCTTAAATAAGCCTATACTAAACCTTCTCAACTCTGTCTTGAGACGTGTAAGATCTGAAGAGAATAAAGAGAGTATTGATATGATGTATTTCAATGCTTGTAGTATTCTTGATTTTCGGTCAAGAGCTAGACTTTCACGAAGCCAAAGAACAGTTATAAAAAATTTACAAGTTACTTTAAACTGTGACTAAGCATATTTTAAATACGTAAAAGCATTTTCTGCAATCGAATTTCTATCAACAGATTTATTAGACTTTAAAGACTTAGAGAATTTTATCTCTTTAATTGATTTTCCTATATGTTTTGCTAAAACAGGTGGAACCGCGTTTCCAATTTGTCTAAACTGAGCGGTAACACTGCCTTCAAAAACAAATTTATTTGGAAAGCTCTGGCAAGCCGCAGCTTCTCTAGGAGTTAGATATCTATGATCAATGGGATGATAATACATAGTTCTACTTGTCAAAATAGTCGGCGCAGGCTCAAGTAATGGAAGTCTCTGCAATCTAGTTTGACGAAAACGTCCTTCACTTATTTCATTCCAGTCGATGGCAAAATGTAGTTTCTTAGGTAGATACTTTTTCTCATCACGCTCGTATCTAATACCGGCTCCAGCGGGAATATGTTTAAGTCTCTTAAGGTCAAGCTCATTGGATAGCATTGCCTTACTAATGTCATGATTATGCGTAACGCCTCTAGAAGCTAAATTACTAAGAACAGCTTCAACTGTTATTGTTTTTCTTCTTTGAGATTGCTTTGGGTAAACTGGAACTCCACCCTTTACACCCATAATAATCGCCCTGCGCCTTCTAGAAGCAACACCATAATCATCAGCACTCATCACCTGAGCATCCATAACATAACCAAGCTTTTCAAAAGACTTGAAAATATTTTTAACAATTAATTCATTCTTTTTTGCAAGCATGCCTGTGACGTTTTCGAATAAAATCACTTTAGGCTGAGTAAGCTTCACAATTCTTACAAATTGCTGGAATAGTGAATTTCTCTCATCTTCAACTTCTCCCTTTCCTACTGTAGAAAAACCTTGGCAAGGAGGACCACCAACGACCATATCAACAGAGTCAATATCAATATATTTGCTCAGGACTCTTTTGTTTAGTTTATGGATATCCATATGTAATCCAGCGGCTTTTGGGTGGTTTCGCTGAAAAGTTTTAACAGCATCAGCATTAAAATCAACACCGAGTAAGCAATTATGGCCGGCCATTTCAAGACCAGCACTAAAACCGCCACAACCACTAAATAGATCAATAAAATTATAGTTATTTTTCAAAAATTTATCCTGGAAACATCATTAACGTACTAATATTGTAATGTTTTTTGAAACTTTCTGTCTAGTCTAAAGAATTTTATTTAAAATGCTCTCAATAGCTTCATAGTCTTCATTTAGAATGAAATCTTTCTTTCGAGATGTCTCACCACGCAAGATTTGAATATCAGAACGCTTCAAATTCAACAGAGTTGAAAGAAACGAGACAACTCTTTTATTTGCTTTTCCATCAATTGGCCGGGACTTAATCTTTAATTTTAGTCTCGGAGTTTCACCATAAACTCCAATAACTTCATCCTTGTTTGCGCCAGGTTGAATATAAAGTTTAAGTAACGTCAAGGTTCCGTAGTGATCGATAATATTATTCATAATTTTATTTTAATGCTAAAATATATAAATGCTAAGTATTATTATTCCAACATTTAATGAGATGGCAAATCAGTACCTAGAAAAGTCCATCCCCATTCTCATGTGCTGTAAAAATATTGAAATCATAATTGTGGATAGTTATTCAACAGATGGAACTTATGAATTCCTTAAGCAGTTTGACTTAAAGATCATTCAAGTAAAAACGACCTCAAGGGCAATTAGACTAAATACTGGTATAAAAGAAGCATCAGCTAAAATGGTTGTCCTTCATCACCCAAGATCTTATTTATCCACAGATGCAATCGACTTCCTCAATACCTACCAAGATCGTTATGAATGGGGAGCGTTCACTCATAAGTTTGATACGGCTCACCCGCTCTTAAGATTCACATCTTTTTGGTCTAATTTTGGCCGAGCAAGAAGAGGTATCTTTTATCTAGATCATTGTATCTTTGCAAAGAAAGATTTACTTATAAAAATGAACTACATACCTGAGGTTGATATTTTTGAGGACACTGCCCTCTCCCTAGGATTAAGGAAGCAAGCAAAACATCAACTCCTTCCTTTCGAATCTACAACTTCGGCGATCAGATTTCAAAAGAATGGAATGTGGAAACAATCCTACTTAAACCAAAAACTAAAATGGAAATATTATTTTAATATTGATCACAAGAAGATGAATAAAACTTATGAATCAGGTTTAACACTAAACACAGATTATAAGGATGAAAGTGAGTGAGGCATACCTCCTCTGGGTCAGGCCACTTATATTTTTTATAACAATTATCTTATGTTTAACTGCAGAGATACTTAGACCAGAGTTTAAGCACGACTATAAATCCAGAGTAAAAACGAACATCTTGCTCTTGTTATTTTCCATTCTCATTCTAAAAATAGCATTTCCATATGGGCCATATGCTCTTACAGAGAGTACTAATTCTGAGAGTTCATTTCTCTTCTTAAAGTCTCTTCCTTGGTACTTAGATGCAATTATAACAATTTTAATATTTGATTTAATCATTTATTGGCAACATAGACTTTTTCATACTATTCCATGGCTTTGGAGATTCCATGAAGTTCATCATTCCGATAAATCAATGGACTTATCCATGGCGGTACGTTTTCATCCTGGAGAGATTGTACTATCCGGATTATTAAAAACTGTTATATTAATGGTTCTAGCACCAAGGTTAGAAGTTTTTCTCGTTTATGAAAGTATTCTAAGCTCTATGGCGATCTTTAATCATTCTAATATACATATTCCTCCAAGAGTTGAGAGATGGTTAAGGTACCTGATCGTAACACCACAAATGCATACCCCTCATCATTCTCCAATCAAAGAACTTACCAATAGTAACTATGGAAATTTTTTAAGCATTTGGGATAGGCTATTTAAATCTTTTACTAACGAATCAAATAATAGTTTTGGTTTAGACCAAGTTTCAAAAAATCAAGCAGATTCAATATTACATCAGCTAGCGCTTCCTTTTCAACCGCGTTTAAAAGAATAGATTCTTTTAACTATTATGGGGAATAGACTCAATAAAAGAAAAGTACCAAAGATCTCAAGTGAAATTATTCCAGATAAACTCTCTAGTTTTGAAAGTTGTACTCCTGCATTTACATAAATAGCTGTGCCGGCCAACATTCCTACTTGAGACACAATAAAATATTTAAACACATTAATCCTTGTTAGCCCCATGACTAAATTTATTAGAAAAAATGGAAACAGAGGGTTTAATCTTAAAGAAAGCAAATATAAAACACCATCAGTTTCGACTCCTTGATTAATAGTGATAAGGATATCTTGATATTTATTTTGAATATAATCACGGAGTAAAGTTCTTGAGATTAAAAAAGCAAGGGTTGCACCAACAGTAGAAGCAAATGAAATGATAACGAGGCCATTTAGGAAGCCAAAAATCGCTCCTCCAACTAGGGACATAATAGTTCCACCTGGAATAGAAAGTGCGGCCACAACAACATAACTACAAAAAAAGACCAGTATAGTTAAAGTACTATTCTGGGAATAGTAACTACGAAAAATTTCTTGATTACTCTTTATATAATCAAACGTCAGATAATGACTTAGTTCGAAAAAATGATATAAAGAATAAAAAACAAATAACCCGACGACTAAGCTCAATTCCTTCAATATGAATTCCCTTTAATACTGTAGATCACTATTATTACATTTTTTTAAATCATTTAAAGTAACTTTGATAAATTGACACAAAAATCTCAGACTGCTAGCCTTTAAACACAGGAGAAAACATGAAATATTTAATCTACTCAGTACTTACACTATTGATTGCACAAACCGTAATGGCCCAAGTTCCACCACCTCAAAGACCAGGATACTGTCCATTTATAGAAAATATACAATGTGAAGACACTGTCATTAAGAATCTTAGTCGATGGGAATATGATGAAGAATACGAATACAGACAAATAAGAAGGGCCTGTGCTGGTAACTACGACGTCAGCTGTTTAAACGAGCTAATAGCAAACGTCCCAAGATTTGATAGCGACGATCTTAACGAAGTCACAAGACTTGCACGCAGCTGTCAATTAGCAACCTCAAGCTGTGTCACATTTATTAAAAATAAGATTCCACGTTTTGATTTCAATAGCATTAGTGATGTAACAGAAGTGGCACGAGCCTGTGCCAGAGCTGATGTAAACTGCATGACTCGAGTTTGTAATACTCGAGGAAATAATTGTAGAAATAAATCTAATCTTATGCGAATCGCACGATCTTGTTATGTACAATGTGACTAGTAAAGAGTTGTACTAATAAAACCAATCACTCCAAAAACCGACTTCTTTATCATTTAGTTTTTTTAGAAATATGGTTAGCCAACGAGGCTCTATGGGTTTCTTGCTTAGACTAAACTTTGAATTATGGATAAGCTTATCCGCTTTGGCGCCATTACAGGGAGCGCAAGCAGCAACTATATTCTCCCAATCAGATGGACCGCCTAGACTCTTAGGATAGACATGATCAAGGGTTAAATCTGCTGCTTTAAACTTTATATGACAGTACTGACAAGTAAAGTTATCTCTATAGAAAACATTCATCCTATTAAATTTAACTGTATGAATATCCCCTATTTTACAGAATAAGCGCATCACCTTAGGTAGCTTGTAAGAATCATTGGTAGATTTAATTTCAATATCTGAATGATGTTCAACGACTTCTGCGCGCTCGGTAAAAAATAGTGAAAGCGCTTTCTTCCAGTCAATCATCTGGAGTGGATAATAAGTGGAATCTAAGAGCAAGGTCTGCCTCATAATTAACTCCCTAACTCTATTTTACACCGAAATCCCCTCTGAGAGCCAACATACAGCAAAAACCTCCATATTTAAGACGGATTGCATGAAAAAACAGTGCTTTACAAGAGATTAAAATCTCAATATGCTATACATCCTCTTATGCGCGGGTGGTGGAATGGTAGACACGCTACGTTGAGGTCGTAGAGCCCGCAAGGGTGTGAGGGTTCAAGTCCCTTCTCGCGCACCATTCTTTACACACTGTCTATAATTTGATCGATTTCTACAAAACCCAATATGTATTTTAAAATAGTTAGCTCCCTTTATTTGGCAGTGCTCTTGCGAATGTATCTGTATGAAAAACTTAACTACAAAATTACTTGTAATGTCTATTTCACTCACTCTAGCTGGAAATCTATATGCAAAAAATATATGTAGTACTAGCTTACCAACCATTATCTATCTAGATGATGTAGGTACTCAGGATCAGCCTGGAACTAGGATTAGTGGTAGAGATGATGCCAATGGTGTGCAAGACGTTGGGATACTGCTTAAATGGGAAAAAGAGATGGACCTAATAGCTATTGGCTCAACTAGTAGGTTTGGTAACAAAGACCTATCCATGGAATTAGTTAGAAGAATAGTGTCAGCAAATAATCTATCAACTCCTGTTCTTGCGGGAAAAGACCTTATAGACTTTATAACTGTTAAGGCCAGAGAGATTGAGAGCTGTAATAATGGAAAAAAATTAGACATTGTTATTGGTGGTCATTGGGACGAAGTCATGTGTGCCCTAAGGTCTGATCCCTATATTGCTGATCTTATAAACATAACAGGGATTGGTAGTTGGAATATTAGAAATCAAGACTATTCAAACCCTAGAGACCTTGCATTTTGCATGAAACCAGGCGAATTACTAAACCCTCAAAGAAGTTTTCAGGAGATAAGTTCAATCATGCCTGCAAATAGTATTTTCAGAATTAGTGATAAAAGGACATATCCAGGAACTGTTCCTGCTGGTATCCGTGACTTCATATGTCCAACGACTAAACACACGCTTCAGTTAATGAATAGAATCTATGATAACGGTATTGCACCGATGCTAAATAAAGTGCGAGACCCGAGTGATGGTATAATTATAAGTGATATAAGATCACCGTATGTTAAAGAGGCTATCGCCCTTGGTAATCTACAATGCTCCAATGTAAGAAACCAAAGTACCGGCCTAAAAATTAGAGTTGCTGATTTCTTGGCCGTCGCTCACGTACTCTCTAAAAAATATAAAACTAAAAATAGCGAAACAAAGAAACCTCTTAACTACTTAAGCAGAGATGAAATATACCCATATATCGAGGGTGATTTGAAATTCAAAAATAAAGTAGATATTGCATTTCTTATGCCCATTATAATGATGCTTCTTGAAGAGGATGAGCCTACAGCAGAATAATTATGACCTTTATAAAAGCACCTGTGGGTTAAAGTCCCTTCTCGCGCACCAAGAACTTTTCAAATATTCAAAGAATTATAATTAAGAGAAATAATTATTCCTCAGAAAACCATCCTGCAAGATGGGTTCTGACTGTGCCATTAACCGGTGGGTTAACTCTATGTTCGAGCTTATCTGGAAGAACCCTAAACACAACTGCCTGTCCTAAGACATTGTTTCTAATTTTTTTTTCAGAACTATGGTTGGTTTTTTCACGAATGAGAAACTCTCCCCCCTCGAGTTCAGAGTTATACTTATCATCACAAAGGTTTACGCTAATAGAAAGCTTACGATTTTTAATTCTTCCATCATCATGCCAATCAAGAAGATAGTTTTGATCTGTAAATTTGAAAATACGGCAATTAAAATTTGATATCTCTTCATCTGGTAGAAGCTTTGAGATAAAAGCATATAGGCCAGGGTTCTTCATCAGTAAGGATACTTTTATGGCATGTTTTTTATTTAATATT
Organism: uncultured Oligoflexia bacterium; assembly: GCA_913058265.1. GTDB lineage: Bacteria > Bdellovibrionota > Bacteriovoracia > Bacteriovoracales > Bacteriovoracaceae. The sequence goes on from CAJXPQ010000001.1 coordinate 233,643, forward strand.
TTTTCACGACCTTGAATATCAGGGGCTTCAGGGTAATCAAATTCATGATAGTTTTCACTCTCCGAAACATCCTTTAAGAATTTGAGAGTTTCAGGTTGAAATATTTGAGGAAAAACATAGAACCAATCTCTTTCAATTGTCTCTTTTATAACTTGTACACTATCAAGAGATTGAATAGAAAAATGTTTATCTTCAAAATGAGTATACATGGATTAATTATAGCTCTTTTTAGATTCGTGTCAAAAAGGGAGAATCCACCAAATATGTATTATTTTCAAAGCCTATGACATTTCACAGCGATGGAGCTAATTTTGTGAAAAATATATTAAAATAGGTAGAAAATTATGAAAATCATCTTGATCTTGGCGCTTTCATGCTCAAGCCTTGCCTCCGCTACAGCGAAATTTAAACTCATTAAGTCTTCAAACCCAGATGAATACTTAGCAAATCATATAAGTCTTTTTCTTAATAATGGGGAAATTGTCCACATTGATAAGTCAAAGCAAGAACAGCTTGAGATTATTCGTGATGCGATTCTAAACAATATGACTGTGACTCTTGAGAGACAGACAAATTTTGAGGATAAGTCAGACATTATAAAAAGTGTTTATGCTTTAGAAACTAGAAATATGTCCGTTGAAGTTGAAAATCAAAATAATAAGGAAATGTTCTCTCTAGAAAGATTTAATAGAGTGAACTTTACCAGTTTAGATCCATTAGAAAGAAGTAATATAACGAGACTAAAATCTTATAGCGATGCCGAAAGTCTTATGAATACTTTTAATGGTGATACCAGAATGAAGTCAGAATGTTATAACCGTGCCCATATGTGGACCTACGAATCTCTTGCCAAGCAAGGAATTACCCTAGGTAAGGTTTGGATCTTTTTTACCAGAAAGTATATCAGAGAATTTAGGCATAAGTGGTGGTTTCACGTAGCACCCTATACGAATGTTAATGATGATAATGGAAAGTATATTCTTGATAGAGGATTTACAATGATTCCATACAATCTAGAGAACTGGAAAAACATGTTCATCAAGAACAAGGCCAGCTGTCCAGTTATTAAAGATTATAACCAATACGAAAACGATTATAAGAATGCCTATTGTTATTTAATCTACTCGAGTCAGTATTATTGGCAACCTTGGCAAATTGAAAATCTCTCTAATAAAAAAGAGCATAGATGGGGTTACAAGGGCTTTGAGTTGAAAAAGGCTTATAAAGATTCCCTTGGTAGAAGACATGGTAAATACCCCGAACTTAGAGCAAACCCGAACAGTGGAAATTCGACGACGCCCACAAACTCGAGAGTAGATTATAAACGGAGACTAGGTGTTGGAGAACAAGTCTATAATATTCAAAAAGATAATAAAAAAGTTAAAGTCTTATCAGTTCAAAGCGACGGAACATACACTATAAAGTTTCTCGAAGGGCCAAACTCTGGGAGAACAGGTAATAACTGGGGAAGACATGCCCTAGCTGTAACAAATGGCTGTACTGGAACAATATGCGTTGGTGATAAGCTAATTAACCCCTCTCAGAACTCAGCAAAAGTTAGAGTTCTTGCAATTCAATTAAATGGTAACTTTGTACTTGAGTTCTTAAGTGGTCAACACCAAGGTAAAAGAGGAAATAATTGGCTTCGAAGTGAACTAAGACACCAATAAAACAAAAGCCTAGTCACCTGTCACAATGTAATTTTTACAAAACCCTCCCTATTTTTTTTAAACCTGCAATAATGTCCAGAAAAGAAAATATAGGAAAATAGATGAATTTTATTAAAACATTTTTTATACTAAGCCTTACAATGCTATCCCTGAGTGTTTTCGCCGCAACGAAAACATGTGTATCAGACATACAAGGACAGCAGGTTGTCTTTAGCCTCAAAACTAATTCACCATTTAATATTTCAGTAAATGCAGATGGTGAGGTATCAACAGAAAATAACCAGAAACTAGTCAATTTTAATCAAGACAAACAAAACTTCATCTATGTCATGAATACACCAAACGGAATGGTATTTTCCTACAGACTAGACCTAAAGAGAAGTAAGGTTATTCTTGAAATGATTGAAGGTATCTATAGCGCGAATGAGATTGATTTATCTAAAAATAATGACCTGGCATCTCAGTTTGGTGTTTTTGAAATGCTCTCATCTGATATCATCTGCAAATAACTATCCACAAAGTATTTTACCAATAAATTAGATTCAGGTGTATCTTGAATTGTGTCAATAACGCCTTGGAAATGATCCGTATTCTCAGTATATTTATCTCGGTAAATACCTAATCTTTGTACAAGACAGGGTTTATCCAACTCAGGATGGAACTGAAAGGCCCAGAATGGCTTATTTTTCACTTTAAACGAGTGACAGCAGCTGTCTGTATAGGCAAGAAGCTCGCAGCTCTCAGGCAGAGATATCGCCTTCTCCTGATGTACAGAAACAGCAATAAATTGATTTTTTATGGATTTATAAATAGGATCAAATTTAGCTTGTTCAGTAAGGGTAATTTTATATGTGCCCATCTCAAAGCTCTCAGTGTCCTTAATGATTTTACCGCCAAGTGCCAAAACTGCTGCCTGGAATCCAAAACAAGAGGCAAATGTTGGAACCTCTAATTCAATGGCATCAAGCAATAAACTTTTAATGGAGTCAACAAAGGTGTACTTATCAGGTTCTGAAACAGAAGCTTCAGAAGCACCACCAACAAATAATAGATCAATATTTTTAAGAACAGACTTATCGAACACTGGGGTTTCAAAAACGTTTAATGTCACAAATTGATCGACACTTAAGTCTGAGTACTTAGCAAAACTTTCAAGTTCTTCTTGTTTTACTTGTTCATCCTCACGGATTTGTAAGAGTAAGGCGCTAATATTTGATCTACTTGTCATGAATCAATACTACTATTAAGTAGAATTATTCACAACTATTAAGCAGAATGGTCAAAGTATTTAACAACATTTTGATCTATGTCCAAAAACATTTCGTACCAGGCACCATCTTGATATATTTCGGCCTGTACGTAGTCATTCACATAAACAAAGTAACCGATAAGTTTTGTTCCCTTATAGATTCCATAGATCATATCAAACTCTAATTCTAGAAGGTACTTTGTTTTAAAGTATGAATTTGGATCTCTAGCAATTGCTCTTTTCTCTTCTTTTGAATAATGGTCATACTCACCACTTTCATAAACATGTTCGAGCCAATCCTTTTCCTTCTCTGAAGTAAGTTTACCAAGAACAGAAACAAGTCCTGCCTTCAACTGACCTAATTTTACAGGTTTTGTTGAATAACCATCAGGGAGAATATTTATATTAAGTGTTCGTGGAGAACTTTCTATCAAGTATTCCATGGACGTGTTTGAAGCTGCAATTTCGTCAACAACAGTAAGCTTAAGTGGATCAGCATACAGATAGTAATAATCTTTACTCATACTATTTTGCAGTACACCTAGAACCGATCTGCTATAAATATTTTTTAGTGAGCTATCATCAACTACAACAGATAAACCTTCTTCAAGATCATCATCATAGTACTCTTCGAAATAAGCATCAATATCAACGACTAATCCAACCTTTGATCCATCTTCTTTTGTCATACTCAGGACACAAGCTTCACCAACAACAAATGGGTCAACCTCACCACAGAAGACTTCATCGAGAGTAGCATTAAACTTACCTGCAGATGCAGAGATTGATACTGTACTAATGAGAGCTGCAATAAATAATTTCATTTTATCTCCAATACTTTTTCTTTATTTTTTAAAATCTTCGATTAACTCTGACAAGAAGGTATGTAATTCCTATAGGATTAAGCCCCCTCACAAGGTATTGTCTGGCCTTATGAGTTGAGCTAAGCCGATATAATCACTATAATGAAAGAAAATGGAGAACAAATGAATATATTGATAGCAGGTGCAAGTGGTTTAGTAGGCAAAGAGCTTGTCAGGTCATTATCCTTAACTGGTAAGCATAAAATTAGGATCCTAACTAGGTCTAGAGCTGATTATGATAAGCAGCTATCATTTCCGGTAGAAGTCTTTGAGTGGGAGCCCACAAAGGGATATATAAATCCAAATGCGATAGATGCTGTTGATATCGTTATTAATTTAGCCGGTGCGGGGATAGCAGATAAAAGGTGGAGTGAAGCAAGAAAGAAACTCATTATAGATTCACGTGTCATGGCGACAAAAGTACTGCTCGATGAAATTAAAAGAACAGGCCATACACCAAAGAAATTTATAAATGCTTCTGCAATCGGGTTCTATGGTTCAACAGGTGAACGTGATATAGATGAAAACTCTGCTTCAGGTTCAGACTTCCTGGCCGAGACTTGTATTGCTTGGGAGAATGCACTTCTAAAAGAAGATATTGAGGGTATGAGCAGTTATATATTAAGACTTGGGCTTGTACTATCATCTAAAGGTGGTGCCTTAGCTAAAATGTTACCTGCCTTTAAATTAGGAATAGCAGGAAAGATTGCTAGTGGTTCGCAATATATGAGCTGGATACATATTGACGACCTCGTTAAGCAGTTTGAATATATAATAAACAACGACTGTAAGGATAAGATTTATAATGCCGTTGCTCCAAAAGCCGCAAGCAATACTCAGTTTACAAAAACTTTAGGTAAGGTGCTTAAACGTCCAACTATGATTCCACTGCCAGAGGTCGCTGCCAAGGTTATCTTAGGAGAACTCTCCGTACTTGTAACCCAAGGACAAAAAGTTATTCCCAGAAATTTTCTTGATCTCGATTTTCCTTTTAAACATCCAAACTTAGAGGATGCCCTAAGAGATTTGTTAAAATCGGAGCTTAAGGGAGAAAAAATTTTTCATGTCTACCAATGGATAAATAGAACGCCTGAAGAAATTTTTGATTTCTTCTCAGACGAAAAAAACTTAGAACTGATTACTCCAGAAAGTTTAGAGTTTAAAGTTGTTAGAAAGAGTACAGAGGCTATTGAGCAAGATACATTTATAGATTATAAAATAAAAATACACGGAATTCCTTGTAAGTGGAAAACCCATATTTCAGATTTTCAAAAGAATATAACTTTTGTGGATGAACAAATGATAGGGCCTTACAAGAACTGGAAGCATCGACATAACTTTATCCCCTTAAACGGTGGGACTCTTATTGAAGACTATATAGAATATAAAGTCCCATTAGGTGCAATTGGAAATTTAATCACGGGATCTTTTATTAGAAAAGATATTACTAAAATATTTTCTTATCGTCAGAAAGTTATCGCCAGAACATTTAGCTGATCACCATTTATACTCGAGGGAGATTTCCCACATATTTTCATTAACTGGAATATGAATTTCTCTATTGGAAAAATTTTTGGGTAAGGCATTTTGGTAACCAGGTGTAGCATCTCCAACCATATCGTATCTAAACTTTGCGCTATAATCTTCGTTACCAACGCCAATTTCAACGTAACTTCCACTCACTTGTGAACCATCAATATAAAGATCAGTCTTAGCACCACCGCCTAGCCTTGCTGAATTTCGGGAATTTATTCGCCAATCAACAAATGCCCCGGCATCAGCTGACACATAACTTGCATCTTCCACGGTAGATCCTCTTAATCTTGTCTCGCCCTGAACATACACTCTAGTCCTGTCAGTTCCTAAAATAGTCCCCCTTTTACCGAGCTTAGTGTCTACAAACAAGCCATTCTCGCTACCGTCTTGAGCAACATTATCATAGACTCTGGCATTGCCAGGGCTAACTTCGTTAACAATATCATGAAAAAAAGTTTGACTAGAGAGAGCTGAAAAACCAGGAATAGACCCGTTATCATTATCTTTATTTAAAGTGTGAATACCACCACCAATACTCCAATAAAAAACATCTCCATCTTTTTCTTTTTCAAGTAAAATTCTTCCAAAATTTTCTTCAATAAAATGCTGTGATACATGCCAATTACCTTCCTCATCTCTTGTGAAGTTAGGACTTAGTGAATCTTGGAAATTTGTATAAAGATTTGATTCATATTCAACTGTTAAATAGTAACCGGTCCCCTCAAGCTTTTTATGTAGTGAAAACTTTAAACCGTGTGTAAAACCAATATCATCAGCATCACCACCCTCCTGAACATCAAGCATATTATTATCATTTTTAAGGTGGAATACAAAACTTGTTCCTTCAATTTTATCAAAAATATCGCCCGGTAAAGAGTATAATTTTTCTTCTCCACCTATAATCACTTTCAATATTTTTCTGGCCTCGACTTCACTTTCAAGATCAAGCCGGATTTTCTTTCCTTTTGAGTTTGTTGTTTGAATCTCTGACAGTGTTTCATTATCCTTTTCACATTTATCATTCAGAGCAATTTCATGACCAACATTAATCTCATCTAGCGACAGTAATAATTGAGATACTAAACCTGCTGATAACAAGCTTCTTGCCGTTTCCAGTCCCAGCATCTCCTTGCATGAAACTTTCTTCAATTTAAAATCAAGACTCTTTTTTCTATCTCTTTGGCATGTCCAATGGATTGCTTTAAGTTCACCGTCATTTTCACATAGTAGTTTATTTTGATAACGCTTATAGACTTCGTCGGCCAAAGACTCCTTACAAGCACTTTCGCTTTTGACTGAATTTTGAAAAATAATAACACTGTCTAGCTTAGCAATACAAATGCAGTCGCTAGCAAAGACAGGGTTGGTGAATAGAATTAAAAGTATATATTTAATCACAAATCTTCTTCGGTAAACCACTGTAAATCATGAGTTTTTTGGATCAATAATATAATTAACTCAACATTCACAAGGATTAAACCGACAAGAATAGTATGGAAAAAGCAATGGCCAGACTAGGTCGCGATAATCATTTAATTAACCTTATCAATAGACTTCCAGCACTCACTGTCATTTATGGGTTGCAATGTCTTATTGTTTATAAATTTATTTCAAATATTAATATTGGGGATTTTGCGCTGTATCTTAGTTTATTTTTAGTAACTTTTGTTTGCAGTCTCTATGTCTACAATAGGCACCATCATGTCCTACTCTATAAGAATCACTTACTACTTTTCTTCCAACCATTAAGTGTTTCAAGAAAGATTAAATATTCAGATATTGTTGAAGTCATTGCCCCTGAGGTTGAACGTGAATTTGCCTCTATTCTACTTAAGTTAAGGTCTGAGGAAACAGTGGCACTACATTTTGTAGACTACCCTGTTCAAGTACAAAGTGTCATTAACGAGCTTATCCAAGATTCTATGACTGACCAAACAGAAAAATTTGATTTGACCGCCTAGTTTCTGGCCAAGAATTTCCCGCATTTTTGAATGACTTCCATTGGAATTTCATGTGCTCCACTAAAGCCTATGAACTCTCCCCGATGACCATCTAATTTTAGTAACTCAAACAAGCTCATTGCTTGGGGATAGCCAAGAATTAGATCTTGTTTCCCATGACTTTGGAAGAAAAATAATTTATGCTCTGAGCTGACTAGGCTTTCTAACTCTTTTTGCCCTATTAATGTTCCAGAAAAACAAACAAGTCTCTTGATTCTTTCTAAGTTTCTTCCGGCCAAATGTGTCGCGACCATTGCTCCTTGAGAGAAGCCTCCAAGAACAACTTCATCATAACTCTCTATTTGAGAGTTTAAGAATTGGTTACATTTATCTAGCGCCATTTCAAACTCTGGTGGATACTGAGTTGAAAAGTCACGGTGCTGCCCACTTTGCATCGCCTTTTCTAGCTCAACCATATCAATATTAAACCAGGCCCTACTCATCATCATATTCATCTCTAAACCAATATGCCCGTTTGGAAAAAACCAGTCATATTCTTGATGACCTTCAATAGCTTCACCTAGTCCAAAGAGATCATACATTGATGCCCCATAGCCATGAAACATTAGAATTGCTTTCTTAGCTTTATTATCAATCTTTAAATAATCTAGTGTTGATTGTTTCTCATTATGAACTATTGCGCCCATAGACCTCTCCTATTTAATTTGTCATACTCTAAACATGAATCAAGGAATATTATATATTATACTTGCAAGTGTTTTCTTCAGTATCATAAATGGTCTGGTGAAGTATTTCAATACTATTCCTGCAATTGAAATTGTTTTCTTTCGTTCTTTGATCTCATTAGTCATTACTTATTATTCTATAAGAAAGTTGAAAATTAAAATTTTTAATGAGCACACTCCACTTTTAATAGGCAGAGGCCTCTCAGGTGCCATTGCATTAAGTTTATACTTCTACACCATTCAAAATATGCCACTTGCAACCGCAGTAACAATCCTTTATCTTGCTCCAATTTTCACAGTTCTCATAGCAATGGTGCTAGTAAAAGAATATCCTAAAAAGCTCCAATGGCCTTTTATCATTCTCGCCTTTATTGGAACTGTTCTTATGAAAAATATAGATACACGAGTCCAGACAGATCACTTCTTTCTTGGAATTACCGCTGCTTTCTTTGCAGGACTTGCTTATAATTTCATTAGACTTCTAAAGGATAAGGCCCATCACTCACTAGTGATATTCTATTTTCCACTCATAACCATTCCCATAACTTTGCCATTTCTTTATGAACACTGGGTTACCCCAACACCTTCTGAATTCCTAGGCTTATTACTTATAGGACTCTTCACTCAACTGGCACAAGTCTTTATGACAAAGGCGTATATGCTAGAGAAGGCTTCAAAGATTAGCCACTTTAACTACCTCACGAGTTTCTTTGCTTTTTTGACTGGAATTATATTCTTTAATGAACACTTAAATACGCTGAGCTTACTTGGACTACTATTGGTTTTTATTGGAATTGTATTTTCGACACGTTTCTCAAGATAAAAAAACTTACTTTTTATTTCCACTCTTCTCAACAAAGTCTGTGAGGTACTTCTTAATTGCTTGCATTTCTCTCTTAAGTTGAGGGACTTTAGCACTTACCTTCTCTAAAACGCCTGTGATTTGATGATCCATTATTTTAGCGTTAGACACATACTCAATAAGATAATTCTTTTCTGACTCAGCAACGGCAACTCTAATATCTGCGTGATGCTGAACTTTTTGCATTTGATTTTTGAGTTCCTCAATTTCTAACTTTAACGTTGCAACATCTGCACTTACCTCTGAATTATTGGCGTAGTTCGTTGGAGCTGCTGATGGTTTTGCTACTTGTTGCGTTGGTACTGGTCTATTTTCTTGTCTTGGCCTTCTAGCTGTTTCAATATTTTCTACATTACTTGGTATTTCAATTTCAATTTCAATGTCTTCTTCTAGCTCGACTGCTTTGGCGGTAGGTCTCGGCTTTGGTGCTGGTGCTTTAGCTTTAGGTCTTGGTCTTGGTCTAGGTTTTGGTGCTGAGGCTTCATCATCAGGCAATGGCTTACCTTGCTGCATACTTTGCACAGCTTGACCCACCTCTGATTCGGGTGAGGCAGAAAAAGTTAAATCGACATCAACATCAAGAGCATCGCCCTTCTTGCCTATTTCTTCTTCATCTTCAAATTCAAGATCTAGATCTTCAATTGCCATTGATAAAATTCCTACGCCAATAAAAATTATGAGATTCTCTCTCCTTAGTCATATCGGTAATTTAGAAGAAATACTTAATGGTTTTTGTATAATTTAGCCTTATACAGCTTGCTAAACGCTTGTAATTTCAAAGATAATTGTTAAAATACTTGCAGGAGCTAATAAATGAATGATGATGAAGATGATAAGCCAACTGTAGTTATTGACTTTAATGAGTTAAAAAGTCAGCTAAACGAGGAAGAAGAGCTCACGGAACAAGAGGATATTGACAATCTTTTCTCAGATGATTTCCTTGGAGTAGAACCTTTAGAAGCTGAAACAACAAACAAAGAAGAAGTATCCAATCAAAGTATTTATCTTTTTGATTATCAGAGTGACTACTTCAAAAAAGCGCTTCCCATGTATCTCAACAATCAAAATATGCATATGATTGAGTCTGTAGATGATCTTAACAAGGCATTAACAAACGATCCTAAAGCTATTATCCTTTTCTTCTATAATAAGGCCCCAAAAGCTGTGAATATGCTGACACTACAGATAAAGAGTAAATTTAAAAAAGCAAAAGCGGTTATTATCGCAAAAAATTTATCAGCTGAAAAAGCACAGCTTCACAGTAATAGTAAATATGGAGCTCACTCCTATTTAAATGATCCCTTCACTTTAAGTGAGCTTTACCAAACAATAAATTTTCTAGAGAAATAAGACCCACAATATTGGCCATGGGAGTATGGCCAATATTGCTGGGAGGAAATCAATGGATAAAAAAGCAACTAAATATCCAAAGATTAGTAACCTTTTATACCCTCTGTTCAGAATAAAATATATCGGCAATTTTAGCAGTTTTAAGGAATTCCAAGATTTTCAATGATTTGGATCATCTTTAAAATTATGGTCACATAGTGTTATAAGCGTTATTGTTTAAGCAATACTGATACAAGACAAGGATAGTTTGTATGTTTAGACTCATCGCAATAACACTAATTTCATTGCACCTACCAGTTTACGCCTCAAGCCCAGACTGGAGCGCTAGTGCCGAACTTCCGGGTAAGGCCACTTGTGAAATCATACATGGACATGAGGTATGCCTAACAAAAGAAAATAGAAAAAATATATATAATCTCTCAGATAGAGACTTAGAAGAAGCTTCTCTTAGAGGAGCGGGACACGCACTTAACTACCCTGTAGACGTGACCAGACTCAAATTGCCTACAGAATCAATGGAAAAGTTTTTTAATAGTGATGCGGACTCACCTCTAAGAAAATTTATTTTTAAGATAGCTTATAAGCTAACTAAGTTTAAATCCTTTGATGATATTTTTAAATGGATGGGTCTTCATGAATATCCAAAAAGTACTTATGAAGAAGGACCCAATAGAATACCTGAGATGCATGAGCTTGAAGAGTATAGAATGGGAGTTTCACTTTATCACAGTGAAGAGAATTACCGATCAATGTCTTTCAGCTGTGCCGCCTGTCATAGTGCCGACTTATTCGGTGTAAAAGTCTTGGGCCTAACAAATAGGTTTCCAAAAGCGAACGAGACATTTATTCTTGGAAAAAAATTATTAGGAAGCACTCCTTCAATACTCTTTAAAACTTTAGTCGATCCCTCAAGTCATGATCTTGAACTTTTCAAAGAAGCTAAGTCAGCAATGAAGTACGTTGAACTCAAAAAGCCACTTGCATTGGGTCTAGACACATCATTGGCACAAGTTGGCCTCTCTCTTTCTCTTAGAGCTGAGGACGAATACGCGACTATGAAACCATTTAGAAGGGCAAGAACGAATCAATTAAGAAAAGTCCCTGGAGATTCAAAACCAGCGGTTTGGTGGAATTTAAAATACAAAACAAGATGGTTATCGGATGGCTCGATTGAATCAGGAAACCCTGTGCATACAAATTTTCTTTGGAATGAAATAGGTCGAGGTGTCGATTTAAAAGAACTTGAGAAGTGGCTTACAAATAATAAAAAAGTTGTAAAAGACCTAACCGCATTTACCTTTAATACAGAGGCTCCTTTATATGATGATTTTTTCCCAAAAGACATTAATATTGAGATGGCGATTAAGGGAGAGAAACACTTCCTGAAAAGTTGTAAAGGATGCCATGGTGTCTATGACAAAGGCTGGTCTGAAGAAAATAGCGAAAGCTTGAGTTATAAAGAAAATATAGCAACAACAAATGTTTGGTATCACAAAAAATCAAAAGTCGTGGATATTGGAACAGATCCCTATCGCCACCAAGGTATGAAATACTTTGCAAAAGATTTGAATAGATTAAAAATTTCTAAAACTATTGGAACCCAAGTCACGCCACAAAAGGGATATATACCACCACCGTTGGTAGGTATCTGGTCTAGGTGGCCTTACTTTCATAATAACTCTGCACCAACACTTTATGATGTTATCTCACTTCCTAAAAATAGAACTCAAAAGTACGCAGCAGTTGCGGCTGATGATAAGCAGTTGGATTTTGACAAAGAAAGAAACGGTTATCCCCCAATTGAAAAAGTTAGAGAGGAATTTCGCAACAATTTAGATTATATATTTGATACAAAGATAAAAGGGCTATCAAATATGGGACATAGGAAAATGCTAGTGGATGAGAATGATAAAGAAATCCTAAATCATACTCAGAAATTAGAGCTTATTGAGTTTCTTAAAACCCTATAGCATACTCGGTCTCATTATCAATTAAAGGCTCTAGAACATTGATACGACTTCTCCAGAAATAAGGAAGTGCTTCCTTGGTAGATTCGATCGTAGTCATATTAAGCTTATTTAAATTGATAATACTCAAAGCAGATAAATATCTTCCACCATTATCATCTGAATTATAGCCAATAGTGATTAGCTTATTGATGCTAAGATCTTCAAACTCTTTATATTTAGTTAAAATCTCAGTGTTAAGTAAAGGTATCAGCGATAGTGAAAGCTGAAACTTAGGCCATGGAAGATCGTAGTCAATATAGTTAGACTTTACAAATTTCCGATAATTAGACTTTGAATTATATTTCCTAAAAATACCTATATAATCTTTCCGCTCACTTCGCAAAACATCAGGGTGGTTACTTAATTCAAACTTACTCTTAATTTCATTATTATTAACAACGAGATAAATGGTATCTTTTAAAATAGACGCCCCATCATGACTCTTCAATCCGTACAAAGTTGCAAGCTCGGAGCACAGAACTTTCTCTTCCTCAGTTAGACACTTAATTTTATCAATATATTTAGTGTATTGATCTAAAAACTTTTGTTTCGTATATTTAGCAAGCTCTATCTTATTAAAGTCAAATAGATGAGAATCACCTAGTTGCTGTAAAAAACCTTCTTGATTTGTAAACAGACGAGATGAAAACAAATCAGATAAACGCTTTCTATAAAAGTTACCATCAATTAGAAAAGAGTAATTATCAAGGTCAGTTCTTAAGTATCCTTTAAAATCAAAGGTTGTTTCATCATTTGTTGTTTCTAAAGAGACGATTTCAATATACTTAAGTTTATTCTCTTTCATAAATTCCAAACGATCATTTCGAAACAACTCTAAAGAAGTGGTAAGAAGCGGTTGGTACCGAACATAAAGGTCGTCATCTTCCACAAGAAGACTTAAACTTTTATTAGTCAAAAAGCTCTCTTTAGTCAGTATTCCTTTATAATTAGCATCTAATAATTCTTCAGCGACATCCTCTTTAATAGGTAGTTGCCTCTTAACAAACATTTGAAATAGAGCATTCTGATCTGTGAATAAAATTAGTGTATCACCTTTAATTGAATAGCCTTCGAACTCTGAACGAGTTTGCTCAGGAGCATATTCATCACAAATGACCTTAAGTTTAGGAGTAGTACAAAGACCTAAGTTTAAAACTTCAGTATATCTTTTGCTAAATCTCTTAATATTCTTGTCTGTAATAGGACTAAACTTAATTTTTTGTTTAACCGCTGCTGCAATTTGAGACTTCTTAAACTCTGCTAACTTATTAACCTTGTAATATCTAAAGTAGTAAATAAAAGAGAACAGGAATAATGTGAAGCAAAGAATAAACAAACCTTTTGGTGTGATTAAGGATGTTCCTCTTTTTGCGCTTGGGTTAGCTCTTTTTCTTTTCTTAGATTTTTTGGTTTTAGATTTTTTACTAGATGTTCCTCGAGTAATGACTCGATTTTGTGTGATCTCACCTATTTGAGGTTTACTCGTGATACCAGATGGCACAAAGATTTCAGGTTTATACTTTTCTCTATCTACTTTTTTTTCACTCTCAAACTTAGCTTTAATTTCTTGGGCAATTTTTTCTTCATCTGAAATAAAATCATCAGCAGCAAGCTCTTCCTCATCGCCCAGTATCTCTTCATCTAAAGTTTCTTCATCTAAACTATTAATCCCGGGCACTGGAGGTAGATCTGGTGGTAGATCATCGTCCTCTTCTACGTATTCAATTGAGTCAGCTTCATCTGAAGTCTCGTTTAATTGGTTTAGAAAGTCTGGGGTTATAATTGCAGTTGCTTCATCCAAGCTTTGAGTTTGAACTTCAGTCACTTCGTCTAATTTAGTTATGAATATCCCGCCAATTTCAATGGGAAAGAAAGAGGAGAACTCGAAGGCTTTACCTACTTCAACAGGAACATCATTTACTAAAGTAGGGAAACGATTTGTTAGAATTGTGGCAAAAACATCATCATTTTTAGAAATAAGTCGAAGGTGTTGATCGTCTACTCCCTCAAAGGCGAGGCAAATATCACAGCTCTCACTAGAACCAATAACGACTTCGTTATCATCAAGCTCATATTCCTGAATATCGTCACCAATTTCGACTTGTAATCTCATGAACCTATTTTAATACTGATCCAAAAAACATGCAAGCTATTGAAAACATTAAACTAAACTTGAGTACACAGCTAAAGCTTTATTAATTGGTCCATTCTCTTCAGAATAATCTAATAAGTGCTTATGAAGTTGATCCGAGAAGTCCTCGGAACTTTCTTTTGGTAAAATTGACGGTAAATTATCAATTGCAACCAAAGACAGAGGGACAGGAATATCCGTGACATTAATAAGGGGATTATCCAATGTACTCGCCTTAGAATATAGTGGAATCATATTACAATCACTGTCTGGATCACAACTCACATCACTAATCATATTGAGATTCATGTTTGATGATTCAATGAGTTCCTCAGTAAGGAATGGTGGGCTCGGCCTTAGCGCGAGCACACAATTTATAAATAAATGGTAATTTAAAATATCTCGATAGGGCCCTGGACTCACAGTATCCTTTTGATCCCATCCGGTTGTAGGCCATCCAAGCTCGTTTAAACAGTCGGTTGCCCCAGAACCACTTCTCCCCATACATCCTATAACTAAGGCTTTATGGTTATTGATAGTAGAGTAAGACTTAACAAAATCAATTAAATCTGATTTTATTTTGAATCTTTTCAATGACTTTAATTTAGAGAGTACTTCATCTGTTTTATTGAAATAGAATAAGGCTCCAAGTGCCGCTCCAACATATCCTGCCCAATAACCAAAAGCACAGACTCTCCTACCATTTTCATTAACCATATACTCGAGATCAATAATTTTGCCATCTCCAGTTTTAAATTTATTTAGAATTTCTCTATATCCATCTTGCTCTTTGAAAACATGTGCAAAGAAGATATGTCTATGTTTAAAAAAAGAGATATTATCAGG
This sequence comes from uncultured Oligoflexia bacterium, assembly GCA_913058265.1. Classification (GTDB taxonomy): domain Bacteria; phylum Bdellovibrionota; class Bacteriovoracia; order Bacteriovoracales; family Bacteriovoracaceae. The sequence goes on from CAJXPQ010000001.1 coordinate 248,845, forward strand.
TAAAGCTTTTAGCCCTACGATAATATTTTTTGAGTCTGAATCTACCCAGCTCCCACTAGCTACAACCTCACAACCCTGTTGCGCATAATCCTCAATCGGTATTATTGAATCCTTCCAATCTTCAACAATCACTTTGTGACCGGCATCAATTAATTTTTTACAATCAGCTGGTACTATAGCTCTTCTAAATTCATTTTTTTTTGTTTCTTCCCTAAGCCAAAATGTTTCCATTATTTAAGTCCCTTTAAATAAAAAAAGGCCAATGTTATTGGCCTTATAACAAGATTAGAATATCAGTTTAATTATTTCACAATACACTGAGATTTGAAAGTTGTACCATCATTAAACCTTATACTTGATGATAACGGACCAGGATGATTACCTACAATAGAAATATACTCTAAGTTTGCGCCTTTGTTTACATATTGGACATGAACAACTTCTTCAACACCCATAGCTCCTTGCGCGTAGGTTTTAATAGTACCAGAAGTCTCAATCACACCCTGACTTTCAACTGAGTCATTACCTTGCTTTCTAGTCGTGATAGAGAAGACACCGCTAATATATGTATCATCAGAGTCTTGAACAATAACTCCAACGAGATCGAATTGATTTGATGTATCGATACCAGGTCTTTCACAGATTATATTTAGATTTGCACTAAAAGCACTAAGACTAATTAAGAAAGTCGTTAAAAATAGAACTAATTTAGATTTCATTTGTTTTCTCCTTGGGTGTGTTCGATATTGTATGGAGAGGTATGTAACTCAAATACCAAGTCAATACTATTAAAAGAGACAAAGTATGAACTATTTACTCAACGAGTCATTGCACTGGAAAAGATCATTTAATTAGTGTAGTTTTAGCAAGCTATAACTTTACAAGGAATACTATGAAACTTAATAGACTATCAATTGCTGTATTACTTATGACTTTCTCTGTCTCAGCCTTGGCAGAAATTAAAGATATATGGCCGAGGATCCCTTTTAATATTCAGGGCGCCAACCTTTGTGAATTTAGAGCAGCATACTCTCAAACAAGGTCTGAGTATATGAGTGAAATGGTGTTTCATGCTGAAACATTACTTATGGCCGGAGACTTTAATCCTACTCAAACGTTGATGACTATTAATAGAATGTATGAGCAAAACCTCGCTTATGCAAAAAGAGGATTAGGTGTAACTCTTGAGAATACTTTCAAGGCTTATATGGAGCAATTTTATAATAATCTAAAACCAAGAACAAGAAACTTAGAGTTTAAACATGTTAAGCCAATTGATGAAGTTATAAATTTAGCTCTAAGAGGCCATCAGGTTCGCTCTATTTCAATATCAGAAGCATCAAAAATTGATCTTTTCCTACATGGTACATATTCAATGTCACCAAACTGTAATGGAAATATTGTTGTCACATTATCTTCGATATCAAGAGATGGCACATCAAAAACATACACCGCAACTGGAAGACCAAGTTTAGTCATGTCTAAAATTGCTTCTCGTATTTTTGAAGATTATCAGAGGACTAAGTTTCCTAGTACGATTAAGATTGGGAGAACAAATCTCACATTACTTGGTGGTTTAAATGGTGATATTGATAAAACATTTTATCTAGAAGAGGCACAAGGTCTTTGTGAAATTCTTGGTGGAAGGCTACCTACTTCAAAAGAATATAAAATTATTAATTCTTATGGTTCTTGGTCTGGTGGGATTACACTTGGTCGAAAAATTTGGGCCTTAAGATATCCAGATGTATTCGTGCCTTACTTTACGAGAGCGCCTCAGAGAAGTTATCATCAAGTTAATGAAAGAGAATATTATTACATTTGTGTGAAATAAATTATTTGAGACCCTATAGTACTTTTTCACTTGTTAGGACACCAAACATAATTTTTTTAACAGAAGATTCTGAGCTTTTTACGAAGTAAAAATTTGGGTGTCCAGACCAGATATCTTGCAACTTTTGATCAAGTTGGACTGCTTGTTGCTCTGATTCGTTTCGAATAGGATTATTTGATTTAATCCCCTTGCCCGACTTGGCGCCCGTCTCAAAGAAGATAACAGCGTCATACTGCTCCAACTCTTTCTCCCTAGTAGATTCGATCATTTCAAAAAAACTCGATATCACTACCAGAGAAAATCATAGTTGCAGCTTCTGGTACCACAGATACCCTATCTCCAAGCTCCCTTCTAAAAAGATCTAGAGCCGTCATCTTTCCACCTCCGGGTCCACCAGTAATAACTATTCGCTTTTTCATTGGGCCTTCTCACAGTGCTGAACATCAAACATTAAAAACTTCTTAGCTCTTTGTTTTTCACGATTGCAATTCTCGAGACTACACGCCTCTTGAAAATCAATATATTTCTGTTTGAGATCTCGTAAATTAATAGTTTGATCGTTATGCTTACAATTAATACCTTCGTCACCACTTTCAATTACAGGATCAAAGACTCTATACTTTTGATCCTTAGCTTCCATAAATTCATCATCTTGAGATCTATCTTGTTTGAGTTTTTTTGCTCCAAGAAAACTATTAACCTTATCACCAAAGGATTTTGCGTTAGGCGCTATAAGCTCTTTAGGCTTATTCTTGCCCTTAATCATGGTGATAAAGAGAAAGCAAATGGCAATAACAGTAAAACTTCCAAAAAATTTACTCATCTTCATATCTGAATCCTTTTACCTATTATAAGAGATATTAGAATTCATACAAGTAAATATATAGCTCTATTCTTTAACTGCTCTAAATTCATAAGTTTCTTGAAGATAGCTAGGTATTCCCCATGTATCTTTATCAACATGATAACCTCTATCAGAGTCATCAGAAGATATACTCACATCGTATAAATCTACTCTGCCACTTCTAAAGTCGAGCTCGATGACAATTTTTTCGGTGTCAGACTCTAACAACTCAGCGGATTCCTCAAAGTTAAGCTCTACCATGATATTATCTTTTTTGTAGTCGGTAGCATCGTATTGCCCCATTTTGAAATGAACAATTTCAGAGTATGTTTTATGTATTTTAAGTCTAACCCTCTTTGGCGTTTTACTATCCCGAATTAAAGTATAGGTACCCTCTTCAACGTTAATACCAGCAGAGTAACCATTTAGAATAGTAGAGTTATAATCTGTTAAGTTTGCGCTTTGATGAGGATTTTCTCTATCTCCACCAAATACTGAAACTGACAATAAACTAAACAGTATGATCAAATTTTTCACAAATACCTCACTTTTAAGCCTATAAATTTATTAATTACATATATAGTAGCAAAATCCTTGCCATCATTTACAGTCAGCGTTATAAATTAAATCCAAACAAAATTTATTAAAAATCTTTCTAAAGGCTTATAACCACATGTTTAAACTCATATCTGAAACCAAAGATAATCTTAAAAACGATATACTATCAGGACTAACTGTCTCTCTAGCACTTGTGCCAGAAGCAGTTGCTTTCTCCTTTGTTGCTGGGGTTGATCCTTTAGTTGGGTTATATGCCGCCTTTATGGTGGGATTAATTACCTCAATATTTGGTGGACGTCCTGGTATGATCTCAGGTGCCACAGGGGCACTAGCAGTCGTTATGGTCTCTCTCGTGGCAGATCATGGAGTTGAGTATTTATTCGCAACTGTCGTTCTCATGGGAATTATCCAGATCTTGGCCGGTGTTTTTCAGCTTGGAAAATTTGTTAGACTTATACCCCACTCTGTAATGCTAGGTTTTGTTAACGGTTTAGCTATTGTCATTTTTCTAGCGCAACTCTCTCAATTTAAATATACAAACTCAGAAGGTGTGTTTAAGTGGCTTGAAACAACAGATCTAAGCTTAATGTTAGGATTAGTTTTCTTAACCATGTTTATCATCCACTTTCTACCTAAGCTTACTAAAGCAGTTCCTTCGACATTGGTTGCCATTGTTGGGGTGACTGGAATAGTTCATCTTATGGGACTCGATACTAGAACGGTTATAGATATGGCAAGCGTAGGCGGAGGCTTTCCAAGCTTCCACTTACCTCTAGTTCCACTTAACTTAGAGACATTTAATATTATTCTTCCTTATGCCTGTATTCTAGCAGCGATCGGTTTGATTGAGTCATTAATGACACTACAACTTGTTGATGAAATTACAGAGACTCGTGGAAGTACAAACAAAGAATGTATCGGTCAAGGTTTAGCAAATGTAGTAACTGGTTTTTTCAGTGGTATGGGTGGCTGTGCCATGATCGGTCAAAGTATGATTAATGTTAATTCTGGTGGACGAGGAAGAGCTTCAGGTATTACAGCGGCGCTATGTTTACTTTTCTTTATTGTTGCAGGTTCAAGCTTAATTGAAATGATCCCACTAGCAGCATTAGTTGGGGTTATGTTTATGGTGGTACTAGGAACATTCGAATGGTCAAGTGTTCGCATCCTTGGAAAAATTCCAAAAGTTGATGCTTTCGTTATTGTTCTTGTTTCGACAGTTACTGTTTTTACAGATCTTGCAATTGCTGTTTTCTGTGGTGTTGTCGTATCATCACTGGCCTTTGCTTGGGAGAAATCAGCTTTAATCAAAGCTGTTGACTATATTGATGCTGAAGGTTTTAAGCATTACCAAATTAACGGAACATTATTCTTTGGATCAGTGCAAAGCTTCTTAGCTTTATTTAATGCTAAAGAGGACCCAAAAAAGATTTACCTCGATTTTAAAGATTCAAGAGTAACGGATTCATCTGCAATTGAGGCGATCAATAATATTGTTGAGAAATACAAATTTTTAGAGAAAGAAGTTTATATTAAAAGCCTAAGTCCCGATTGCCAGAGTGTCGTAAAAAAAGCAGATAACTACTTTGAGGCACCACAAGTAGAACACTCTTCTTAAGAATTCGTTAACAGTATAGGGATCTTAAATATAAACTGGGTCCCTATGCCAATCTCACTTTTGACATCGACTTCTCCACCGTGTGAGAGTGCAATATGCTTTACAATAGATAACCCCAAACCACTGCCACCAAGTTCGCGACTTCTTGCCTTATCAACTGAGTAGAAGCGCTCAAAGAGTCGTGGAAGATGATGAGGAGCAATCCCCTGACCTTTATCACTAACAGTAATAGTAATATAATCATCCTCAACATAAGTTAATAAGGAGACCTCTGTATTTTCAGGTCCATACTTAATTGCGTTATCAAGTAAGTTCATTATTGCCTGCTCAATTAATGAAGGAGCGACCTTAATTATGGCATCAACACAATTACATTCTATCAAAATATTTTTCGCCTTAGCGCGAGGTCGACATAACTCAATAACATTGGATAGAAGTTTTTTTATAGAGACCTCTGCGAGTTCAAGGTTACCTAGTGACGACTCTTTCTCTAAAGAACTGAGAGCTAATAAATCTTCTACAATCGCCTTCAGTCTAATGGTATGGCGCTCGATAGTTGTCATAAACTTAAGACGGGTTTCTTTATCATCAATATCTTCTTCTTTTAATGTTTCAACATAGCCTTGAATCACCGTAAGAGGTGTTTTTAACTCATGTGAGACATTCGCCACAAACTCTGTTCTGTGAGTTTCAAGTTCACGCATTTTGGTAATATCATCAAAAACTAAAACCGCACCTTGTAAGGAATTATCATCTAGATCTAACATAGAGCCATGAATCTCTAAGGTTTTATCCCCAAACTTAACCTCAGTCGCAAGGGAGTTGTGATGACTTAAAAGCTTTTTTGCAAAATTTAAAATTTCTTCATTTTCAATAATAGTACTAAGTGGTGTGCCTTTAATGCGATTATCAGCTGGATAATCAAACAAGTTAAGAGCTGATCTATTTATATGATAAACTGTTAGATCAGGTAGAATAGTAATAACTCCTTCAATCATACTGGTAAAAACGGCATTCATTTCATTACGTTGTTTTGAAATTTTTACAAATTGAGATCGAAGTTGAATGCTCATTTTTTTTACTGACCTGAACAAAGAATCAATTTCTTCTGTATTTGACTGTCCTAGTAGTACACTTTCTTCAAGTTCATCCAAAGAGAAGTGCTCAACATGCTTCTTAATTAACTCTAGGGGGGCACTTATCTTTTTAGCTTGAGCATATATAAAGTAAGTCAAAACAAACAAGAGTAGTAAACTCCAAATTAAAACTTTTCTGGTAAGGTTAGAAAGTGAATCTTGTAAATTACTTACTGAGACAGAGTTTCGTAAGACACCAACAAGCTCACCTGATTTGGAATATAATGGAACTGCAATGTATAAAAAGTCTTCTCCAAGTGTAGGACTATGCCTTAATGCCTCTCCAACTTGACCTAAAATAGCTTGTTTTACTTCATCTCTATCAATATGGTTTTCCATCTTAGAAAAATTAAAACTAGAGTCAGAGATGACTTTACCATTAGGAAGAATAATCGTTACTCGACTTGAAGAAACTTCGGAGATACTTTTAACTTTATTTTGTAGTGGCCGAAGATCTTTATTCATAACTCCAGCAGTGATTTCAGCTTGAATTAACCTTGCTTCTTGTGTGAGATGCTTGATAGTTTCTTGAAAATAAAAGTTTCTAAAAGTGAACCTAGAGATGACAATAATGATAATCAGACCAGCTAGAGAGATTAAAAAGTACGCTGGAAATAATTGAGAAAATAAACGTCTAGGCTTGATCTTTGAATCGATATCCTACTCCCCAGACAGTTTCGATAAGTTTGCCTTTCTCTTTAAGTTTCTTCCTAAGTCCTACCACTTGGGTATCAACAGATCTATCTGTGACTGCATGATTATGTCCGCGTATTAAGTCTACAATTTGAGCTCTGGTATAGACATGACCTGGTTTTTTCACAAATAGGCTTAATACCTGAAACTCTGTTACTGACAAATTTACTGACTCCCCATCAATTTGGACCAGTCTTTTATCTTCATTAATGACAATTCCATAAATGGCTTGATTATGAACAACCTTTTCATTTCTTCTTAGAACAGACTTTACTCTCGCAACAAGAATATTTGGGCTAAATGGTTTAGCAATATAATCATCGCCCCCAAGTTCAAGCCCTTTAATGATATCGCTTTCTTCTCCATTAGCACTTAAGAAGATAATCTTTGTCTTATCTAACTTTCCTATCGCCCTGACCTTTTGACAAACTTCAAGGCCGTTAAAAATAGGCATCATAATATCAAGGATAATAAGGTCAGGCTCCTCTTCTATTGCCTTCGCAATTCCTTCCTCACCATTAACTGCCTCAATAACATCGAATTTATTACGATATAGATGAAAGTGGATGAGTTCACGTATATCCGCTTCATCTTCCACAATCAGGATTTTTTGTTTATTCATATAAAATCTATAACATTAAAAAGCGATTTTGTTACCCAAAACTATATTAATTACAGTGCCTTACCTTTTCTAACACTTTTCTAACACTTATTACCTGATCCTCATACTTTACTAATATCATTTAGATATAAATTCGACATCATACTAAACACACACATAATGAAAAAGCATAACTCTAAAGGGAGATTAACTTATGAACGCACGAGCAATCAAAGAACATCCAATGACGGATCTTGTACAAAGACTTTTAACGGTCTTAGTACTACTTTACTGTTTTCTTATTGGAGTTAAATGTCTCTCTGGTGGAATGAAGCTCATGGGAGCTGACTTTGCAAACACTCTTTTTGAAATGACGGGTCAACCATTCATTGCATTAATGATGGGAATGCTGGCCACTGTTTTATTTCAAAGCTCCTCTGTAACAACTGCCATTATTGTCGGACTGGTTTCTGCAGGTACACTTACTGTAGGCGGAGCTGTTCCAATGATTATGGGAGCAAACCTTGGAACTTCAGTTACAAATACAATTGTCTCATTGGGCTATGCTAAAGATACAAAGAACTTTAAAAAAGCTTTTGCAGCTGCAACTGTTCATGACTTTTTCAACATACTCACAGTGGCAATTGTGCTTCCTATAGAGCTTATGACAGGCTTTATTGAAAAAAGTGCTGTATACCTTAGTACGATAATGTATGGATCAGTTAGCGGACTTAAGTTCAGCTCACCAATAAAGGCGCTTATCAACCCGCCAGTAAAAGCAATCAAAGGCTTCTCTGTTGATACCTTTGGATCTGACGTTGCAGGAGTGGCAATGATGATTGTTGCTGGTGTGATCATTATCGCATCACTAAGTTTTATTGTTAAGACAATGAAAGTCTTAGTTGAATCCCACAAGGGAGATATCATCAATAAGCTTCTTTCAAGAAATGCATATGGTGCAATTCTTTTTGGTGCTTTATTAACAATTTCTGTTCAATCAAGTTCAATTACAACTTCACTTCTTATACCAATGGCAGGATCAGGACTCTTAAGTCTAAATGCTATCTACCCAATTACTATTGGTGCAAATATTGGAACAACTACGACAGCACTATTAGCGGCATTAACAGGAAATGTGGCCGGACTATCAATTGCTTTAGTTCACCTTCTTTTCAACTTGCTAGGAGCTTTAATCTTCTTCCCAGTACCAAGCTTAAGAAGAATTCCTATTATGTGTGCTGAAAGACTTGCTGAGACAATTGAGCGAACTAGACTCATAGGATTTGGTTATGTAGGTGCGGTTTTCTTTGTATTACCAATCACAATGTTTTTTATTGCAAACTAAGAGTCATAAGAACAAATTAATCTAAATTGGGCCCATTACTGGGCCCTTTTCATTTTTAGCCTCATATAATTGGTATTTGCCCCATTAATCATCGTCAAACAAATCAATAATTTCAATAACTTGTATCATTTAACTAACGTTACTTTGTATTAGGTCGATATTAGTCTTATGAAAAAACTAATTATCTTGAGTATGACATTATCGTTTAACTGTTTTGCAATCTCTATGAGTGATACTTGTGATACGGATCGCTTTAAAGCTGACTACGGAAAAGTTGCTGGAAGCTTTAAAGGTGCAAAAGAAAAGTACTTAAAAATAGCGACTGATCTTCATTGTTACCCTAAAGGTAATGGTAAATGTAAGCATAATGAATTGGTACAAACAACAGCTGACTTTCAATTAAAAATTAGAGAGCTTACGGCCAAATATGAATTTGTGACTACCGCTTATGGAAATTGTTATCCAGAGAAAGTGGGAATACAAGACACACCATTTAATAAAAAATAAAATAAACGAACAACTCCAAGGCGGAGAATATGAAGTATCTACTTCTATTACTGTATATGCTGCCGCTCCTTGTGGAAGGAATATACCAAAAAGCCAATGTGAAACTAGTGGAACAAGAGGACATCAAGCAATACCTGTCGGGAATACAGACCCGAGTGATGTAGATAGAGCTCAAGGAAATAAAGTTAGACTTAGAGTCTCTGCAAGAAATTACCTTACAGATATGGCGGGGAAGAGACATGCCGCCGCCGGTGGTAACTCAGATAAGCTCATAATAAAAGTTATGTCTCTAAGAGGACATAAGGCAAGCTATTGTATGCACAAGGTTGGTGAAAGTTGTAATTTTAGTAACTTTGATAATATTAAAACAGGTGCTGGTAACGCTCATGTCGAGGCCATCGTTTCTATGAAAACAAACTTTACGACTGACCTATATAACCTAACAATCAAAAATGATTCAAGTGGTAGACAGAAAACAAGTGTCTTCTCTGTAATGCATAGGAGTGACTTTGGAACACCTGCTTGAAGAGTTGGAATGTGGGAGGACTATACTGGTCAGCCTCACCCTACAATTATGGATAATCTAACACCAACAAGTCATGCATCTAACTATTATTCAGGTCAGTCGTGTGATTGTATTGCAGCTCAAGCTTATACAAAAGATTCTGAAGGAAAGGTATGGAGATGTTCTGCAGCTTCAAACACACCTCCAGCAGAAATGTCATGTATGTATTTTCATGATCCTAATGGTGATTCAAAACAAAGAGTCAGTCTATACGCTGCTATAAACCAGACAGTAGAGAGAACAATACAACTAGGAGCTCGCAATAATAGAGAAGTTGCATGTGATCCAGAGGATGAGTCAAAAGGAAATATTATATCTGCGAAATGGTTACAACAAAGAGTTAAATGTAATGCTAACGGAAGCATAAGTAGTTTTGGCGGAACTTGGAGTCCTGCAAATGGTCAATCTAAGAGTGGATATATAGTACTTAACAATGAATGTACTGGAGAAGGGACAAACCATACTCCTCCTAATCCAGATCCAATATCAGGCGAAGACCCAGTAATTACTCCTCCACCAGTCGTAGTTCCGCCAGAAGTAGTACCACCGGAAGTAGTACCAACAGTAGCGGCTGCATCTTGTATTTACTATGATTGGGTTGCTAGAGCTTCACCATATCTTTCACATACGCTTGCAGCAGGACAACTTCTATAAGAGGGCCCCCTAAGAAGACAACCACAAGAGCTTGTATGAGTGGTAATGGAAATATCACAACTGTTAAATATATTTTTCAGACCATTAAATGTGGACCTAATGGTGATACAGCAGATGCTGGTTCAGGACTTGCTGAAGTAAGTAGTACTACAGAGGTTTTAAGTTCATTGAGCAATTGTAATGGTTCAAGTCAAAATATGGAACAATAGATTGAGATAAATATTCAAAATAAAAAGGGGAACTAATAGTTCCCCTTTTTTTGACAGTGATCGTAATGCAAATGATATATATACTCGTTTGTTACGTCTAAATTTTACCCATGAGGGCCTTAATATTAGTAATTCTTGAAACGGACTCTCCAAGATCAGGTCGATTGCTAATATCCTCAACTTCGTTATTTACTCTATGACATCCAAGACTTGGATCCTCAACATAGTCTTTAGCCCCTCTAACAAGAATACCTTCAACCTTATTAGTAGTAGCATTAAAGACGGCCGAACCAGAGTTACCACCAAATGTATCAAGATTCGTTACGAAATATCCTTGGTTTGAATTTCTAAAAACTTTCCCACCCGTCGTTATTTTTTGTGGAAGTCCTGAAGGATGTCCAATAACATTTAGCTTTTGAGCATATCTAACTTTACCTTTTTTTCTGAACTTTAAAGGCGCTCTCCCCTCTACAACTCTATCAAGTCTTATTAATGAATAATCTTGTGCATTTCCTGCAGTGACTTCAAGCTTCGACTCAATAACCTCTTTGCACTTAAAGACTCGAGACCTAGGGATCATTATATCTGCTCGTTTTGTGTCTGGGTTTATTTTGTAATCAAATACCCATGAAGATGATTCACAGTCTTCTTTGGTAAGAATACAGTGGCCAGCAGTAACTAATAAATCTTTTCCTACCAAGAAACCAGAACAGATTACTGACGATGGTTGACTTGAGAACTTCTCACCCTTACAAACCCTCATCTCTTTACTGAGAGTTGCAGGTGGCATTATATAGTGGTTTTTAACAGGCACTAATTTGATATTCTTAATCATTCCTGCTGTTGAATGAGCAAGCTTCTGAAGTGATTCTGCTGCATCATAGGTCTCAACTCTATTGTCTTCCCCATAGGCTATCTTAATTGAATCTGTGGTTACCGAGACAGATGCTGATACGAATGCAATTCCTTGTGTTGATAGAATTGTAATTAGCAGACTTGAACGTAATTTATAAAACATGTATTTCCCCTAGCTTTTAAGAACATTATTATTGCGGGTATAGAAAGTCCCTAATATTTCCCTTAATATGTAAGATTTTTAGGGTTTGAGGTAGTCTGAGTAGTGCTCAGGTGGTAAAATTTCATAGAGAATGGGTTGAAATGTGAAATAAAGACAGTAAGCACTTTAAATAATTGAGGAAGAAGTATGAGCATTTTTGTAAATAGAGTTCTAAACATGAAGCATATTAAAGTCATTGGCTTTGATATGGACCACACTCTCGTGCGCTATCATAGTGATAAGTTTGAAGAGTTAACTTTTAATGAATCGGTTCAGAAACTGATATCAGATAAAGAGTATCCCAAAGAGATCTCTGAATTTAAATTTGACTTTAATAGCGCTATTAGGGGTCTTATTGTTGATAAGGTTAATGGAAATATATTAAAAGTTAGTCTTTATAATAAAATTAAGACTGCCTACCATGGAACAAAAGTTCTTTCATACAAAGAACAGAAAAAGCTTTACCGCGGTTCAAGTGTCGATCTAAGTGAAGCTCAATACATGAGCATAGACACAACCTTCTCTATTGCTCACACAGTCTTATTTGCACAGCTAGTAGATTTAAAAGACAAGAAGCCTGACCTCGACTTACCAGAGTACGCAAATATTGCTGATGATGTAACCTATGCGGTTGATCTTGCCCATAGAGATGGCTCTCTTAAGGACGCTGTTAAATCAAATCTTGCTGATTATGTTATTAAGGATGAAAAGATAGTTAATGCCTTAGAAAAATATGCAAAGTACGGTAAGCGTTTATGGGTTGTCACAAACTCGGATTATAACTACACCAAAGCTCTTCTTGACTATACAATAAATCCTTTTCTAAAGGATCACAAAGATTGGACAGAGCTATTTGAGATTACAGTAACCTTAGCATGCAAACCTCGTTTTTTTACTGATACCAATGCCTTTCTAAGTGTTGAGGACAACACTGGACTAATGTCTAACTTTGATAAAAAAGTTGTGCCTGGAATATATCAAGGTGGGAATGCTATCAAGCTTCAAGTTGATATGGGTGTTAATGAAGATGAAATTCTTTATCTAGGTGATCATATTTACGGTGATATTGTAAAGCTTAAGAAAGCTTGTGGCTGGAGAACTGCTCTCGTTATTGAAGAGCTTGACCGTGAAGTTGCTGCCTATAAGAGCACTAAGGCAATCAGTATTGATATTGATAATTTAATGGAGCAAAAAATTGTGCTTGAGAAGCTGATTGATAACCTCTATTCCAAAGAGCATGAATTTGGCGAAAAAGTTGCGAAAGACGATGTCTTCTCAAAGTTTGATCAGATAGATAAAATTGATAAGCAAATCGGGTCTCTGATTAAGCAATATGAAGCTAACTTTAACCATCACTGGGGTGAAGTTATGCGAGCTGGCGCAGAGCCAAGCATATTCGCCTCACAAGTTGAGAGATATGCTTGTATCTATATGACTAAGGTTTCTGATTTTTGTGATTACAATCCAAGAAATTACTACCGTCCCTCAAAGAAGAAAATGTCTCACGAACTTAATTATTCTCTACCTTCAAGTTCTTGATTCTTTGCTTTAAGTAGTTCGATTTCTTTTTTAAGTTCTTTAATAGACTCAATCATTATAGGAATCAGTTGTGAGTACTCAACTGATTTATAATCATTAGGCCCTGTGGACACAATTGTAGGAAGAACCCTTTCAACGTTTTGTGCAATTAACCCTATTTGCTTTTGATTAGAGAACTTCATTTTAGGGTATTCATCTACTCTCATTTGATAAGTGACACCGTTCAATTGAGAAATTGTATCAAGCGCATTTGCTATAGGCTCAATTTCTTTTTTAAATCTTTCATCAGATAAGAAAAAATAATTAAACGCCCAATGTCTTGGTGCACTTAATTCATTTTGAGCTATAATGGTATCACTTGACTCAAAACTTGAGTTCAATTTTAGAACATCAGCCTCTTTCCAAAGTCCAATTTCATTATTTAAGCCAAAGGTAATAGCGGAGTTATCAGCTATCGCTAACCCATGCTTAACAGGACCCACAGGAGCTTGTACCCAGTTTTGACCAATGACAGGAGCAAGTGACAAGGATGCAGTTTCATCATTACTTAGTAAATCCGCCTGACCTATTAACGCCCTAGGATTATCTCCCATGCCCAGGAATGCAATATATGTTCCTGTAGTATCATTTTCTGCCCTCCAAAGTTCTGTTCCTGCACCTCCACCAAAAGCGGAGAAACAAGAGCTAATAACTAAAGAAGCCGGGTTATTAACAACTTCACAGGTAAGAGGTATTTTGACACTAATATGCTTACCACCGTATGAAGTATTTTGGTTATTTCTGACAAGAGTCAATTGTAATTCACATGAACCTATTGGTGAATTTACTCTCTTACTTTCAAATTGAGTTATAATTCCCTTTTCAACATCAAAGCCAGGAGCAGACAAGAGTCTAGTACCGACAGTAAATTTGATTCCTCCGGCAGCAGCGAACCTATCAGTGACGTCTGTCTCAAGTGCAGATATATCTAGTCCTCCTGTAGGTGCTGTGGAACCAAGCATATCAGTACAAAACTCTTTATCACCTAATCTAGATTGAAGATTTGTTTTGAAGCCAATTAGGTCAGAGTCAGACTTAACTTTTTGCATGGTTTTTTGGGATGTTTTATTCATTCTCATTATCCCCATTGCAATTCCGATAGAAATTGCAGAGGCGATCATTACTTGTATGAGAGACATTCCTTTGTCATTAAAAATTTTCATTACGGACAAACCTCAACTTTCAACCCTGGGTTGATTTCATTGGCCGGAGAGGTAAAAGAATCCCACTCCTCAGGACTATTTGTTGGTATAAACTGAGCAATACTTCTTTCATTTGTTATACATCTACATATATTATATAAATTTAAACACATTCTCTCATCTTGTTTTACAAAGAATCCATTATCTTGACTATTTGCATGATCAGGCTGAGATGGACCGATTGGAAAGCCTACAAAGTTTTTTGGCATTAATGGTACATTCAGCATTTCTATAAAATTTGGCATTTTTGCCAATAGTGTTTGTCGCTTACTCTTAAAATCACCTGTAGGACGTAACCATACATTGGCCTTCTTAGCGGTCAAACCGCTTGGGGTAGGTCTTGTTCGAATACTGGAGATAACACTCAAATCAGTAATACCTGCTCGAGCTAGCACATTTACAGCAATACCGCCGTCTATTGGACCGAGTGGAGCTGTACCATCGATTGGACCGAGTGGAGCTGTACCATCGATTCCACTTGGCGAGAGTGCAGCATTGACAGCACTATCTCCAATCATAGAGTCACTTTTATATGCCTTACATTTGTCACTAAAAAAATTTTTTTTACATTTCCACTCCCACCCATAAGGAGTATCCCTCATACTTTTCACGGAGCCTTTCTTACATAGGTCAGATGATGGCTTTGAAGGAAATTGCATTTTATGAGCTCCACCACACTTTCCTTTAAATGGCCCTGCATGGGAAATAGCAGTAACGGAAAATATCAAACAAACGAGAGTCATGTTGTTCATAGTACAATTATCATTGAAAGCAAGACTATAATCAAGAGCTATATATTAGTAATTTGAGATAATGCTCCTTATTTCTGATAGATTCGCTAGGTTATCATGCTTTAAATAGCCTTTAATTAAGTTTTTAGACTTTATTTTTAGAACTTTTAGCGCTGTATTATGGGCAATCTCCCCTAAACCCCTGTTTTTTATAAGCCAGTCGAGACTTCTAACTCTAAAATAGTCCATCGCCACAGCTTTAGAGAGTTGATCATCGTGGCCACCATACTTTCTAATTAGGGGCTCATCAATATAAATTACTGAGTAAAGCGAAGTGAGCTTCAACCATAAATCATAGTCCTCACATACCGGGTAATCTTCTCTAAAGCATCCAAGTTTAATAAGCGTTGCCTTCTTCAACATTACTGAAGAGGGAGCAATCAAGCACTGAGTTAAGGAAGGAATAAGCAAATCACCTCCACTCTTCTTATGCTTTTTCATAAGATTAACTCTTACTCCATTTCTAATCCATATTTCATTGGTGTAAACACAGACTGCATCAGTATTTTCGAGAATCACTGCCACTTGTTTCTCAAGTTTAGTTGGAAGCCATTCATCATCAGAATCAAGGAAAGCAATCCACTCACCACTTGCTTTTTTTATACCTGAGTTTCTAGCTGCTGATACCCCTTTGTTTTCTTGCTTTAGAATCGAGATATTAGAAAATTTTTTTA
Organism: uncultured Oligoflexia bacterium; assembly: GCA_913058265.1. Lineage (GTDB taxonomy): Bacteria > Bdellovibrionota > Bacteriovoracia > Bacteriovoracales > Bacteriovoracaceae. The sequence goes on from CAJXPQ010000001.1 coordinate 264,711, forward strand.
AAATATTTTGGGTATCATCAGTTGAGCCATCATCTACAACAATCAATTCAAAGTTTGAATAGGACTGTGAAAGGACAGAATCTATTGCACGTGTGAGAGTGTGACCTCGGTTAAAAGTAGGAATGACGATTGAGACTTTAAGCTCTTGCAAAATGAAGCGCCTTTTCAATAAGAGAATAATCTATTTCATCTTTTGCACATTCAACTGTTTGCATAAGTTGCTCAACTGACTTAAAGCCGCAGATAGAGTAATGACTATGACTCAAAGAATATTGAAGCGCACAATTAAATAGCTCTCCATTAGTTTCTCTGTTGATCTTATCTGCAAGTTTAACTTTTTCTTTCCAATTACTTTTTTTCCACCAAGAGGCCCAAGAGCGACAATCATACTTATCAAATTTACGATCGGTCTTTACAGTTCCTGCAAGAATACCTTTATCAAAAGTCCCCCAGCCCATGGTTTTAATATTAGAACTTTTTAAGTCTTTCGCAAGAGATTCAAATTTGTTCTGAAAGAGATTACATTCTGATTGAATATATTCTATATCACAAACCTCTTTTGCTTTTAATAGATCTTCTGAGTTAGTGTTACACATACCAATTGACATAATTTTACCTTGGTCCTGGGCTTTTTTTAAGACTTCAAGTGGTCTTCTAATATCAACCTTTGCATCCGGCCAATGGGTCATATAAATATCAATATAATCAGTGTCTAAATTGTTTAAACTCTCTTCAAGCATACTTTGGATAACCTTGGGATCATTACTCAGGTTGACTCTTTTATTATCATGCCAGCTTACTCCCGCCTTAGAGATGATTTTTACGCTCTCTCGAATATCACTAGATAAATTCTGTCCTAGTGTTTGCTCAGATTGGTTAAATCCATAAATGGGGGCAGTATCAAAGAGTTTAATGCCCTGATCAAGTGCTGCCTCAATGAGACCCCTAGGATTATCGATCTCACCCATGCCGTAGCCACCACCAACTGATGATAGGGAGGCACCTCCAAATATAATTTTACTTGCATCAATACTCATTCATACTACATACCGAGATTTTACTAACTTGCCTACTCCCATAACTTTACAATGGTCAATAATCGCTCTAAAAGGTGTTATGAAATTAATTTGCATTGCACACCGCGGCGAAGCCCAAACATTCATTAAAAGTCTTAAGAATATTGAAGCAGGCCTTTACCAAGGCAAAGACTATTATGTTCTTATTAGCGGCGAAGGTATTTTTAATGTCTTAACCAAACTTCCTTATATTATTGGTAAGTATGAAGTCACAGAAATCATCAATTATGGAATTGCTGGAATAACAGACTCCAAATTAGCAATTGGTGAGATCTATCCCATTAGAACAATGTATGCCATGGATACAGACAAACCTTACTTTCATTCCTACACAACTCAAAATGAGAGTCTAGTAGACCTCATTACAACCAAAGATAGAGTCCTAAGTGATGATATAAGTAAGAAGCTATATGAGTTTGCACCAGTGGTGGACCGTGAAGCTTGGGCAATAGGTAAAGTCGCAACTGAATACAAGTTACCGATGTTTATATATAAACTCATTTCAGATTTCGCTGGTGACACAACTGCATGTTTTGATATTAAAGAGAAGACACAGGAATTCTCAGATAAAATGTTTGAACACTTTATAACCCAGAACTTCCCAGAGAAAGCGATAGAGAGAGTACTAGAGCTCCCTTTTCATGCATCCTTTACTCAGTACAAACGAATCGATAAGCTTTTACAAAAAATAAATAGGCCGGCCGACACATATATTCAAAGTTTCCAATTTAAAAATAATAAAACTGCCGCCAACGAATTCATTACACTTCTTGAACAAGAAATTAATCCAATCAATAGACTCATAGAAAAAAAACTATCACATGTTTTTAAAGCCTTTAACCATATGGGTGCGGTGGTTCTATTTGACAAAAAACTAGATCAAAAAAAATTCACCCTTAAAATGGAGATTAACTCACAAGCAAATGTTAAGAAACTTGAGGAAAACCTAAAAGAATTTAAGTATCAAGACTTTGAAGATATTATAGACGGGAAAATTGATGTTTGATAAAGTTTTTATTGAAAAAAAGTCATATCAAAAAGACAATACAAAAAGCATCTTAAATAAAGTGAAGTATAATAGCTTGATTGAAATCGATGATATCTCTAAACATTGGGGCACATATAAAAAACCCTACCTTCACAAAAGAACGAACCTCAACCTCTATATCGGTGAAAAAAAAGGGACTTTAGTAAAAGAGGCCCCTCCAGCATACGGACATGGTACTGAGAAGCATTACTATTTTATTCATGCCTATAATTGCATCTATGAATGTCAGTACTGCTATTTACAAGGACATTTTAACTCTCCAGATATAGTTTTATTTATAAATCACGAAGATATTGTAAAAGAGATGGAAGAGCTCTGTGGTCTTGAAGAAAATATGGACGCTTGGTTTCACGCTGGGGAATTTTCGGATTCTCTGGCCCTCAGCCATATTACAAATGAGTTAGAAATATATTTTGATTTTTTTAAAAGATATCCGCAAACAAAACTTGAGTTAAGAACAAAGTCATCTAACATATTGCCTCTGCTTAAATTAGAGCCTCTCAAGAATGTCTTTGTAAGTTTTACCCTCTCTTCTCATGAAGCAGGAAAGGCATTTGACTATAGATGCCCCTCAGTAAGATCAAGGCTGACTAGTATTAAGAAACTTGTTGAGCATGGGTTCAATATAGGTATTCACTTTGACCCTATAATATATCATCCAAATTTTGAGCAAGATTACGAAAAGTTATTAACTGAACTGGCCAGTATTCTCCCTTCTGAGCAGCTCGGCTATATATCAATTGGTGTCGTAAGATTTACAAAAGATGTATATAAAGAAGTTGAAAATAATTACCCTGACTCTCCTATTACAAAACAAGATTATATTAAAAGTTTTGATAATAAAGTTCGCTATAATCTTGCCATGAGAATGTGGATTTTAAATACAGTAAAAAATATTTGTATTAAGAATGAATATGAAGAGTCAAAGATTTATTTATGTATGGAAGATCAATAAGGAGCAACTTCCTTCATTTCTAAATTAAATATCCAATCATGATGCGAACTTAAATTTACAATATATGTTTTGTCATTATCTTCGAGAGTAGAATGAATACCAATTAATTTATGTCCTGAATCTGTTGTTTCGAAAATCGGTCCACCAGAATCACCTATAACACTTAAACAATCTTTTAACATAAAGTTTTTTAGATTAAACCCAGTACTAAGGTACTTTGGATTAGTCCAAGTTTTAATATTTCGCCCATCTCTTCCACCATAGCCGACTCTCTCCAGTACAGAATTCTCATCTATGTTTTGATTCTTAGAAATAGTTTCATAATGTGTAAATACTGGCAGGTCTTCTGTCAGATAAACAACAGCAATATCATTTTCATAAAAAGATTTGCTTGGGTTGTAGCCTGGATTAATGATCCAGTAGTTTGCCTCAATACGTTCCGAGTCTACTGTATACTCGTGGCCCAAACAAAGTGTCACAGATTCAGCTGCATCTATACTGTGCGCAGCAGTTAGAATGGTTCTTTTATCAATGGCTACTGCTGTAGAGGTATAGACTATACCACCCCTTACAACTTCTATGAGAAAAACTGAATTAAATCGTCCCCAATTTAAATCACTCTTGTTCTGAATATTATTAGATTGTGTGATCATATAAACTCCTTCTTATGCCCTGAAAACTAAGCTTCATGCTTTAATCAGACTAAGCTATTTTAACACTTTTCGATAGAGACAATGTGGCCCTGTTGGATTTTTATAGGTAAAGTATTGAGTTATGTCAGACAAAGCTATAAAAAATATTTCACAGTGCCAAAATGCCCTGCTAAATGAGGGATACTTTATCGATTTTATAAGTCTTCCATCTGATATTCTTGAGCTATCTTCTAGTGATAACTTTGACTCCTTAGACAAAAGACTCTTTGAATTAACAAAAGACGATGGCCTACTATTTAACTATCTAAAGCAATTTTGCCCTTTAAAAGAAATTGAATTTATTATCTCTTTGCGAGAAGCTCAAGATGAATGGGAAGAAGATGGTATCTGGCATGATGATGGATCCCGTATGCTCGCTTTCTCCTTATCCCTTACAACAACTCCTCCCATTGGTGGAGTGCTAGAGTTTAGGAAGAAAGGCCTAGAGGAATCAAATAAAATCTCAACCCCAGCATATGGAAATATCATTGTTTTCAAAACAGGTATTGATCAGTATGAACATAAAATAAATAAAGTAGAAAATGGAAGAAGGCTTATCATTGCTGGCTGGTGTACTTAAACTATTCCTCTAGATCAACCTCGACTTAGCTTAATTAAACGTGACTTATCAATAAGCTCTTCAGGAAGATCTTCAAAGACGTTCATACATTTTTTATGAGGGGTAATTCTCAAGAGTATATCTTAAAGCTTTGAAATGATATCTTCTGCCTGCTCAATAAACCCAGCATTAGATAAACCATTTTCTTCAGCAACTGCAACTGCATCATCAAAACTCATTCCACGCTTTGTAGTAAGATAAGTTATTAACCAGCCGGCCACTCTATTTGCAGTACCACAATGAATAAAGTGAGTTCCGTCAGTATCAATCATGGAGTTAAGGCTTCTACAAGCTTCGAGATCTAGACCAGCAGTTCCCATAATAGGAACTTGTGAATACTCCATACCAAGGTCAGCAACCATCGCTTTCTCAGTAGAAAAATCTTGCTCGCCTTCACCACGAAGATTAATAACTTTTTTAATTCCAAGCTGTTGAATATGCTCCCAAGAGTCATCATTCGGCTGTCCAGCTAAATAGAGATTATCCACTTTCCATAAATGCATTAGACCCGGTATGTCAGTTATTCTTTTTGTATCCATCTCATCCTCACTTTTTATTATAGTAACATAGCTAATAATATTCTAATATTGACCTAGATCAAAGGGAAAAATAGCTAATATTGACTTAGATCATAACTATTCATTTCATCGCCATTATATACTTGGTGCATAAGATTAACTTTGGAGTAATTATGAAAATTAAATCATTTTTTGACCAGGCAACAAATACATTCACCTATATTGTCCATGATGAGTCCACTTTAGATGCTATTATCATTGACCCTGTACTTAATTATGATCCCGCATCTTCAAAAATAAGCTTTGAGGGTGTTAATTTATTAGAGCAATATACTAACGAACATAAACTTAAAGTTCACTACATTATTGAAACTCATGCTCATGCAGACCACTTATCCAGTTCACAGATCTTAAAAGAACGCTTTCCAGAAAGTAAATCTGCCATCCACGAAAATATTAAGACCGTTCAAGAAACCTTTAAGCCAATATTTAATATGAGTGATTTAAAGATTGATGGATCACAATTTGATATCTTGATTAAAGACGGTGATATTCTAAAAGCTGGAACTTTAGAAATGAAGGCCATTCACACTCCAGGACATACCCCAGCTTGTACCAGCTTTTTAATTGAAGATCATCTCTTTACTGGTGATGCTTTATTTATGCCTGACTTTGGTACGGGAAGATGTGATTTTCCCGCTGGCTCAGCAACGGATCTCTATGAAACCATCCATGACAAATTATATGCGCTTCCAGAGAAAACAAAAGTCTATGTAGGTCACGACTACGGACATAATGGAAGGGAAATAAAGTTTCAAACAACTATTGGTGAGAGTAAGAAACATAATATTCAATTGAAGGCAGGCACTAATAGAGAAGAATTTATCAAATGGAGAAATGAAAGAGATGCAAATCTAGGAACTCCAAAGCTACTGCTACAAAGTGTACAGGTTAATATAGACGCTGGAAGACTTCCCAAGGCAGAGGATAATGGTACCACTTATTTAAAGATGCCCATTATAAATTAATCAGCGGCAGAGTTTTTTTGCCTTTGCTATGCTTTCACAGTTAAGACGATTTGATTCTACGTATCGAGATGACCTTATATCTTCATCACTGGTTAAAAGAAATTTTGTCATAAGATCAGGCGCTCTATCAAATCGTTTATAATAAATGTTACCGTCTTCTTGATACAGATAAGATTCACAATTTTCAGCACGCTCTAAGACAATATTAGGATCTCTTGCACAAAGAACATCGTACTTACCAGCGGTACCGATATCATAAAGTAAAAGAGCGTGAGCACCAGAAAGGATACCTTTAATACCAACATAAGGTAGGTCAGCATTCAGTATTCTCTTTTCTAATTCATAAAAAATATTTAATTTGGGATCATCATGCGCAGTAATAGTTATATTCCCAGTACCTGCTCTATAGCGATGCGAAATACTCGCAACTTTATTTCGTAAAAATGTTTTTAATTCTGGAACAGATGAAAGGTCATAGATACTTTTAAATCCAGAAAAATGATGAGGTACAAAATTTAAAACGTTATTAATTCCTGCCTTATAACTGGCAATGCATTTTATATCTGAAAGATCACATCCATCTGTCGTTGAAAAATAAGCAAGTTGACTAAGTTTCTGTGTTACAAGAGCGTGACCGCGGCAACGTCCTACACCTAAGTGACCAAAATTTGGGAATGATAAATAAGAGTAACCAGAATCTTCAGGTCTTAATGATGTTGCTATTTCATCAGAACAATAGTCAAAGCATGAAATCGAATTATCTGAGACTCCATCGTCTAAAACCTGCGGAGTAGATTTATTGGAACTAGCTCCATCATTACAGCTAATCAAAATGAAAACGCTCGCTAATAATAAAATCTTCACAAAAACTCCCTTGTTTTCTTAAAGCTTTTAAATTGTATAATACAAAGCCTAACTAATTAAATAGATGTAAGGAAATGTTATTTTATCTTGCGAAGCGCTAACTTAATATTCATAGCCTATGTTGATGTCTCTAATATTTACTATGACTTTAGCTTGGTGATACTTTCAAGTTTAAGCATAAAGTTTCTAACGTTGAGAAGTTAAAATTTTTTCATTAGTTCATTATAACAAAAACCATAGATGAAAATAACCCGGTAAAGATAAAAATAATAACAGAGTAACCCATTATATCTTTCAAGTTTAATTTCGCTATTGATAATAATGGGATCGCCCAGAAGGGCTGTATCATATTTGTCCAAGCATCACCCCAAGCTATCGCCATTGATGCTTTAGCGAGGTCAACTCCAAGCTCTTTAGCTGCAGGTAGTATTATTGCCCCCTGGATTGCCCATTGTCCACCTCCACTTGGTATGAAAAAATTTATAAGTCCTGCCGACCAATAGGTAAAAACGAGGAAAGTTTGCTTCTCCGATACATCTACAAAGAATTGGCTAACCTCTGTCGCCAGTCCAGATCCACTCATCATCCCCATAATTCCTGCATAAAAAGGAAATTGAAGAAGTATTCCAGAACTATCCTTTACCGAATGATGAAAGCTATTTATGAATCTTATTGGTGTGTAGCTAAAAAGCATTGCTAATATTAGAAACAAAAAAATCATTAAGTTTAAACCAAAACTTTTTCCTAAAGCTAGCTGATTAAAAATATAAAAGAGTCCCATGGTAGCAATGATCAGATTCAATACTTTAGAATGTTCAAGTTTAGATGCAACTGTATTCTCAGTTGGAGTTTCCTTTTCAGTATTGTGGGTATGAACGACATGTAGTTTATGTTGGCTTTTATCTTTAGCGAGTAAGTAACAAATAATTAAAAGAATGAGAACAGTTCCTAGTAACATAACAATATTTAGTGGTGAATTAATAGTTTCACTTAAGGGAATTGAATCTCTGCCAATGATACTTTTTATAGTATGTGATGGATCTGTAAGCTTTAGTGGAATTGAGCCTGACAAACCACCGTGCCAAACAAGGAAGCCACTGTAACTTGCAGCTATCAGCAATGGGAAATTCAAATTTTTAATTTTTTTTGCTAATTCTAAAGCAAATAAAGCAGAGACAATAAGTCCAAAGCCCCAATTGATATAACAAGCACTCGAACTCACTATAACTGCCATCAATATTGCACTGACTGGACCTTTAGCGAAACGAGTTAGGTAGATAAGTACACTATTAACGGCCTTCGTTTTTGCAAGTGTAAAACCTGTAATCAAGATCATGGTCATTTGCATTGTAAACTTCATAAGATTCCAAAAACCATCACCCCAAAAGTTGATCATTTCAAGTGCACTATGATCAGTAAAAGATAATCCAAAGATAAAGACCAAGAGAGTTAAAATTAAAGAGAAGACATAAGCGTCTGGTAGGTACCTTTGACAAATATTAGTAAATAAACGGCTTAACGCATTAATCATTAGCTCTCCTATCCTTCTGAATGTGTTTATTTAAGCTTACTCGCTAGACAATTACAATGCTGTTTAATACTCTATAGCCTATTGATTTAAGGAGATATTGATGGCCGGATTAGATAAGGTTGTAAGTACATATGATGAGGCGCTAGCGGGTATAACTGACGATATGCTACTAATGGTTGGTGGCTTTGGCCTATGTGGCATCCCTGAAGGACTTATCCAAAAGGTTTCAGATTCAGGAGCAAAGGGTCTTACTTGTGTTTCGAATAATGCAGGTGTGGATGGCTTTGGCCTAGGAAAGCTTCTTGAGAAAAGACAGATTAAAACAATGATCGGATCATATGTTGGTGAAAATAAACTTTTTGAAGAACTCTTTTTAAGCGGTGAAATGGAAGTCATTCTCACTCCTCAGGGAACGCTTGCTGAGAAAATCAGAGCAACAGGAGCTGGAATCCCAGCATTCTTTACCGCCACTGGGTATGGAACGCAGGTTGCCGATGGTAAAGAGACAAGAGAAATTAATGGGAAGATGTATGTTTTAGAAGAAGCTTACCCTAAAGCTGACTTTGCACTTGTTAAAGCATGGAAAGCGGACCGACATGGGAACCTTGTTTTTAGAAAGACTGCAAGAAACTTCAACTCTATGATAGCAACAGCAGGTAAGATAACAGTAGTTGAAGTAGAAGAAATTGTTGAACCAGGAGAATTAGATCCAGACCATATTCACGTCCCTGGAATTTATGTCAATAGAGTCATCAAAGGTGAATTTGAAAAAAGAATTGAGCAAAGAACTGTAAAAAAAGCATAGGAAATATTATGAGCTTATCAAAAGATCAAATTGCACAGCGAATAGCACAAGAGCTTCAAGATGGATTTTATGTAAATCTTGGAATCGGTATACCTACTCTTGTTGCAAATTATATCCCAAAAAATATAGAGATCATGTTGCAATCAGAAAATGGGCTGCTAGGAATGGGGGAATTTCCGACAGAGGAAAATGTTGATGCAGATCTCATCAATGCTGGTAAGCAAACAGTGACAACAATACCAGGTTCTGCATTCTTTGATTCAGCAGATAGCTTTGCCATGATTCGTGGAGGCCATGTTGACCTTACGGTACTTGGAGCCTTTGAGGTTGATCAGAACGGAAATATAGCATCTTGGATGATCCCTGGTAAGCTTGTTAAGGGCATGGGAGGAGCAATGGATCTAGTAGCGGGAGCTGAAAATATCATTGTTGCTATGACTCATGCGAATAAGCATGGAGTATCAAAAATATTAAAAGATTGTAGCTTACCTCTTACTGGCGTGAATTGTGTGAAGAAAATTGTTACAGATTTAGCAGTAATGGAGTTGCGTGATGGAAAGTATCATCTACTTGAGCGAGCTCCAGGAATAAGCGTTGAAGAGATACAACAAAAAACAGAAGCAGAACTAATTATAGAGGGAGAAATACCTGAAATGATATTTCAATAGGAGAATTTAATATGAAGCATAAAATGGAATTTACATCTGGAGAATCAGTAGAAGTTGCAGAAGGTGTTAACCTAGCGGACTGTGATGAGATGTTTGATACACCAGTTCTATTTGGATGTAGATCAGGTTCTTGTGGAACATGTGTTCTGCAAGTCGTTGAAGGTATGGATAATATTTCAGGAATGCTTGCAGACGAGAAAGATTGCATACCTTCAGTGACAAAAGAGTCAAACTGTAGGCTTGCCTGCCAAATTCATATTGAAGGCCCTGTTAAGCTTACATACCTAGGTAACTAATTTTTTAGCGACTAAATTATTTGCTGCAAGAAATGCAAATGTATAGGCATTTTTATAAAGACCGCAAACTGCAAAAATATTTGGTGCGACCTCTCCCCAATAAGGACGTCGCTTAAATCCCTTATGCCTAACACCTGTTATAATTTTAAACTTCTCTCTCGCTGGTAAGTCGATTTTCAAGTGAGACTTCACATGTTCATAAATAATACTCATGGCATTTTCATCAATCTCATATGAATCAGACTTATTAGTTGAAGATGATCCTATCTGTAGGATATTCTGATCTTTTCTATAAATGAATGAATATTTATCAAAGTATAAGTTAAGGTTATTTTCGAATTCATGTTCAACCTCATCAAGTGATATCTCAAAATAGCTTCCGGCAACAGGCTTAGAATGCTGAAGATAATAATCAACCTTTGAATTCAAACCTTCTAAGAGCGTTAAACTATCTTTACCGGCACAAACATAAATTTGATCAAAAGAATATTCTCCAGAACTTGTACTAATAATCGTTTTACTATCTACAGGTTTAAGTTCAATAACTCTTTCATTCATAATAGAGACACATGGGCATTGGTCGAGAAACCAATTTTTAAGCTCAACTGGATCAATAAAATAAGCATGGTTTGGAAAGTAGTGAGCCAGCTTTTGAGTATGCTCTATTAGAAAATCGTTATCTTGAACTTTGAAATATTCTGGGTACCTACGAAGCCATTTTTCCGGATTATCAAACAACTGATACTCCATTCCCTTGTAAATTCCTGCCGGTGAAAAATCGAGATTAAATTTTTCAAAATACTCATAAGACTCGCAGATCAAGTCACCGAGCGGACTCTTTCCTCTTGTAGTACCTCTAAGGCAGTTAATTGAGGTAGACCTTGGACTACAGGCAGGAGAACTCTCATCATGACTAATCTGCGTAATCTTATGTCCCAGTCTGTTGAGCTCAAACATTAAACACCATGCAGCAATACCATCGCCAATGATTAAAATATTTTTTGTTTGTTTTTGCAAGTTTTAGCCTTTTAACTACGACTTTAAGAAGTTTTTATTGCCGAAGATTAAGTAATATTTTATCGTTTTGAAAGCAAAATTTTTACTAAAAAAGGAATTTAATGTCATTAGATAATAACGCTGTAGCATATGTAGTCAGTAAGCTTGGAATCCCTGTAAATTCAGTTATCTCTACTTCAAATCTCTTATTTGTTGAAGATTGTACCATTCCTTTTATTTCAAGATATAGAAAAGAGGCCACTGGTAACCTTGATGAAGTTCAAATTAGGGATATCAAAGAAAATTATGAAGAATATTTAGAAATAGAAAAAAGAAGAGCATATATACTAGAAACCATAAAAAAGATGGAAAAGCTCACTCCCGATCTGGAAAAAAGAATTCATGCTGCAACAACATTAGTTCAACTTGAAGATATCTACGCTCCTTATAAATCTTCTAAGAAAACGAAGGCCACTCTTGCAAAAGAAAAAGGACTAGAACCACTTGCTGGATTAATTAAGACATCAAAGAATGGTTTTGAAAAAGCCATTGAAGAGATTCTTAAAACATACGTTACAGCATCGGATGGTAAAGTAAAAAATATTGAAGAGGCCATAGGTGGTGCTTGCGATATTATCATTGAAGAATATGTTCACAATCTTGATACGAAAGAAACACTTCGTACAGAGTACTGGAAATCTGCAAAAATAAGATCAAGCCTAAGAAAAGGTGCTCAGGAAATAAAAGATTTTGATAAATTTAAAGATTTCTTTGAATTTGAAGAAAATTTATCACAGATTAGAGATCCTAAAAACACCCATCGTTTTATGGCGATGAGAAGAGGTATGAACCTTAAGGTGCTAAAAATCGAAATAGTACTTGAAAGTGATTTTGGATATCAAGTGATAGAGGCCAATCATTTTCCAGATGGTGAAATGCTAGGTAATTATGATCTTCTAAAAAAACTTGCTGCAAAGGCGTTTGATTCATCAATTTCCTCAAGCCTAGACTTAGAATGTAAGTCTGAATTAAAAAAGCTATCAGATCAAGCGGCTATAGATGTCTTCGGAGTTAACCTTAAAAGCCTTTTACTACAACCATACTTAGGCACAAAAGCAGTACTAGGTATTGATCCAGGAATAAGGTCTGGCTGTAAACTTGTCGTTATCGATAAAACAGGTAAATTTGTTGGCGACCATGTCATTTATCCCTTTGCCCCTAAGTTTGATGAAGCTGGATCAAAGATTATTCTTGAAAAATTAATTGAAGCTTTTGAGATTGAATATATAGCCATAGGAAATGGAACTAATGGTAGAGAGACACTAGAGTTTGTTGAAGATAATCTTAAAGTGGTTAAAGATAATAAAGTTAAGGCAACAATAATCAGTGAGGCCGGAGCCTCGATTTATTCTGCAAGTGATATTGCAAGAAAAGAATTCCCAGACAAAGATGTTACGGTCAGAGGAGCTATCTCTATTGCGAGAAGATTCCAAGACCCACTGGCGGAACTCGTTAAGATTGATCCGAAATCAATTGGTGTTGGACAATATCAACATGACATCAATCAAGTAAGATTAAAAAAATCTCTTGAGGGTGTTGTTGAAGGCTGTGTAAACTTTGTTGGTGTTGATCTCAATACAGCATCCGCTCCACTACTTTCTTATATCTCAGGTATCGGTCCATCTGTTGCAGGAAATATTGTAAAGTTCAGAGATAAAAATGGTGGCTTTACATCAAGAGAAGATCTCTTAAAGGTAAGTAGATTTTCTGAAAAAATTTTTGAACAATCAGCTGGATTTCTAAGAATTTATGATGGAAAGAATCCACTTGATGGAACATTTATTCATCCAGAAAGATATCCAATACTAGAGAAGTGGACTAAAGAGCACGGCCACAACTTAAGTGCACTTGTTACAGATGATGAGTTAATCTCAACTCTATCAAGTGATTCAAAATTGAAGAAAGAAATAGGAGAAATGACGTTTAAAGATATTATTGGATCTTTAAAGGCGCCAAAACAAGATCCAAGATCAGAGTTTAAGTCCATTGAATTTAGAAAAGATATTAGAAAAATCGGTGATCTTAAACTAGGGGAATGGTATACGGGTGTTGTAAATAATATTACAAACTTTGGTGCCTTTGTTGATATGGGTATTAAAGATAGTGGACTCTTACATATTTCACAAATAGCGGATGAATTTATAGACAACCCTCTAGACAAGTTAACAGTCGGCCAAGAATTAAAAGTAAGAGTAATAGAAGTAGATCTAGGACGAGGTAGAATTAGTCTTAGTTGTAAGTCTGATTCTGATGTGAACTATACTAAGGGATCTGGTGGTGGATCTAATTCACAAGGTAAATCTCCGAAGCAAAAACCTGCACCGCAAATTAAGAATAATGCATTTGCAGGTTTATCTAATTTAAAACTTAAATAATTTATTTTTAATATAAGTATCTTGGATGATTAAATATTAGCTTATTCTAAAATAAGTCTCTCGCTTTCACCTGGAAGAGTAAAAATCAAAACTCCATGATCCTCAAAGTCACTTATAGATAAAAATTCAATATTTTTGCCTCTACAGATTAACTTTGACTATAATCGACCAAAAGATATTTCTATTTTTGGAATTGTTAAATGAGTTAATTCTGCTTCGATAAGATTCTGATTAGTTCTTACTGGAGTGAAATCAATATCGGTAATAACAATTTGCTCACCTTCTGCTATGTGTTTTTTTCCTCTAACTCCGCTTTTTAATCTAAATTCACAATCAAGGGAAACCTCTATTCTACGTTGACCTGCAGACAAAAGAATTTTCTGAGCAAAGTTAACTTTCGTTCCTGTAAATAAATCTACAAGCTGTTCTGAATCATTTGAAAATGCAGACAAGCTTATAAGTAGTCCTAATCCAATAAATAATTTATTCAAAGACATTCTCCTGCTGAAATTCAGCAAATTCGTTCATTTAATTAACAATGATTTTATTCTCTCAAACAAAGTGATCAGCTTTGCTCCTTTTGAACTAATTACGGGAACTGTTAGCTTTCTAGACACTCACAAAATTCAAAGATTTCAACAACTTAGGAGCCATGGAAATTATTGTAAACTAGTGTAAAATGAATCTATGAGTAAGAAATCATTACAACTCGCAGACAAAAATACTCAGCTCATAAAGCATGATGAAGTTGATGAAGAGTTATATAAGAAATTCCAGGAGGCTGACAGCCATAATGTCTCGATACAAGATTTTATTGATGACTTCATTAATCAATTTATTTCAAAACAAACACAGAAGGCCTATATTACAGACCTCATGCTCTTTTTTAGCTTTCTAAAAAAAGGTGGTCTCTTTGTTCATCATCCAGAGCAAATTAAAGGCGCCCACTTTCAGTTTTATCGTGATGAACTAATAGAGAAAAAATATTCGAGCGCAACTATAAATAGAAAACTTGTGGCGGTAAGATCATTTATTAAGTGGTCGATGGCAAGTGGTCTCATCCAATACAATCCATTAGATATTGTGAAACTGCCTAAAGTGCAAACTGAAACACCGACCCTAGCTTTTAATGACAGTGAAGTTGTTCAAATGATCAACGCACCTGACCTATCAACACGTAAGGGCCATTCTGATAAGATCGTAATGACTCTTTTGTTTTCACTAGGATTAAGACGATCTGAGTTAGTCGGCATTAAGATTGGAGATCTCTACCAGGATCGTGGACATTATGTTTTACGTATAAAGGGTAAAGGTGATAAGGATAGGCACCTTCCCTTAAATCCAAATCTTATCGCATCTCTTAAAGAATACACTGATGCAATGGCAAAACATGGCATACAGTTTGAGAAGGATGATTTCTTAATTCAAAGTGCAAAGAATGAAAAGAATACGAAACCTATGAACGGATCGACTGTTTATAGAATTATAGAGAAATATGCAAAGCTTTGTGGAATTAATAAGAAAGTTAGTCCCCATAGTTGTAGGGCAACCGCTATATCTCACCTACTTGATACCCAGAAGACTCCCATAAGAGACGTTGCTATTTTTGCAGGTCATTCTAAGATTACCACGACAGAGCGCTATGATAAGAGACGTGAAGGTCTAGATAATTCTGCTGCTTATGATATTGATTATAAAGATGCTAAATAAGTTTTCATTTTATCTATGAAGTCATGAAAAATATTCGGAACATCTGTCTCCAGCATATTTGCATATCTTACAAAGAAAAAAATTTCATTGGTCTCACCGCTTCGGTAACTTAAAGATTTTATAATTTCAGGTTCATGCAAGAAAAAATATCTCAGCTCATCTTTAGTGTAATAAAATTCTTCATCAACATCACCGTCGTGCTTAAGATCATTGTTTACAAATGAATCCAGTTTGCGAGTATCTAAAAAGATTTTTACATATTCACCATGTGTAATAAGCTCAAGAATGAGATCATTATCGGTAGAAAATAAGAGTCCGGTATCTGTGATTTGCCTAAGTTGTAAATCGGTTGTTTCTTTAAACTCTAAACAATATTCAATTCGAACTTTTCCACGAGTTTGTACTCTTAAACTTCTTGTTGGTAGCTTATTCTTAACTATTTGGTCTAAGACCAGTTTATCGATGACACAAGTATTTAGGCAGTCGATTAGAGATATATGCTGAAAGGGGCCTAAAGGCCCTACAAATGAGACCTCGTTAGTATTAAAGAGTTGATCTTCAAAAGAGTGGTCTCTTAAGTGCTTCATAAGCCCAAAGTAAACATCGTATAGATTTATTTTAATTAAAGACTCATTAGACTTAATCCATAATTCTGTTTTTTTCAGGTCTTTAACAAAATCAAGCTGACGGTTATACATTTCTGCCATATGTGGGTTATCTTTTAATAACAATTGCAGCGTTCTTACTAAGCTTTTATTATCCTGCATTTTAAAATATAAGGGAGCATTCTCACAAACTTGATATAATTGATTTGTCTTACCCTCAGCAATATCTACGGCGAGCCAGTTATTCTCAACATTCAACTTAAATTGTTCCATAAAACCTCTTTCAATTAGTTACTTACCCTACGGCAATTTTTTCCGGAAACTTTAAAGAAATCTTTAAAAATAAGGACTTAACCGACTTTCTTAATCAGACTGAGGAAAGAAAAATTTTCGTTTTTGAACAATTTAAAAGTGATATAGGTAAATACTGTTGCGAATAGATAGGGTATCCCAAGGCTAATTAAAATACTTATAATATCCATTTTAACAGGTATATTTCTCTCGACGAAATGCTCTGGCATAATAACAAGGTTTTCCGACTGCAATAGAGATAAGAAACCAATACCTAATAAAACTCCAAGAATGGAAAAGATAAAGCTCAATAGTTGTCCATATATAAAAATTAGTTTCATCATCTTATCTCGAGACATTCCTAAAATCCAAAAAGACGAAAGATCGACTTTTATTTTATTATAAAAAATGAGAAAGCCCGAAATAATACATATACCAATCAAAAAGCTCATACCAATGAAAAGAAAGAGCATGACTTTAGTCTCAAGGCCTAATGCCCATACAAGAGTTGCATTTTTATCTTCCCAAGTGACAAGCTTTAGAAATTGAAAATTATTATCATTCATAACATTTTCAATGTTTCTTAGAGAGCTATCATAAATACGAAATTTATTAATTTCTCTTTTACGAATTAGGTTTTGAATAAACGCAAGTCTTACCCAACCGTGGATACCATCAATTTCAGGAAGCTCAGAGCTATAATAATCACTTACAAAAGAAGTCGCCCTTCTGGGTATTTGGGTAAAGACCAGAGTTGTATGAGATGGACTGGTGACAATAAGCTTCGAGCCAAAATAAGAGCGTAGATCTCGTCCAAGCCCACTACCGAGCACAATATGATCAGTGTCTTTATCAGCTAAAAACTCGGGCATATAAGTTTCAAAATCAAGGCCATGTAAAATAATGGGTTTGACGTATGTAGTCCCTTGAATCATAAGTTCAATTTCATACTCAGGAACAAATTTAATATTATTTTTTAGTAGAAGGGAGCTGATCTCTTTAATGTCCACCTGGGGTTTATCTAGAATTTCTAAAGTCGCACTACCTAAAACTGTCTTTGAACGTGCAACAAGACCACTTTGAAGGCCCCCCATTATCCCTTGAACCACCATTAAGGAGAATGAAGAAATTAAAAGTCCAACTACGGATAAAAACAATAACTTTTGTCTCGTTCGACTCTTGAAAGTGTAGCTAAAAAAATATTTTATAAAAGAGAGATTCATTAACTTTCGTAAAACTTCTTTTTATTAGTAACAAGATCTTCTAAGTATGAACTTAACATATAACGGTCTTTATCAACCTCAACAGAATACTTCTTTATTGTATCGACAATATGGTCTAGACCAGAGGAATCAGCGTAACGAAGGAGTCCTCCTCTAAAAGGTGGAAATCCAATTCCAAATATAAGGCCTAGATCAACTGTTGCCGCACTATCTACAATTTTCTCATTCAAAATCATTGCCGCTTCATTAATCATAGGAATCACACAACGCATTTGGATTTCAGTTTCATCCATTGATATTTTTTTACTTGGTAATAAGGCTTCAGCGTCAGGGTTTACTCCCGTTGATTTACCTCTTTCATCGTAAAGGTAGAAGCCTTTACCATTCTTTCTACCAAGAAGATCTTTAGCAACAGCTGCTTCAGATAACTTATTCGCTTTTGCTCTTGCACCTAAACCTGCTTCCATGATTTCACCAACGTGGACACATACATCAATCCCAACTTCATCCATTAAACGACAGGCACCCATTGGCATACCAAAGTTTAGTATCGCTTTATCAATATCCTCAATAGAAACACCTGCCTCTAAAAGGTAAGCTGATTCATTTAGAAATGGTGCAAGAATTCTATTCACTAGAAAACCTGGACAGTCATTTACAACTATAGGAGTCTTCTTTACATCTAAGACCCATTTATAAAGCTTATTGATTGTTTCATCAGAGACTCCATCATGTCTGACTATCTCTACTAATGGCATTTTATTAACAGGATTAAAGAAGTGAAGACCGGCAAACCGTTCTGGCTTCTTAAGCGCTTGTGCCATTTCATTCACACTCAATGAGGATGTATTTGAAGTAAGTAAGCAATCATCACTCACATACTTTTCAACTTCAGAAAATACCATTTTCTTAACCTTCATACTCTCGACAACCGCCTCAATAAGTAGATCTGCGCTTTTAAAGCCATCGTAGTTAAGTGTAGGTTTTATAGATCTTTGTTTTCTCTCAAAGTCATCATGAGAAAGTCTCTTTCTTTTTACTGCTGATTTAAAAGCAAGTGATGATTGCTTAAGACCTAATTCAAGCCCAACCGTATTGATATCTTTAAGTAGTGGTGCTTGACCAGCATTGGCCATGAGCCATGCAATACCACCGCCCATTGTACCACCACCAAGAACGGCACCCTTGCCTACACTCTTGATACTATCTTTCCCATCAAGTTTCTTAGCTTCATCTTGAAGAAAGAAAACGTGTTGTAATGCCTTAGACTGAGATGTCTGCGAGAGATCTCCAAAAGCAGAAGCCTCACTATCTAAATATGATGATCTTCTTTTCCCAAAGCTTGCTTCTAAGTGATCTAATATCTTCAAAGGAGCTGGATAAAATCCTTTTGTTTTTTCTAAGACTGTCTGTCTCGCTTTTCTAAAAATAACTCCTCTTGCAAGGAAGTTCTCTGAAGCTTTCTCAGTGAATGAATCTTGCAAAGATTTATCTGCATCCTTCTTAAAAAGATACTCCGCACCTTTCTCAAGCATGCGCTCACTTGGCATAACATACTCACATAGACCAAGTCGTTTTGCTTTTATAGCTTTAAGTTGCTTTCCAGTTAAGAGTAAATCTAATGATGAAGTGAGACCAATCTTCTTTGGCAATCTATAAGTTCCACCAAAGCCAGGTAAAACACCTAGCATGACCTCAGGAAGTCCGAGACTAGTTTTCTTGCTATCTGA
Source organism: uncultured Oligoflexia bacterium (assembly GCA_913058265.1). GTDB lineage: Bacteria > Bdellovibrionota > Bacteriovoracia > Bacteriovoracales > Bacteriovoracaceae. The sequence goes on from CAJXPQ010000001.1 coordinate 283,801, forward strand.
ACACATGATCTTAGTACAACTAAGTGCTAACTCAAGACCACCACCGAGACATATACCATCTACAAGTGCCATGCTTGGGACTTTTAAATCTTCAATTTTATTAAAGACAGACTGTCCCTTCTCACAACCCTCACTAGCTTCGATTGCACTTGAGAGTGATTGAATCACACTTACATCCATTCCTGCTAAAAAGCAGCCTGGGATATGAGAAAATAAGAGCAGACCTTTAGCATTCTTATCATCAGAAATTTGAGAAAGAGCTTGATCTAACTCTTCCAATGTTTGCTTGCTAATAACAGTCATAGACTTTGTTTCATTCAGGCCAAAGCCTATATGATAAATCCCTTCTTTATTTTCAAAACTAAATTTTTCAAAGCTCATATTATTATCCTAGACTTTTAAATTTTCAATTATCATGGCACCACCCTGGCCGCCACCAATACAAAGAGAAGCAACACCGTACTTAGCTTTTCTCTTTTCTAATTCGTGAGCAAGAGTAACAACGAGACGACTCCCAGTAGAACCAACTGGATGTCCAAGCGAGATAGCACCGCCATTAACATTGAGTTTACTCATATCCATAGCACCGAGAACATCCACGCCCCATCTTGCAGCAAGATCCTTCTCTCTCATAACTTTAAGACAACCCATCACCTGAGCAGCAAATGCCTCGTTGATTTCGACAAGATCCATGTCTGCAAGTTTTAATCCTGTTCTCTTAAAGATACCGTCCATAGCGAGTACAGGACCTAGTCCCATTCTCTCAGGCTCAAGCCCATGAAAATGATAATCAATCATTCTGGCCATAGGTTCAAGGTTATACTTTTTTACAGCAGCCTCTGAACATACCATCCACATACTTCCTCCATCAGTGATGGGGCAAGCATTACCGACAGTGACTGTTCCCGTACGTTTTTCAAAGTAGGGTTTAAGCTTAGCAAGTTTTTCAACAGATGAATCACCACGAGGGCCGAAGTCACTGGAGATAACTTTATCTAATTTTTCACCAGCAATAATGGGTACGATCTCTTCTCTAAATCTTCCTTCATTAATTGCAGTGATTGCTTTGCGATGAGATTCATTTGCATACTCATCTTGTTGAGTTCGAGTAAATCCAAATTCACGAGCAATTTTTTCTGCTGTTTGTCCCATATTTAGTCCACAAAACGGATCCGTAAGCCCTTGCTCAAGGGCAATAATAGGACTCAAATGTGGAAGTCTAAATCCCGACACCGCCTTTAGTTTATTTTTCGGATTTTTTGCTTTCATAAGTTGCATGAAAAAATCAGTCATTTCATCACTATATATAAGAGGAGCCTGTGACATGTTTTCAACACCTCCAGCAAATATAATATCAGAACGTCCAGAGCCTACCTTTAAAAAAGCTTGAGATAATGCCTCCATACCTGAAGCACAATTTCTGTGAACAGTGTATCCGGATGTTCTTTGATCAAGTCCAGCTTCTAAAGCTATCACTCTACCAATATTGGGATACTTTGCAGGATTACCAACGCAGCCAATAATCACTTCATCAACATCATCTGAAGCAATACCGCTTGATTCAACCATATCTCGAATGAGATAATCGCCGAGGTAAGGTGCGGGTATATCCTTAAATATAGTCCCAGACTTTGCTTGTGGAGAACGTTTTCCGTTAACAAGATAAACAGGTTGCATATACCTTCCTTTATAATGAATTATCTACAAATAATAATAAAGTTTTAACGATGGGTCTATGGAAATAAAAAAGCCTCTGTATGGACAGAGGCGATTATTCGATAAGATATAATGCAGCTCACTAAAACTGTGCTAACAATCCAACAAAGAAGCTTATAATATTAGCATCTCCAAGTTCTGCCGATAAATCCTCTAGTCTTAATTGATCTGGAGCTTTGTAATTATTTCTACCGCTTTCACTGGAAATATTCCCGCCGATAGCTCGCTTATAATTTAGCTCAACATTCATACCAAAACCTTGAGTAAAAAGGACTTCAGATCCGGTAGTGAGTTCAAGGTTTACGTTTGAAACAGTCACTTCTTCATTACCAAACTCGAAGCCATTACTATAGAAGTTATTGTTACCAAAACTACCACCGCCAAATGGATCGAATGAGTTATTATTTGTGTATTTCAGATGAGATCGATTATAACCAATTCCTGCTCCGATATATGGTAAAAACCTATCGTTTCTTAAAACATACATTTTAGCATACATACTCACATTCATATTTGTATACTCGATTTCTCTACCACCATATTGAGATTCATATCCAAGACCCCAGTCGGCAGGAAAGTAATCACCGCTTCCAAAGTCTTCAGTCAGCATACTTTTGTACGCGAAGCCGATTCCAACAGCAAATCTTCTACTGATATTTGACTCAATTTTAGTTCCGATAGATAGATTTGTCTCAAAGTTTTCATTTTCTGTCATCAACGTAGAGTATCCAATAAATGGTAAAATTTTGAAATTATCGCCAAATGTCTCGTCTGGCTTATGTTTGTGCTTAGCTGTACTTGAAGACACCTCTGGCCTTGCTGGAGCGGCCTGAGAGCTCGTAACTCTATCTTCTTTAACATATTCTTCACAACCGTCTTTTTCGCCTTCACTCATCAGACAATCAATTTTCTTATTAAACTTATCTATTGTTACTTGAGACTCTTTTCTTTCTTCAATTAAGTCTTCAGTAACATCGGCAAGCTTTTCAGTAGATTTTGAAAGCTCACTATACTTTTTCTTTTTAGCCTTGTTTACAACAATTGCCGTCTTTTGCTTTTTAAGCTCACGTTTAACATTTTCAAGTTCACCATCTGTGGGTTCAACTTCTTCTGCTACGTAACCATTAATATTAATAGGGTCACTCTTTAGGTAATTCTCATCGTTCGCAAATACACCTGTAAAAGTAGCTGATGCAACAGCGAGCAACAAAAATGTCTTCATTAATGATTGCTTGTTAGTTTTCATTTTTTTCTCCTCGAATATAAAACATACAAGATCAGTGTACATAAAAACACTGACGCGCCACAGCGTTTCACTCATGGCGTGTAAATATTACGTGGGGATGTAAAAATTTTGGTCGAAGCCTTAAAGTAAAATCAAATACTTAGCGCCTAACCTTAAATCTTAGGTATCTACCTTCGAAGTTCGCGTTGCCCCCTTCTAGGGTAGATTTGTAAGATAAGAGATATGTAGAAAGAAAGCTATCAGGATTAGTGATTAGATATTCATCCAATTTTTTAAAAACTGAGATCGCAATTACAGTAACGACAAGAATTAATAAGATGTATTCGGTCATAGTCTGACCTTTTTCATTATTAAGGCATTTCATATGTCTATTTTACATGAGTTTTAGAAAAATTTATATCAGATGAAAAAACATCCAACATATATGACAGGAATCCTAGTGATTTTGTACGATTAGGGCCGCAGTGAGAAATACCTTGAATTTTAGTATTGCCAGAAAATAGGTACAGATCCTTAAGGGCAAAGTTATGGTGAGGATGAAGCATCGCCTTTTGTTCTGGTGGATATTCATACCAAATATCAAAGCCAGTTGTAACTTTGGCCGTATTAAAGAAAGGTTCCCTCTCAAATCCTGGCAACATCGCCTCAAGAGATGTGAAAATATCCTCCAAAGCATGCTGGTAGTAGAAGCTGGCCTTTGTTCCTAAATAGTCAGCATAAGAATAGGAAGCTACCATCTTGCCATCTTCATCAATGAAGATTTCCCAATAAGGAAAATCACTCCCCATACGTGCTTCAGTGGTAAAAATAATTCGTTTATTCATAAAGGAGCTTACGAATTCGTGTTGCACAGTATACCTAACTTCAATACTTTTGAATGGAATACCTTCGGTCTTATTTCTAAACGGGAGTTCTACAGCGGTTTGATCAAAGTAATAGGTCTTATTCGTTTTGATGACACCGTCAATTGATCCCAATAGAATGTACTCTAAGTAATTATCTCTGATGCCCCAATCCGCAACTTTCGCAGACTTAGTGTCTCCACCCAAAGCGCGATACTCTTCAAGTAAGTCATCTCGCATATAAGTATAATCAACTTTATAACGAGGAGATAAAATAGAGATTAATAGATATTTAGATTCAACAGCGCTTATACCTGAAGAAAAAACTGACTGAAACATAACTTGCAAAATATAGTGAAATTGTTTCGTTACGAGTGTATTCATTTCAAGGTAGTTAAAGAAATGCTCAAACAATTCATTCATTTGTAAACTACTCTCAGAGATAAAAGCACTATCAATGTCTTCTTTTTCAAAGTAATCGAAAGAGTGAACTGATAATTGATCCAAGTATTTAAAGAAGTCTTGGTCAAAGACGTCGCTATTAATATTCATAAAGTGCTGGTGATAAATGTCAGAAAAGCAATCAGGCATCTTACGAGCAATTTCTTTGATATTAGCGTAGGGCGAGTCACAGAATTCAACCAGTGTATCGTTTAAATTTAAAATTGTGTTTTGCTCAAGCAGATAAGTATCAATATTCTTTAATACTTCAATATCATATTTTTCACCAAGATTTAATAAGACCGAGCGCTCAAGGTAGCCAATATTCTGACACCACTTTGATGCAAAGGATTTTTCAGATTCCTCAATAATAAGTGTATTATTATTCTTAATAACAGAAATCAGACCATATATTAATGAAATATAATTTTGTCCCAATATACATGTATCATATGACTTTCTAAGCATTTAAATTTCCTCTATCAACCATGTTAGGACCTTATTAAAACTCTGGCCATGGATATCATCTGAAATTATTGCTTGGTTTTTATAATGTGACTGATCAAGAGTCATTGTAACTTCGTTTAAGCTACCTTTTCGATCAATTTTTTCACTATACTTGGAATGAATATAACGATACTCAGAAGATCGATCTGTCTTAGGGCCGCAGACAATATGGCAGCCAGCGAAATAAGGTTCAAGTACGCTATGAATAGATTCACCAAAGCCTCCACCAATATAGGCGGTGTCATAGAAAGTAAAAAGTTCGCAAAGAATACCTTTTACATTAAAGAGCCAAATGCCTGGTCCTTGTTCGGCTTCCTGGATCATAAGTCTCATTTGATCATCAGTAGTATCAACTGTTACTGGATAAATAGGTATATTATTTTTATCGAAGTAATCCACAATCACATCTAAATGTTCATGATCAAGTTTATGAGGAGCAATGGCAATATGCTTATTAGTTGTATTGAGAGAGTCAAAGATTGAGAGTTCGTGATCCCAAAGACTACCGAAAATAAGTTTTTGTTCTTGAGTATCTAAATAATCCCTTAGAAGTGTGAAGGAACCGATTTTTGCCAGGATTGTATCAAAGGCTTTATCCTGCCTTTTTCTGATTTGAACTTCTCTAAAGTCAAAAACATCAATTTTATGACTAGGAATCTTAAGATCATTAATAAATATTTTTTTGTCTAGCTCTGTTGCCGCAATAATTTTATCAAAGGAGAGGTAGCAGTTCCTTAGATACCACTTCACTAGAAAGTTTTTATCTTTGAATGTTACCACCATCCCAGACAGTAGGATTAGTTTAACCCCTTTTTTACGTCCATAAGATAAAAGTTCAGGGAAAAAATCATAACGGCACAAAAAGAGATATTTTCCAGTAAGCCAATGTTTTGAATTCGTTTTATGACCAGAAGGGTTAAACCTTAAAATAGGAAGTCTCAAAAGTCTTAATTGATCAGGGTATTGTTTTTGTAAAGCTTGGCACTTATGCTCGACACTTGGAGAGCAATAAATAATCTCAACAAATTGCTGGTCTAATAGTAGTGACAAAACAATAGAGTAAACCTGCTCTAACTCTCCCTCAGAAGACACCTCAAAACTGTAGGTGGCAGATTGTACGGATGGGTTCTCTAAGAGTTCTTTGAGTTCAAAGTCGAGACGCATTCGTGAGCTTAAAGAAAAAAATGGAAGCACAAAGCGGAGAACCGGATATAAAAGTGACCTCATTAGAATATAAGTTTTATACAATTTGTCCTCTCTTTAATTTCATCTGCATAAACTCATCATAAACCTTTTCTGCCGTTAATAAGCTCATACAAAATTGCTCCGATCGAAAGCATTTCTTTGAACCAGTCCCAGAGCATGGACGACACCATATATCCACGGATAAGCTTTTTGAGTTTAATAAATGCGGTCTAAAGCCAAAAGACTCTGAAGTAGGTCCAAAAAGACTTAAGGTCGGAATTCCAAAAGACTCGGCCATATGTAGAGAGCCAGTATCATTTGTAAAACAAAACTCTGCATGAGAAATAATTTTGAGAGTTTGCTCTAAGTTTGTTTTTCCCTGCAAGTTCAGAACTCTTGGACCATCTAAGAGTTCTTTGCAATAGGTATCTCCAGGTCCAGCGACAATAATAATATCTAGACCTACATTGCGTTCATCATCTAAAAAGATTGTCATAAACTTATTCACAGATTCAATAGGCCAACGCTTTCCTTGAAAAGATGCAACCGGAGAGATCACTAGATATTTATATGCATGATCATTCACAGATTGTTTAAAGGAGTATGGAGTCGTTGTTAGCCCAGTCAGATTAAACTCAGATTGAGAAGATAACTTTTCCTGAAAATTTTTAGTTTCAGAACTTAAACCAAAAAGAAAAGCAAAGTCTTTAATTAAACGTTCATGATGAGATGGCAAATTCTTCATTAAATCCCATTTGAAATAAATAAGGATCTTTCTAAGTATACTTCTTTTATCCACAACAATTTTTGGAATACCACTAATAAAAAATCTTAGGATCTTAGCTCTTAAAGTATTATGAAGATCAATAACAAAATCAATTTGAGCCGTCTCTTGAATTTGATTTGCTAAACTTTGAATATTTTTTATATCTTTAAGTCCCTTTGAACGATCTAAATAGTAAAGAGAATCAATATGAGGATGGCCTTCAACTAGTGAGCTAAATTCACGCGAAGTTACAAAGCTAATCTTAAGATTAGGAAAACTTAGTTTTAACCAACTCATTAAAGGTGTTTGTAATATGATATCCCCAAGACTAGAGAATCTAACTATAACAACATGCATGAGAATAGTTTAGGATTTTTGTAAGAGCATGGCCATTTCTTCAGCAAAATATGTCAGAATTATATCAGCTCCTGCCCGCTTAAAACTATGTAAAGACTCAACCATCGCCATTTCGCCATCAAGCCATCCGTTTTGAGCCGCAGCTTTTATCATCGCATACTCACCACTGACATTGTAGGCAGCAACAGGTAAGTTCGAATGTTGCTTAAATAGTTGAATAATATCTAAATAAGGGAGACCGGGTTTAACCATCACAATATCTGCCCCTTCCATGGTATCTAGTTCAAGTTCTCTGAGCGCCTCGCTAGAGCTTCTAAAATCCATTTGATAGGACTTCTTATCTCCATTTTTAGGCTCAGAATCAAGGGCATCTCTAAAAGGGCCGTAAAAACTTGAAGCATACTTTGCTGTATAGGCCATAATAGATTTGTTTTCAAAGTTAGCTTTATCAAGAGCTGATCTAATCGCCCCCACTCGTCCGTCCATCATATCTGAAGGGCCAAGAATATCACTCCCTGCTTTAGCCTGCTCAAGACTCATTAATTGCAAAATTTCTACAGTTGCATCATTGAGTATTTCACCGGTTTTACTATCAACTATTCCGTCGTGACCATCACTAGAATAAGGATCTAAAGCAACATCTGTCATAATTGTTAGATCAGGACATGACTTTTTAAGTTCTTTTAATGCTAACTGATTAAGACCGTTTGGATTATATGCTTCTTTAGCATCCTTTGTTTTTAAACTTTCAGGAATGACAGGAAAAAGAGCAACGGTGTGAATACCCATTGAGTAGAGTTCCGTAGCCTTTTGACATAATTTATCAATACTATATCTATGCTGACCTGGCATCGAATCAATAGCAACCTTCTTATTTTCACCATCGATTACAAATAAAGGCATAATAAGATCATTACAAGATACAGAGTACTCAGAAATAAGATTGCGTATATTTTCAGACTTTCTATTTCTTCTGGGTCTAGAAGTTATCAGCATTCATTACACCTTTGTCATGAAGAGACTTAAAAACAAAAGCATACATATGAATTTGTTTCATCATACTCGCAAGACCATTTGATCTATTCATAGATAAATGCTCGGTTATTCCTATTTCTTTTAAAAAATCGCTTTTAGTATTAATAATCTCATCAGGTGTGGCGTTTGAATAAACATATACAAGCAGTCCAATAATACCTCTTACCAGTACAGCATCACTATCGGCCTTAAAACTTACGACACCATCAACATAACTAGGACGTAGCCAAACTTGAGATTGGCAGCCCTTAATTCTAAATTTCTCTATCTGAAATTCTTCACTTAGCTGATCTAAGTCTTTACCCAACTTAATAACTTTTTTGTACTTGTCTTCCCAATCTTTTATCGCAGCGAAATCATCAACTACTTTTTCAGTTCTTTCATTAATACTATGCACAATATCTACCTTTGTTCATGAAATTTCTTATAACACACTCGGCAATAAATGCACAATCGAAAATTCTTAAAGTTACTTAGCTTTCCCGTCGACACGTAAGGTAGGAGGCAAAAGTAACATCATGGATGAGTTTAAAAAGAAAATTGATCTAGCACCAATCAGCGATGAAGTGATTAAGGAGAAGAAATTCACCCTTAAAGACTTATGGATGGTGAAGGACGAAGGAAATAGTGTCTTCGGTCCATATGATACGCAAAGCCTTAAGCAGTACTCAAATCGATATGAATACTTATTTGAGTCATCAAAAATATATAATCTAAAAGAAGAAAAATGGTTTGATATATTCTCCGTTGCCGTATTTCAACGAAGAAAACCAAAACTTGTATCTTCCCAAAATCTGATAGCCGAACACGAATTCTTTATTCAGTTGAATGGTCTAAAGCAAGGTCCTTTTACCAAGGAGCAAGTTCAAGACAAGCTTGATACTGGAGAGATACTTCCTAGTATACAGATTTCTCTCGATAAAGGTTCCTCTTGGATCAAGTTATTTGAACATCATATCTTTGATAGAAGATCTCAAAAAACTAATGATAGTCTCCCCTTTAGACCTGAGGCTAAAATTCTTGAGATCATTCAAGAGAAGAAAGCATCAATAAAATCTGCAGAAGAGAAAGAAGATGCTTTAGTTGACCTTGCTTTTATAGGCAATCACAATGGGTCAGATGATATTACTAGTGAATTAATAAATAAGAAATTTGCTACGCCAGCAGTAGCTCAAAAAAATAAATCAAAAAAGCTTGAAGATGTTAAAAGAACTTCGAGATTTGCAACATCACTAATTGCTGGATCACTTTTAGCAGTTGTGTTCTTTGCAGGTAATTTTATGTTCAAGAGCTTTGATAATGTCCAACTTAAGCAGAGTGAAAGCATCACAGAAGCTAAAAGTATTAACGACTCATCTCGCTCTTTAGCAAAAAGGACCCCAGCATCAGCTAATACAGTTAAGAGAAAATCAGTCAAAAGATCGGCGCCGAGAAGATACCAAAGACCTAAGCCAGTAGTATCAAGTAACTCAAAGCCCACTACAAAAAGAGCTATTAATACATTTGAGCAGGAAGTTGAAAAGCTAGATATAAATGATCCTGAGGTACAAGAAGAACTAACTCGCCAACTCGCTGGAGACTACGATATTGATGGTGAACCAATGGATAACCAAGAAAACTTTGATAGAGATGACTCTGTTGAAGAGGAAGATATTCCAGAAGACGAATATGGTGATGAACCAGAAGCTGTTGAGCATCTTTATGATGAAGACTCGCCTTAGCCATTTTAAATAGCATATGCTAATATCCATCAATGGATAAAATCACAGAACTATATAGAAATCTCAGTGCGCCAAGTCATAAGAACTCTTACCTCATCTCGTTTGAAGGTATAGAAGGCAGCGGTAAATCCACTCAAATTAATTACTTAAAAGATCATTTTGAAGCACAAAACTATCGGGTCTTACTACTGAGAGAACCAGGTGGAACAGACTTCGGAGAGGGTCTCAGATCACAAATACTAAACTCTAGCGTTCCTATCAACCCAATAGCTGAAGCTTACCTTTTTGCATCAAGCAGAGCTCAGTTACTATCTGAGAAGGTCCTGCCATTTTTAGAGCAGCAGAAATCAATCGTTATCCTTGACCGGTTTATTGATAGCTCTTTGGCCTACCAAGGTATTGCTAGAGATATAGGATTTGAAAAGATTTTAAAAATTCATCAGTTCCCTCCACTCAATACTATTCCTCACATCACATTTTACTTAAAGATAGATCTCAAAACGTCATTTGAAAGGCAGAAGTCCAGAGGCTCCGAAAAAGATTACTTTGAAAAAGAGAATGCTAAGTTCTACGGTCAGCTCGTTGAGGGATACGATACATCTGCCAAGTATTTTCCAGAAAGAGTGATAGTCATAGACGCAAGTAAGACAGTAGAGGAAGTCTCCTTAGACATAAGAACTAAAGTCAGTGATAAAATATCATGAATAAAAAAATCAAAGATATCTTTCTATTAAAAGCAAAAAATGATTCTCTGGGACACCTGTACCAAGTCTCAGCATCAAAAGGTAGTGATGCAAATTTTGCATTTTACTGGGTCAAAGAGCTAGTGGAATCAATTATTTTAGAAGATCAAAATAAATCAATAAGCTTAGAGAATCACCCAGATATAACGATATTAAATATTGAACCAGATCAAAAATCATATGCCGCAGAAGAGTTACTTAAAATTACAAAAGCCTGTCACTTTAAGGCCAACGACCTGAAGAGAAAGTATATTATTATCAATGAAGCTTATAAGATATCAGATATACAGGCGAACAAACTCCTAAAAACTTTTGAAGAGCCACCTATACCTGTCACCATCTTTCTCATCAACAACACTGCAAAAAAACTCCTTACCACCATTAGTTCGAGATCCCTTAGAGTTATACTTAAAGATAAAAGTGAGTCGACAGTGATAGATGTGAATTCTTTCAAGGATCTAGACTTCACAGACTTTGTAAAACGAGTAGAAAGTGAAAATATTCAAATCCAAGAGTTACTCAGCGCTCTTCTTGCAACGTCCCAAGAATCGAGTAGTACTTTAGGATCAATTATTAAGCTGCAGAAACAAATAAAAGTCATAGAAGAAGATATTCTATTTAACAACTCATCGCAATATAGCCTAGCAAAAATTCATCATGCACTAAGTCTTTTATAGAGAACATACCGCACTATACATTGACTACTATAGTAAAAAGGTTAAGAATACAGGGCCAGAATAAACTTATGACTTGGAAATAAAAATATGACCGATATACAAGAAAACTCAAACGACACAAGCACACAAAATGACAAAAAGAGACGACCACCTTCTTCATCAAATCGCGAAGAAATTACTGAAGATAATTGCAAGTTTGAAGAGGGGCAAATTCTTAAATTTGTGAAAGTAAGATTTCCCGGACACGCCAAAAGTTACTCTTTCTTGATAGGTAAGAGAAATCTTATATATGGTCAGAAAGTTATGGGAATGAGTGATAGAGGTATGGCGGTTGGTTATATAAATTCATTTGTTTACGAACTTCCTTTTAAAAGACATATGCTACCACTGGCATCTATAAATAAAATTGCCACTGATGAAGATATTGAAAAAGAAAAAGAAACCTACAAAAAGCAGAAAGAAGCTGAGAATATCTGCCAAAGACTTATTGAGAAGTACGAATTATCAATGAATCTTACTCACGTAGAGTTCACTGGTTTTGGAAAAAAAGTTGTCTTCTATTTTATCGCACCAGCGAGAGTCGACTTCAGAAACCTAGTAAAAGATCTTGTGGGTGAACTAAAACTAAGAATCGAATTAAGACAAATATCTGTACGAGATAGGGCCGCTTCTCAAGGTGCCCTAGGTGCATGTGGAAGAGAACTTTGCTGTTCATCATTTCTTACTAAATATGGAAATGTTTCTATTAAGATGGCAAAAAATCAAAACCTAACCCTGAACTACTCTAAGTTGAACGGAGTTTGTGGCCAATTAAAATGTTGTCTACAATACGAAGATGAAGTTTACACAGGAAAAAGAAAGAATATGCCAGAGCACGGGCAGTTTATAAAAACCCTCACAGGAGAATCTGGGAAAGTTATCAAGCTGAATCTCCTAGGACAACAGTTCGATCTCCTTACAGACAAAGGTCAAATAAAAAGATTTACTGGAGATCAATTAGTCAAAACTTACAAGGGTGACGAATACAAATTCCCACATCGTTTTGATCATATTTCTGATGAAACGGGGAAAATTATCGGCTTAAATGATGTTGAAGCAAGAAAATCAAGACAGTTTGAAAGAGACATGGAAAAGCTTACTAAGAAAGCTAAGAACGATGCTCATGAAACTCTACTTGAAATCGCCGAGTTTTTACCAGAGAGAAATCGTATAGAAGACTTAAAGATTGTTGAAGAAGTTAGTAATAAGATTGAAATTCCATTAAATGATATTCCAATGGAAGATGCCAACTTAGCTCCAGTAGAAGATGAACAAATAGCACCTGTAAAAACGGAACAAAAGAAGCCTTACCAGAAAAACAAAAACCAAAGAAATAATCGAAATCGGAACCGTTCAAACAATAAGAGTAATGGGAATAAGAAAGAGAATTCGTAATGCCAATAAAAGTCTTACATACCTCGGACTGGCACCTTGGTAAAAGATTATTTAAATACGAAAGACTTGAAGAACAAGTACAATTCCTAGACTGGCTATATCAACACATAACAAAAAATCAGATTGATATTCTTATTGTCGCCGGAGATATATTTGATGTCCCCTCTCCTCCAAACAACGCACTAAAAGTTTTTTATGATTTCATTGCAAGACTAGGTGAACTTGGAAGTGTACAAACAGTACTCATTACTGGAAACCATGATTCAGCAACTCTATTTGATGCTCCAAAACTATTATTTGAGACTCACAACTGCCATATTTATAACAGACTAGATGCAGACTTAAGTAAGCTTGAATATTATTTTGAGAAAGACAATCAAAAAATAGGCATTAAACTTTTGCCCTACTTCAGAAACTATGAACTTCAAAACCACTTGGTAGATTCAAAGGATGATGAGGATCAAAAGGTTAAAAAATTCTTCCAAAAATTTCTTAATAAATGGAAACAAGAACCTGATATAAAAATACTGGTGGGCCATCATGTATTTGGTAATTACGAGTTAAGTGGTTCGGAGCATGCCATCTACCTTTCAGGAGTTGATCATATTCCACTAAACTGGGTTACGCCGCACTTTGATTATGTGGCGCTAGGTCATATACATAAGAAGCAAGCTCTCTCCAAAGACCCAGGAGTCATTTATACAGGCTCCCCCATTCCCATGAGATTTTCGGAATCAAATAATAAATATATCTCTGAAATAAAAATCGAATCAAATAACCTTAGCTATGATTTTGTGAAAATTCCAATCTTCAAGAAACTCATACAACTGAAAACAAAGCAAAAGACCTACAAGGAAGATATAGAAGACTTGCTACTGAGTAGCTGTAACAATTCTGAGACGACACTACTTGAAGTAATGGTGCAACTTGAGGGACCACAAACAGGCATAGTTACAGATATAAGAGAAATGCTAAAATATACGTCCATTGAGATGATTTCATTTATTCCTTCCTTTAATACTCAGGAGGAAAAAAGTACTAGTTACCAAGACGTAAGAAGTCTTAACATCATGGATTTATTCGATAGATACTATTATGATAAATTTGGAGAAGAGACTGTCCCAAGAGAAATGAAGGAATGCTTTACATCACTTCTTAATGAGGTGAAAAATGAAGATACATAGCCTCACAGTAAATAATATCGCCTCACTCCAAGGCCAGCATTCAATAGATTTTGATAAGATCTCTAACACTTCTCATATTTATGCCATAACAGGAAAAACCGGTTCAGGTAAATCCAGTCTGTTAAACTCAATTTCACTCGCTTTATATGGTGAGGTCTATAAGAGAGGCTCACAAGCAACTGACTTCGTCACCTTAGGGGAAGATAAAGCGGAAATCTCACTTACATTCTCTAATCGATCAACAATGTATAGAGCTGATTGGAAGTGTAAAGTCAGAAAAAAGAATGGTGAATTACTCAAACAACCACAACAGAATAGACTATTGTATAAAATTATAGATGGTGAAGAGGTTGCTCTTGAAATTCTACCACAAGAAGTCATAAATCTAAGTTTCAATGAATTTTGTAAGACAACAGTTTTAAATCAAGGAGAATTTGCAAAATTCCTGACCTCTAGATTCAATGAAAGAAAGTTAATCCTTGAAAAGTTTTATGAGGGAGACGATCTTCTAGGTATCGCTCTTTTATTAAAAAATAAAATTAAAGAGTTTGACTCGATACTAGCTGAATTTAGACACAAGATCATAGGCCTACAAGAAAGTGTTGAAAATATTAAAATTAATCAAGCTCAAATCAAAGACTTAGAAAGAGAGTATAAACAAAAAGAAGGCATATACAAAATTTTAGAATCGGCTCACAAGCACATTGAAGATTTCTGTCTCTCAGTTAAGAGTTATAATCAAAACAAAGAAAGAACCGAAAAACTCAAAACTGAAATCCATGAGAATACCTCAAAGCTGAATCAAAGGAAAAAAGAACAAAACAAACTTCAAGAACAATTACTCTTAGCGCAAACAGTAATCAACGAAAAAAAGCCGATCCTTTCAGAGGCGATAGAAAAACAAGTTGCACTAAGCGCACACCAGACTGAGTTCTCAACGAGTAAACTAGAGCAAGAAAAAATAATGATTCAAATTAAAAATAACAAGGATCTAAATCAAAAAATAAATGAAGAACATGCCCTACTCGATGAAAATATTTTTAATTATGAGGATAACTGCCCACTCATAAAAGAAATCTCGCTTGACAAAATTCTAGAGGTTAAACAGCAGGCCATTATCGCCATAACAAAGATTGAATCTCATAGTAAAAACATTAAAAATCTACAGACTGAAGTTAAGAATTTAGAAGTAACAGGAAAGTCTTTAGTGAAAGAGAAAGGAGAATATCAAGAGAGAATATTAAAAATCACACCAAACAAAGAAAAAATCACACAAATAGAGCAATTAAACTCACAACTAAATGAACTTGATATAAAGCTGCAAGAGCACAATCTAAAGAAAGAAAAAGTAGAAAAAGAAGTTTCTTCAAACAAAAAAAAACTTGAAGTTTTACAGACAGAAAGCATTACAATAAAGCAAAACCTTGAATCAAATAAAAAAGATCTCTCAGACATAAAGAGTCAACTGCAAGAATCTAAGTTAGATCAATCCAAGCTATTATGCCTGGAAGAATCTATTAAGCTCGAATCCTGTGTTATCTGCGGATCAGATCATCTACCAAAACAGCTATTAAAGATAAATTCAAGTTTTAAGAATATAGAATTGTTACATGCTGATGAACTCAGCCTCTTAGATACTATTCAAGAAATTGAGAAGAAAGAGTTTGAACTAGAGTCGAAGATTAAGAACACCCAAAACATAAACAAGAACCTATTCGAAGATATAGAGCAAAAAAAGTTAGAGCTCACAAAGTTATTTTGCTCCTTACAGCAAGATGCCAGTCTTGATCAACTCCCCGAATTGATTCATGCTAAGAAGCGTGATTACGAATTACTCAAGGAGGCGCTAGTTGAAGTAAAAGTGTTAGAATCTAAAGTTGAAAAGAACACTAGCCTTATTACCGAACAACGGATTCGCTACAAGAAAGTCAAAGAAGAATTGGAGCATAGTCAGCTTGAATTAAGAAAGCAAGAGGTGACACTAAAATCGAATCTCGCCCCTCTATCACTTTCAATGAAAGAAGATCACCTCGCCGTAAAGCTTAGAGATATAGCAGAACTTGCAACTAATTACCAAAAAGCACTTCAAGCTAAACAACAAAACCAAACTAAGAGCAATCATATTTTAGAAAAAATTAGTGAACTCCTTAATAGGTCAAGTAAAATGCTTATAAAACAGGATGAGCTGCAAAAAAACATAAACAAACTTAATTCCTTTATATCCAGTAATTGCAAGGATAACAAACCCCGAGAGGAACTTAACGCTCTAGAGAATGATTTATCCCTAGCTCAAACAAATATAAATTCCTCATACAAAGAAATTAATATTATCGAAATTAGTTTAGCGGAATTAAAATCAAAGCTGAACTCTTTAGATGACTTGAATAAAAATCATATTGCTCATATTCGTGTTATTAAGAATGATTTACCTGAGATGCTAAATAAACTTAGTAAGGAAGTTAAAGATCTACCTGAGTTGATTCATAACGTACTACATTTCGATATTGATAATGATTCTCCTGACAATAAAATTCTATCCTATACTTCTGAGAGTTCTTTTAAAATATTTAAGGAATTCTCGAAGGAACTTGAAGCTGAACTTAATACTTTCACAACTCAAAAAGCACTTTTCTCTCAAAAATTGGATGCCATCCAACAAGTTGATAAATACAATCTAGAAATTGGTAAAAAAACGAAAGATCTAAATAAGTATGTAAGTCTGAATCAAGTCATTGGAAAGGATGAATTTAGAAATTATATTCTAAGTATAATTGAAAAACTTTTGATAGATCAAACAAATCATGAACTACAAACACTTTGTAATCAACGCTATAAGATCATTCCATTTACTGGAAAATCGAATCAAGCCTCGGAGTTTCAAATCATTGATTATTATCATGATGCCTCCATTAGAAAGATTTCGACTCTTTCAGGCGGTGAAACCTTCCTCGTATCACTTGCAATGGCGATGGCGCTAGCTGAACTTACTAGAGGAAGTACACAAATCGATTCTCTATTTATAGATGAAGGCTTTGGCACACTTGACTCTGAAGCAATAGAGGAAGTCTTTGAGCTACTGATTAATATTGAGAACACAGGAAGACAGATTGGTATAATTTCTCATGTTCAACATTTAACTGAAAGAATCCCTGTTAATATTCATCTACATAAAAGCCAACTGGGTTTATCTGACATACAAATAAAGTTTAATTAATACTATTTTGAGGAGGGCCAACCTTTTTGACGTACTAGAGTATTTAGTTCATTTTTAAGTTCTCTAACTAATGCTGAAAGATAAAAGCCATTTGCTTCTTGATAAAAGAGCTTTGCCGAAACTTCTTTCTGGAGAAGTCCCTGATAGAACTTTTTATAAATATTGGCGCCACTTTTCTTTATGACTAAGTATAAAGGATCACCGTTACAACTTGGGCAATTATACCAAAATCGACTACTGAGTTCGGTTTCTGTAGACTTTTCTCGAAGATTTATGCTGCCCCATCCAAAACGATATACAGCAAGCTTAATTGCATCCTCAGTTGCGACATCAATTATAAAGTTACTATCCGGGAAACTGATATTAAGATCTGAATTATTTAGTTTATCAAATATATCAAATGTCAGTAATTCGTAATGGGAAATATTCTCAACATCTTCAATTACGATTCGATACACAAATACTCCTCCATCCTTAAAAGACTGGTAAAGGATAACTGCCCTTCCATCAGCTTTACGCTTAACAGTACCCTTTAAAACAATTTCACCATAACTTAAAACTTCTAAGCTTCTACCATGGTCCACTACGCGAATAGGAAACTTAGTACTTACAAGATTAAAATAATTTTTAAACTCTCCAAGTTGTAACTTGTTTAATGAGTCAATGGTGTATTGACCTGATGGCCAGTCAATGGAATAGCAATTTACAGAAAAACATAATAAGAAAAGTGATAGCAACTTCATTATTGTTCTCTATTGTCTGAGATATCACCGCTCTCTGCTGCTTTAATATATTCATCAATTAGGTTTTTGACATAATCAATATTTGTATTTGAAAGTAAGAATGTTTGAGCATTTCTAAGCTCATTCACTAGTTTAGCATTTGAATTCCCAGATTTTAAAAACTTTGTTTCAGGTAGATCATAAAGGAGTGTTCCAACAATACGATTAATCCCTTCAAGGTTCACATTTTTAAGAAAGGTTGCAAGTGATATCTGTTGATAGTCGTCAGCATAATATTCTATAAAACCTGTTTTATAAATTTTGGCCCAGTAATGACTTGTACTTTTTTCGGAAGTGTTGAAACTCATCATCGAATTAAACACTTTCAACAGAACCGATCTAGAAGTGAAGTGATAATGAACAGTAGAATAGTTATCTCTCTGCGTTTCAACCATTCTTGCGAAGTCTTTACCAGCAATTGAAAAGGTCGTTGTCGTTCTATTTTGTTTAACGATTTTAAGGTACTTAAACATTCTGACATTATCAGGGCCTGTCAGTTCATAAGATTCACGCTCTGGATTAGAAAAGGTCTCTTCTCTAAAACTAATTTTTTTACTACACCCAATATAGTTCTTAATTTCTTTCACATAAGACTCAGAGTTTTTACTAGTCTTCGTAATTTCAAGAATTGTGTCATTCGGACTAACTGTTACTTGAGACTTACACCTTACTGAATTTGGAGATGTGTATCTTGCCGTTTGACCATAGATTGTGGAGACAAAATTTTGATTCATTTGTAATATTTTATTTTTAAGACTAAGTTGAATTTCATCACGAAACTTCTTACTCGAAAGCAGATTATCAGGAACTTCAGCGTATGCTGTAGAGGAAAGAAAAACTAATATCAAAAATGATTTAGCCTTCATTCGTCATCAAGCCAGAAGTTGTCGTAGATATCATGATTATTTGTTTTGAAATATACTAAATTATGTTTAACCTTTTGCCTCTTCTTATTGAAAGGATACAGAGTTAGAGTGAAATCAATATTTGCATAGTTATAAAAACGGTCTTGAATACCTGAAATTTTCATCGGCACATGCATAAGTTCTTCAACTGTTGGGTAAAGAGTATTATCATCGAACCCGATTCCACCACCTTTCATATTCACATAAATTCTTTTCTTAATATTCTTCTTGCATGCGTATGATTTATCTAAACTATAGCTAAGCATAGGAAGACCATCACTTCCCCTAACAGCATGTAGGTTGACTGCACTTAAGACTTCTTTCATTTCTGGACATTCATCTGGAAGAGATTGTTTTTCTGATAAGGTAAATCCTTTTTTTACAGTAAAGTCTGCAAGGTCAAGTTCGGCCATAAATTCATCCCAAGTAATTGTCTCTACTGATAAATAAACAAGCAATTTAGAATTCTCTGTTGTTATTGTTCTATTGAAACCAAATAGCCTGGTAGAAGAGTTTGTCATAGATCCAGAACTCTTAGCACTAACTATTGGTACTAAAATCCCTTCTTTTAAAACAAGTCTTTCTTTATTTGCTCTAAGTTCATTAATTTTACCGTCTACAGCTTGTGTTCCATAGTAAAGTTCAAAATCAGTTAAAACAACAATGCTAGAGTCATCGGCATTAATAGAAGCTTTGGCACTAATTCTAACACCTTCTTCCAGCTCTTTAATATCAGTTCCTGCACCGGGTGCTTGGAAATTTTTCGTAATATTAATATACTCATATTTTCCAAGGTTATAGGTTTCACCAGATAGCTGAGTAACTCTTTCGAGGTTACCTTTAGCTTTCTCGGCAGCAATCATTCCTGATACTTCTACTACGCCAGCTTTTAAATCAACACTCAGTCCATTATCACTTGCACTAATCATTCTGTTGCTAGCAAGATCGCTAATACCAGTTCCTATTCTCAAATTGGTAATCCCTGCTCCGATATTCGAAAGACCAGTCTCACTTACTTTAAAAATATCTGCTTTAATTCGTATAATATCGCTAGGGTGAAAATCTTGCTTTAAATCTGCTGAGCGAATCGCTTTCTTCATTTGATTAAGTATTGTCTTATTCATATGTGAGAAAATTATCGTTTGATTATTGCTACCATAGCTAGAAAGTATTCCATCAGGTGGACTTAACGGATCACCATTAAATAATAACTGCTCAACTTTTCTCTTAAGCTCATTTACATCAGCTAGGTTTTGAATTGTATAGGTACAATACTCACCTTCAATTGTTTGTGCGCCCGCAAGGTCTAAATTACCGGCCTCATTTATAATAGTGGCACGATCGTTACAAACAATCTTCCCAACTACGTCCAGCCTATTCGCAGCATATAGTGAACTACTGATTGTAAGTAATAACAATAACTTGACCAACATAATATAACTCCATTATAACTTTCTTGCAAAATAACACACACAATCATCTCAAACCATCCCTTTGTAATTTTTACGCAAAGCAACATCAAGTATTGGTGCTACAATTTAAACCATGGAAATTATTGATACTCACTGCCATGTCTATCCGGCCTTAAGCTACTTTTTAAAAGAGAATATAGCTCATATTCCATCTCCCTTATTGGGGCTTATTCCCAAAATAGAGAAACTCGAATCAGACCATCGAATGAAAAAAGAGTTGCTCTATAGTATGGCGAAACCACTTCTCAACTTTATCCATAAAGCACAATCAAATTTTAATGATAATAGCGGTGATTACCTCTTTGCAAAGGATCAACTCTTTAGGGTTGGCTCATTAACAACAATTCTATCGTCTACAATAAATGATCTTAAAACAGAAATGATGCTTTCAAATATCTCAAAATCCATTGTCATTGCTCACCCACCGCTGATCACAAATGATTTTATATTAGAACTCGCTAAAAGAGATAAAAGGTTTATACCTGTCGTAAATATACCAAGAAGTATTGCTGATGCTCCAAACCTACTAAGAAACTATATTGTCAGAGGTGCGAAAGCACTCAAGATACATGCTACTGCAGATGGTATCGATACTATGGACAAGCATTATCTATCGCTTTTAGAGATTGCAGCAGAGTTTAGTCTACCTGTAATTATTCATACTGGTGCTTTAGAGATTGCTCCCTTTTATCAAGAACCTGACCTTGGGCATGCTGAGCACTTTGAAAGTTGGTTTCATAATTATAATACTAATTTTGTACTCGCACATATGAATATTCATTTTCCACAAGTGGCGGTTGATTTTTGTAAAAAATATAAGAATGTTTACACAGATACTTCATGGCAGAGTGAAGAAAATATTTTAAGTGCTATCAATCAGATTGGTGCAGAGAAAATTATGTTTGGAACAGACTGGCCTATTATTGGAAATAATATTGAAGTTTCCATTGGACGCCTAAATTCTCTATCTGAAAAAGAACTCATATCTAAAGAGCAATTTGAGATGGTAGCTTCAACGAATGCTAAGAAATTATTTAACCTCGACTGATAAAGCCTTATACTGCGCCGATTTATCCTGCTCAATCTTAACAATATATTTTACAAGATAGAAATAATGATAATTCATTAATAGCTGAATATACTTCTGAGATACTTTTGATTTTTTCATCCGTCTTAAAAACTCTCTCAGCTCGAAATGACGAAACTCTTTTAAATCATTTGCAAATGCCATGACCATATAATCCTCAGCACCATCAAGCCGCCCCTTCAATGCTTTTGGATCAATAAAGATCTTATCTTTAGAGCTTGTTGTTAGCACTGTCATAAGGGTTTTACCAGAGCCAACAACTTCCTCTAGCCTTCCTCTTATTTGCTCAATTTGCATATTTGCACCAAACATTATCAAGACGTTATTGATAACTGCGTAACGACTCTTCACGAGCTCTGGATATTTTGCTGCCGCATTTAAAACATTATTATGAAAGGTAAAAACATCTCTCTTAGTCACTGCTGCTTTTAAAAGTTTTGCTAAGAATGGATTTGAAAAAACATCATTTATTTCTTGAATCTCTTTACGGCTAAAGTTCATTTTTATTTTATGTCTAAACTCAGAGTAATAATTATCAGCATCAAAGTAATACCAATATGAAATATGTTTAAAGTACCGCTTCAGATCATAATCAAGTTCTGTAATTTGCTCGATGGAATCATGTTTTTTAATTTTTTTAATATCTTCTTTAAACTGAAAGACACCTGTCGTATAGAGCATTTCTTCTAAGTCCTTATCAAACGGGCTCAGATCTTTACCAAAGGTATAAGATGAACTTAAGACTAAAATGAGAAATAATGCTTTCATACTAGAGTAATCGGTTTATATTTGGCGCTTCTTTAATGAGCGGACTATAAATAGGCTTAGCCGATTATTAGCTGAGTGTTTTATCATGGTAAGCTAAAAATAACCCTTAGAAGTCAATATGATTAGGAGTTCTGTGGAACGGTATAACGTCCCTGATATTACTCATCCCCGTTATATACATAACTGCTCTCTCAAAGCCCAGGCCGAAACCAGAGTGAGGCACAGTTCCGTACCTACGAAGATCGAGATACCACTTATAAAGATCAGGATCGAGTCCCTCTTCGGCTATCTTTGCTTCAATGATATCCAGTCTTTCTTCTCTTTGAGAGCCACCTATAATCTCACCGATACCTGGCACAAGTATATCCATGGCACGAACTGTCTTACCGTCTTCATTTTGACGCATATAAAATGCTTTAATTTCTTTGGGATAGTCAGTTACAATAACAGGTCCCTTAAAGTGCTCATCTGTTAAAAATTTCTCATGCTCAGTCTGAAGATCTACTCCCCACTCAACTTTGTACTCGAATTTCTTATTAGATTTTAAAAGAATATCAACTGCTTCAGTATATGTTATTCTCTTAAATGGAGTTGCTGCCACCTTTTCAAGTTTAGCGATAATACCTTTCTCTACGAAACTATTAAATAATGCCATCTCGTCTGGACATTTTTCAAGAACATGCTTAATCATAAATTGAATGTACTCAGCACCAAGCTCAGCGACTTCTTCAAGATCAGCAAAGGCAACCTCAGGCTCAATCATCCAAAACTCAGATAAATGTCTCGTTGTATTTGAATTTTCAGATCTAAAAGTAGGACCAAAAGTATAGACACTTCCCATAGAACAAGCAAAAGCCTCTGCTTCAAGTTGCCCAGTTACACAAAGGTATGATTCTTTTCCAAAGTAATCTTTCTCCCAAATAACCTTACCAGATTTATCTAGGGGAAGCTTATTAGGGTCAAGAGTTGAAACTCGAAACAATTCTCCTGCTCCCTCTGCATCCATTGCTGTTAAAATGGGTGTATTTAAATAGTAGAAACCTTTGTCAGTGAAAAATTTATGTGTTGCCTGAGCTAATTCATGACGAACCCTAAAGACAGCACCAAAAACATTCGTCCTAGGTCTTAGGTGAGCAATCTCTCTAAGGAACTCCATAGAAGTTCCTTTTTTCTGTAGCGGATAATCTTGTGGTGTTGTGCCAAGTATCTCAACAGCTGAAGCCTGAACTTCTATTGGCTGCTTACCACCAGACTCAACAAGTTTTCCATGAATTGACAAGGAGGAGCCTACTAAACATTTCGTGAAGTCTTCATAACCGGCAAGTGACTCGTCAGCAATAATTTGCAGATCCTTTTGAGCAGAACCATCATTTAAAACAATAAAACAAAAAGTTTTAGACTTGCGAAGTGACTTAACCCATCCCTTTACAAGTATATCTTCACCGATAGGTTTTTTATCAAATAAATTTCGAACTGTTGTTCTGCGCATATATAACTCTCCGGTTATTTAAAACTTTTTAAAATGTCTTTTGATTGAGTCCACTCAAGTCTAGGACCATACTGAGAAACAACTTGTGAGCTTGCAAGGCTTGCGAGAGCACCTGCACCAGCATAACTGTGACCATTCGTAATACCATAAAGAAATGCTCCGGCGAACATATCACCTGCACCATTACTATCAATCGCCTCAACACTATGTGGTTCAATATCAATAAACATTGTCCCATCCCAAATCATTGCTCCGTTCTTACCAAGTGTAATGACAAAAGATTTAGCATATTTTTTAAGTTCTTCCCTAACATCACTCAGACTCTCTTTTCCGGTAAAGTCCATCGCCTCATGCTCATTACAAAAAATCAGATCAAGCCCATCACCAATAATAGCAGTCATATTGTCTTTAAAGAACTTAACCATATTAGGATCACTCATAGTTAAACTTGTTTTAACTCCAGCCTTTTGTGCAATCTCTCTCGCCTTAACAGCTGCGCTTTGCCCAGTAGGACTCGTTACAAGATAACCTTCTATGTATAACCACTTCGAATTTTTTATTGCAGCTTCGTCAATCTGTGCTTCATCAAGTGAACCCGTGATCCCAAGAAAAGTATTCATAGTTCTTTCTGCATCAGGTGTAACCATAACCATACATTTCCCAGAAGTACCGGCTGGTAAGTTTTCCGTTGTATTCTTAGTATCAACACCATTTTCTTTCATATCGTTTAAATAGAAGTGACCAGTGTCATCAGAAGCTACTTTAAATTGATAGAAAGACTTTCCACCAAATTGAGAAACAGCGATGACGGTATTTGCAGCTGAACCACCACATTGCCTTTTGAGTTCATCATTATGTTCAGATGAAAGAACTTCTAAAAGTTGTTTTTGACGATCTTCTTCAACCAATGTCATTAAGCCCTTCTCTATATTATGAGTAGAGAAAAAATCATCGGTTACTTTAAACTCCATATCAACAAGAGCATTTCCTATTCCACAAACATCGTATTGCATATTATTTCCTTTTATTGTTTTAGACTTTATACCAAATATTTTCTTAAATTCAATGCTTTAGATATACATCATAGGCGGTTGACTTGCCTTTGAAGGTTATATCTGGCTTTGGAATAAGAGATGCCCCCTTCACAGAGCGCTTAATAATAAGACGTTTACTAGCTTTATCTCTTAACTTTAGCGCCATCTCAGAAGAATCTAGATCAACACCAATCAGATTTCTAAAGATCATCATCTCTTTTTTGGCATTTGTTTTCGTATTTTTTTCTGTATACATAGGATCATAGAAAATCACATCAAATTCATCTTCGAGCTCAGTAGCACTACAGAAGCGAAAAGAGATATTAATCTGAGTAAATTTCAGAGCGTTATAGATCAAAACAGCGGGGATAGGATGCCTTTCACATACAGTAAGTGATTCTACCCCTATTGCGTAAATGAGCAGAGAGTCCCCTAGCATACCACCTGTGGCATCGAGAACTTTGGGCTTTTCTTTCCCAGCTTTCAAACCTAACGCTTTAGCGAGTAACTCTTTATAGGGTGAGCTTTTATAAAATTGAATTTTATGACGCTCAAGTTCAGAGTCAATATTAATACAGATAGGTCGATAGCTATCTTGAAGTAACTTTAAAGCACCGCCTTCCTCAATATTAAATAAAATATCTTCACTTGAGATTTCCGTCAAAATATTGGCTTCTTCGGGGTAAAGTGAAGAGAATTCTGAATAAGTTAATGGCTTATCTTTCATCAAAAATTGCATAATGCATTAATATAATATTTGTCTGGGATTGCCTATTATTTAGCACTACTTTCTATGCAATTTATGTTAGAAAATAGAAATATCTAAGGGGCACAAATGACACACAAAAGAGAATCCTACAAACACTTTATTGGAGTTGACGAAGCTGATGAAAAGGCAATGCTGACGGCGCTTGGGCTTAACTCATTAGATGATTTGTTTTCACATTTACGATCTGATATTAAGCTTGCTCCCATGAAAATGGAAAATGGATTACCACTAGATAAGCTTCGCTTACATATGAAGAGTATTGCTGATAGAAATCATATCAAGACCAGCTTTATCGGTGATGGGCTACAAGACTTTGTCGTCCCTGATATAGTCGAGAAAGTCTGCTCAATTCGAGGTTTAACCACCGCCTACACACCTTACCAACCTGAGAGAAGTCAAGGTACCTTACAAACTCTCTGGATATATCAAAACCTTATTTCTAAGATTACAGGTTTTGAAGCGATTAACTCCTCACTTTATGAGAGGTCTACTTGTCTATTTGAAGCCCTTTCATGTACCAGCAGAATTAAAAGAAATAAGAATACTGTTCTTGTATCAAAAGCCATTTATCCAGGAGACATAGATGTTCTTGAGACTATAGCTAAAGAAACAGAATTAGTGATTCGGTATATTGGTGTCGACAAAAAAACAGGACTGACAGATCTAAAAGAATTAACAAGTATATTAAAAGAGAATTCTGATATTGCAGGCTTTGCTTTTCCCCAAGTAAATACTTTTGGATTGGTAGAAAATTTTAATGACATGACGGATATTGCTCATGAACACGAAGTTTTAGCTATAGCCTTAGTAGACCTTCAGGCACTAGCAAACAAAGGCTTAAAAGAACCAGCAAGTTGGGGCGCTGACGGTCATGGAGCAGATCTGCTCGTGGCAGAGGGACAACCTTTAACTTTAGCTCCAAATTATGGTGGCCCGGGACTGGGTATCTTCGGAATTCGCTATAATGATAAAAGTAAAAACCTTATACGCTCAACCGCCGGAAGGTTCATTGGTAAAACATCTGATATCAATGGCCGTGATTGTAAGGCCATTATACTTGCAACTCGCGAACAACATATCAGACGAGAAAAAGCCACATCAAATATCTGTTCTAATCAAGCCTTTATAGCTTCGGCATGTGGAGCTGCACTTCTTGAGAAAGGAAATATTGGGATTGATACTAGTTTTAAAATGGCCCATGAGAGCGCTCTAAAGTTAGCACGAGATCTGACTAACTTTGTTGGTGTTGACCTTTTATTTAACGGACCTATTTTTAATGAATTTGTATTGAAGATTAATACTGATGTGAAGGAGTTAATTACTCTTGGAGCATCTGAAGGACTTCATATCGGGGTCGACATATCTAAGAGACTGGGCTTAGGAGACAACCTATTAAAGATTAGTGTTTCTGATCGCCATTCTACTCATGATGTTCACAATCTTAGCCAATTCTTTAAGAAACACTTTAAAGCATCAACTATATCCAACTCAATTGGCTCTCTTCAAAGAGAACAGATAAGAGTTAACGAATTAAGTTTTGAAAGCCACCCTACTGCGGAAATTTATAAGTATTATAAAGAACTAGGTGATCAAAACCTTAGTCCTGACGATGGTATATATCCACTTGGTAGTTGTACTATGAAGTACAATCCTGAAATAAATGATTGGGCCGCAGGCCTTGAGAACTTCACACAAACCCATCCTCAAGCACCAATTGAAGATGTTCAAGGAAATATGCAACTACTATTTGAAGTGCAAGAACTCTTTAAGGATATTACTGGTCTTCCAGGTGTTACCACCCAACCAGTTGCCGGAGCTCAAGGTGAACTTGTTGGTTTAAAAATGTTTCAAGCTTATCACCGTGATAACTCAGAAGGTGAAGCGAGAAATATCGTACTTATTCCTAGATCTGCTCACGGCACAAATCCAGCAACAGCAACCATGGCCGGATTTGAAACAAAGAAAGTAGATGGGAATCCTATTGGGATAATCACTATTGAAGCTAATGACAGTGGAGAAATTGATTTTGAACAGTTCAAATCTCTTGTAGAAAAATATGGAAAGCAAATATCTGGTATTATGATTACCAATCCAAATACTGCCGGTATTTTTGAATCTAATTTTAAAAATATTGCAGATTTAGTTCACTCTGTTGGCGGACTTGTATATATGGATGGCGCAAATATGAATGCCATAGCAGGACATATCGACCTCAATAAACTTGGTGTCGATGCTGTTCACAACAACCTTCATAAAACTTGGTCGATACCACATGGTGGCGGTGGACCTGGAGACGCTATCGTGGCCGTAAGTGAAAAACTTATGGACTACCTACCAGGAATGCAAATAACAGAAAACAATGGTGTCTACTCTTTTCAAAAACCTCTTATGTCTATTGGTTCATTTCACAGACATCACGGAAATTTTGCTCACAAAGTTCGTGCATATACTTATCTAAAAGCACTTGGAGCGGATGGAATCAAACGTATGAGTGCAGTTGCTGTATTAAATGCTAGATACCTCTATCAAAAGCTTAATGAAACTTACCCGGTGTTACCTGCTGGATCTCTTAGTGCTCCTAGAATGCATGAGTTTATTCTGACTTTAAGTGATGAATCATTTGAGAGGATTGCTGCTGCTGGAACGCCTAAGGCCCATGCAATCGCTAGAGTTGGAAAGTTATTTCTTGATTTTGGTTTTCATGCACCAACTGTTGCCTTTCCAGAAGTCTACGGGCTTATGATAGAACCAACGGAATCTTTCTCGAAATCTGAACTTGATGGTTTTTGTGAGGTTGTAAAATCTATTCATACTATGATTCATGAGTACCCTCAAATACTACAAACCGTCCCTCACTTTACACCAGTTGATCGTGTTGATGAACTTAGAGCAAATAAGCAACCTGAGTTTACTGAGAAGACTGAAAATTTGATGACCGAGATTTTAAAAGATAGAGTTTCTGCAGATGAGTTAAGAAATACTCCAATTGATAAGCTGACTCAAATGATTTTGAGAGCTCATGAAGAGAAGATGACCTAAGACTCTGAGGCCATCTCAGCAATAAACTCGCTATCTGCTCGGACATCTGTCTGAAGGATCCAATATTCAATACTTTTGTCAGTTGATGTTATTTCAGTAACATCACTAGTTGTATTGACCATTGAACTTGCCGATATTGTTAAAAGTGTCAGTACTAAGATTAATTTTTTCATTTGATATTCCTTTTATAGGATTTAATTATTTTCACATATGTTAACTACACTCTAGTTTTGCGAACACCATGCCAACATAAGCAACTGATATCACACGAAGACTTATCAAATGTTAACAAAGTGTATCGCACCAGGGCCATATTCCACTAAGATATTGCGAAAAAGTAGAATATAATGGCACTGAGATCTCTTTTAAAGACCTTAACAACCTGAAAGTAATCAAGTGACACATTCTATATTCCGATACCAATCTATGGAGTCTATATATGAATACTGCTAAAAAGTTACAACAAGTCCTAAATATCCAAGAGAAAGTGGTTCTGATCTGTAAAGAGCAGTTTATTGATGTAAATATATCAAACCGCCTAAATACATATTTTGGACTTAACGTTATAAAAGAAGATGATTTTGAGCTCGGTCTAGATAGAATTAAAGGCTTAGTACCAAAGATGGTGGTTATAGACATTGATGGACTGCCACAAGATAGTGTTAAAAGGATTTATAGAATAATTTATCACCTTCAGATACCTTGCTTAATTATAAGCTCACAGACAGATATCTTAAATCATCTTAGATCAAAATTTGATACAAGATATCTTTCGTTTTTACCGAAAGCAGTGTTGAATACGCTCTTTAATGAAACTACCTCGTTATTATTAAATAAAGTTACGTCTACTGCAAAGCTCAAACAACGCATACGATCAGCTGCTGACTATAAACATCACTTAACTACTTATCTACTAGCGACATTACTTTTTATAGAGCCTGCCATAAAAGTTCTCTATTTAAAGTTTCAAACTGACTTTAGTTTTGAGCTAATTTTTAAAACGATATTTAGTATGGAAGGCTTCTTAGCAAATTTTGAATTCTGGGCACTCTTCCCTCTCGCGGGCTATGCCCTACTAAGTGTAAGGAGTTGGAGTTTTCTCTTTTTTATAGGAATACAGACCTACGCCTTATTCTCATACTTTACTTACGAGCCGTTTACTTGGCCATACGTAGCAAAGAGTCCACACTTATCTTCATCTTTAATGCTAACTCTCAACACAGCGCTAGTACTCTACTTCCTAGTGCCAGAGCACTTAAGACCATATTGGAATAGAACAAGACTTATCTGGAGAGATACGACTAGGTTTGCGACTGTACTTCGAGCAAAAATGAAAAAAGATCAGCAAATACTTGAAACAACAATTACAAATATTTCTGAGACTGGAGCCTACTTTACAACTAAAGAAAGCTTTCAAATAGGCAATAAACTAGACCTAGAAATTGATATCGACGGATCAACAAAAATGTTTAATGTTATTATAAGAAGAGAGCAAGATACTGCCCATTTAAGCTACAAAGGTTATGGTGTTGAATTTTTAAATCTCTCAAAACTTGATAAAAAAATTTTGAAAACATTTGTGTCAACACTTACGACTCGTCTTCAGTGACCTTAACTTTAACCTTAGCCTTAATCAGATTCCATGGGTGATTTGTAAAGATCCATTCAATGTCTCTGTTAATCTCACGATATAAGCAATTAGTTGTTCGAGTGAAGCCAGTGGCCACAACTTGTCCCGCACCTCGATGTCGCTTCAATAAGTCTTCTGTGCACAACAAGTAATGCCCCATAACTCCAGCGCAACCCCACTTTTGGGCACACTTACTCATTTCAGCAATATTGAAATTTGCTACTAAGAAATAACAGCTTAAATCATAAAGAGGAAACTTCTCTAAAAGAAATTGCTTTAGACCTAAAAAATGAAAATCAATTTCTGGCGCCAAGTCCTGAAGCACAAAAGACAAGATTTCATTCTGACGAGCTAACTCTTTAAAGTTCTCATCTTTTATTTCGATGAAAAGATGAATCTTCCCACCAAACCTTGCAACTACTTCCTCTAAGCTAGGTATCTGGGGACAAATCGCCCGAAGCTCATTAAATGACATATTACAAATATCACGCTCATACTCCCATACTCTTTCGAGAGAAGGATCGTGATGTACCATCGGAACTAAGTCCTTAGTCCATCTAATATCAAACTCAATCCCCCAAAGTTTATGATCCAGAGCTAGCTGAAAAGCCTCTAATGTATTCTCCTTAATATCATTATTATTATGCCAACCTCTATGTGCGACTATCTTAGCCGCGGCGAGCGCATCCTTACTAGGACGCTGCTGAGGTAATAAATAGAAGATAAAATCCATGAAAACTTGGAGAAACTCTCTAACAAAAATGAATAAATCACTCTTAAACCTTTCCATAGGCTTATTATATAGATAATTGACATAAAATTGACAATTATTTAAGTATTTTTGCTAAATTATCTTAATGAAATTAGAAGTTTTTCTTTTTCTCTTTGCCTTAGGTCTTGCCTTTCTTTCAGGTAATATTAGCTATTTTATACATGACGACGAAACAGTAGATCTGAATAATATCGATGAAATTCAAAAGCTACACTATGAGCTGCAAGAGTCAATGTCTCCATTTGTTAGAATTGACCTAAATAATAATTATTCTACGCCGGCCCATTTTGAACTTTTAAAACCACTTGATTACCGCATACAAAAAAACAAACAACTCCTACTAGATTCCTCACAATGTATTAAATCTAAGATAAATCAGATTAGCTCTAAGTATGTTGATAAAGAAGCTCTTTGGCTTGCCTACTTATGTGACCAAGTTCAAATGCTCCCATCATCCTACTTCAAGTCACCACCATTTATGCATCCGTCAGGTCAATCTTATGCTTTTATGAATTATCGTTTGCAAACAGAGAGGCGTGCAAGAATTAATTGGCTTGAAAACTACTCACGTTTTATGCATTTATCAGAACTAAGCAAACTCAAGTGGAGCCAAAACAAAGAACAACGTTTTTTAAATAATCAATCTCCGGAACTAATTGGTAAGATTCTGCAAGACGAGAAACTCATACTCACTAAACACTATTACTATATAAACACAGGTCACTTAAAATACTACGTACAAACAAAAGAAAAAGCGGTTCGCTTTTTTGAACGAGCAAGATATATTGTCACGACCAATTTTAAGGATTGCTCACTAAAAGTCGCAACAACATGTTGGTCAAGACAGCCCCATAACTTAAAAAGTATTTTAACCCAGTCTTCCTATATGATCTTTGCTGTAACCATTGTCATTCTTTTCATTACCGCCAAGGGTCTTTTCTCAAGATTCAGAATTAGACGATACGAGGAAGAACGAAAAAAACATGCTCTAAGACTTTTGACTCATGAACTTAGAACTCCTATTGCCTCACTACTCTTACAAGTTGATCAACTAAATGAGCGCCTTAGCGAACTCCCCGAGGATATGGTCGATGATATCATGCGAATAGAGGGACAGATTTACAGACTCAAGCATCTGGCCGATAGGAGTCAAAGTTACCTGCAAACTAACAATAAGGATTTTCTTAATCTTAATATTGAAAAGATTCCTTCCATGACGGCTTACCTTGATTCAATCCGCACGGAGTATAAGGATCTTGAAATAAATATTAATATCAATGAAGACTTCAGCGTCTTAACAGATCCCTACTGGATAAAAATTGTTATTATGAATATCATTGAGAATGCAAAAAGATACGGAAAAGCTCCTATTCAAATTTCAGCGAAGAGGAAAGAGACTGAATGCATTGAGATTAATATTACTGATCAAGGAGAAATACCTTTTAGTAATTTAAAATCTCTTTTAAAAAACAAACACCAAAATTCCAAGGGCCTGGGCCTGGGAATGATTATAGTCACTAGAATTATTAAAGAGCTTGGCGGCAAGCTTACTCTTGAAAACTTTCCCACTACTTTTAAAATCGAACTTAAAGAGGTACACAATGACCAAAATATTATTAGTTGAAGATGATCGAAGTCTGGGACCAGCATTAAAAGAAACTCTTGGCAGAGAAGCTTTTGATGTCGTTCTAAGAACAAACCTCGCCCAAGCACGAGAAGAAGATTTTTCTAACTATGACTTAGTACTCCTTGATTGGATGCTGCCTGACGGACAAGGAGTCGATCTCTTAAAAGAGATTACATCTGTGCCTGTTATTATGCTTACGGCAAGAACAGACCTTATAGATAAAGTGATAGGACTTGAGAGTGGAGCGAACGACTATCTGACTAAGCCCTTTGAGCCGAGAGAGCTCATTGCAAGGATAAGAGTCCAGCTTAGAAGCAAGACAGGGGAACAAGTCCAAGAGCATGAAAGTACTTTCCAAATTAACAGCATTCAATTTAACCTAGATGAGCGTAAGATTTTTTATCGTGATGTCGAAGTTATTTTCACAAAGATGGAATTTGATCTTCTCTACCTTCTTGCCAAAAACTCTAAACGAGTTTACTCAAGAGAGAAACTTCTTGATGAAGTATGGGGATACGATAACTACCCAACAACTAGAACAGTAGATACTCATGTCTTACAAATCAGACAAAAAATGGATAATAATATTATTGAAACTGTTCGCGGTGTAGGTTATAGATTTAACCCTGAGCACAATTAATTATTTCATATTTTACAAAAACCTGACATTCCAATGACCGAGTTTACATTTAAATAGCCGATACTGAATTTAACAACTCACAAAGGAGTGAATGTGAATAATTTAATTAGAGTATCGGCATTGGCCTTCATAGCAGTATTCGTAGCATCTTGTAGTAGCGATAAACAGTTTCAAAAACAATTAGCAAAAAACTTACAAGCAAATCCGCAATTAGTAGCAAAATTGATTGAAGAGAACCCCGAGCTCTTCATGTCTTCCCTAGAAGTAGCAGCTCGCTCGATGCAAAAAAGTCAGCGTGCTGCTTCTGACACTAGTAATAAGAGTATACTGAAAAAGTTCATTAAGAATCCCTTAGAGCCTGAAACAAGATTATCAGTTGCCTTCAAGGGAAATAAAGATGCTCCCATAACAATTGTTGAGTACTCTGACTTTCAGTGTGGTTTTTGTACACGTGCTCATGGAACAATAGAAGCTCTCATGAAAAAGTATCCAGGAAAAATTAAGCTTATTTATAAGCACTTGCCATTAAATTTTCACCCTCAAGCTATGATATCTGCACAGTACTTCGAAGCGATAAAACTGCAATCTATGGATAATGCCTTTCGCTTTCATGATAAGGTCTTTCTCTCTCAATCTAAACTAAGTCAGGGGGAGAAGTTCCTAGATACAATCGCAAAAAATCTAAAAGTTGATATGATTAAATTAAAGAAAGATATAGCATCCGATCGCGTAAATAATAAAATAAAAGATGATATTAAAGAAGCACAAAAGTTTGGTTTTCAAGGAACTCCGGGCTTTATTGTAAATGGTATACCTGTAAAAGGTGCTTATCCTGCCGAGCACTTTGAAATGATATTTAAGGAGCTTAAGAAACAAGGTAAGTTAGTCATGTAACTTACATAACAATTTATTCATCTAGAATTAGACGAATACCAGATCAGGCCCAAAAGGGCCTGTTTCTGCTTTATTTGATGGCCAAAATCACTCAATATATTGTATTAGTACCTTATGAACTTAAACGAAAAAGATACAAAAAAATACATCCTTATTACTCTCATTATTATGTTTATAGGCTCAGTAGCTCTTGCTTGGTATATGTCTAGTAATATGCATACTGACGTTAGTAAAGAACGTTTTCGATTAACCAAAATTTATAAAAAAATAAAAGATGAAACCTATGCTTACGACAAAGTGAAAGGTAAGCAAATCTATATGAATCTATGTATGCGTTGTCATAAAGCAGATGGTACCGGTAGCGGTATGTACCCTCCGCTTCTCAACTCCAAGAGCCCTATAATAGCCGATCCAGCTAAGATTATAGCCGTGATGGTTCATGGCCTCCAAGGGCCAATTATCAGAGGAGTTATTACTTACTCTGGCGCAATGCCCGGATTTAAAAGAGTAGAGACTACGGACTTAACACATGTACTAAATTATGTAAGAACAGAACTTAATACATTCGAAGATATTATTCCACATATTTTAGTTATAGAAGCAAAGATTGATACGATTACTAGAGCGACTCCATACAGAGAAGCAGATCTTATTACTACAAAGAACTAGGATTCATTGGCAGCATTTGCTTTGATACTTCGACAAATCTTTCAGGAAGATCAAGGACTTTACCTACGCTATCTCCAAAACGACCACCAAGGCCTCCCCATTGTCCTTTATTAATAAGGCCGGTATCTTTTCTATTTTCACGATTAAATATTTTAACTTGACCATCAAAACAGATAACCTCAGTCTCAGCTAGCTTCCAGTTAGCTATGATCATAAAATCAGTACCTCTAACTCCCATGATAGCATTTCTTGTCTTAATACCACCCTTTAGCTTACCCTGCCCTTCTGTTACCCAACGAGCGACACCGTTTAGAAGGGAGAATGGAAGCTTTTTCTTTTCGAATTTAATATCGAGCTTGGAGTTAGGTCCAATAACGATAGAGCTATTATTTACATCTGAGAAAATTTTGAGAAAAGACTTATCCCCAACCTCAACTGAACCACCCATAGAGAGGTCGGATTCCTTTGTGACCTTAGTGCCATTAAATGTCACATCGCCTTTAAGAACTTTTACTTGAACTTTAGCGTAAAGGTTAACGGAGAATAATAGAACTAAAATTATAGATAGATTTTTCATATATAAATTGTAATCTACAGCATCGAGATATCTAGTCGCCACGCATTAGAGCACTATATCACGATCTTTATATTTGTCTTGGGTCTAGCAACACATGTCAAAACATAGCCATCACTCTTCTCTTTTGGCGTTAGTCCAGAATCAGTAAATGCATCGACATCACCTTCTATGACCTTACACTTACAAGCTCCGCAAACTCCAGACCGACAAGCGAAATCAATATCAATATCGCTTGCTTCAAGGAACTCAAGAAGAGAGTCTTTACCACTATAAGCAAGGGTCTTACCATCAACAATAATGTCAGCATCAACAGCAGAGATATTATCTGGATTAAAGGCGACAGGTGAAGCAAATTTCTCACTATGAATATGCTCAAGAACATGACCATTTTTAATTAGCCCGTCGGTAATTGAATCTGTCATAACCGGTGGTCCACAAAAATAAAAATTATCATTTTTATCAATAGATAATTTTGAAGTGATATAATCATAACTTATAAAGCCAGTATCTCCGCTCCAACTCTCGTCTTTATTTGATAAAATTGGAAAGTATGAAAAATTATCATAAGTATCTTCTAATAACTGAAGTTCCTTATGGAAGGCCATATCTTTAACTGAGTTCATCCCATAAAAAAGAGCAAGTGGTATCCTATTTGATCTATCAATATTAGTTTTAATCATTGATAAAAGCGGAGTAATCCCAATTCCCCCTCCAACAAAAATACGTTTTTTATCACTATCTAAAGTATCATCTGAAAATAGTCCTCCCGGTGGAAAGGCAAAGACACTATCTCTAACTTCTAAAGAATGAAACCAACCTGAACCAACCCCATTATTAAGTTTCTTTATGGAAACCTGCAGAGTACTTCTATTCTCACAGCTTCCAGATATTGAGTAAGAACGTAGGAGTTTATTATCGTCTTTAATTTGAAAACTTAGAAATTGTCCTCCAAGAAAGGTCATAAACCCTTTACCATTTTTTCGTTTAAAGCGAAAAGTTTTAATGTCATGAGTTTCATTAATAATATCCACAATCACAAGTTCTTCTTTTGAATGCCAACCATTACTTTCATTTTCAACAACATCAGAGTCTTCACTTTTACTTGAAATTAACCTTAAGCTAAGTAGTAAAATGACATATACTGAAACACCTAAAACAAGGTAAAATAACCCTTCGTATGAGATCACTTAGCACCCCCTAGAACTTTTTGAAATGTAAGCGCTTTTACCGGGCAGATATCAATACAACCACCGCAACCGATACATGGTGTATCCATGAGACTGAAGCTACCCTCTATTGGAACTCCATCTTCATGGGCATAACTAGCAACATCAATTCCCATAGGACATTGAGTAGTACAAAGGTTTAAACCTTTACAACTATCGTCCGCTACAACTTTAAACTTACTTTTTGAAAACTTTCCAAACAAACGCATACTAGCAGCAAGTGGACATCCATATCGACACCAAATCCTAGTTCCCATAAAAGGATAAGCTCCGACACCAATTAATGCACCAAATATGAGATCTACGACTAAATCTTGAAAGGCCCGCATGGAAGATAATAACTCTCCGGCAGCAAAGATTTTCCACACATCAAGAAATAGAACAACACCAAAACAAACAGCAAACACTAAAAATACATACTGTAAGTTTTCAAACTTACGAGATGTCTCACCTCTAGGTGTACGCATAGTTACCCATGCATTTCCCCATTTAGTCACACCGATGGTTTCGGAAAGGTTTCCACAGGCACAGAACCAAGAACAATAGCGCTTACCAAGAAACCAAACACTAAGGGGTACAATGATAAACAGATAGGCAAAGCCACCAAAAGAAGTAAAACCATTATAAATATAGACATAAGCATCCTTATTAACAGGGGCATACTCATCAGCAAAAAAGTCCCCACCATTTATAAGGAAAGGTAAGATATAAGGAACAAGATAGAAAAAGATAAGTTGACTACAAAAAATACTTAAAAATTTATTTCGTTGATAACTGCTGATAGTTTTCTTTATATTTGTTCCATAAGGTGTCTTGCCAGACATAACAACTTGGAAGGCAATAATACAAACTAAACCAGAGTATACTGTAGAATACCAAAAGCCAGTAGACTTTCCAAACCAGTAGAAAGTGGCTACAACTTGATCCTCAGGTACAAACCATACAGGGTATTTATAGATTAGGTAGAAGCATATGACTAAAGGGAAAAAGAAAATTAAAAAAATCTTTTCTGATGTTGATCTATTCATTCATTTTCCTTCATCGTGTGTAAAGTCTCCACACTTTTTTGTAATATCGCTTAGGTAGTTATTAACACTCATCGGCATAGGCTTTATATGTTTTTTAATATTGCTAACATGTATAGGGAAAATTCTTTCAAAAAATTTCTCGCCTTTGTTTGTTAAAATAAATTTAGGCCGCTTTTCTTGATCTACAAAGAGTTTTCGAACAAGTTTCTCTGATTCAATTCGCTTCATAAAGGTAGAAATGTTTGATTTTGTAACCTTACTTTGCTCCGCGAGCTTAACCTGCTTTAAAGGTCCGTCAAAATAAAGAGTATAAAGGATCTGAAATTTAGAAATGCTACAACCTTCAAGTTGCAAACTACTTTCTAACTCATTAAAGATAGTACAATAAGAAAGTCTCATGGTCTTCCAAGCCTCTACTTCTTTTAAGCTGTTAAATTTTTGAAGCTTTTTTATAGGTATCATACGATTCTTGTCTTTCCTCAAATACAAATAATTATGCCAAGATTATCTCAATAAAAATTAAATAAAGCCAGACAAAAGTTGATATATTAACTTTTTTAAATTAACTTAAAGGCAGACTTATATGGAGAACAAGACGCTAAATAAACTTACAATTTTTTTAACCCTACTTCTCACCTACTCAATGCATAGTTCCGCCTTTGATCACACACATAAAGCTTTTAATAAAATCTTAAACACTCATGTAAAATTAAAAGGTAAGCAAAGCTTAATTGACTACAAAGCAGTAAAAAAAGATATATCTGACTTAAACAGTTACCTAGAGTTATTATCAAGTGTAGAAAAGAAAGAGTATGCAGCATTCTCTAAAGATCAACAATTAGCATTTCTCATTAATGCCTACAATGCTTTTACAATAAAATTAATTATTGATAACTATCCTTTAAAATCTATAAAAGATATTGGCTCATTCTTTAAAAGTACTTGGAAAATAAAATTTTTTACTCTTCTTAAAAAGAAAACAAATTTAGATCACGTTGAGCAAGTAACAATCCATTTCCTATCAAATGAAGATAAGAACTCATTAAATAAAAAGAAAAACAAAGTAACCCTAAGTAAAATCTTCAAATGGTATGGAGAAGACTTTGAAAAGAAATTTGGATCTGTTGAAAAGTTTGTAAGTAAGTACCTTACTAGTAATAAGAAAATTCAAGCTGAGATAGCGGATAAGAAGTATCCCATAAGCTGGTCTGACTATGACTGGAAACTAAACGATATTTAATGCGAAATACATATCTCTCTGTCATTGATTTCGTTCTATCTTAAGACGGGCAAGTTCAGCTTTTAGATAACTTATATTACATCTGAATCCGTTTTCTCGAGCTACGAGCCCTTCCATTTTTAGGGCATTAGATTTTTGAACATCTAATAATATTTGTCTGACTATTGGTTTCGAACAATCCTCTCATGCCGCTACCTGTGTTTTAAGAGAATCAATAGAGCAGTTCTCGTTTGCCAGAGCTATCTTTAAATCTTCAATTCTAGTATCAAATATTTGCAGAACCTCTTTAGCTCGCTCACTTGCCATCGCCTCGTCGCATATTGTAGCTCCCCATGGAGTTGCAAAAGCAATGGGACTTGAAGAAATGACGATCATAAAATTTTAAATTAATAAGTATTTTATTTAGTTCCTTTAATTTGCAGTTGGAGGAACAACAGGAGATGTTAAGGCGGCAGTTAACGCTTTAACTTCAGCGGGTCGATCGAACCTAATTACTTATTCAACCCCAGGTACATGAAACGAGCAAAATAGTGAAGGTGCAACCCAATATGTTTTAGCAAGAGTTAAAAATGTTTCAACGTCTACCTCATATTTATTTTATATGTTAGGGAAAAAGAATGGACCTAAACTAAAAATCTTAGGTCAAACACCAACAGAATGGATAAATGGCCACAGAAGTTTTAAAATGTGGGACAGAACTTGGAGTCCTTCAATAATTACTTAAGCAAAAGCATTAAATACTTTTATGAACTCTTTTGAGAGCAACAATCCAATTAGAATGGCGGACTGGCACCATGTAGGAGATATCTTTGGCGTAAACTCTGCTCCATAAGATAATCACTGGAAAATTATTAATAACGGTATGACTATTTTAAAAAGTAGATAGAATATTAGTGAATCTAGCATGGGGGTCATAACTCCCCATAATAGATCCTTAAAATCACCATAAATTTATCAGCACCTCAAATAAAAACGAAAACTGTCAGGCACTAAATTCTTTCAAAACCCTATCATTTTTTTGTACAATAGCCCCATAACAATTTACGGGGAATCTATGAAATTTTTATTATCATTACTAATGATCTTATCATCATCAATAACTACTTTTGCTGCAGAGGATGCCGGAAAGGTTGTACTAAGTTTAAAAGAATATCAAAAACTTATTGATGTATCAGAAAAAACCTCCATGCATGTCATTGAAAATATGACTCTTAAGGGAAGATTCCCCAATAATGTCTCAATTGAAATTAAGGGTCAATATACTAATAAACCAGAAGCTATTACATTTATTCAAAGCTTTCAGCATGCCGTTAAAAACTGTAAAGGTGATGCTATAATATCGTCAAGATCTTCAAACCTGAGTGTCTTCCCTCTCAAGAATCGTTATACGGTTTTATGTGACCTCATTATCAAGTCTAAACAATCCTTTTCACTTCGAATTAAAAATGTAATGAATTTTGATAATAAACTTTCTAAAGCAGAGGCGATCCTTGATGGAAACCCAACCTCATACTTAACAGTTCAAATCCTTAGAAAAGAAAAAAAGGTTGCGACAAAAAAAGCTGAAACAATTAGAACGGGACGATATAAAATTTATGTGGGCCCTAATAGTACGACATTTGAGTATACATTTGTATTAAATAATCCCAATAGAAATAAAGTAACAGAAAATATTACTTGGCCTAATGGTGAAATCATTAAGCAAGTTTATACAGACCTTGATTACTCAGAAAAAAATGGAGCACTTTCAGTTAATCTAAATCCAGGAAATAATAATGTTGTTGTTTCAGGATCAATAAGTGCAAAGAGCTTTAATCCGATTTTTTCTGATGCCAATCAGTATTTCATGATTGAAAACCATGCCATCATTCAAGTTAAATCATCCACAAAGTGGCGCAGAATATCTAATAGTGAGTCGGGTTTAAATGCGACTAAGCCAAGTGCAAAGAGTTATCTAGTCTCAAATGCGAACAATATTAGCTGGTCTGTGAAAAAGCTTAAGCTGTTCTCTTCAACAGGCTTTACAGTTAAGAGACAAAATATTGATTACTATGTACCAAAAGATGGGCAACCAATAGTAAACATGACTTATAGTATTAACAATCAAGGAACTCCTGAAATCCCACTTAAGATTGAAGGAAAAGTAACATATTTAGAAGTGAATGGAACAGCTGCCCCCTTATACAAAGATGATCAAGACAATTTATTAGTTTCAATACCTCAAGGCAATAGTCGTGTCTTAGTCCAGTACCGTCCAAAAATGGAAGTGGGCGGTGTTTTCTCTGTCATAGGATCTGAGTTTTCAAAGCCAAAAGCTGTTGTCTCGAACTCTCAATTGACTGTCAAGACTCCGAGAGAATGGGATTTATACTTTGGAAGTTTTAATAAAGACTTTGAATCAATCTTAAAGATGGATAATATTATAGAAGCGATAGTTTTAATGTTCATTATGTATTTCGCATTAGTCTTTTTAAAAATAAGAAAGAGTACCGTTCTTCCACTTATTATCTCTATGGCAGCGCTTAAGCTTTTTAGACCTGATACACATGTTTATATGTACCTTCTTACGGCACTACTCTATATTATTCATTATCGTAAAAAGATTTGGCCGAGCATGGGTAAATCAAAAATTTTAAAATTCTCCAGTGTTTTTGCTGTGCTAGTATTAGTTGTAGTTATCTATGCCATTACAGTTCCAAATTTCAAAAACTACCAAGCAAGATCAAATAATGTAATGGAAGACATCGCTTACGATAGTGAAGAAAGCCTAGCTCCACAAGCACTAAATTCAGCAAGGAGTAAGAGAGTCTCTAAGTCTAAAATGGCGAGAGTCGGAGGAGTAGTTTCTGCATCGCTAGGAAAAGGGATGAGCTCTCAAGGTGGTGACGATGACTTTCAAGGTGTTCCTGCAAGAATTGAAATGCCATACAGTGAGAAGAATCATTACTTTAAAACAA
Organism: uncultured Oligoflexia bacterium; assembly: GCA_913058265.1. Taxonomy (GTDB): domain Bacteria; phylum Bdellovibrionota; class Bacteriovoracia; order Bacteriovoracales; family Bacteriovoracaceae. The sequence goes on from CAJXPQ010000001.1 coordinate 325,474, forward strand.
ACTTAGTAAATATTGATGGTGTCATGAAAACAAAATTATACTTTGTTAAAAGTTATTTCTTAGATCTATATATACTGTTTTTTAGCTTTATAATTTTCTTCACTATTTACCGCAGACGAAGTGAATTTATGGCCCTCTTATAAGCCTATAAATCGAGATTGATTCGAAAAGACCAAAGTAATATCCCTAGATTGTTGGCGATGATAAACTCTAACTCACTTAGAATTCCACCGTAAGCACCCGATATTAAACGAATACGAGCTTTTGGTTTTATTGAAGCCCTCAACAGCCGATAAGATAGGTCTATGAAAAACTTATTAAAAATAATTATTTTATTCCTTATGACTTTTCAAGCAAGTGCTGGTTGGTACCAACAAGGTAGTAGTTGGAAATATGTAGCTAGTAACTGGCATGCTCTACTTAGTGAGTATGAAGCTAGTAATCCAAAGCCCATTTCTCCAAGTAAGCCGGGACCACCACCAGGTCATAAAGGGTTATTTATTTTTGATTCAAGAAGCCCTGGATATGGTGAATGGAAAAGTGCTAAAGCAGCATACACTGTAGCTTATCGTACATGGTCTGGTGGAAGAACCTCATGGGTAAATGCTCAAGTCCAAAAAGATATGGTAGCCACTAAGCCTGCTGCAGCGGATATGAATGAAGAGGATAAAATTAGATCCGGTGAGTACGGTGACGATTACAGTGTACATAGACCGGGCCCAGTCACTTGTAGTGACCTCTCTTTCGGAGGACCTCCTGCAAATCCATGTAACGGAAGCGCCCAAGGGACTGTAGTTTCTGCAGCTGCGAAACCTGCCACAAAGACGGCAGACTCAACAAGTAATAAGCCTGCGACTGAAGCAACATCAACTTCTACAACAAACTCGCAAACTGACTTAAACACACAATACATAATGATAGCAAAGGGACTTTTTGAAAAATATCAAAGTGCCATTGAGAACCTTGATTGTACAGGATTATCAAACTCTATGTGTATCAAACTAAAGTTAAGAATTGTTATTGATATGCAACTTGCTTTAAAATCCTTTCAAGATTTCTTTGTCGCTCTTGGTGGAGATATAAATGGGCCACTAGCAAGTAGTTCCAATACAGCGAGTGCTACCAATAATGAAAATGATAATAATGAATCCACAGAAGAAACATCAAATAATAACGAGAATAATTCAAACTCTGACGATCAAGATCAAAGCAGAGATACTGCTTCAGATAATTCGAGTGCCTCAGGTATTTGTGTAGCAGGAAATCAATTACAATGTCCATCGACCTCTGCAAATGCAAAATTCACTAAAACATGTAACTCTAGCGGAAGCGCTTACGGAAGATGTGTATTTAGTAGCTGTAAAGACGGATTTACCGCCGGGTTAAGTTTTGGTGGACCACCACAGTGTGAAAGATCAAACTAATAATTTTTAAAATACCAATGGTGTTCTAAGCTTTTAATCTCAACTAAAATGCCCAACTGGCATTGAAATACAAAATATTATAAATATAAATTATGAATAATAAGAATATTTTAATTGAAACTTATATATTCACCTAATTTATTTGTGAAATAAGCATTTGACACAACTGCTACTATGAACAATTTAAGATCTTGATGAGGTAATACTTTTCCCACCTACTTTACTCACACCAAGCTGATATAATGATAAGGATATGAAGCTAGCTTTAATCTTCCTTTTTCTCGCATCAACCGACTCATCTGCTCAAGATTTTTCTTGTAATATGTCTAAGTACAATGAGTACAAAGAACAGATTGAAGTACCTAAATATAAAATTGAAGAAGTTTATAAAATGTTTAAAGATAAAGCGCTATTAATGGTACTGGATAAACAGCTTGAATTACAGGAAGTATTTCCACAAAGTGGACACCTTGAACATACTAATAAAGCAAAGGCGAAAATAAGAGTTGGTGCAAAAAAAGCTTCCATAAACTATTGTACGAAAAACTTAAAGCAATCTGGAAAGAGATATCAAAAACTTGAAAGCCTTATGACTTCCCCCCCGATTCTTGATAGCAAAAAACAAGAAAACTTTGTTGTAAATCATATTGTGGCCTCTAGTCATATCTCTAAGACACTGCCTCTTTATAACAAACACCTGAGTATTCTTGAAAAAAAATACAATAGAATGAAGGCCTTGGCCGGTCGTTGTCAATTTCGAGGACCACAAAGAAGAGTCAAGTGTGCTGATCGCCTCACAAGGCATGAAGCTGCCAAAGCAGATATATTAGAATATCAAAAAAAAGCAGAGACAGAGTTTAGTCACTTTCATTATCTGATTAAGGAGTATCCACTTCTAATAGACCATGGTGAAGAGTTAGTTGGAATTCCAATTCGTTTTAACTTACGTGCCTCCCCCTTATTATCAAAATTTGGTGAGATGACTGTTAAGAATCCAAGATTAAGAGGACAGCGTAAACGAGCAAAATACACTCCAACCCTACAGGCCAGTATTAATCAAATGCAGAATTCAGAAAAAAGTGAATTTGGATTTATTCAAAACAAATTACTCGCCATTGATTTATTAAGAGAAAATTCGGGATTAAAAAACGATATGGTGACAAATATAGATAGTGCCGTAAAAAGACAGTTCAATAAAAATAAGAAAATGATGAAGTCTCTTTGTAAGAGTGGTGAGAAGAATCAACAATTGCATAATTTTGCAAATTTAGTTGAAGCCGCAATTATGGACGAAGTTCATTCAATTGATGATCTTGAAGAACAAAAACTGGCAAAGATGGAGTTGCAAAACCATCACTGTGAAATGAAGTTTGCTCAAATGAAAAAACAAGCTGATAGCCTTGAAGGTCCTATCGGTGAACTTGCACTCTATGGTGTGGGAGCATCATTAGTACTCAATTTAACACCTGTAGGACCCATGATAATGGGAAGTCGAGCAACTGCCATGCTCGCCGGAGCCTCCATATCGTTTGTTTCGGCCCTGGTTTGGAAGAGAATAAAATTACAAATGTTTCAAGGCTATGGACAACATTATAATTTAGAAAAAGCTATGAACTATATAAAGCTAAGTGATGAGAATGCTCTAAGAGAAGCATCATGTCTCTATAGGCAAAGTGCCAGATACTTCTTCCTAGACATACTTCTATTACCGATAGATGTACTGGGACTGAAGATTACACGCTACGTTCATACCATGCATAAGAATGTCTTAATGGGACGAGAGTTTCTTTTTGAGGCAGAAAAAAATATGATTCGTTATGGGCAACAGTCCAAATCTTTAAAAGAGATTTCCAACTACAATATCCTCAGAGATGAGCTTCTGGCAGCAAAGGAATTACTAAAAAGCGGAAAAGATCTTGATGAACTTGGTGGGGCCGTGACAACAATTTATGATATAGGAGTGAAACTTAAAACTCTTGTAAAGTAACTCCGAAAATAAAAAATGCCCCTACTGACAAGTAAGGGCAATCATTATTAATAACAAGTTTTATTTGAGACTGGAACAGGATTTAAAAATTTTCCATCACCAATATCTTCCCAGCCATCGATTTTTGCTCTTGCAGTGGCAGTTGATCCGTCATCCTGACAAGCTTTTATCCATTGATACAGCTTATTGTTAACACACCTGGTTCCATTGGATCTCTTACAAAGAACCGTCCCCTCAGCTGCTGCAGAACATGCTTCTCCCTTATAGTTACCACTAACCCATAACCTAGTTGATACTTTTTTCCAATTATGTTTTGCATGTTGAGCATCATCTTCATCATTACATGTCTTATGAAACTTACTCACAACTCCATTATAACAAGAGACTTGACCCTGAAGTACACATTTTCCCATAGCACCACTTGCGCCTGATAAACCAGAAGGATAAATAACAACTGGCACTCCTGCTCTACATAACCATATCTGTCCAGTTGAACTTTTTTCAGTAAGTGTTTGATTAGGACATACTGTGTTAAAATAAGAATTATCGGCCTTAGAGCCGTTCACTGCAATAGGAGCAGGCTCCTGATAGTTAGCTCCTACTTTTTTCCATACACCCTTAACCGCTGGCGCATATTTTTCACCAATATCATGTTCAACATTTACTCTAATACCTCTTTTTGGAAAATTATCTTTATTACAAGAGTCGCTAGTTTTCCTGGTGTATTTTTTCTTAAAGTCAGCGACCTTTGTCCAACCAGCTCCTGGATTATCTCCACAGATTGAAACAAACTCTACAATCTTGCTATCCACACATTGTTTCTCATAAAGACCATGACACTTGTCCTTCAGCTTACTTTCTGAAGTTATAGAAAAATTTCGATAAGACCCTTTATTGTTTTTAAGTGCTCTTGCATGAACTTCATAATCACCAACAGCTAACTCCAAAGGTATCTCGTGAACATTTTTATCTTCCTTTAGATCAAAGGTCTTATTAAATCCATTCGGTCCTTTAATTGAGGCTTTAGCACCACCCATTGCACCAAAAATCTTCATGGTAATATTGCCATTAAATACCTCTGATAATCTATAATTTCGTCTATCTCTTGTTCTCGTTCCATCAATATATATATGTGGAGCTCCACCAGTTTCAAAATCAAAGTTAACTCTAGAACATCCCCACCCATTCTTATACTCAGACTCAAGATCATAATTACCAGAGTTCATAGTAATACATAGACGGTATTTTTTCCAAGTAGCTAGGTCCCAATGACAAAAACCTACCTTCGGAATCCCTTCACAACCTACGGGACAACCTTCTAATATTTTAGCTCTATCACTAGGCGCGTAGCAAAGTAGCGACTTATCAAAGTCTTCTTTTGTTTTTTTAAGATTATTACCGCAAGCACGATATGGATTTCCAATATATGTTCTTGCAGTACCACCATCTAGTAAACAATAATCAGGAAGGTCTGTAGCACCACCACATGTAACTAGCATAGCACGACCTTCTTGAGGTCCCGTCAGTGCACCAATTCCCTCATAAGTTTTTCCTGTGGGATTACAAGACTTCACCCCCATCTTGAACTGATTATAACAAGTACCACGAGCAACAATTCCTCCTGCACAATCAGGCTTATACAATCGACACATTTGAATTGAAGGAGATGAGACACCTTGAGCATCAATGCCGCAATCTTGAGCAGTATTTGCACTCATCGCTGAAAAACTAATAGTAACTATCAGAAAATAAAATATTCGAAAGATATTCATTTGTACTCTCCTTATTTATAATTTTTTCATTTCATATTTTAAAGTTTCAAAGTCACAGCCAAAAGTCTCTTCTCTGGCCTCAATGACTTCCATCTTCTTAATATTAGCTCTTTCTGCATCAGCTATGATCTTACGAACAATTTCTGTCGTACAGTCTTCGCCTGCATCTTTTTGAGATCTCATTGCACTAATAGAGCAATTTTCTTTAGCCAATCCTACTTCTAAAGATTTTGTTCTATTCTCAAAAAGTTTTTTGACATTTACTGCGCGCTCTTCTTGCTTTGATAGATCGCAAGCAAAAGATTGTGAGATCAATAATGTCCCCATAATGATGCCAAAGATATAAAATCGCATAATTCTCCTTAAATAATATTAATATATGAAGCTAATCGGCAAAAGAGAGAAATAGTTAATTATTTATTATTTCAAAGGGTTAATGTGATATATTTGTCGGAATTAAATTGATATGTGCCACTAATTAGAGTCTAAAAAGGCTTAAATTTAAGTAATAATTGGATCAATACTTATCCAATCTATTATTTATAAAGCATCAGTCATTATCAAACAGGATTACTCCCTACAATAAGTCGGCTGAAAAAGATGTAGATGTTCAAAGCTTTAAAATAGGATATGATCAAGTTATGAAAAAAAGAAGCAAGACTACTGCTGGCATAATGTCTCTGTGCTTGAGCAGTATCATTCTTTATATCCTTCTAACGCCAAAGCAGAAAATTCTAGGTCATTATATCTCATTCTTTCTTTCAAAGATGATCCAACTGAAACACTATTTGTTGATCAGTTCTCCGCCCCACATATTTCGATATCTATAACCCCAAGCTCCTTTACACGGCTTGAGAAACTTAACTCTATTGCGAAAGTTATGAGACAGACAGTAGGAAGCCCGGAGCATTTACCTGAATTTGAAAATTATACAAAACTTCGAAAGTGGGAAAAAGGGAGACTCACTTATAAGAATCAAACCTATAACATTAAGGTTAAGGTTAAGGTTAAGGTTAAGGTTAAGGTTAAGGTTAAGGTTAAGGTTAAGATACATGGAAAGTCACCTGCATTCGATCACTCAAACAAAGGTCGATTTTCACTAACAGTTAAGATCCTTAATGACATGAAGCTACTTGGCGCAAAAAGATTTAATCTAATTATATTAAAGAAGGACATAAGGCATTCCGCAGTAAATCGCTTCTATCCTTTTGCTGAAAAGCTTGGACTGTTTAAAGATAAAAAAACTTTAGTCAAAGTTAGTGTGAATACAAGAAAGAGCTATCTTGCTTACTTTGAATATCGAATGAATAAGTCATATTTTCAACAAGAGGGATATCCTTCGTTGTTAGAATTAAACTCTAATTCTATAAAAACTCTGATTATAAATAGTATTAAACTTAAAACTTATGATCTACAAGCAATTAAATTATATCTCGACAAACATACAAAATTAATACATAATTTTTTTTCAATTCAAATCATATAAACCAAGTAGAGAATAATAAAACAAAAAACTTACTTCTAGGAGTAAATGATGCAATCGTAGCTGGTGATACTCAAAAAGTTTTGAGTTTTTTTGATATCCCATATCTTGTTAGTTTTGAAGCCTTAAGTTTTTTATTCCACTTTGATTCTCATGGTTTTATGCCTCACAATCAGACGATATTTTTAAATACAAGTAACTACTTATTTTATCCCGCTTTGCACAGAGACTATGTCCCAAGAATAATCAATTCTAGTGAGGATCTTGAAGTCGGATATGATGCTAAGTATGAAAGTTTGAATCTATTAAATAATATTTTTGTAAGGAGTGATCAAATTCGGCATCAGAAGTATGAAGTGGCCTATAAGTTAATAAACAATAAAATGTTTTTAGAAAATAATCGTAAGAGTAATTACAATAAAATAAATAATTTTTTAACTTTGTACTTTCCAGATTTTTTAAATATAAGGTTAGATGATATTGTTAATAATGCAAAACGCTTAATCGTTTTTGAAGGAGTTCTTGCAAGCTATACTCATCTGGAAAGTAATCTTCAAAAAATTCAGACCTATCTAGATCGTTTTAATCCAAAGGTAACTTATATACATCAAAATGGTAATACGATTGTTTCTATCGAGCCTAATTCACAGGCTCCTCTTCAGATTGAGTTTGAGGATTTTATTAGTAGGATGATAATTCTTGATTCAATCGAGATAAGTGAACAAGAAATCATATCTAATTCATGGGATGCCATTTCCAAGCACAAATTTTCGGATACATATAATATTGATATAAATAAACAAAAAAGAACATATATGATCTTAATCAAGGGAAAGATCAACCTTAAAGACCTCACTTTAAAGATCAAAAATAATCTATCTAAGGAGGTAAAAAAAGTTATTCCTACCTTTGACCCAGATCTGGGTTCTATCACTAAAAAAAGAACCCCCTGGCGGTAATATCGATTATGTATTTATCGAACTTACTTAGCTTTTACGATTTCATATCATAGTACAAATTCAAAGATATCAGAAGATCATTTACTATGCTTGCAGATAATGTGATAAAATTAGCATTACTCACAGTCTTAACATTATCCCTAACTTACTGATAACAATGAAAATACTTCACCAGTTTAAGTTCTCACTCAGACTAACCGACTAGTTAAGTATGAGATTTTTCTTAATGCTCATTCTTTTGACCTCCGCCCTTAGCTCCTTCGCTAAGGATGGATCTGTTGCAGTCTTAGCTGCAGAACTAAAAGGTATGTCGTTTACAAGAGTTCAAATGCTCAGAAGCTCATATATCTCCTTTATAAAGGGAATGGAGCAGTCACGTTATACTCATCAAACAACTCCAACCGTGGAGTTTTCTAATTTTGATATTATTAGAGAGTACTTTGAAGCAATTGAATCTTATTATAGCGCTTACGCCGCAAGTGGTGATATTTGTTATTTTGGGGGATGGCCATCAAAGATGAGTGATCAGTTTTGTGAAGCCCCATGGAAGCATAGAGGCGATGGGCAAGTTCAAAGCTTTGGACCTATTTATGATCAAAGTATGGCATGTGGTTCACCAAGTAAAATTCGTTGTAATCCGGTTCTTTTTGGTGACGCTAAGACTTGTATTAATATCACTGCCCCTTATAAAGACCTTACCACTAAATGTGAAGAACAGACTAAAGATAAAGTTTCAGACTTAGTCAATCAAATTAGAAATAATCCTGACAAGAGAAATAATATGGCCGCTTTAGGTCAAAGTATTGATCAATTTTGTGATCAATATAAGATGGAGCGAAATAAAGACTATGATGCCTGTGATGCTTTAAGAAATAGAATTGCAGCTCTTCTAGATACAAATTCTACAGGACAAGTCGACTCTAAAACAGGACTTCCAGTACCATATGAGCCGCCAGCTCAAATGATACAAGCACAAGAAATATTAAATTCATGTCGAACACATCTTGATGATCGTAATGGTCGTGGGATTGTCCAAACTTTAAGTGCGGGAATAGTTAGTTGTGTTGGTGAAAATAATAGAGTTCAGAATAATGCTGAAAATTTTAGTTTAGATGATATAGAGAAGGTGGCTGAAGCCTTTACTCCTAATGCAATAGCAAAAGAAATGATGTTAACTGATTATGAGCAAAAGCTTAGATCAATTATGGCGATGGAATTATCATTAATGAGCTCTTTTGATGCTTCAAGATATGATGTAAATAATAAAGAAAAATTTCTAAGTCAAGTAACCGCAAAGTTTCCAAATACTGAAACTGATCCAGAATACCTAGCAGTGTTTAATAAAGTATTTGCTCAGACTCAAGAACTTAAAAATAAAGGATTAATTAAACCTGTTGAATCCAGTGATATATTAAGCAACTTTGAAACACTCTCAAGTGGAATTCATAAAGAGTGTAAACGAATTTATGAAGAGTTTACTAAAGAAGGCTCACCTAACGCAAATAATAGACGAAATAATTTCTTTGAGGGAATTAGGTCGTATAGTGACGAAGAAAATCAAGATATCGCAAGGCTAATAAATGATTTTAGTGGTAAGCTAAATTCTCTTGTTGAAGGTTCTCAGGTCGGTTTTCTACTGGGGACTAATCACTTTCGAGATAATATCTTGGATCCAACTATCGACTACGCTTCTGAATGTTTAAAAGATGGAAACTTCAATGTCATGAGTTCAAATATTTCGGACACAGAAGTTAAAACAGCTTTGGGTGAGGCCAGTGATATAATAGACGAATCATTTAATGATCTTGCGGAGCTTGAAAGTGATTTCAAACAGGTAATTGATGAAGATGATATTAAAGATGCTGGTGATGATATCGTAGATCATTACCTTAAGAATAATAAGCATATTGTCACTGAGGTATTACTGAAATCAGATGCAGCAAAAATGGAAGACCGTACAAAGTATCTTTGTCAGTCTACGCTTGATATAGACTTTTGGGATAATACAAAGACATACGTCTCATGGGTGGGTGCCGGACTTTCAGCTGTTGGAGCAGTAGTAAGTGGTGTCTCTTGTGTTGTTCCTGCATTCTCAGCGGTGGCCTGTCCAACGGCAGTAAAACTTGCGACTACCGCATCAACAATTGTGGCAGGAACTGCAATTGCAGGTGGCGTAGGGACAGCAATACTGACAGGTACCGGTGTATTTGATTTAAATGAAGGATATAATTTGGAGCACTCAGCAATGCTCTCACAAATACAAGATGAAAAAGAAGCATCTGAATATTTACAACTTTCAAGCCAAGTAGACTCTCAAATCACATCAGGTTATATGGATCTTGCTGGCGGGGTCGTTGGTGGAACATTCACTGTTGGAGCGAGAAGCTATGGAGCATATAAAGCCGGAAAAGGTGTATCAGAGTCTGGAAATTTAGTATTAAGGCAAGCAAATCCAGATGGTGATATGTTTTACGGAGATATCCCTGGAACTGGAGTTTGGGATGATATAGGTAATGGTTATTCAAGACAGAGAAAAGCGAGTGAACTTGATAATGTAACAATAAATCCAAATGGACCAACAGCAATTGAGTATAGACCAACAGGTGTGGCAACGAGAAAACCTAATGCGGTTAGAGATGCAGAAGAGTTTGATGAATTATTCATCAAAACACCAACAGGTATAACTTTAAGAAACCCTAATATGCCATTAGAAGAGGCCATGCTTAGGACTGGAAGATTAAAAGATCTTGGTAGTAAAGCAGATGATTTTACTGATGATATTGGTCAGATGGTTATTAAAGCAAACGCATCACTTACTGATGTACAAAAAGCAAAGCAAATTGATGAACTTTATAGTATTGAGCTCGCAAAAGGACTTAATCAGGGAGATGTATATAAGGCAAGGAACTCTATTCTTGAAGCCCACACTAGATTTCCATGTACAGTGCATAGATGTACTCAAGATCAAATAAAAGCAAAACTACTCTATATGAAAATGAATGGTGTTCCTAATAATATTGCCAAAGATAGTATTAGACGTGGGCTTACTGGTTATACAGATGAAGCTCTTGATACATTATAGGGAATACAATTCCCGATTTTTTTGAAACTCCACCAAGTGGTTTTAACTATAGTGCATCTAAGACAGTTGAAGGTCTGGATGGTCATGTCAATTCGTCTTGGAGCCGCGCTTTAACAAATGGTGCGATAAGTGAAACTGATGTGAACGTTTTTAGATTTGACCGAATAGCTCCTAATAGTGATAAAACCACGAGTGAGCTGGTTGGTCGCTACCTAGGCTCTGATGGAAAGTACCAATACTTATCAATCAATGGTGTCACCAGAAGAATTGATCCATCTAATCCAGATATAACTCTTAGAGGTGTCGCAGTTCAAAGAACGGCCTACAAATCAGATTCATCTCCAGGTTCCCCTCATAGCTACGTGCAAGTTGCAGATAATGTTTATGAGACTGATCCTACCATTGCCATGAATAACCTTGTGGGGAAGAAAGTAGTTGTAACGAGAAATATGGATGGCCATGACTACGATACAACAGGGATTATTGTTTTAAAGGATGGGAAACCCCATCTTCAATACAACAAAGTCGGTGATAGACAAGATATTTCATCTCTTGTTAATGTCGATGACAATACTGTCACTCAAATAAGTAGAATTCATACAAGAACAGATATCATCCAAAGAACTGGTAGTAGTAATATGATTAGTTCAAGAAGTGTTGATGAAGCCCTTGATTCTATGGCCGAAGTAAAGATTACCTATCAGGCAAGAGCATATGCTAGTGCGAAACCTGATGAGACAACTCTAAGCGGACGCTATGTTGGCTGGTCTGGCAGTGGTGATGATAAATTTATTGTTATTAGAAGTGCAAATGGACAAGATCAATATATTCCATTCTCTCAGGTTGATTCACTACAAGGAATTGATGCAAATATAATTGAGTATAATCAAGGTATAATCCCATAGATACTTTGAAGGTCAAAAACACAAAATATCAAACAAGAAAATATATGATACAAGAGAAATTTCGGAGAAAAAAGTCCTTAATAACTCACTGCGCTCTTTCGGACTCAAAAGATGTGATCAATCCATCCTCACAAGTATACTTTATTTCGATAGGCCTGCAACAAACTTCGCAGTCCTCAATATAACTTTGATTACCACTAAAGACCTCAACGACCATTGAAATCTGCTCCATACAAAAGGGACAACTAAAAAAGTGTTCTAATTCACCGTGCATATCTGCTCCCTAAAATAAAATACAGCATATACTGTAGTTTGAAACTTACAAATATGCTAGACTCCCAATAAGATATGAAAAATAAAAACTTATTTATAAAACTACTTAAATTATCTCGCAATGAGTGGCCGCTACTTTTTAAAGGTATGATTTTTTTATTTATAAGTAGTGCTGCTTTGATGGTCTATCCTCAGTATATAAAAGTTATTATTGATGAAGCCATGAAAACTAAAGATATGAATGCTCTCAACAGTGCCGCCATTATCGCCATGGTAGTGTTTATAATTCAGGCAATATCCTCTAGTTTACGTTCATATTATTTTACCTTAGCTGGTGAGAAAACTGTTAAAAGGTTAAGATCTAAACTATTTTCTCAAATTATTTATCAAGAAATGACATTTTTTGATTTCTCAAAAACAGGAGAACTCCTAGGACGATTATCATCTGACATGGCGGTATTACAAAATGCTTTAAGTGTAAATATCTCAATGCTCGTCAGGAGTGGTTTTCAAGCATTCGGAGGTCTAATACTACTCTTCATTACATCGACTAAACTTACCGTTTTTATATTACTCGTTATTCCACCCATTGGATTGCTGGTCGCTATTTTTGGTAAAAAAGTAAAAGCGTTTTCAAAGTCTACTCAAGATGCGTTAGCTCTTTCATCTGCAGTCGCAGAAGAGAGTATATCTGGAGTAAGAACGGTTAAAGCTTTTGCTCAAGAAAGCTTCGAAATTAATAGATACGATGAGCAGCTACAAAAATCTTTTGAATTGTCGAAAAAAAGGATTACCGTTGTTGCAAACTTCAGTGCCATGGTCTCTATCTTAGGTTTTTTAGCGATAGTATTTATTGTTTGGTACGGTGGAAGACTGGTTATACAAAATGAAATGAGTATCGGTACTCTAACCTCATACATTTTATATGTCATGACTGTAGCTTTCTCGGCAGGTATCTTAGGCAGTCTATACACTGACTTTATGTCAGCCTTTGGCGCCGGCCATAGAGTTTTTGAATTAATGGAGAAATCCACCGTTGGAAAAGAAAACTCTAATAAGCCGCTTAAAGAAATAACAGACGGCTCTATTGAATTTCAGGGTGCGACTTTTTCTTACCCGGCCAGAGCAGATTTACATATATTAAATTCTCTTGATTTAAAAATCGCTCCTAAAGAAACAGTGGCCATAGTAGGCTCATCAGGAGGTGGTAAATCCACCATCACTCAGTTATTAATGAGATTTTATGATTTAAATAAAGGTCAAATATTAATTGATCAAAAGCCAATCAAGCAATTTGACTTGTATGCACTTAGAAAACAAATTGGTATCGTCTCTCAAGAGCCGATATTAATCTCAGAGTCCATAGAGGATAATATTCGCTACGGAAATCCTACAGCTAGTTTCGATGAAGTCACCTCTGCAGCAAAGCTAGCATATGCTTACGACTTCATCTCCGATTTTCCTGAAGGTTTTAAAACTCTTGTGGGTGAAAAAGGTGTTCAATTATCTGGGGGACAAAAACAACGAGTTGCAATTGCACGAGCAATTTTAAAAGATCCAAAGATTTTAATTCTTGATGAAGCGACTAGTGCACTTGATAGTGAAAGTGAATTTTTAGTACAAAAAGCTCTGGATAATTTACGAAAAAGTCGAACGACACTAATTATTGCTCACAGGTTATCAACCATAAAGAATGCTGATAAAATTTTTGTCTTAAACCTAGGTCAAATCATTCAAGTAGGATCACATAAAGAATTGATACAAGATAAAGATGGATTCTATAGTAAATTAATTGAAAAACAGTTTAAATCATAAAGGAATAATCATGGAAAGACTTACCCTCGCCTCAGCTCAAGTCGAATCGACAGCATTAAGCTTCATATCTCAAAATCATAATGATACGGTTAAAGAAATTATCAGTGCGATTACCAGTAACAAAGTTGTTGTGGTAGGAATGGCGCAAAATCCAGTCGTGAGAAAAGCTAAAAAGACTCTTGAGGCAAAAAAACTAGACTATACATATCTTTCATATGGAAGTTACACTTCCAAATGGCAACAAAGACTTGCTATTAAATTATGGAGTGGATGGCCAACATTTCCACAAGTCTTCATAGATGGAAAGCTAGTGGGTGGCGCAAAAGAATTAATTGAGTTTTTAAAAGAATAGTTCAATCTTACTTAAAAACAGACAGTTATATTGAATAAGACTGAGAAAAAATAGAATTTTTATGAATCGAATAACGTGCTTCGATTTCCTTCTATTAGTGATCTAACTTCTTCTGTAACTTTCTTCATTTCTCTAGAACTAAGAGTTTCCTTAAATCTAGTTGAGACAATTATATTATGACCTTGATAAATCTCAACTTCCTCAACAAGTTTAAGCTCAGAAAGTAATCCCACTCGTTTTTCAAAAGTAGCATCGCCAAGCTTAGAATTTATAAAATCATTTTCTCTTAATAACTTTAAAATCTTTAGTGATATCTCCTGAGCTTTCATCCTAGATTCTTTAGATCTAGAGCTATTAGTTTTATAGGCCCTTCGTTGTTGATCAGGCGTTCCTTTTTGGAATTTCCGACCAAAACTGTACTTCACACAGATCACTTCAGAACAAGATTTTTGATAACCACCACCACTCACATGTGCCTCCTGAATAAAAAATATTGAAAATATAATTATGAACACTTTTAGATTTTTCAATAATACCCCCAACCTAAGATAGTTTACAGTTTATCTAGAATAGCAGGTGAACTGACTCTAAATGATTTAGTTCTCCCTTAAGAGACAGGAGATATACATGGTATTCGTACTAAAGCTCCTTTCCTTGGACTTAACTTGATCGATATTAAATACTAAGTAAGCCGCAGTCAAATACAATAAATCCTTTAGTATTTTCACTTTGTTTTTGAAGAATTCTCCTAATAGTTTTGCAGCATCATCTGTTATATGACTTCTATCCCGGTAAAGACTTCTTCCATCTATAACAATTAAACATTTATCATTCGGACAATAGAAAGTGTTAAAATCAATAAATGTAATATCATTCCTAATTTTATTAAAGAAAGTATTAAGAGGTTCGTGATAATCTTGCTGTTCTTTAGATGTGAGGCCAGAAAAGGTTAGTTGGTTAGTTTGCAGGTTTGTATAACGTCCAATCGAATTGACGTTACGGTATATCAGTTTTCTTATACTCTCATTGTATGTCGGGGCGTTCTTGATAATCCAGACATTCACTCCAATAGATTTTAATTTCTTTATTGTATACGCGAGGTTTGTTTCAAACAAAATAGTCGATTTATCACGAATAACACTCCACCAAGACACTAGAAATACATTCTTAATCTTTGAGTTTTTTAATTTGTTAAAGACGGTGTTGTTATATCTTGAACATTTATCAGATTTAATTTTAGTATCAGCAATTAAAAGCCCCGCACATCCAGAGACTCCAGAAAAGAAATATTTACTATTGTTCATTTTTGCAATACTAGTAAAAGTAGAAAATGATGCCTGAGCAAAGCTATCCCCCCATACCAGAAATGAAGATTTCGCTTTGATATCCTTTTTGGGATTTTTCTCAAGTGCTTCACACAGATTTTCTTGTTTTAACCTTAAGATACTTTCTTCAATTTGTTCATCATCATGAGAGTAGCATTTTTCTGATAATATATTCTCGCTATTTAATGATTTTGTAATATTAAGGTAATTAATATCAAAGCGACTAGGAAGGCCTCCCTGTTTAATAACATAAATTGCTGAGAATAGAATTATGAGTGTTGAAATAAGATATGAAAGAAATAGTTTGTAGTGCGTGTTAAGTATTTTTCTCTTTCGTACTGGATTTTCAATGAAATATGTCGATAAGGTTGCAAGTAAAAAAGAGAAAAATAATATTATAACTTTATCTATAATATTAAGATTACTCCCGAAGTACTCCTTGTAAAATACAATAAGAGGCCAATGCCACAAATACAGCGAATAAGATGTAAGTCCAATAAACCTAATCGGGGCCAATGAGAGTATTTTTCCAATAACTGTTCGCCTCTGCGAATTAGAAAATAAAATAAGAAAAGTTCCAAGTGTTGGAATGAGAGCTAGAAGTCCAGGGAAGCTCGTTTTATCATCAAAAGAAAAAATACTATATGAAATTAATGTAAGACCTAAAATGGATAAAAAGTTATCAACGTAATCATTCTTTATGAGTGGGATAAGCTTTAGTGCTAAGATGCTGCCGAGAAGCAGTTCCCACATCCGTGTGGGGAGTAAATAGAACGTAAAGGCTTCATCTTCTAATAAATATAAAAAACTATAACTAAAAGATATGGTGAAAAGACTTAAAATAGCTATATTCAGAGTTCTAGCTGATTTCTTTCGCAGGGCGACAAGTAATAAAGGTAAAAACAAATAAAACTGTTCCTCAAGACCAAGAGACCATGTGTGTAACAAGGGCTTACTTGTCGCTAAATGATCAAAGTATCCAACCTGATTGTAAAAATGAATATTACTGCCATAGAAGAGTGAGGGAATGAGACTTTTAAAAAAATTAACTGTTTCAAGTGGTAAAAGTATGACGATTGATAAATAGGAAGACACTAGAAGTAATACATAGAAAGCCGGAATAATTCTACGGATTCTTTTTTCATAGAACTGCTTTAGGGAAAAGGTTTTGTTTTGCATACCTTGAAGAATTATATTCGTGAGTAGGTAGCCTGAAATGACAAAGAAAATATCAACACCAATATAACCGCCAGAGAAAGCTCTGAATTCAAGATGACATAAAACAATGGAGAGAACAGCGATTGCTCTTAGACCGTCAATCTCGAGTCTATAGTCTTTTTGTGCTACTTTAATCCCCTTATTTGGAAGTACAAATTATGTAATTATATTATACTTTTTTACAAATAACCATTCTTAGGGAATTCATCATTTTGTTAAAATTCCCAAGCTAAGATATGACTATTCTTTTTACCTTGAATAATTTCAATAGAACGACTTCACCACCTGGACACCAAAGTTCAGCTTTTATGCCTCCAAAATTAGAAGGAGCTAAGTATAAGGAGAATTAGCACCCTATTCGCATGACAGAGAAAGTACCACTCTCCCACCCCTCCAACTTCTAACCCTCTATCATTTAATTTATATGAAATATTTCGTGAATTAACTTATTATATTTAAAAACTATATTTTTCTTAGTTAAGCCTAAAACCAAAAGTATCAAACAACCCTATTTGTTTTAAATTAACTTCTATTACTCAATATTATATGAAAAGGAAGGGTCTTCCCTTGTAGAATTTTTTCCTGGTTGACCTGTCGGTAATGCTTTTTAATAAGTTTATAGAGGTCTGAATACCTTGGATCAATTTTTTTAGAGTCAGATTCAGTATATTTTGTTATAAAAATCTATAAATCCAAAATGACTTAAAGGCTTAATATGAGTAAAGACTTGACTCGATGCACATTCGCTATTATCTCCCACCCCGATGCAGGTAAGACTACTGTAACCGAAAAGCTTATTTGGTTTGGTGGAGTTGTTCGAGAAGCTGGGATGGTTAAGGCCAAGTCTGGAGAATCAGCGAAGTCAGACTGGATGCAGATGGAACAAGATAGAGGGATCTCTATCACCTCATCAGTTATGAGTTACCTTTATAATGAAAGGTATGTTCACTTACTTGATACTCCAGGACATAAAGACTTCTCCGAAGATACCTATAGGACTCTGACTGCAGTAGAGTCTGTTTTAATGATGATTGATTCAGCAAAAGGTGTTGAGGAGCAAACTCAGAAGTTGATGGAAGTATGTCGTTTACGTGACACTCCTATTGTTACCTTTATGAATAAGTATGATCGTGAGTCCCTGGACCCCTTTGAACTTATAGATAATGTTGAGAAAGAGCTTTCAATTCAGTGTGTTCCTATGACATGGCCCATAGGTACTGGTGTAGATTTTAAAGGAGTGTTTGATCTAAAAACTCGTACTGTACGGGCCTTTGGTGATAAGAGAGATCCTTTAAATCCAACTGTTATTGATGCAAGTGATTTAAATAGTCCTGAACTTGTCGCTTATATTGGAGATGTTCTTAGAGATAAGCTTGAAGAAGAATTATTAATGGTTGAAGAGTTGATTCCACCTTTTGATATGGAAGAGTACCTTGCAGGGATTATGACTCCTGTCTTTTTTGGATCTGCACTCTACAACTTTGGAGTCAAAGAAGTTCTAGATATGATTACAAATAATGCCCCAGGCCCGGCCCCAAGAAAGGCCAAGCTTGAACCATTTGATCACACTGCAAGTGAAGTAATTATGGATCCAAAACTTGAAAAAAAGTTCTCTGGGTTTGTCTTTAAAATACAAGCAAATATGGATAAGAAGCACCGAGATCGAATTGCCTTTCTTAGGGTGTGTACAGGAACCTTCGGCCGTAACCAAAAGATCCATCACGTAAGAACGGGTAAAGACATTAAGATTGCTACTCCGCAAATTTTTCAAGCAAGAGATAGAGAAATTGTTGATCACGCCTACCCTGGAGATATCATTGGTCTCCATGACTCGGGAAAACTACAAATTGGAGATACATTTACTGAGGGTAAAAAAATCATGTACTCAGGTATCCCTTCATTTGCACCTGAACTCTTTAAAAAAGTTGCCCTACGAGACCCTCTTAAAGGGAAGCATCTCGATAAAGGCTTGAGACAATTATCCGAAGAAGGAGCGACTCAGTTATTTGTTCGAACTGCTACTGGTGAGAAGATGCTTGGTGCTGTAGGTGCCTTACAGTTTGAAGTTGTCATGTTTAGACTCGAAGATGAGTATAATGTTAAAGCAGATTATGAGACGACTCCATTCATTGGCGTTCGTTGGGTTCAATTTGTTGATAAAAAGCAAGAAGATCAGTTTAAGTCCGACTTTGGTGGAAATATATTAATGGATGGAAAAAATCGTATGTGCTACGGAGTTAAATCCCCATGGGATCTAAAGCTATGTATAGAAAAGAACTCTGAAGTTAAATTCTTTAAAAACTCTGACTATATTGAGAATCACCACTAATTTACTTCCCAAGTATTACCTGAATGAAGAAGATCCTTGATACTTCCCTTCCCTTTAACTTTCGTTTCATGATTTATAAGCTTATGAAATTCCTCATCATATGTTTCAGTTTCAATAGACTTAAGAACACCAAGTGGAATAGGTCCGTTAGATCCATTAAGATTCGCTAAAATACTTGAGAGACATTCATCTGTTGGATCGTGAATAAACAACTTATCCTCATTACCTGCGACAGGAACTTCTTTAAATTGAAAGCCATCTTGAATAAGGCCGCGGTCTTTATCTGCACCAAAGATCATAGGTTTTCCAGCTTCTAATCTTACAGTGGTATCGTCTCGTTTTTTCCTATTAGTGAACTCGTCGTGAATACCGTCATTAAAGATAATACAGTTCTGATAGACCTCTACTAAGCTTGTGCCTTTATGAGCACTAGCTGCTTGAAAGGTTTCTAACATATGTTTTGGATCAGTATCAATAGTTCTAGCAAAGAAGGTCGCCCCCGCTCCCATAGCGAACTTAGCGGGAGAAAAAACTCGGTCTATTGACCCTGTAGGTGTAGAACTTGTTTTAGTTCCTTTACGTGAAGTGGGAGAATACTGTCCCTTAGTTAAGCCATAAATTTCATTATTAAAAAGAATAACATTTAAATCAAGATTACGTCTTAGGATATGAGCGAGGTGGTTACCACCAATAGAGAGACCATCACCGTCTCCAGTAATAACCCAAACAGAAAGATCTGGATTTTGTAATTTAACTCCAGTAGCAACAGCAGGTGCACGGCCATGGATGGAATGCATACCAAATGATTCTACATAGTAGGGAAACCTAGAAGAACAACCAATACCAGAGATGACACAAACATTATGAGGTTCAACTCCTAATTTTGCCATCGCCATTTGCGCCGAAGAGAGTATTGCGTAGTCTCCACAACCAGGACACCACTTATTCTCTTGATCACTTATAAAATCTTTCTTTTTTAATTCCATATTATACTTCTTTCTCTAACATGCCCATGAGCTCTCTCACCATAAAGGGTTTACCTTGGACTTTATTATATCCTTGAGCATTAATCGAAAACTTAGAGTTAAGTAAGTCTTTCAATTGCCCACAGTTTAATTCACAAACAATAACCTTCTCATAATTATTTAAAATAGATTCAATATTTTTTGGCATTGGGCTCAAATACTGCATATGAATATGAGCTACATTTCTAAAGTCACTAACCGCTTGGTGAACAGAACCATAAGTTCCGCCCCAAGAAACAACGAGGGTTTTAGCGTCTGTATTTCCTTCAACAAGCTGCTCTGGAATATGATTAACAACCGCCTCTACTTTTTTAGCTCGGATACCAACCATTAGCTCATGATTAGCAGGATCATATGAAACGTTACCTGTTTCATTTTCCTTTTCAAGACCACCAACTCTATGGGTAAAACCTTTCATGCCTGGTACCGCCCATTTACGGACTAAGTTTTGAGCATCACGTTTATAAGGAAGAAAGCCTCCTTCGAGATCTTTATCAGTTACAAACCTAGGTGTAATTGTTTTAAACTCTGTGTCCATATCAGGAATACGCCAAGGGGTTGCCCCATTTGCAATATAGCCATCAGTTAACAGCATAACTGGAGTCATATGTTCAACACTGAGTCTTGCCGCTTCGTAGGCCATATTAAAACAATCACTAGGTGATTTAGCAGCAAGTACAATCATTGGTGACTCACCATTTCTTCCATACATCGCCATATTTAAATCAGCTTGCTCAGTCTTGGTAGGAAGACCTGTTGATGGGCCTCCACGTTGAACGTCAACGACGACAAGAGGAAGTTCTAACATTACCGCAAGGTTTAGAGCTTCACTTTTAAGAGCAATCCCAGGACCTGAGGAAGTGGTTAAACTAAGAGCACCGGTATAACTTGCGCCAACAGCTGAACAGATGGCCGCCATTTCATCTTCCGCCTGAAAAGTTTTAACGCCAAAGTTTTTATGTTTTGCAAGTTCATGTAAAATATCAGACGCGGGAGTTATCGGGTAAGAACCTAGAAACAAGTCTAAGCCAGATTTTTCTGAAGCCGCAATAAATCCCCATGCCAGAGCTGTGTTACCAGAGATCTGTCTGTAGGTACCTTTTTCAATAGATGCAGATTTAACTCGATAAACTTCAGCAGTGGCTTCAATTGTTTCAGCATAATTATAACCCGCCTTTAAAGCTAAAGAGTTTGCTTCTAATATTGCAGGTTTATTTCCAAATTTATCTTTAAGCCAAAGAAGTGTCGGGTCAAGTTCTCTTGAGAACATAAAGTAAGTCATTCCAAGTGCGTAGAAATTTTTACATCTAGCTTTAGACTTTGTGTCGAGATCAAGATCTTTCAGCGCCTCTTTAGTTTGAGTCGTAATATAAGCTTCAATGACATTATAACCGCTAAGGTCCTCAAGCGGGTCCATTCCATAGCCAGCTTTTTTAAAGCCCAATTCAGTAAATGCATCCTTATTAATAATGATCGTAGCGCCAGTAGAGAGGTCATCAATATTTGCTTTAAGTGCTGCAGGGTTCATCGCTACTAAAAGATCAGGCTCATCACCTGGAGTATTAATCTCAATGGCACCAAAATGAACTTGAAATCCAGAAACTCCAGCAACAGTTCCCTGAGGAGCTCGAATTTCAGCTGGAAAATCAGGGAAAGTCGCAAAGTCATTTCCCATCTGAGCGGTAGTACTTGAAAACTGAGTTCCAGTGATCTGCATACCATCACCGGAGTCACCACTAAAACGGACGACTATATGTTCTATATTCTTCATAAAAATCCTTTAAAATAACATAGTTATCCTAGCAAATTACATAAATGATGTATAGAAAATGTCATTACTTTATCTTAGATACTGCCTTGAAGCTCATCAAGATAGATCCGAAGAATAGGCAGAACTTCTTGAATAGGAGTGATTTCTCCTTCTAAAGCGAATTTGTGGATATAATCGGTGACTTCTTCAAGCTTAAAGCATTTATAACTGGCCGCAACACCCTTCTGCTTATGGCAATAATCCCGTATGGATTTTATATCATTAGATCTTACGGCAGACTCTAGCTCTTTAAATTCTTTAAAACGGTTTTCGATAAAGTTAGGCATATAATCTCTAAGATCAGAGTGTAAATCATGGAGTAAATCAATCTTAGTGAAAACAAAACTCATAAATCTCTACTTGTTATAAAACTTTCTAGCATAATCAATTTTTTGTAATTGCCTGGCAATAATTCTTTCCGCGAGTTTAAATGAAATTTTTTTTATCTCACCTAAATCAAAGGCCGCATCAGACTCCCCCTGAGGGACATCAATACGATAAAGAATCTGCAATAGTTTTTCAATATCTGTATTAATCATAAATTCGATTTTTTTAGAAAGTAATAGCTGAATATGTTTTAAATACTCACTCTCAGCATCTGGGAGCCCTTGAAACTCAGTAAGTCCAAAGTTTTGAGTAAGAAAGTGCTTTATCTCTTCATCCTGCATTATTTTTGCATATGAACAGTAAGTTGATTAAATGGAATAATATAATCATGCTCATTACAAACTTTAACAAACTCAGTTTGCACAGATCGCATAAGAGCTCTCTTTAAGTGTGCTAATTTGCCATCACACTTCATAAAAAATCTTAGATCAAGTGAACTTGCTCCAGCACTCAGAAAATCAATATTAAATTCATGAATTGTATCTTCAAGTTCTGGATGCTTAGCGATTAAAGCGTTTCGAATATTATCTTTAAATGTCGGAATCACTTTATCAAACATATCTTTCTGATGGGTATAATCGAGACCAAATATGAACTCAACAGCAAAGCCTCGAGAAAGATTTTTAGCACCTTTGGCATAAAAATCCACAGAAGGGATATGAATATTCTCCCCTCCTAGTAATCTTACGACAACATGAGAAGGCGTTTGCTGAATAACTCTCCCAAAGTGATCATCAAACTCTACCCAATCCCCGTCGAGAGATGGAAACCAGTATTCATTTGTTTGAACTCGTCTTGAGTTTGCACTCAAAAGCTCTTTTGTACTTACCTTAATATCTCCTCCGGCCAAAGCAGGATTATGAAGATGACAATAATAGCCTAGGCCTTTAATTTGCCAAGGTAGACCGTATAACATGACTCGCTCACCTTCACGAACCATACCCAGATTTAAGATAATTTTACTCTGCTCAAAGAAAAGAGGAAGGTATTGTTTTGAACTCCAAATCAGAGCAGTAATCACGATAAGAATTAGTGTAACTAAAACCCAGTCATTCAAAACATATAAAGTAAGCAAAGATAAAAAAAATGCCACCATGGTTGAAAAAACAGAGTAAACAACCTTAATAGGTCTTAAAATCCATTGGTAAACTTCCTTACTATCAGACTGGTGCATTTTAAAAAGAACGACATTTAGAAGTTTTCTCTGCCCAACCTTAAATCCCCAATAGACTAATATAAAAACAACAAAGGCAAGCACAAGGTTCTTACCCTTCGTTTTAATAAATTCAAAAATCACGGAAGAAAAGGTCGAAATGATTGATTCATCTGCTTTGTCTAAATTTGAGATTTTAAACTCGAGCTGATCTTTTTCTTTCTTAAGACTCTTTACTAACTTTTTGGTATACCTTCGAGATTCACTTATACGTGGATTGAACTTCTTGAAATTTTTATCTACCAATAATTTATTAAGCTTTCCCAGAGCTTCTTGCGCTTTTAGTAGCCTTTCATTTAGAAGAGACAATTGCTCACTATGTCTTTGAATTTGTCTCGGTCTTTCAGAGATTTTCTTAAAAGTGCTAAGTACTGGATCTAAAATTTGCTTTATATCGTCTGAAAAAGAAGTTTCAACGTTATTAGCGGACTCGTCAGATATATTTATATCCGTAAGAGATTCTATGAACTGATAACGTTTTTGAGTATGACTTGACTGGAGTCGACTTAACTTTGTTTCAGCGTTAAGTCGCTGAACCATATCCATGTCTGCTTTCTTAAGCGCCGCTTTCGCCTTATTCATATCATACCTAATATTAATTAATTCAGTTAGGTAGTGATCTTGTAATGATTTCCTAAGGTCTGCATCCGAGCGTGAAATGGTTTTTTTATATACCGGTTCAGTTGTATCTTGCCCATAAAGATTAAAAGAAAGTAATAAAATAAGAGATAAGATAATTCTATTCATAGAAATATTGTACAGATTCTATACAGGATGTGAAACACAAAACATTACCAGACTATATTTATCAGGAGCTTGCATTGTAATTCAAACTTGAGAGAATGATTGAAGGAGAATTATATGCAAACAAAAGAAATAGTTAATGATCTAAATAAACTACTCAATATTTACGACTATAAAGATTACTGTCCAAATGGTCTGCAAATTGAAGGAAAAAAAGAGATTACTAAAATCGCTTTTGCTGTATCTGCCACTAAGTACTCGGTAGAAAAAACAGTTGAGCTTGGAGCAGATATGCTCATCGTACATCACGGTTTATTTTGGAAGTTTCACGGTCCAAAAACCTTAACTGGATCTTTCTACAATAGAGTCGCACCTCTTATTAAAAATGATATCAATCTTGTTGGATATCATTTGCCTCTTGATGCTCACCTAGAAGTAGGAAATGCCAGAGGTATCGCAGATAAAATAGGTTTATCAGATCTAAAAGAATTTGGAGACCATAAAGGAATGCCAACTGGTGTTCGAGGAAAATTAAAAACGCCGATCAGTGCGAGTGAACTAAAAGTACAACTTAAAGATATTTTAAATCGTGAAATCATTCACTCAGCTCCAGATAATAAAGTTATAAAAAGTATTGGTATCATAACTGGAGGAGCAAACTCAGACTGGCGTGAATGTCTGAAGTATAACCTTGATGCCTATATTACAGGTGAGATTTCTGAGCATGATTGGCACGAAGCTCAAGAAGAAGATATTCACTTCTATGCTGGTGGACATAATGCAACTGAGCAATTTGGCGTACAAAACCTTATGAAGTATATGTATGAAAAGTATACTGATGCCAATATAGAGTATTTCTATATTCCAAGTGAAAATCCGGCTTAATAAATACGATACTTTTAAGTCCTCTAGACTATGGAATACAGAACATTTGCGTTTGCGTACAACCCATTACTGCTGACTGATCCCCACAGGCAGACCCTTCTGGATACGGACATATATTAGGTCCTCCGCCACCGGTTTGGCCCTGGCCCATCTCATTTCCAATTCCAGCGCCAATTGCTTGCCATGTACAGTTTCCATTTGGTGAACCATCCAAAGACCTACACAGAGATGCAACGACTTTAGCTTTTGAACAACTCGCGTCTCCACCTGCCGCTTCACAATTCCATAAATAATTTGTAACGCTATCGTTAATATTATTTAGTGTTCCAATTTCACATGAATTATTTATAGTATTGTCGCATCGACCAAAAGGCAAAATAGGCTTCACTTCTGAACATGAGACATCACCTCCGCCAAATGTTCCTAAACAACTCCACAAATACTCTGTAGCTGAATCAGCAATATTATTTAAAATTCCACTTGAACAAATATTATTTGAAGCGCCACAAGTTCCAGAGACTGGGGTCGGAGGTGCTCCTGCAAAACGACAAGCAGCATTTGTTCCAGTTCCCGTTCCCCGGCAAGTCCAAAGCCTAGTTGGTAAGGCATCAGGAAGATCTTCTAAAGTTCCAGATAAACAAGAGTTTTCTAATGCTCCACATGTTCCGTTTGAATTGACATAAGATGGCGCGGCAGGAGGCGTAAAGCACGTTAAGTTACCATTTACATCATACCCCTGAAAATAAATTCCAGCATCACAAGACTTTCCTGAGTCAACAACATTACACTTACCACTTCCCCAACTTAACCAATTATGTGCATCACAGAAACTCTTTTTGGCCATTGCCATCACATTAGAGTAGTCACAAATAATATCACCATCAACCTCAAAGCACATTTTCTCCAAGAGACCAGAAGCAATATCCTCAATACCTTTATTACAATCAACAATCTTTCCTGTGTCCACATTCACATTCGGATAAAAATAAATGGTCCTAGTAATAGCCTGAATAGCATTCGCTTTTTTAGCAAGTTCAAACTCAACTTTAAATTCAGCTCTTCCACTATTAACGTTGTATTGTCCAATATACATTCTCTTAATACGGTAAGTTCCAGATAAAATTGGCTCACCTGCTTCAAATAAGACAGTTCCGGTTTGAGTTTCTAGTTGGAGGATATTCTCTTCAATATTTACAGATTTTGTTTCAAGGTTTTGAGAACAGGACCTAGGTTCTTGTAAAACAGCATTAATTGAGACTAAAGCTTTAGCTAAGTCAATTGTCCCCTTAGCTCCGGTAACCGATTGATTCTGAATTTTACTTAGATTCATGATCCCAACAATAACAACGCCTAAAATAGCGGTAGAAGTTATGATTTCGACAAGTGAGAATCCTTTATTATTTTTTAGCGACATAGTATGGCCCCAACAGTAGAGAACCCATAAGCATATTCATTTGCTCCAGAACAACTTTCCGTAGAGTGAGCTTTATGGATATCACAAAACTCTGTTGAGAGATTAAAGTTGCCAGGTTCACCTGTAATATCATTACATATAGAAATTTTTATTCTTTTCTCAACTTCAATAATTGACTGAGCACAATTCATTCCAACAAAGTCTGATCCAAAAGTATTTTGACAAATTCTCTCCATGATAATTTCATACATGGCAGCTCTGTCGAGGTTACAAGCTACAACAGCACCGGATTCAAGTCCGACAGGAACCATAATTTGTCTCTTAAATATTTTTGATTTATCCGAAAATTCGTGGGCATTGTCTCTTGCTATAATTTCAAGCTCTACAGGTAAAATTCCGGCTTCACTCGTATTATCTAGTGCAACAAGTGGCAGTGTGACTAAGCTTAAAATTTTGACCTTTCCAAATTCTTTGCCGGCATTATAAATTGTCTTTCCAAACTTAGTCTCCATAACATTCGTTACAGGATTTAGCTCTTTGATTGCGCTTCTAATCTCTACTTGAGATCCAGTGGCTAAACCAAGAAGTTGTTTACAGCCACCACTAGACAATAGATAAGATGAAATAGAAGACTCAAGGCTTAATACCTCAGAGGATTTTTCAAAGTTTTTCATACCTCGATTAGTTGTTTCAAGTAACTTCATTGTTCCCAATGATAAAACACCAATTAGCCCGACCGCTATAACGATCTCCATCAATGACATGCCTCTAGAATTTAAAAATTTTTTAATCATATTATCTACTTATTATGTACTAAGAAGCCATTTGCAAAATAATCACGGCTTCCATCTAGTTCAAAGTTAAATACATCTTCATCAGTATCAGTTGCACCAATAGTTAACACTTCTTCATATGAATTATCCTTAACTATAAAATCACCGACCTGAAGTATTGATATATGCAGACTTGGATTAATCTTCATTGCAAGCTTAGGATTAAATGCACTCCAGCCTTTTAGAGTCATAAATGGATGCCCTTCAGTCACAAAATAATCACTACCATTTATGGAATACTTTAAACCTCTATGTGGGCTTGGCTTAAGTTTTAATACTTTATTAATATTTCCATTTGAACCAATAAGTGTATCACCAACTTTGACATCTTCGATACTTTTAAAGTTTCCGTTGGCCATAGTGATCATTGTTCCAGCAATAAAACATTGAGTATAACTACTTCCACATTTAACAGCTTTGTTTGAAGGACACTCTTTGCCACCTCCAGATGCAGGCCTACTAATAGATGATAAGCGACAGCTCTTATATCTAGTATGAGTTCCGGGTATACCTGCCAATCTATCGTCTGAGACTTTACAAGGACCACAAGAATTATATACACCGATACAATTCACAGGATTTACAGGAATAGCAGGACAACCTGCAGTTGAGCTACTAGCAGGCCTCCCACCAGCACAAAAGCCCGGAAAAGGACATGTAACAGATCTTGTTTTCGTACCAGAGCGACAAGCAACCCATGCACCAACATTCCAAGTCCAACTACATGTATTTGATCCAGTCCATTTAATTATTCCTCGATCAACCATACAGTCTGCTCGACAACGGCCACCTGAGGCACCAGCATTATTACAAGCAAAAGAAGTCGTGTCACCTAATGTACCATTAGGCCATCTACAACCAGGTCCATAAACACCACCATAACAAGTACAATCCCTTGTTCCAGTTACTGTGCGAGTTAAACCATCACAACTTCTCGTTTGGGTAAAGCTAGATCCAGCACAAATAGTGTTTGTACTTGGAGACCATACAATAGGCTGAGTACCCGTAGCGGTGCGAGTAGTACCATCACATGTTTTTATTTGAGTAAAATTAGTACCAGAACAAACAGTATTAACTATAGGAGTCCAAACAATTGGAGCTGTCCCCGTATTAGTTCTTGTATTTCCGCAACCATTACTCTGAGTAAAGCTTGCACCTAAACAAGTCGATGCTGGGGATGCTCCCCAAGGACAACAGGTATCGTTTATAAGAGTTCCCCTTGGACACTCTCTGTCACAATGATCAGTTCCTAGATCAAGACCAAAGCAAACATTCGTCGTACTTGGGCATGGCCTTGGAACACAGCTACAAATTAATTCACCAGAGGTTGTAAAGCCATCAACAACCCAGTTCTGATGTGCAGTCCCTCTTAGATCTGTAAGATCTCCCCTCCTACAAGTTTTTCCTTTAAAAGGGTGAACACAACTCTTATTTTGTAGTGGACTACATAGATCTTTTTCAACGTTAAGAGAGACATTTTCTGAAATTCCCATACACATACCTGTAGCAGGGTCCATAGTTCCCTTGAAATCTCTACAAGCTTCGGCGTATGCAGTAAGTGCATTATCTCCAAGATTACTCATACAAAGCTCAACATTATTATCTCTTGTGATTAGCATTAGCTCAATAAACTCTTTCTTTGTATGCATTGAGAAACTTGTATTTTCAGAATTATTTCTATAAGGCTTAAGTGTAACTTCTAACTGAGCTTTAGATAATTTCGTTCCACTAGCAGGTGTGAAACCAAGTAACTTTAAACCTTTAATAACATAGCCACCGTTATGAATATATCTGGATGGAGCAGAGTTTATTTCAGCTTCAGTAGTAGAATATGTAACAATTCTATACATTGGCAATCCAACTTGATCTTTAATACCTTGAGCAAATGACATACCTGTTGTTAAAGCTCCATTTTGAGCTAAAGTATTTTTACAAACAACGGGATTTTTAAAAATATTTTTTAAATCACCAACAAACTGGCCTATCTGAGCACGTTGTGTGAGGGAGCTATTTTCTTTCGTTTGAGTTTGGCTCATTTTCATAACACCAGCCCCCACAGCTAGCACTGCCGCGCCAATCATCATGACTTGGAGCATTGAAGCTCCGGTCGAATTCTTTATGAGTTTTATCATAACTAATAGTAAAAATTTATAAAGAATATGAAAAGGTATAAATCAGGCTAATTGGCTTATTTATATCGCATAATTGTTAGGAACAGTACTGGGAGTTAAGTTTGAAGGTCCAGGTGGTGGATTAGGCGTTGAAGGCAGAGGTTCAGAGCATGTTTTACTTGCTCCCCCATTTGAGCCAACACACTCCCATTTATACTCTGTTGTCGTATCTGCGATATCACGAAAGCTTCCAGCTAAACACTTATTTACTGAAGAGTCACAGGATCCATCAATTTTAGGTGACGAGCTTGACCCACACCACGCGCTGAGTTCATGGCAATAAAACTTACTCGAATAAAGTCCATTTGGAGAAGCTTTATTATCACACCATGAACAATTTGAAGTAATTCCTCTAACGGTTCCATCGCACACTTTACTAGGTTGCATTCGACCTGGGGTTGTCTGAGACCCAGTTGAGTAAGAACACACTCCAGGGTAGGAAGTACCACCGCATGTTGGCGAGATAAATTTATTAGTCTCAATTGCTCTCCAACTATATAAGGCTGATTTTTGGGCACACGTTGGGTAAGTAGTTAAGCATAATGCTTCTGTCGCGAAACTATCTAAGCAAACTGTTTCTTTTGTAAGTGAACAGCTTTCATGTCCACCTCCGCCAGACCCCTTACAGTTCCACATAAAATTTGAATCTGTATCTGCGACATTCTCTAAATTTCCTGATGCACATGTATTCTCAGTAATTGTAGGAGTCACACACTTCCCCTGAACTGGTGCCGACTTAGAAACAGAGCAACTTACATCATTACCAGCTGGACTCCCATTACAAACCCATAAGTAATTCTCAGTTGAGTCGCCTGTATCATTAAGAGCACCTGCAATACAATCATTGTTAACAATACCACAAAGGGGAATGACATTCGCTAAAGGCTTTTTTTCACTGCAAGACATATCAGCACCACCATTTACACCAAGACAATTCCATCGATAATGAGTGATTGTTCCTGCAATTGAAGAGTCACTAATTCCCGATAAGCAGTCACTTGCTTTTTCTGGCCGGGAGCACTCACCATCTATGACTTTGGATCCAATTGATTTTTTACAAGCTATATTAGATCCAGAACCAGATCCATTACAATTCCATTTAAACTGCCCCGAAGAATCAGGTAAATCTTGTAAGTCCCCCGTTAAACAAGAATTTGCATCTACTCCACACTTACCAGAGTAGTTTTCATCACTGGTCTTTGTTGGTTTAAGCCCACAATCTAATTCTCCGTGACTATTATAACCAAGAAAAAATAAGGGCTTCCCTCCAGAGAATCCACAAATTTTTCCAGAGTCCAAAACCTTACACTTTTTATTAACATCATCCCAGCCGATCCAAGGATTCTCTTTGCAGAATCTCTCCTTAGCCTCTTTTAGAATATTGATATAAGTACATGTCCCAGCAGGGTCAACATCAAAGCACATTTTCTTCAATAGACCCTCGGCCCTATTAGCTACGCCTTTAAGACAACTTACTATGTTGCCTGATTCGACCTTAGGATAAAAATAAAGAGTCTTTATCATTCCCTTAGTTAAGTTAGCTTGCTTAACAAGTTCAAAATGAACTTTAAACTCTGCCCGACCAGTTAAAACATCATACTTTCCCACCCACATTTTCAAAACCTTATAAGCGCCATTTCCAAATGTTTCATTCTTTGAAAATAGATTTACAGTTCCGCTCGATCCAACAAGGTGGTGAATTTCTTCATCAAGGTTTACAGGTGTGCCATTAAAGTTTTGAGAACATGATAATGGCTCTACTAGTAGAGAGTTTATAGAAATTAAAGCACTTAATAAGTCCCCTGCTCCCTTACTTGATGTAGTAGAAACCTGCTGCAGTTTTCCTATATTTAGCACGCCAATGACAACGACGCCCAATAATCCCATTGTGACCATAACTTCAACTAAGGAGAATCCTGATTTTTTCCAACCTATCTGCATAGTAACCGTCCATTAGCATCAAAGCCATATGCTAATTCAGAAGCATCTGGACAACCTTCTCCAACGTGAGCGTTATCAATATGACAGTACTCTCCATTGAAGTGACCGCCTTCACCAGTGATATCATCACAAATGGAGCTTTTAATTTTCTTCTCGACCTCAAGTACAGCCTGAGTACAGTCAATACCATCAATGTTTATACCAAGAACCTCTTCGCATATTTTTTTCGTTATTGTATCGTATAAAATACTTGTTTCCAGACTACAATCTTGAATGACACCGTTATCCATAGTAACGCCAAGGAGAACGACTCGCTTAAAAACACGAGAATCTGCACTGAAAGCATTTGTTTTATCTCTAGCGGTCATTACTATCTCTACTGGCATCATTCCAACTTTCTGATCGACATCTGTACTCTCTAGATTCAGAAGTCTTATATGATCAATTCTAATTTTTCCAATTTCTAAACCAGCAGTAAAAAGAACACGTCCATATTTTTGTTTTATGGATCTTGTAGCGGGATCATACTCTTGGGTAACTCCTTTAATCTCAATATCCTCTCCTGCAGCCTTACCAACAAGCTGTTTGCAACCAGCATTACTAATAAGGAAACTTTTAATTTTTGTATGTACTGATAAGACTTCTGAAGATTTTTCGAAGTCCTTATTTGAAACATTTAATCCCTGCATAAGCCTCATACTTCCCAAAGCAATAAGACCGACCAAACCGACCGCCACAACGATCTCCATCAAACTCATACCTCTTTCATTTGAAGTCATCATGGACATGACTCCGAGGAGCTAGGTTGAGCTCCAGCGCAACCTGCATAAAATCCACAAGAAACTCTTCTCGTCTTTTTACCATCATTACAAGAGCCCCATGGTCCTGCCGTCCATGAAAACTTACAAGAATTATTACCACTCCAAACAACTCGCCCACTTTTGTAAACACAAGAAGCCCGACATCTTCCAGAAACAACTTTTGGATGAGAACAAACAGAGCTTGTTCTTCCTCCAAGTTTTCCTTGCGGCCACCAACATCCTGTTCCATAAGGGCCACCATAACAAGTACAGTCGAGAGTTCCTTTAACTACTCTTGTAGCACCATCACAAGTTCTGGTCTGGACCATCGATCGCCCAGCACATACTGTGTTTGTAGCAGGTCCCCAGATAATAGGAGCTGTGCCTCGAGCTGTTCGCTTGGACTGATCACATGTTTTTGTTTGCTGAAAAGAAACTCCTAAACACTGTGAGGATTGGGCGGGCACCCAATTTATAGGCATGATTCCGGTATTAAGTCTTGTGTCTCCACATTTTACACCTCTTCTTTCATTACTTTGAGTATAGTTTGTACCAGCACAAACATTACTAGGTCTAGGGGCCCAACTACAACAAGAATCATTAGTTAGAGTTCCTACAGGACAATCATTAAAGCATTTATCGTCTCCTAGAGACTCTCCAAAACATACGTTTGTAGTTGATGGACAAGGCTGAGGAACACATTCACAGTTTACCTTTCCATTAGTACCAAAGCTATCTACAAACCAGTTTCCATGATTAGCACCATCCTTGCCTAAATTAGAGTTACACGATTTATTTTTATAAGGATGTTCGCATGTAACAGTCCCATCTGAACTACACATTTGCGAGGTTGTATTATCAATAATTTTTGTAGCGACTCCAGAGCATATTCCAGTGGTTGTATCAAAATACCCACCGAGCCCAATACAAACATCAATAAGAGCATCACGGGATTTGTCGCCCTCATCGCTTAAACAAAGCTCAATGACATTATCTCTAGTCACTAGCAAAATAGGAATCATCTCTTTTTTTGTATAAGAAAAAAGCGTCCTCTGCTTAGAGTTGGCCAGCTCGAAAGGCTTTATCGATACTTCGAGTATAGCTTGAGTAAAGCTCACTCCTGCAGATTCTTGATAATTAGTAAGTCTTATATCATGAATCTCATTTAATCCATTATATTGGTAAGTTGATCTATTATACTGAAGGTCGGTTTGTGAGGTCGAACTTGTCAAAACTTTATATATTGTCTGACCGCTAGGATTGAGAATACCTTTATCTAGAGTCGCATCGGAAGATAAAGAGCTTAATTGACCAAGTGTACTGGTACAGACCGTCGGATCACTTAGAGCGGTCTGAATATCTTTGACCAAAGATTGGACTTCTTGTTTTTGTAATACAGTGCGATTTTCTAGGCTTTGATTTTGAGTCACTTTTACCAAACCACCAGCAGCTGCAACTACGAGGGATCCCATCAATAGCATTTGAAGAATGGAAGCTCCACGTGAGCTTTTAAGAAGGTTTTTCATACTAAAATACTAGTAATACTTTCGGTCTTTGCAAAGAAAATATTTACTTCAGATAGCCTCGTTTCTCTTGATCTCGCTCAATTGATCTAAAAAGTGCCCCAAAGTTGCCCTCACCAAAGGCATGATGGTTCTTTCTTTGAATAATTTCAAAAAAGATCGGCCCAATCACGTTCTTAGTAAAGATCTGTAGCAGGTAGCCCTCGTCATCACCATCAATGAGTATCTGAAGTTCTTGCAGTCTCTTATGATCCTCAGAAACGTTGGGAACTCTATCGAAAACTTCTTGGTAGTACTCATTATCAATATCAAGAGTATCAACTTGAGTGGAACTTAATGAGCTTATTGATTTAATCATATCACTAGTATGGAAAGCAATATGCTGTACACCCGCACCTTTATATTCATCAAGGTACTCGTTGATCTGAGATTTTGCTTCTTTGGCCTCATTAATAGGGATACAGAAGCTTCCATCTGGTGATCTTAAAGCAAAAGAAGTTAGACCTGTTTTAACTCCGCGGATATCAAAATATTTAATTTCTGTGAAACCAAAAATATCTTTATAAAAATTAGACCATTTCTCCATAGTTCCATGTTCTACATTATTCGTAAGGTGATCGATAAATTCAAATCCTAATGATTTTGTTTCATCTGGATTATCAACTTTTTCGAATCCCATTTGCTCATATAGATTTGCTTCAGAAAATTTATCAATGAAATAGATATTAGAATCACCGATACCTTTAATGGTTGGAATATCCTTATCACCAAGTTTAAAATCAATTTTTGTTGAAGCTATTGCGCCTCGTTCAACTCCTGAACTTAAAGCAAAGTCTGCATCATCAACTCTCCATCCCATAGAACTTACACAGGGACCATGATTTTGATAAAAGTCAGTACCAAATGATGCTGGCTCATAGTTAAGTAAAAAATTAATATCATTTTGTCTGTAGAGATCAATTTTTTTTGTTTTATGTCTCATGATTCGTGAAAAACCAAATGCAATAAAGAGTTCTCGCATTGCCTTAGGGTCTTCAGCACTAAACTCTGTAAATTCGATTCCACGTAAATTTAAATGATTCTCAGTAGTCATATAATATCCTTATTTTAAAATTAAATAATATTGTTCGCCTAGTCCGTATACAAAGTTGGCCGCAAGCTCTGCCTTGTCACCATAACCAAAGTACAAGTCTACTCTAGCATTTCCTTTGATAGCACCACCAGTATCTTGATTAATAAAGAAACGTGAAAATTCTTCCTTTCTCATTTCTCCGTTATCAAATATTGGCTTTTTCGTTTTGATAAAATTGATCATTCCATATTCTTTAACTCTTCTATAATCTGTAGCAAGAGATCTTTGTTCAGTCAGTGGAATATTATGCACACCAAGAGGTTCACTTTCAGTGATTTGGAAAAAAATAAAGCTTTCACAAGAATTAAGAATTTCTCTTTGGTGCTCTGGATGATTGATAAAGTATTTACGTTGCTTTGAAATCGTGGCGGCACCTTTAGTGAGCATACCTTCAGCTAACATATACTCATAAAGCATAGAGAAGCTTTTTTTATTGGAAGACTTATAACTTAAATACTTATGAGTTTTCTTTCCTTGATCATCTTCTAAGATGACACGCCCGCCACCTTCAACATGAAGAAGCCAGATATCATAAAGAGACTCTTTAACATAAAGAAGCTCAAGGCCTTTATTTTTTAGTTTACCACCATAGTTGATTTCGTCAGAAGTTGCTCTTGCAAGCTTCTCATCGGTCGGCATGGCATAGATTGGATTTTTATACACATCAGTCTGAACCATGGATCCATGAAGATCAGGAGAATAATAAGCAGTGAACATGGTTTTTTTATCAGCAGCTCCACGCTCCCATTCCTCAGGGATTGGTCTATAGACTTCAAATTTTCTCTGCATCTGCTCTTTAAAGTCATTATAACAAGTACTGCTTTTACTTACTTGAAAACAATTTAATGCTGCAACAACAAGAGTTCTAAATTCCTTGAGAGATTTATAAAGATGCTCTCGCTTTAACTTACGCTCACCAATTTGAATTGGAACCTTTAAGTCTTTCTTTTTGAAGTAAACCTCTTGTCTACTAATTGCTTTTAGCATGTGCTCAAAATGAAGGTCATCCTTAAACTCTAATTGAATATCTAGTTTTTCCATGGGAGGAAGTCTGTCTGACTCAGCAAGAAGTGAGAGAGAAGCGAATAGCAAAATGAAGTATAAGGCGCTGCGCGCAATTTCATGGATTTTCATACCATACATTAGTGAATGCTAAAATTAATGTCAAGGAAGCTCGTAAGCTTTTACATAGTCTAAGGCTTTGATATTAATGATTTTCCCATGAACAAGAGCTCACTACCTTGATAAAGAACATTTCTGGTGTCTTCGTATCCACAAGATTTATAAAACTTCACATTACTGGCATCCAAGGATGTAAAAATATGCACACCTGGGCTTAGGCCCCTAGCAAACTTATTTTCAAGCTCTAAGAGAAGAGCTCTTCCCTGACCTTTGCCTTGCTCCGAAGGAAGGATATTTATATGTAAGTGCGAGGGATACTTTATTATAGAGTCTTTAATATTATCATAATAAGGAAAGACTTCTGAGTAATCAAACCGCCTTAAAGTATCTAGAGTTCCAATAATATAACCACAAACAACCTCTTGCTTGAAAAGAAGAAAACAAAACTCCGGATGATTTTCTAAGTAATGATCAAGATACTTTTGTTTGAAGAGTCTTTTCTTACTGCTGGATGAAAATATTTTTTGAGTCGAACACTCAAAGAAAATCTCGGCCAGTATATCATCATAGTTTTGAGAGTAAGCTTTAATACTATACATAAAAAACTAATCTCTTAAAAAGTTAAGACGTGCATAGAGCTGATAAAACTTTCTGTCAGTATTTTCGATTTCAGAAAGGTCGACAAGATGTTCTTTCATCAAATTTAAATCATTCGGAGTCAAATCGATATAATCATTTGCATTTAAGAAATCCACATAACGACTATTAATACGCTGTAATGTTCTATAGATATCTAATAAATGATTTTGTTCCGCAAGAAGTATAAATTCATTAAATGACTTATATTTCAGTTTTTTAAATAGCACAGGTAGATCAAAATCAATTAATTTGAATGAATA
Source organism: uncultured Oligoflexia bacterium (assembly GCA_913058265.1). GTDB lineage: Bacteria > Bdellovibrionota > Bacteriovoracia > Bacteriovoracales > Bacteriovoracaceae. The sequence continues at coordinate 362,297 of CAJXPQ010000001.1, forward strand.
ATCTAGGCATTCAGCAAGGTCTTCTCGGAGCTCATAGTCTAAGTGAATAAGACTTGTGAGATGATCTTTCAAGGAGGTTTCAACTTTATCAATTGCTGCAAGCTCAGTTATTAGACTTGAATAAGACCCTTCTTGGAGCAATTCAATAAGCTTCAGTAGAAAGCTTATTGGACGGTTTGACTTCATCGCTTCATACCTTAAGTAGTGAGCAGTAAAATTATCAAGCTCAAGTTCACTAAAGTCTTCCAGGATCTGCTTATCAATAGTAAAATTATAAAGCATAGAGAATCTAATCGCCCTAAGATATCGAACTGGATCTTTAGTAAAATCTTCAGAACATGGACGAAGAATTCTATTCTCAAGGTCCTTCTTACCATTTAGCGGATCCACACAACCCCAACTTTCATCCTTTAGAACAAAACTTATAGCGTTTATGGTAAAGTCTCTGCGAATACCCCCTAAGGTGAAATCAAGATCTGACATATAAGCTACATCGAAATTAGAATGAGAAAACTCATCTTTATAAAACTCTTCTCTTGGCATTGTTATTTCAACAGTACAGTTTGGTAGTTTAATTTTTAAAATAGAATAAGGTAGCTCTTCTACTTCATAAATCTTACTTAAGCTTTTTTGTAGTAGATCAAAAATGTTCAGAAGTTTATCTTGAGTTAAATTTTCTTTGGGACGAATTTCAATATCATAATCGTGCTTATTCACTTGATTCAAAAGAAAGTCTCGAGAGGTGCCTCCTATGATTGAAGGTACAAGTTCATAGCTTGAGAGCTCAAGACAAAACTCTTCAACTTCACTTAAAATATAGTCTTTAAAATCTTCATACATCTAATTTGTTAACTTCTTGATGTAAAAAATTATATAAAGTTTGCATTTTCAAGCTCTCTTTAACTTCCGTATGACAAATAAAGTCAAACTCCGAACTTGTAAACTCAAATTCTTTCCCAAATGTTTTAACTTTATCCTTAAAAAAAGATCTATTGAGAACGTGAGTTGGAATCACGGCAATTCCCAAACCAGCATTAACAGCTTGTAGTATTTGTCCAAAAGCATTGATCACAAGCCTTGGCTTAATATTTCTAGGTAAAGCGCCATAGCGGTGTTTACAGAATTGATAAAAGAGCGGGTCTCTATCCTCAAAGAAGATCATTGGAAACTCAATGAGTTCCTTTAAAGTTGTATCTTTATTAATATTAAAATCAGGGTTGTTTGCAGGTATAACAAGAGTCGAAGTCTCAGAGTGGAGCAAGACTGCTTCAGTGTGAGGAGGAGTCATACTACGCGGGAGGATTAAACAATCAAGATCTCTCGCTTCAAAAGCAGAGATTAAACGATCAGGATAATCCATTCCAACCTTAACTTCCAGTTCTGGAAAGTGAGAACTGAACTCCACCATCCTATGGGCAACCCAAGACTTTCCAATTCCAAATAGTGTACCTAGGCTTACGCCACCTATAATACGATTATTTTCTTGTTGTATTTCAGTTATAGCGTCATCAAACCTCTTAAAGTAGCTTTTCCCAAGCTTCGCAAGTTTTTTGCCACCAGGAGTCAGAACAAGTTTCTTTCCCTGTCTTGTTACAATATCAAAGCCTACCTTTGCTTCCATATTTTTTAAGTGCTGAGAAACGGCAGATTGGGTAATGCCAATATGTTCAGCCGCCTGAGAGAGACTATCGGCCTGGGTTAAAGCAATAAGAATGTGAACTTGACTATTTTCAATCATGATTTACTCCATATATATATTTATTTTATATATGACACTGTAAATCAAATGTCTATTTAATATTAGTAAAACTTATAGTATGCTTTAAGAGATAAAAAAAGGCCCTCATAAAGAGGGCCAATTCTATAAAAATGAAATAAGTTTAATTTTAATCATCACTCGCTAATTTCTCAGCTCTTTCCTTAATTACTGTAGCTTGAACACTTGCAGGACATTCTTTGTACTCTGAAAACTCCATAGAGTAACTTGCCTTACCAGCAGATCCAGATCTTAAGTCTGTTGAGTAACCAAACATTTCTGAAAGAGGAACTTGAGCATTAATAATTGTTTCTCCACCAGAGTTTGTTTCTGAACCTTGAATGAGCCCTCTTCTAGAAGAAAGGTCACCAATTACGAAACCTTGAAATTCATCTGGAGTTTCAACTTGAACTTGCATATATGGCTCAAGAATAACAGCATCTGCTCTAGAAATACCTTGTCTCATAGCTTGACGAGAGGCAATTCTGAAGGCCAGATCTGATGAATCGACATCATGGTATTTACCATCGTTAAGATCAACTTCAACGTTAATTAGTGGGAAGGCCGCTAGAGGTCCTTTATCCATAACATCTTCAAAACCTTTTTCACATGCTCCAATAAATTCAGAAGGAATTGATCCCCCTTTAATATTGTTTTTGAATGAAAAGTTTGTATCATCTCTCTCTTTTCTTTCATCACTAAGAGGTCTAATAACACCAACAACCTGACCGAATTGACCCGAACCACCTGTTTGTTTCTTGTGTGTATAATCAAAGTTTGCCTCGGTTCTAATAGTCTCTCTATAGTTAACTTGTGGAGCACCAACTTCAACATCAGCTTTATATTCTCTTTTTAGTCTTTCTACATAGATCTCAAGGTGAAGCTCACCCATACCTGCAATTCTTGTTTCACCAGATTCTTCATCAGTAAAAACGTGGAATGTAGGATCTTCTTTTCTAAATCTTGCAAGACCTTTAGACATCTTTGCTTGTTGGTCTTTATCTTTAGCTTTAATTGAAAGCTCAATAACTGGAATTGCAATATGCATACTTTCTAGAGAAACATTAGTCATATCACTGTCATCAACAAATGTATCACCTGAAGCACAGTCAACACCTACCATTGCAACGATATCTCCAGCTCCTGCTTCATCAATATTTTCTCTATCATTTGAATTCATTCTAACCATACGACCAAGACGAACTTTTTTCTTTGTTCTACAGTTATAAATTGATTCACCTTTTCTTAATGTACCTTGGTAAACTCTTGTATATGTTAACTGTCCAAATTGCTCATCAGTAATTTTGAAGGCCATACAAACAAGTGGCTTAGCAAAATCAGGCTCAAGAGTAATTTTCTCAACTCCGTCTTTCTCTTCTCTAATCGCTTGTGGTTTTGCACAAGAGATTGGACTTGGCAAGTATCTAGCAACTGCATTTAAAAGTGTTTGAACACCTTTGTTTTTGAATGCTGATCCCATGTATACAGGTGTTAGTTCAAGAGAATTAACTCCGTTTCTAACACATCTATGAATCTCTTCTTCAGTTGGCTCTTCACCCTCTAGATATTTCTCCATAACAGCATCATCAAACGCTGCTACTTCATCTAGCATAATGGCCCTTTTTTCTTCCATGAGCTCTTTTAACTCAGCTGGACACTCTTCTCTTCTGATGATTTCACCGTTATCACCGTCAGAGTAAATTGCCTCTCTAGTTATAAGGTCTACAACACCGTTAAAGTTCTCTTCTGCGCCAATTGCGATTTGCATAAGAACTGCATTGTGATTAAGTTTTTCTCTTAACTCATTTGCACCTTTATCAGCACCGGCTCCCATTCTGTCCATCTTGTTTAAGAAAGCAAGCCTTGGAACATTATATCTTTTCATTTGTCTATCAACAGTAATCGATTGTGCCTGAACACCTGAAACTGAACATAGAACTAAAACTGCACCATCAAGAACTCTTAGAGATCTTTCAACTTCAACTGTAAAGTCAACGTGGCCTGGAGTATCAATAATATTGATTTTAATAGATTTTTGGTCACCTTCGGCACAAGTTATACCCTCTTTGTCATAACCTTCCCAAGTAACAGTGGTTGCTGCAGATGTAATTGTGATACCTTTCTCTTTCTCAAGCTCCATATGGTCCATCTTTGCACCATCACCACCACCACGAACATCTTCGATCTTATGGATCATGTCACAATAAAAAAGGATTCTCTCAGTAAGAGTTGTTTTTCCAGAGTCAATATGGGCAGATATCCCAATATTTCTCGTCTTTGGTAAGTTTTTCATGTTATCTCCAACAAATTTTATATGATAATTTTTTTCAGTGAATATTAGGTAAAAAATTAATATCAGTCAATTTTTTGTTGCTAATTATTACCTATTTAATTATAAATACTGCATGTCACAAAGAGATCTAACGAAAGAGTTACTCTATGAGGGAGTAAAAACTCTAGTTGAAACTGAAGCACCTCATATCCACCTTATTCAGCAAAAGCTGTATACCCTTTACTCATTGGCGTTTAACTACTTCCTTTACCAGTCAGATAAGAACCCTGGTCACTATATTATACGAGTTGAAGATAGCTATTTACTGGAGAAATTGATTAAGAAGTCAAAGGATCCAAGTTCGAGAAAGTTCCTACAAAAGCTATCCCTACCAAGAAAGCTGAAATATGGACGCTCAATGTTTCATGTGGATTTTTTTAACTTTAGTACTTGGGCAAATACCAACGAATTACCCAAAGCAAAGATTAAAGGTGCCCTTATTGTTAAGAATGCCACCAAATCACCATTTGAACTTAATTCTGCGGAACCTGAGGACGAAGAAATGCTGGCAGCGTTAAAAGCCCTGCCCAAAAACTATTTTCTAGAGTCATTAAAAGATATTGCACCGAAGACTATTACCATCGCTTTTGAAGAAGAGTTCGAGGGCGTCACACCACTCAGTTTTTCTTTTATTAAAGAAGAGCCGAATGAAAGGAGAATCAAAGGTGTAAGTATTTCTTCAGATATTAATGTTGATGATATCGACTACTAGCACTTAATCTAAAATTAAACGCAACTTAGTTATTAGCTCTTCACCTTTCCAAGGCTTGTTAATCACTATATTTTTAGGGTTAACCGTGAGAAACCCATCTAAGTTTAAAATATCTCGAGAGGCATCGCCACTGATTAATAGGAATGGAATATTTTTATTGTTTTTATTAAACTCGAAAACTTCATCACCGCTCACCTTTGGCATATTCATATCGCAAACAATAAGGTCAAAATCTTCACTCTCTAGCTTCTGAATACCTTCATCGCCGTTTTCCGCGTGCTGAATCTCAGCATCAAGCTCCATCTCTATGAGCATTTCTATTACTTCTCGGATATCTTGTTCATCATCACATAACAGTATTTTTTTCATAAATAATTATACTATAGGATTGAGATTTTCATAGAAAAAAGCCTTAATACCTTCCAAAGCTATAAATAACTCATAGGCTCCAGTATTGCTCTCGAGTGCAAGGCCACAAGAAGGTGCAATGATAGCGCCATCTCTCAAGGTACCCTTTAAATAGCTTTTGAGGCCAGCCTGGTCCCCTAAAAGGACCATAGAAAACCCCGATATCAGATCCACTTTCAGGTGCTTTAAATCACTTATGGAGTAAAGGGATAAGTCTAAGTGTATACAACATCTCTGACCAATGAGGTTCACTCTCTCAATATCTAGTTTGTCACAGCAGTGTAATGCTTTACCGCCGACATCAAGACTCTCTATGAAAGCTAAAACCTTCAAAAAGTCGTCATCACTACAGCTTGCTAGCATAGGCTCATCAAGCATAATGAGGACATCGTACTGACTCCATCGATCGAGAAGCTCTTGATACCTAGCACTGAGACACTCAATTATATAGTCCAATGAGTGCCCATGATGAGGGTCTATATGGTCTAATATTCTAAGGGCAGTATAGGGACCTGTTAACTGATACTTAAAAGCCTTGATATTTTTTTCATTTAAGCTTTTAAAGAACTCTGATTCGTAAGGGACTGTGACAGATTTATGAGTCAGAATCTGCCCAATAGAGTTCTCCATTAAATCATTACTATTTAGCTTTGGTAGTGTGAATAATACCGGTAGATCGAACTTAAAAGTGAAGTCAAGAGCTTCATCTATATCTTTAAAAGGTAATGATCCAATATGAGTTGTAAGGACTTTTATCACAGTTTTGCAAAGATATTTTGAAGCCGTGTGAGCAGATCTTTTTCTAAACTTATATGACTATAACTAAGCGAGAGCCTTATATTATTCTTTGCTTTATTTGTAAGACCCATTGCCTCTAAGACGTGAGAGGCTTCTACTGAACCTGAAGAGCAAGCAGAGCCAGAGCTGACATCAAGGCCATTCATATCAAATAAAATAAGCATCTCGTCGGCACGTTTTGTTTCGTGAAGAAGGCATATGGTATTAGAGGATTGACTAGGGATCACCGATAGTTTTGGATAATTTGCAATCAACTGAAGAATTTTATCTTTAAGTTTTTTTGTCTCAAGAAATTCTCGCCCAAAATCTCGTCCATTAAGTGCATATTTTAATGAAAGGATACCGTGATAGTTAAGTGTTCCTGAGCGTAAAAAATTTTGCTGTCCTCCTCCTAAAATAAGAGGCGCAATAGAAATTGCCTTCTTATAAAAACTAAAACCGACTCCCTTCAAGGCACCAAACTTATGTCCTGAAAAAGTATAGGCATCTATATGATCACTTAATAATAAGTTCTCTGAAACTTTGCCAATCATCTGAACAGCGTCAACATGCAATTTAATATTATTCGCGACCTTAAGTTTGCTAATCTCTGCAAGGGGCCAGACGACACCGGTTTCATTATTCATATAAGTGGTATTAATCCAAACTTCATCAAACTTATCAGCATAATCTTTAAGTTTTACTTGAGCGGCAGAAATATCAAACATTCCATCTGGGCCAACATTGAGACAATGGACTTCAACTCCGTTTGACTCTAAACTATTAGCAATAAACTTAATTGCTGGGTGATCAGTAGTAAAATATATGAAGGCATTTATTCCACCACTGAGGTTAAATAATGTATTAAAGGCTTCTGTAGCACCGGAATGAAAAAGTAAATTATGGGATTCAACAGATAAGCCGAATGTATTATAAAGGAAGCTTTCAACTTGCTTAATTTCTTTATGAGCTGTCTTGCCAGAAGTATGCTGAGAAGAAGGGTTTACATCTAATACAGATGTCTCAGACAAAGCAGCCCAAACAGAGGCCATAACAGGGGCAGTGGCATTATAATCAAGATAGATTCTTTTACTCATAATCTAACTAAGTACACTAATTCGCAAGTATCTGCAAAAAAAAAAGGGATCTCAATGAGATCCCTATTTTTATGTAAAATTGTTCAACTTTAATTATTGATTAATTTCACCAATACTTGGTCTGATAACTGACGTTGCTTCAGTAGTTGTAGCGGCCATAGTTTCAGTAACAATATTAGTAGCAGTTGCGTCTGTTCCAATATTCATTTCTCTAGATTTTCTGTATAGGTCACCTAAAGTTGTTGTTGTTAGGTATTCATTCATTAAGATACCTAAGTTTTCAAAGAATCCTTTCGTAAGGTTGAATTCAGTTGTATCAACCATAGTCGTTTGACCATCAACTGATTTAACTTCTACACCAGAACTTGGAGTTCCTTGAATATCCTTTGCAGGATTAATGTTCTCACCAACACACTCTAAAATATCTTTGATAGAAATCTCGTCCATGCTTCTAGCAAGAACATAACCACCACCTGGTCCTCTTACAGACTTAACAGATCTTCCAGTTCTTAACTTTCTGAAAAGCTGCTCTAGGTAATGTAGTGAAATTGATTGTCTTGAAGAGATTTCTTGTAATCTAACTGGGTTTCCATTTGAATGGAATGTTAAATCAAGCATTGCTCTAACTGCGTAACGTCCTTTTGATGTTAATCTCATTTGTCATCCTCCATAATCTAATTAAACAAGTTGTATTTGTAATAGGGAATTTTTCTTCCTTGACTCCCAAAATTATTTGACACTTTCGGTTTGTCTAATAATCTCTTTTAAAATTATGGCTCGTTTTAGTTGTTGACGTCAACTCTTTATTACTTAAGATTACTTAAAAAGTTCTTACATCAAGTATAAGATCTAACTAATTAATATTAAACATCTTTTTAAGTTAAATGTAAGGCTATTTTTATGCTGCAATGAGGGAAAAGATTGCCGAGCAACTTACTCAGCTATAAACCTGAGACTTCAATTAGTTCGAAATTTCGACTTTTCAACCCGTTAGAGCTGCAAACATCATTTATTGATATTTCTAAAAAATAGACTTTAAATTCTTCAGGCAGTTCTTTATATATAGAATGAATGAACTTTTTCCCCCATTCAACTAAAAAAAATTGCTTATTCTCTACATATTCACCAATTTCTAATTGAATAATCTCATCTCTTTCTTTAATGCGGTAGAAGTCCCCATGAAGTATATCTCCAGATTCATAAAGTATTGAGTAAGTTGGGCTCATAGTCCCCTCATCATTTTCCTTATCAATAAAAATTTTTGCAAAGGTAGTCTTACCTGCACCAAGAGGACCATCGAGAATAATGAGGGCAGGCATTTCAACTTCCTGCTTTAGTTCATAGCTAATATAAGGAAGGTCAGATTCAAAAACTTTTCTCCAGCTACGAAGCTCTTTCTCAACCATTATTTTTCCCTATAAATTTTGTCATAACTATCTTCAAGGGTATTAAAAGCATCAGGAAGGCACTTAATCAGAGACCTAGCAGACATGGCACGTACGCCAAATTTATCCGCTGCAAGTTTACCAGCAATAGAATGAATATATATAGACTCAGCTATTACTCGATTCATCTCTTCATATCTCTGAACTAAAGGAGTCTTCTCTTTTAAAGATTCCTCTTGACCTAATAAACCGCCAAGGATCCCCGCGAGAACATCACCAACACCACCAGTGGCCATTCCATCATTAGGATTAAAGTTGAAATAAGTATTCCCATCACTACTACCTAAGAATGTACAAGGCCCTTTGAGAACGACAGTACAGTTGATATTATCCACCATCTCTCTCAAGTAACTAATAGGGCTTTGTTCAAGTTTTTCGTATTCTAATCCAGCAAATCGACAAAATTCTCCAAAATGGGGTGTTAATACCGTTGGAGCATTTCTCATTGCGAATACTTGTTTATCTTCTTGGTAGCTTAAAACGTTTATGGCATCAGCATCAATAACAACAGGTCCATCAAAGTTATTAAGAACTTCTAAAACAAGTCTTCGCGACCTGGCCGACCTGGATAATCCCGGACCGATAACAATTGATGAGTACTTATTAAGATCTTTTATTAATATATCCCACTTAGCAGTATCAAGAGGAACATACCCGTACATAATTTCAGGAATCAGTCTTGGAATAAGCTCTTGATACTGAGGCTCCCAAGTAGCAACTGTCACAAGACCTGAACCAACTTTAAGTGAAGCTATACCTGCAAGTGCCGCAGCACCAGTCAGACCATGAGAGCCACCTAAGATAAGAGAGTGTCCAAATCGTTTTTTATCAGCAAACTTATCTCTTGGGCTTAGAAGATCAAGCATATACTCTGGCTGTAATAAATATTTATTTCCCTGATTTTGAAAGTCTTTAGGTAGGCCCACGTCAACAGTGTGAAGAACTCCTGTGTACTTTGCTCCAGCAGAAATATAATGTCCCTGCTTTGGAAAACCTATAGCTAAGGTCATATCTGCAAGAATAGCATTCCCTTGGATTGCGCCAGTATTGCTCTCAACTCCAGACGGAATATCCATCGCAACTATAAATAAAGCACTATCGTTAACATAACTAATAACATCATACATAAAGTTAGATAAAGGGAGTTGAACTCCCGTGCCAAAGAGTCCATCAACAACAATTGGCGAGCCCATTTGTTGGAAGTAACCGCTAACCTGTTCAACACTCTCTATATAATTAATCGATACACCATAGGCTTTTGCCATTTTTACTTGATTTAAAAGTTCTTTAGAACAATCACTTTCGGGAAACATGAGAAAGCCGCGACATCTGTGTCCTTTATTAGAAAGGTGTCTTGCAACTGCCATAGCATCAGAGCCATTACACCCCTTACCAATTAGGAATACAATCTCCTCCCTTAATCCTTGCTCGTCAATAACCTGGCCAATTATGTGAGAGCCTTGGACTCCGATATTTTCAATAATTAAAGCTTCATCAAAGCCAAACTCTGACTTCGCAATATCTTCAATTTCTCTCATTTCATCAACGGAAACAACTCTCATACTTATCCTTTCTATATACCTATTTCTGTTTTAACAACGTCTACGATTTCGTCACATGCCCAGATAACATCAGCCTCAACTTCACCTTCGACCATAACTCGAGCAAGGTTCTCTGTCCCCGAATATCTCAGCAGAACTCTTCCCTTATCATTCAGCTTATCTTCAACCTTTTTCACAACTTTAACAATACTAGGTATAGATTCGAATTCTTTTTTCTCTTTAACTTTTATATTTTTTAAAATTTGTGGCACCAGAGTCACTTCTTTAGTGAGCTCCTCAAGAGTTTTATTATAATATTTAAGGCATTCAATCACTTTTAAAGCTGCAAGAATACCATCTCCAGTGGTGGAGTAATCTTTGAATATAATATGTCCACTGGGCTCCCCACCAAATACAGACTTAGATTCAAGCATTCTTTTAACAATATATCTGTCACCAACTTGTGATCTAAAAAATGTCCCACCAAGTGATTTAACATATTTCTCTAGACCAAAATTACTCATGACTGTTCCAACGACCTCTTTACCAGAACCAAGCTGTCCAGTCTCAATCATAAATTTTGCCATAATACCTATTAACTTGTCTCCATCGACAATTCGACCTTTGTGATCAACAATCGCCACTCGATCTCCGTCACCATCAAGACAAATACCTAAGTCAGCACGGTACTTTAATACCGCCTCAGCACAAGTTTCAGGATGAAGTGCTCCGACATTTTTATTGATATTTGTACCATCAGGAGCATTGCCGATTGAAATAATGTCAGCACCCAACTCTTCGAAGGCCAAAGGAGCAACTTTATAGCCAGCACCATTGGCACCATCTATAACTAAACGCATTCCCTCTAAAGTATATTCGTCAGAGAGCGCCTGCTTAACTTTTACAATATATCTGCCAACGACTTCGTCCAGACGCTTAGCATTTCCAAGTTCATTATCTAACTTCTTAGGAATCAAATCAGCATTGAGCACCATATTTTCTAATTCAATCTCTACCGTATCCGGAAGTTTGTGACCTGTGCGATCAAAGATTTTAATTCCGTTATCGTAGTAAGCATTATGAGAAGCACTAATCATCACACCTGCATCTGCACGCATTGATTGAGTAACAAATGCCACTCCTGGTGTTGGTAATGGACCTGTGAGGATTGCCTTTCCTCCCTGGGAACAAACACCAGCAGAAAAAGCTTGCTCGAACATATAGCATGAGAGTCTTGTGTCTTTTCCAATAATAATAATAGGTTTCTTGTTTTTAGAATATTTTTGAAAATGGGCCGTCACTGCACGACCAAGGGAAAAAGCAATTTCGCCGGTCATAGGAAAAACATTTGCTCTTCCTCTAATACCGTCTGTTCCAAATAGTTTTCTTTTACTCATTATTACTCCATAAAGACAGTGACTGTCTCCGGTTCTATTTTTAATAATTCCACACCATCAGGTAACTCTGCGGTTAACTGAATTTCATATTTTTTCCCTGTTTTATTAGGGATGGTTGCAATTACGCTCACTATACTAGAATCCATTGATTTAATAAAGTTCTCTTCTCCTCTTACTAAAATAGATACGGTTTTTGGTGAGGTTCGATTAATCATTTTTACGCTCTGGAAAATTATGGGCAACTGCACAAACTTAAATTCGATAACTTTTGTTTCGATCCGATACTGGAAGTTAATGAGAGTTTGATCATAAGAAACTCGATTATCAATATTCTTTACTGGTATATTTCCACTAAACTCTTTGGTTATATCAAATGTAGGGAGCGCACCCAAGTTAAAAACCTTCATATTACTAACAATTGATTTTGGTCCCGTTACCATTACCGAATTTGGACTGAAGCTGATTTTTCCATTAACTGGAAGATCCTCTTCTCCATCCACAGAGACTGGTAGTTTCTTCTTAAGCGTTTTCTCAAGCTGAACTTCCATCGATCTTGGTTCCATCGCCACAAGCGTAACCCCAAGAGGCAGTTTGGTTTGAAACTTTTCTAGATTTAATTTAAATTTTTTACGTTTCTTATTATAGTATTTTTTAGATTTAATTGTGATCTTGTGCTCTGTATCGATAAACTTCCTTACAAATAACCCAGGTCCCTTCACAATATATTCAACTTTCGTTTTTAATACATTTTTGACTGACATACCCTTAGGTGTCTCCACATGAATTTCAATAAATTTTGAAGTCGTCAGTTCCGCAGAACTTACGACATACATCCAAATTAGAATACTTGTCAGTATTGAGAATACTTTTAACAAGAAGCGTTTTTTTTGAAAGATTCGTCTCAAACTGATGCTCCTTCTTTTCTTGTTCGATATGGAGAATTTGTTGAGTACAAATTATTTCTAAGTTGCCTTCTTAAGTCTTTCTCATCTTCACATTCATAAAACTTACCATTTAAACAAATACTTATTTTCCCACGCTCTTCACTTACGATAACGACAATAGCATCACTCACCTCGGAAATACCTAACGCGGCCCTGTGTCGTGTACCATAATGTCTATCCAGTTCAATATTTTTACTAAGAGGAAGAAAACAACCAGCAGCTTGAATGCGGTTATTATAAAGGATTAATGCTCCATCATGCATAGGTGAATTATTTTGAAATAATGTATAGATAATATCGGAGTGAATAGAACAATCTAATTTTGTTCCCGTAGATGAGTAATTTAACAAACCATGATTACGTTCAAACACAATTAAAGCACCTGTTCTCTCGCGACTTAAAGCAGAACATGCAAGAACGACTTCCTCTATTTGACTATCATAGGCCTGTAGTTTTTTCTTTCCAAACAAACTCATCTGACCAAACATCGCAAGTGCTGTTCTAATTTGTTCCTGAAAAAGAATGACTGCAATTATGAAAAAATAATCTAGAAAGTTTTTTAAAATCCAATTAAGCGAGTAGAGTTCAAAACTTAAACTGAACCAATACATGGTTGCAATGGCAAGAAGTCCCATTAGAACTTGGACAGACCTGGTTCCTTGGATGATCGCAAAGAATCGATAAAGAATCATTGCAACAATAACAATGTCCAACATATCTATTAAATTGAAGTTTCCAAATAAACTTATAAACGTTTCCACAATTTTCCCTCGAGTACCTAACCTATCGGAATTTTGTTAGAAATCATTAAAAAACCCGCCATTAGAGACGGGTTTTTTACATATAAATTTATACTTTTTTTGTTTAAGCCGCTTCTTCGTTTTCAGGTGAATCACCTTCACCTTGATTAGCAAGAATTGCATCAGATTGAAGTAGTTTCTTTCTTAAAGCTTCTCTGGAAATACCCATTTCCTTGGCCGCTTTAGATTTATTACCTTTATTCCTTTTAATCTCAGCAAGAATCATCTCCCTCTCCACGAGAGCGACTCTATCTTTTAACGGTAGTTGAAAGTTTCTTGCAAAAGGTATGGCATCAAGACTATGCATACTTGACTTAGTCATATCAATTACCGGAATAGCACCATTCTTATTAATTTTACTAATAACATGGGCCTTTGGATTGTATAAAACAGCTTTTTGTACTGCTTGTTGCAACTCACAAACATTCCCAGACCAATCGTATTGTTTAAACTGTTCAATAACCTCTTTGGAGAACTCTTTTAAGAGGAGTCCCTGCTTACGACATTCTTTACGTAGAAAATATGAAGTTAAAGATTCAACATCGTCTGGTCTCTTTCTAAGTGGTTCAACCACAAGAACTGACTCTTGAATATAATTATAAAACTCTAAATGAAAGTCACCATCATTTTGCGCCATTCTTCTAAGGTCAAGACTAGAGGTAAAAATCATCCTTGCATCAAATGTTATATTTGAATTAGGAAGCCTTCTTTCTTGAATGAGCTTAAAGAGTTTTGCTTGTACCTCAAGTGGTAGATGTCCTACTTCATCGATAACAAGGGTCCCACCTTGGCATTCTTCAAAGACACTTGAGTTCTTATCAGAGCCAAACAGTTGTGCCAAAAGATCCTCAGCACTGCTTCCCTTACAGTTAACAGTTATAAACTTATTTAAGCCTCTCTTTCCTTCATTATGAACAATACGTGCAAGTAATTTTTTACCGACACCAAATTCTCCATTAATAAGTAAAGACGAATCGATATCTTTTAACTTCACGATTGATTTTCTAATTTCATTTGTACTAGCTGATTTTCCAATATACGCATGCTCTCTATCATAAGGAGTTGAAAACCGCCTAATTAAAGATTTCTCAGATATTGGGTTATAATTGTGGAATACTGAAGAAAAAATCAATGAAAGGACTTTCATCGTCTTTTCATCTTCTTCAGTAAAACGATCTTGGTTTCTTTTATTTAAAACTTCAATAACACCGATAACTTTGTCTTCCCTATTCGTGATTGGATGACAAAGAATTGACTTAGTCTCAAAACCCGTTTTTTTATCCATATCTTGAGTAAATCTGACCTTATCTGTAATGGCATCAATATTAAGAGGAACTCCTGTCGTAAAAACTGAGCCTGCAATTCCTTTTCTGTAATCAAACTTTAATACTTCTTTATCCACCCCGAGAGCAGCAACCGCTTCTAGCTCGTTAGTGTGAGGATTGATAAGAAAGATACTGGCACGTTGAGAGTTTTGTATTCTAGAAATTTCTTCAAGCATGCTTTTTAAAAATGTCTCTTGAGATCCAAATGCTGTTATGTCCTTAAATAAAGAAAGCATTAACGAGAAGATCTCAAAGCCTTCAGTTGCTTTTTTGTACCTTTCGCTAATGGCCATAGTCGTTATACAATCTCTAGCTCGATCTGGAGAGAATCCTAGAACATACTGCTCAATGAATCTCTTCATTTGAGGTTGCTCATCTTCATCCATTTCCACACCATATATCATCGTCTCATTTTCTTGGTCTGGCTCGTAGCCAAATGATCTTACAACAAAGCCTTCCATATCAAGGTGAAGTCTTTTGTATTGAACACTCATTCTAATATTTGTATTTACACTTATCCGTTGCTTGGTAGTGAACCCTAGACCTGTAATGGATACATCTTCGAGCTTTCCATCCATTATAGTTACAAACTTACCCATTTCATCTTCAGCTTCAAACGTACAACGAACATCGTCCTTTGATTCCACCGGAATTCGAAATGATTGAAAAAATTTAAATTCTTTAAAGCTAGTGAGCATAAATAATCTCCTAATAGATTGTATCTAGAGGAAATATCGGTGACTTAACAATGAAACTTTAGTTTTTTGACCATTAATTTTGGCACATTAATCATTTAGGAACTTTGAAAACTTGTTATTAAGAGGCACTTTCTTACGAAACCATGCAAAATCAATACGATTCTTACTAATCCAAGAGCCACCCACGATTTGAGCGTTTTGATCAACTTCAATCCAATAAGATAAGTCATCATAACTTCTAAGCCCTTTTCCAGGCTCCCATGATGATCTAGACTCTAGGGCATAATGCAAACGAGTCTTTATATGATACTCAGTGACCGCTTTATTACTCGCCTGTTTTGAGGGAGTTCGCTCACCAATGATCTTGTACACATAACCAAAAACTGGCTGATTCCAAACTTGTGACGAGATATCAATGTCTGCAACAAAACCCATTTTTCTTTGAATTGAATTCATCAGCACAATATGAAATGCTCCAGGGTTTACTCCACCGCAAGACATAGAGCCTCGCCTACCTCTGCATCTCTTCCCTAAGAAAGAAACTTTACCTCTCTTCTCTTTCGCGTAAAAATAACTGATAAGTGCATTCTGATCTGAGTAACCAAAATTAACTTTGATTTTATCTTTATTCAAAAAGGATTTTGGTAAAATTTTAGTATGGTTTATTGCTGCCTCTGCCCAACCATGACATATCCCATGCCATCTAGCGGCTCCACTAGGATTTTGTTTTAAAATTTTCTTCGTAAAAGAATACTTATAATCTCCATTTAAAATATCGTACTTCTCTGATGGAGAAAGGGCATCTAACTCAGGCTGCTTCATTTGTAGTAATTGTTTCAATGATTTTAGTTTTTTAATATCTGTTTTGATGTTCTTTTGCCAATTAAATGCAATGCCACCCTTATACCTTGGCCAATAACTATCTGACCATGGAATGAGATTTTCAGGAAGAAAGTGTTTTTGTGGAAAGTTAGTAAAATTTGAGTCGTAATTTTTGAAGAAAATACTTGGGTGATCCGCAGAGACCCATTCACTATTGGTATAAAAATCAGTGCTGAAACCTGCACTATAGGTAGAGCCTACAAAAAACAAAGATAGTGAAATTAAGTACTTCATGTCTTCATTTTAAGTCCCAAACAACTCAAAACAAACTTAAGGCAATAGTTTCTCACGACTGTACAAGACAAAATCACTCAATCTCTTGTTAGTTATTCTATAAAATAAGACAAACTAAATATTTTATATATAATAATAGTATGAAATTATTTAAAATGACTCTACTTTATTGCTTCATAACTTCTTGCTCTGACATCAAGATCAAACCTATAAATACCGTAGAAACACCCCCTTCTATAAAAGTTGAAGAGGTGAAACCAACGGCAGACATTGATCATAGTCATCAAAGTAAAGTCGTTGAAACCAAAACCATAGAAAACACAGATAAAGTTAAGTCCTACTGTAAAAAAGTAGATAAATACTTTCAAAAATATAATTGGGGGAAATCAAACTGCGATGATTATACCTGGAATCATGTTAGGGACTCACACTGGGGAACTCCTCTAGTTTGGTATGTTTATGGGGACGAAAAAAGTCATAAAACAAAGCCAAAAAATACAACTCTCATCCTCTGTGGTGTACATGGTGATGAAATTACACCAGTAAAATTTTGCTTTGATACTCTTGAAGATCTTAAGCACCACCCAGATGTTCTAAAAGATAATCTGGTTATTATTGCACCAATAGTTACACCTGATTCATTTTTTAGAAAGAAGCCAACAAGATACAATGGCAGGGGTGTTGATGTTAATAGAAACTTTCCAACCAAAGACTGGAACAAAAATGCTTTAAAACTTTGGAAGTCTCGCTATAGTTCAGATAAGAGACGTTTTCCTGGTCTCGAAGCCATGAGTGAGCAAGAAACATACTTTCAGGTAAATCTTATTAAAAGATATAAGCCTAATAAAATTATCTCAGTACACTCTCCCCTAACACTTATCGATTATGACGGCCCTATTGCCAGTAATCATAAACATGGTGGCACAGCTGAGCAACTCTTAGTACAGATGAGTGCGAAGGCTGGAAAGTACAGAATAAATAACTATCCATTCTTTACAGGAAGCCTAGGTAATTGGGCCGGTAATGAAAGAAATATTCCAACGTATACTCTTGAACTTCCGAATTCTGATTGGACAAAAACAAAAAAGTTTTACAAAACTTTTCAAACGGCGATACACCATGCCATTTCTCATGAGATTAGCTCTAAAATGAATGAAAAGAAAATTTCAGATAATGAATCTGAACAAGAAAATGATAAAGTTCTTTAGTTTTTTTGTTACTTCGAACCTTTTTATTTCTTTAAATGCTTTTTGCCTCTACCTTCTCTATGCCTTTAAAGAAAAGTCGAATTTTTTTCTAAGCACACCAATACTCGTTTTTAGCATAACCTATATGGGTTACCATGCATTACGTTTTATTCCTTGGAAGAAGTATGGACAAGATATTGGTGCCGAGACGGTTGACTTTTACAATAATTTTAAAATACTATTTTCGGTTTCCATATTAATAGCGTTGGCATCTTTCATTTATGGGGTCATAGAATTCAATCAAAATCAATACATCGTACTCATTTCGATTATGGTGCTAGGTTTGCTATATGAAAGAATTCTTACCTCAAGCTTCTCCTTAAGAGGAATCTCTTATGGAAAACCCTTTATCATCGCGTTTACGTGGAGTTTAACTTGCGCTGGACTTGTTGAAGACATAACCATTAGCATGTTTATGGACTGCTTTATTTTTATTTTTCTTCTTAGTATCCCATTTGATATTAAAGATAGAACTCAAGATAAAAAAGAAAATATTAAAACTTTTGCTACAGAGTATTTTTTCAAAACGAAACTTATAAGCTCTGCACTTTTTCTAATTTATGGAGTCTATCAGTGCCTAGAAGTAAGAGAATACATCTTCTTAATCTTAATCCCACTTTACTTAACACTGATGTATCTACCAAAAAAAAATAATCTTACCTATTACTATGGCTTTGATGGGATCATTCTAATTCGCTGTTTGTTTTACTTTTTTCAAAACTAGCAGTGGAATAAATATAAACATTGAGCCCACCAAGTAAGGCGCAGCTGAATTCATTTTATAATAAATTAAAGAAGCCGCTATAGGCCCGACAACTCTCCCTAATGATCCTAAAGATCTAAAGATCCCTAAACTACGTCCTTGTTCATCTTCAGGTGTATTTAAAGAAACGAGTGCAGTAAGAGTTGGAATTGCCATTGCTGATCCGATACTTAAAAATAATAAACCAAGATATAACATCGTTGTTGAATAACTAAATGCTATTAAAATAAGTCCAGGGATAACAGTAGCAAGACCCATCATCGCCATTTTCTTCTCTCCAATTGTATTGGCCTTTCGTCTCACGAATCCCCCCTGAGTAAGAGCAATAAAGACCCCAATAAAGATAAACATATAAGCATTATCCATCGGTGTATAGCCTAACCTCTCAACCGCCACAAAAGTCAAAGTAAATTCCATGCCTGAAAAGGCAGCAATGAAAAGAAAGTAAGCATAATTAACTAAGTTTACGTCTCTATAAGGAAGTGGCTTAAAAAGCTTTAAAATATTTGCTGTACGAGTTCCGGTAACAACAATATCTTTCTTAGGCTTATGGGTTTCTTCAAATTTTAAATAAATCCAAACAAAGTTTATAAGACTGAGTATTGCAGCTAAACCAGCTGCATAAGAGAATGGATTTATACCATAGTTAAGAAGGTCTGGAAAATCTACAACCGGATTTACAGTGGTTAAAATTCCCCCTAAAGCAGGGCCAATAATAAACCCTAGAGCAAAAGCAATTCCTACAAACGCCATTCCTTTAGATCGATTTGAAGAGTCAGTAACATCCGCAATAGCTGCGGTAGCAGTAGAAAGATTTCCTCCCATAATACCACCAACTAGTCTTGCTAAAATGAGTAATGTAAAAGAGCCGGAAAAAAACCAAAGAACATAGCTTAAAAATAATCCAAAAACAGAAATCAGAAGAATAGGTTTTCTTCCATATTTATCTGAGAGACCACCCCATAAGGGAGCAGCAAAGAATTGAAGGATTGAGTAGATAGCTCCTAAGGCGCCACCAAATAAAACGATTCCACTCATGCTACCACCTGTAACATTTGTGAAACTCTCAATACCTCCAAAGATTAATTTTAAAAAGAAATCCTGTCCATCATAAGTTAGGTAATGCTCTGCTAGGGCCGGAAACATAGGGAAAATAATAGAGAAACCAACTAAATCTAAAAACAGTGTTAAGAAGATGATCTTAATAGTTTTTTTCGTCTTAGGAGGCATAGATTTTTTACTATAATCATTCTGAGGATTATCTTCCATAACTTTATCTACCTTTTCTTGCTCGATACTATACATTTGATTTTCATCAATCTTATAGTCATTAGCAATAAATGACTCTACAAAGTTTCCATAAGACTCAACCCACGCATCATCACAGTTTAGAGCCGGTACAAAAACAAGCTCTCCACCTTCTTCTTCAACTTCTTCAGCAAGTTCATTACCAATCTCATCTGTTGTCTCTAAACAATCGACAACAAAACTTGGACAATAGACTGCGACACTCTTCTCACCCTCTTTAACTAAATTTGTTACAAACTCATCAGCATAAGGTGATAACCAGGCTTCTCCGCCTAGGCGACTTTGAAAAGTAAGGTGTATCTTCTCTTGATCAAATTTAACTCTCTCCTTAATTAAGAGGAAGGTTTCTACACAGTGTAGATAATAAGGGTCTTTATATTGGGTAATATATCTTATAGGAAGACCATGAAATGAAATAACAATATTATCTACTGTATGCTTTGCTATTCTTGCTTCAATATTTCGAACTGATAGATCAATAAAGCCTTTTAAGCGGTGATAGCTTTTAATGATTTCAATTTGAGGGTGATTCACACCTTCAGGCAAAACCTCTTCTAATTTATCGATACAACTACTGGTAGTCGTGTGGGAGAATTGAGGAAACTGAGGTAGAAAGATGAATTTCTCTCCAGCATTAATCTTCTCAGTCGTAATAACACTCTTAAGTCGAGGCTCACTCAAAATGAAGGATTCATACACGGAGTCTGTACCCAGCTTCACTCTCAGTTTTCGAACAAAGGACTTCGTGATCTCTATTAAAGGTAGAAAGCCACAGAATTCAATTCTTTGATATGCCTTAGAGATCTTCTTAGGTCTAAATGTTAATATAATAAGATTAAGCACGAAGAACCAAATAATACGAGGAGCATCGATGACTCTCCTGTCAGATAGAAATTCCCGCAGGTAGCTTCGAATATCTGCCTTACTGGTGCTTTTAGGTGACCCTAATTGATAAATAATGATATTTGTTTTTTTGTCCATACACCTTTCAAATGTTTGAGTTTCCTAGTAAAACATTCTATATTAAATTAGTTAACTAAATAAAGCTTTTACAGGAGATATTTAATGACTCATGGCAACAAAAAAGCCGGTCCTCGAAAAGAGAGTGAACTTAAAGGTGTAAGTCTTCTAGGAAACACAAATACAGACTACCCAAGTTCATATAGTCCGGAGACTTTAGAGATTTTTCCTAATAAAAACCCAAGCTCTGAAGCATGGACAACATTTGTTTGTACTGAGTTCACTTCCTTATGCCCCAAAACAGGTCAGCCTGACTTTGCGAGAATTTATATAAATTATATTGCTGATAAAAAGATGGTGGAAAGTAAGTCCTTAAAGATTTACTTATTCAGCTTTAGAAATCATGGAGATTTTCACGAAGATTGTGTTCAAAAAATATGTGATGATCTATTCAAAATTATGAAAGCAAAATATGTTGAAGTTATTGGGGAGTTTACACCAAGAGGGGGAATTACAATTTATCCTTTCGCGAGTAAATCTAACACCTCAGCAAAATTTAAAAAACTTAAAGAGCATCGTTTCATGAACTATGCTCCAGGAAAATACTCAATGGACTTAGGTCGTATTTACTAAGAGGATATTATGGGATTTGGTACTACAGAATTACTTGTTATTGCATTTGTTGTACTTCTTCTATTTGGTGGGAAGAAGCTCCCCCAGTTAGGACGCTCAATGGGTAACGCCATTACAAACTTTAAAAAGGGTTTAAATGAGTCTCCAAAAGAAGAAGAAAAAGACAAAAATGGTGAGAATAAGCCTAGCTAGACTTTAACTTTTCAAAGACTTTATACACTATAGGAGAAGACTTATCTTCTTCTCCTTCTAATACCTCAAAAAAAACGTTTATAAGTTGATCTTGGCACACTTGCCTACCTTCTCTTTCAAGTAGTTCAGTAATGTACCTCATACTTCTATCAATCAACTTTAGATTACTTGGGCGAACATAAGTCATAATATTTCCGTCATAGCGTCCTAAAAGTCCCATTAATAAAGTTGAATGTATATTCATTAGCTTCTTAATAAAAATATGAATAAAAAACAAATCCTTCTCCATAAGGTCAAAATAGATTTTCTTATCTTTTAATTGGAAACTAAGTCTACTGAAGTTTTCCATAAGCTCTACTTTAAAGATATGTTGTGGAGACTCTTTCGCCCTTCTTCTTTCAATCGCTTTATCTGTCATATCAAATTCATACAATTCCTCTTTATTAATTTTTTGCTCGATATCAGACCAGTCAATACATCTAGGTTCATGGCCTAAAATATCTGACCATACTTTTTTGTTATCCTCATAACCATTAAGAGTGAGGTAGCAAAGACTCATCGGCTCAAGAGAACTTCTTTCAAAGCCATCTAATGAAAATGTCGGAGAGCGCTCTGTTGTATCAGTCAGAAGAGCAATCGCAATCTCAGGTTGAGTTTCATAAACGATATACTCATCATTATGATAAATATCTGCTTCCATTTGAGTTAATTCCATCATTGGATCTAAATCAATACTACCGAGGGATTCTACAAAACCGTTAAGAGCATTATTAAATTCTTCAAATGAATTATGCTTGTACATTATTGCGAAACCAGCACTAATCATTTGTACTGTGGTTGCCTGCATTCGCGTACTTCCGGAAATGGCCATTGGTCCACATGTAAGGTTTAACTTATTTATCTGATTATTTTTAAGTATATTATTGGATCGGTCTATGGATTGAAGTTCTTCGTCTGGATTACAATAAAGAAAATAGGGTCTATGCTTGGAAATAGAAGCAGCGTAATTAGCAGTGCCAATAACAAAACTTGTTTCTCCACCTTCGGTGATAGCTATCAATAAGTCATTCTCAGTAAATCCATTATCAATTAACTGTCTATGACCAAACTCTTCACTATCTTCAAAGCTCTCAACAGCTCTCACAATAGCAAAGTCACCTCCGGCCATCAGACCAATGATATTAGAGCTTCCAAAGGTTTCCTGGTAGATTTTCTCCAAGGATAAAGCCAACCTTCCAGTAGCACCGCATCCTGTAATGAAAACTTTATTTCCACTACTAATAACTTCGTGACATTTTTTTTGTAAGGTATAAATTTGTTTTGAATATTTTTGTAACTCGTTTAATGCATCCAAATCGACTTGAACTAAACGCTCTAAAGCATCGCTAATACTACTATTAACAACTGTGGACAAATTTTCAGTATAAGGGTGTAGGGATTCTGTTGTAAGTTTACCAAGTGAAAACTGTTCATGAAGATTGATGAAGTTATCTTTATTCATTGTCATTGTTTGGACTTTATATATAAAAAAAGGGGGCCTCCTGCTTGACCCCCCTCTTCTCTTCGGCATCCTTGCCTGTCTCGAGCAACATCCTGTTCCTCACTTATTATATTATACCCAGACATTGAGTTAAAAAAAAGAAGTATTTTTCAAAGGCAAAGATTTCCTTTAGTAGTTGAGACCATTGCTCTCTGATTCTTATAAAAACTGTTTAGAATGTAAGAATATTTCATCAAATATGTACTTTACAAACAAATAATTTTAAAATTAGAGGCCTAATGGTATAGTAAATATATAAACTTACGGAGTAACCGAGCGATGCTGTCACTTTTTACGAAGAAAAATAAATATTACGGAAAAAAAACCTTCACCTACTATATTCCTGCCCCTCCCATTAGGAGACATGGATATCAGGAAAAAGAATTCGATAAAATTACTGAGCACTTAGAGCAGCTTGGGTATGAAATAATAAATTTGCAGACCCAATCCCACTCACACGTTGACCAAGCAGGCTTATGGGTTATATGCCTACTAGGTGCGCCCTCTAAGGCGATCTATGAGACAAAGATAGACTTTGATTACACTGACCTTAAAGGGGAAGTCACAAACACCACCATTCAACTCGATCCCGATATTATTCATGATGCTTAGATTACTATCAATCAATCTTCTATTCCTGCTATCTAGTTGTTCGTATATAGTAAATAGCTTTGATAACGATATATTGAAAGAGAATAGTATTGACCCTATCCATCCTACTCAGAAAACAACCTGTGATATTATTCAGAAAAATATTTTAATATCTGAGAGTGCAGAGGCACAAAATACATTTCAAAGCTTAGTGAAAGAGGTTACAAAATCTAGCTATCTAAGTTTTATTGAGCAGTCTGTACTTTGGTCTTTAGTTCAAATGAATTATAGACCGGACCTAAGTTCTCCTTCAGCTAAGCTTCAGGTGATGATTAAAAATAAAGGTGTGACGACATACTATAATTCCTATACGACAAGTGGCCAAGGTTACCCTTATATTTACTTACTAGAGCAATTATTAAAAGAGTATAAATCTAAAAAATCAATTATGAGTCTTGCAAAAATATACGACGAGAAAATCAAATCGAATATTATTGTGAATACAGAATTAGAAAGATTCTTGTCCATGAATAACGACAAGATTAAGAGTAATAAATACCTCAAGGCTCGCCTTATGCGTGGAGATGAAACTCTAAGAGTAGGAGAAAGGCTGCCTAAAGTTAATATGACTTATCTGGTAAGAAAGTATCTTAAAACAAAAAAATCCCATCGATACAAAGTCAGAAATTTTCTTTTTGATACAACATCAACTACCAAGAAGAAGCTTAAGTGTAACTTTGATATGACCTTATATAATAATTCTGTTTTCCTCATTCACCCAGAGAAAGTCACATCAAATACTTGGGGAATAAAAAAGCAAAATCAAGTCTTCTTTGCTACAAGTTCACAGAAACTAGACGGTCTGAAGACCATAGATAGAACGATCTTACTAAGAGGAAACTCTAATAGTCGATCACCATCAATGTGTATCCAAGAAAATGAGAAAAAAGAGCAAGTATGGCTTATCTCATCTCGTTCAAGAGATCCAGGTCAACACCTCCACCACCTGCAACAATATGGAGTTGCTGATATAGATAATCTCTCTGAGCTAGATACATTGTTAAAGTTCTCACGTCATCAATTTCTGAAGGATCCAGTTAGATTAGTTATCGAATCAAGAAGAAGTTCAGATGCACAACTTAGCGAATTACTAAAACTCAATATCCCAATCTACAATGCAAAAAGTCTTGGAAAGATATGGGCCTATTATGAAAATAAAAAAGAATTCAGTTTTGTACTTGATGAACGAGTTCCGGGGTATTTGGAATGCAACTCACAATAAATGGACTTGCATCCAAAAACATATTTCAAGTTTCACTTGCAGACTCTGATTTACAAAAAACAATGCTAAATCTATTTAGAGAAAAAGAGATCCCTATCGCTTCTAGCTGTAGAGGAGAACGCATATGTCATAAATGTGTGATTAATGATGATCTTTTAAGTTGTGCTATTACCGTGAGTGATTTTATATTCAAGCACGGTAATATTGTTGATGTAAGTTATCTTTAAATTAGTATGCTGTAGTCTCACCCTTTCCATTTATATAGAAAGTTTTATCTTCACCATACTCCTGAAGGACAGTAGAGATTGTGTACTTCATTGATAAGATTGCTCCTGCAACAGGAGAGCTATCTGTACCTTCATTAGTAATGGTAGTCAGGCTAAAGTTAGCGTCTAGTGTATAACCCCATTTAACATTTACTTTTGTTGTTTTAATTTGTGCACCAGTTATATAGCGACCAACACCTCTGTACTGACCTCCATAAGAATAGATAAGCATAAAATCAAAGCTTGCTGGGGCCATGCCGAGATAGTTTTGAGTTTTTACTCTATATTTCTTAACAGTAGGAGCTCTCCAACCGGCCATTTGCATCGCTGGTACAGGTAGTCCATCTTCATCAATGGCTAAAATTTCAACTGGTTTTGAGTTAATATTTACAACCGGCTTCCCTTTTTTAACGATTTCATAAATCTGTTTTCCTAAACCAATCATTCCCTTGATGGCCATCAAAACGCCACCAGAGTTAATTTTATTTAACTGTTCTTTGCTAAAGGCCAATTCGTGAAAATCTGCACTTTTAACACTCTGGATAAGCACTTCTTGCTCACCATTTTCTGATTCAACTACTTCATAAAGATTTGTACTGCTAATCCTTTGGAATTGCTCTGAGTAGACATCGTCGGCAATGGATACTTGAGATAATGTTAAGCTAAGTAAAAGAATGAGTTTGGTGTGATTCATAAAATTTTTCTCCCCGTGAAAAAATTATATGGGGCATTAATACAAATGACTCGACCTATCGTCAAGGTGCATCTTTGAATTTTTTACTAACTACTTCTTACATTGATGGCGGCGCGTTATATGATTAATATTAGGAAAAAAACCTTTGTCATTTAAGTAATAGTTAAGTAAATATATCTGGAAACAAACATAAGTAATACTAATAGAAAATATAACGTTAACTAATAAGGCTAAAAACCATGAAATTATCGATTATCCTAATCTCTCTTATTGTCTCTTTAAATAGTTTTGCTGCCCTAAGGTTTGCTACATATAATATTAGAAACTTTGATTACGATGAAAGATCAAATACACCAACAAATAAGTCTCACTTAGTTAATACCTTAATTGATTTAAAAGCTGATCTTTTAGCTGTTCAAGAAATAAATGATACTTACGAATTTGAATCTATGATTAATATAAATTTTCAAGGAAAGCTTAAGTCTGTTTTCACTGAATGTGGTGGTGCTCACCAACAAAAGCTTGGTTTTATCTACAATACTTCTAAATTAAAGCTCGTTAGTTTTGACCAAGATATGAGAACTGTTAATCCAAAAAATCCATCTCAAACTGTTTGTAATTCTGGTTCAAGACCTCTTGCAGTAGGAATGTTTAAGACTGTTGATACAAATAAAACGATTATTGCTATTTCTCTTCACTTAAAGTCTGGTGGAAGAGATAACAGCATTCAAAAAAGATTTATGCAGTTAAAAGGCGTGAGTGATTTAATCAGTGAGTATAGAGATAATGGTTATGAAAATTTTATTATCATGGGTGACTTTAATTCAACTGAATATATTATTGGTGGGAAGATCCAAGCTAAGTTTCAATCTGTTGTAAAGAAAATGGAGCTAAGAGACCTAACATCAAATGTAAAATGTACTGCGTACTGGTGGGGCGGAGTTCAAGACTCAAGACAATACCCTTCTACACTTGATCATATCCTAGTCTCACCTAGTCTTGCTCAAAATAAAAAGATTACAACTGAAGTTCGCGGACATTGTCAGCAGCTTAAGTGTGAAGCGACATTTGAAAGCGACATGGGAACTGATTTTGACGGTGTAAGTGATCACTGTCCAATCGTCTCTGAAGTTCAGTAAGACTGTACATATAAAATAAATACTCGTATCATTTTAATATGAAATACTTAAGCTTTGATATTGAGGCCACTGGCCTAGAAGAAGATGCCCTTATAATTGAATTTGGTATGGTTCCTTTCGATGCTGAAACAGGCATTATAGCAACTGAACTATCAAAGCATTTCTATATCAAATGTCCAAGCTTCGAATCTCTTGAACCAAATTTAAATGAATGGGTAGCAAAGCATAATAAAGAGCTTATTCAAAAAGCTCATAAAAGTGGTATCCCTCTAGAGACATTCAAAACTGAACTGGAGTCTTATCTAGATTCCAAAGAAACTAAAGAATACTTTAGCAATGAAAGAATCGTTTTATTTGGTAAATCCATATCTGCCATTGATCTTCCTTTTTTAAATCGTGACCTTGGTTGGGAATGGATGAATAAGCAATTTCACCATAGAAACCTAGATCTCTCTTGTTATACTATGGGCCTTATAGATATGGGTCTACTTGAGAAAGGCATGGATTCAGGTGCAAAGCTTATGGAGTTTCTTGAAATGGGTGAAGTAGAACACACAGCTCTAGAAGATGCCGTTAATACTGCAAAAATGTATCTCAAGCTACTTGATAAATTTAAAACAGATAAGTAAGAAAACCATAGGCCACTTGATCTTCTTCATCGATATACGCGCCATTAATTTGATTTCTTTTTATTCTCATTTTACCTCTTACCCCTATTTGTAAATTACTATCGTAGTAAGCGAATCCCACCATAGTTTCTCCAAGAGGAGACACCATCGACTTAGTAATCTTTTCATCTCCATCAATCGTTTGCGAACTTAACGTAGGGCCGACTTGAATAAATGAATTAATATAAAAGCTTTCCCAAGCATAGAGACCGGATATGCCTAACTCAGTATCAATTGAATCATATGACAAGCTCTCAACACCTGTGAGTTCAGGAAATTCATTTTCATAACTAGCAGGTACAAGGTTATTACCTGCTCTTATCTCACCATGCTCAAATGTGAGGTTTAAATAATAACCATATCCATTAACAGGTTTAAGCACACTTTCACCGTGTAGTTCGTGAAGCTTTGATCCATCAAGAAAAAATAAAGTACTAAGGCTTAATTTTGTTCCTGAAAGGGTGTCATCAGTCTTATTATCATTAAGGTTATCTCTGTCGCTCAGTACATAAAAATCTTCAAAAGATGTATAACTTAAACTAGCGAGGTAAGTTTCAGTATAAAAAGAAATTTTTGAATCTGAATAGTTTGAATCTAAGAACTCTCCATCATCTTCTTTCTCCGCAACAAATTGAATTCCAATAGAATAATTTGGTCCGATCATACTCAAAGTAAAATCATTAATTGGATTGGGATTAAATGTAAGAGAGTTCTCTTCGTTTGATAATTTAAAACTAGGTGCAGACTCTCCATAACGAAACTCGGCCCCAAGCCAGTAGGAATATGAGAGATTTGAATAAATAAGTATTAAAAGAGCTAAGAATTTGTTCATGCTAGTAGTATATACTAAGAATTATTTTTTCGCGAGATATCGCTTCAATCTTGCAAGGTATAGTGCTGGATTTCTAACTTTATCCTTTCTACGTATTTCAAAGTGAACATGTGGACCTGTTGATCTACCAGAACTCCCTACAAGTCCTATGACTTCACCTTGGGAGACTTGTTGTCCCTTCTTTACAAAGTTTTTTGAATTGTGAGCATATACTGTATGGTATCCTCCGGCATGGGCCACAACAATGACACGTCCATAACCATTCATCCAGCCTGCGACTTTAACCTTACCACTAGCACTAGCAACAATATTTGTGCCAGTTACCGCCGGTATATCTACACCGTCATGATGACGACCGCGCCTGACCCCAAAATGTGAGGAAACTCTTTTTGAACCTGGAACAGGCCAAATAAATATAGCGTCAGATCCAACTCGATAGGTGGCATTATCAATTCGACCAAAATCAATACCAGAGTGGGCAAAGCCTACTTTTGATGTTTTAAATTTCCATTTACCATCTACAAGAACATAGCTACCACTTCTGTGGTGTGAGCAAGATACCATGAGCATAAAAATACTCATCAATAATAGTGTTAGTTTGCTTTTTCTCATATCTCCTAAAGGTCATTTAAGAACTCCTCTAAACTAGATAGGTCCTTAATGCCGTCTCCCGTGAGATTTTGGAGTTCAACTGAAATATGGCCTTCGTTAACTATATTACAATCGCTGCCAGGGATATCTTTACTACCTTGGTAAGTTCCCCCTACCCAATAGTAATTCCTTCCGCGAGCATCCGTTCTCTCTATAACCTCTTCGGAGTACTGTTGGAAACCTGAAGAAGCTAGCTTCACACCTACAATTTTGCCCTCTGGAAGATTTGGAACATTAATATTAATGAGACAGTCCTGAGGGATATGCTTAAGTATTCCCTTTGATATAATTTTTCTAACAAATTTTGCAGCTGTTTCGAAGTGTTGAATATCTTTTAGATTCTTTGTTGCAAGAGATACAGCAATACTTGGTACCCCTCTGAAAGCCGCCTCTCTAGCTGCTGCGATAGTCCCAGAGTAATATCTATCTTGACCAAGGTTAGCTCCATGATTAATCCCAGACACGACAAGATCCGGCTTATTCTCAAGTAATATATTTCCAATGCCAACGAGTATGCAATCAGCTGGATAGCCTGAACATTGATAGATATCTTTTTTAATTTCCTTAACTCTAATTGGATCACCTAGGGTAATACCATGGCCGCAACTTGACCGTTCTTGGTCGGGAGCAATAACAGTTGTATCGAATTCTTGCATTAGCTCAACATTTAGAAAATCTATTCCTGCTGCCATAACGCCATCATCATTTGATAGTAAAAGTTTCATTTTTGATTCCTATGTATTTAAGTCGTTTTGAATAAAGTCTAAGTGATTAGTAACCTTAGTTATATCTACTGTTTGATAAGAAAGTTCAACTTGATTATTAACTTCAAAAGATAAACACTTAATGGGAAAATAATCAAACATACTATAAATCGCCTGAGAGTCCCACTCCATAAGGATTTCAAACTCAACGATCTCATCTAAGTCAGAGAAAAGCTGAAGGAAGCCATATAGCTCGTTATTATCTGCGTACAATTGTAAGTCTTTTTGATGAAAGATGATTCTCTTTAAATTTTTGGCCCCTGTAAGCTCAGCTATTTTTCTCCCCTCTTTGAAATGTAGTGAATAAGGATTTCCATAAGAATCAAGTTCAGCAATGCTAGTCTCTCCTGAAAATTCTAAATGAAAGATTCGTTTTTCACCAAGATCCTTTTCAATCTGCTCAAGGACACTCTTGACCACAAAGTCTTTTTCATTTTCAAAAATTAACTGATAGTTAAGGCCAGTTGTGGAGAAATCTTTTAAGATCGAGACAATATTATAAGCTTGGGTAAAGTTAAAACTTTTAGGACGTAAATCAAAAGAGAACTCCTCAACATTATGTTGAAGTACATGTGTAATAACCTCTGATTTTGTAATTCCTTTTAGTCCAAACCTCATTCTAGCTATTATAACAAGAACTGGTCTATACTTCGAAAGAACATTTGCGGGAAAGTTGTTCCTATTGATTCTGGATGAAATTGATACGTTACTAGCCGCTCTCCATAAGAAATAAGGATTTCATCGTTTAAAGAGTAGCGGTTTACTCCAGGTAACGCCTGATCAAGTCTACTGTGCTCCTTAACAGCTAAAGAGTTATAATGTTGAACGTGAATTATCGATTCATTCAAGTTTAAATCTTTTTGAAATTGCTTTGGGAGATTATAAGAGCGTGTCTGCCCATGAACAGGAAGATGACAATGCTCTATAGTCGCTCCCACAGAGGACCATATAAGTTGGTGCCCGAGACAAATGCCAAAAAAGAAAATATTGTTATTTTGTAATAAACCATAGATTGTACTCAGTAAATATTGATAATCTTCAGGGTGACCAGGGCCTGGGCCTAAGATTATGACATGCTTCTGCTCAGAGAACTTCGTTTTCTGTAAAAAAGTCAAAACACGATTTTTTTGAATAACTTCAATTTCGATATCTGGGTTATGAGACTTGAGAGTTGAATAAATATTATAAGTAAAACTATCTTCAAAGTCACAAAGATAGATCACTGGGAAAGCCTGTTAAAATTGAAGAAGTTTGTTCTATAAGTATCAAAGTCATTATTACCAAAGTTGAAAATAAAGTTAACAGCAGAGCGTTTCTCATCTTGAGTTTCACGATAGTTTAAATTTATAATCCAACAATTATTGAGTGGCATAAAGTCTAATTGATAAATAAATGAGAGATTTTCATCAGCATCAAGATCATACTCTTGCAATACAGCAAACCCAAGAACATCAATGGGGCGAAATTGAAATCCACTCTTAATAGTCTTTAAGCTCGAGTCTGGAAAAGAGTTATAATGGTATTGTGCCAAAAAGTTCACCAGATCAAAACGTTTCTGGCCGTTCATGGTTAAGATATAATCTCCTCCATTATGAAAGTAATAATCATTAAAAGAAAAATTCCAAGTTTTAGTTGAATAGGCCCCTTCAACTAATAGCCTTGTAAGCTTATCCTCGACATCATCACCCTTTGAAGTTCCAAGGAAATAACCTTGAGAGACATTAAAATATCCAAGTTTAGTATAAGTAAAATTATCTTTTAAATATTTATTATCCACAAAGAAATCAAATTTATTTGGAGACTTACGAATAAGAACGTTATTCCACTGAAGTTCTAGGGTGTTTTTAAGTGGGATTTGCTTCCTTGCTTCATCAGAATCAAGCTCAAGAGTATCCTCGGTGATTGCATCGCGGTAATCAAACCACCCCTCTTCCGTTGCAATTTGTTCGTTAAAAGCATCATTTCCTTCCTCAGAACCATGAACAAGTTGATGGTGAATAAATTTAAATTCTTGGGAGTGTCTAAAGCTATTCTTTTTAACAATAATATTTTCATTTTTAAGATTGTTATCTATTGCTGGAAGCTTTCCAATAATAGCATCACTGAGTACATTTTTACCCAAATTCGCTTTTGTTGAAATTTTCTCCAGATCCTGTTCCTTGATTTCGTTTGCTGAGTACTGTTCCTCATAAGCAAGTCCAAAAATACGGTCAATAGTAAAGTTTAACTCTGTTGATACTAAACCTGACTCTTTATAAAATTTTTCTTGATTTTCGGCCATAAATCTATAGCTTTGATAATCAACACCGTAAGTGGTCTTCAACTGAAAAGGACCGAGACTAAATAGTTGCCACTCAAGATAAGGTGAAGCATCCAAGCGTCCTACATTTCTTCTAAAACTTGATTCTTGTAAGCGGTTTTGTTTGAATACTGTGTAATCACTCGAGAGCCCAAAAGTTAACTTATAGAGATAATCAGAATCGAGTTCTAAGATATTTAACGGTTTGGTATTAAAATAAATCTTTGGTAAAATTTGAACATAAGAGTCATCAAATCCAACAGCTTGATTTGTGATCAGGTTATTTTTATAAACTGTCTCAACTCCCATATCAAAGTTTTCAAAGTGTCGTTCAAGAAAGAAGTCCACACCCAAATCATTTGATCGAACAAAGTCCTCAGTATATAGGGAAAAGTCTTGTAAAAAATCATTGTCCTTACTGCCAACAACTCTTAAGTGATGATACATATTATCTGACCAATGCCCATGATTCTCGAACTCAGTAAAATGACGAAAATATTTTTCACCAGACCTTTCTGTGTTTTTCATCTCTGGATAATAGATTGTATCCATTAGCATTTTACTTGAAAACTCATACCAAGACATTGAAGATAAGGTTTGCCTATATTCTAAATCAAGGCCGTAACCTCTTTCAGATAAGAAAGTTGGCGTGAAGGTCGCATCTTGAGACTGATTAATCGCCCAATAAAAAGGTTGCTCAAGGGTGAAGCCCTCATCATCCTTGTTAGATATTCTAGGAAAGAGTACGCCTGACTCTCTTTCATTTTTTATAGGTAGTGCAATATATGGAAGGTAGAGAACATCGACTCCCTTGACCTTAACTAAAGCATGATAAATTTGAACATACTCTCCAATTTCAATATCAAGCTTCTTCCCCGAAACAATCCATGACTCTGTACAATCTCTACAAGTTGTAAACTCTGCACCCTCAGCATAATAAATTGTATCTGATTTTTTTAAAATTTTTGTCGCGACAATACTAAAGTTAGGTGTGATCATCCTAGCACTTGTCATCTCCAGCTTAGAAGTAAGCATATCGTAATCAATCTTAGAGCCGTAGACTGTAAGGTTATTTCCAACAAACCTTACGCTTCCTTCAATAACAACCTTTCCGGTTTTAGTATTAAAAGAAGCTTTCTCACCATAAAGAGTATCTTTTCCTGAAGTGATAACAACATTACCAATTGCCTCAAACTGCTTACCACCATCTCGACGATAAGCTTTCTCAGAGTAAATACTTACTGACTCACCTAATTGTAATTGTAAGGAGCTATTTGCGTGAAGATTTAAAGGACTTAAGAAGCTCGCCCAAAAAATAATTTGAACCAGTAACAATAGCTTCAGTTTTTCCAGCGTTTTTAATAGATTCATAAATTGATTTGTAATCGTATACATCAAGTTTAAATTCTTCCATAAGTTCATTTAACAAATTATCATCAATAGCTTTTATGTGATTGAAACGACAAACCATAATATTTTCAATATCAAAGTACTGAATTAAGATCTTCATCATGGATCTTAAATCTTCCCTACTTCTTCTACTAAATGAAACTACTAACAATTGGTTATTATTATACAGTTCCTGATTAAAGAATTGCACTAATTTTCTTAATCCATCTACATTATGTGACGGAAATAATTGAACTTTCACACTCTGCAGCATAAGTTCTTTGCGAAAAGCAGAGTTTAAATCTGTATTTAAGTTAGATCGTTGTAGATTAAGGACATTCTCTAAGAGATGCCGCGCTAAGACAGTATTGCGAGTAGAAAAATCATCGCATGATTTTATGATTTCGAACTCAAATAAATCAGTCCACTCAGCTTCAGATTCAAGCATTCTTCTTTTTGTTTTACGACGTAAGTATTCTAACTCAAGTGAAGATATAAAAACTTGTTCATCTCTTAAAATACCAAGTTTCTCTGTGAGTATCATCTCAAGTCTATTCCCCAATAGCTCCTGGTGATCTCGCGAGATAGAAGTCAGTAAGAAGTACTTAGCATCAAGAGCATTTACAGCATCAAGCCTTCCCCCGAGTCCTACTTCTAGGATGACACAGTCAGGCTTCTCTACCTCAATAGCTTTCAAGAAACATAAAAAAAGAAATTCGAAATAACTAAGCTTCTCTTCTTGGATAGTTTTCAGCTCTAGAAATAGTTGATTAAAAATAGATAGAAGTTTATCTTGAGAAATATCTTGATGGTTAAACACGAATCTTTCTGTTACAGAGTCCAGGTGAGGTGAAGTCCAAAGACCATAGGATTTATTATTTTGATACAGGCCCTCAGCAATCAGTCGCGCTGTTTGCCCTTTGCCATTAGTTCCAGCTATGGTGATAATTTCAGATGGAAGGTCTAGATTTAATGAATTTATGATTTTTTTTAGATGACTAAGTTTTCCAGAGAAAAATTCTCCTCCAAAATACTTCTCTAGCCAATCATCGGTTTTCATTTTCCAAACATATTAATGAAAAAAGATAATTCCGTTTTCATTTTCGTTCTATGAACAATTCTATCGATAAAACCATGTTCAAGTAAAAACTCTGATCTTTGAAAGCCTTCAGGAAGAGTTTGTCTAATTGATTGCTCAATAACCCTAGGCCCTGCAAAACCAATAAGTGCTTTTGGCTCGGCCATATTAACATCACCTAACATTGAAAAACTTGCAGCACAGCCACCAGTTGTTGGATCAGTTAAGATTGAAATATAGGGCACTCCTAAATTTTTAAGTTTTTTTCTAGCGGCAGATGTCTTAGCCATTTGCATTAAGGATAGAATCCCTTCCTGCATTCTTGCTCCGCCAGAACAAGTCACAACTACGACAGGTATTCCTTCTTTAGCACCCATCTCCATTGCCATGGTAATTTTCTCACCAGTCACAACACCCATGGAGCCGCCCATATAAGAAAAGTCCATCACTGCAAAAGCTGTTTTCTTGCCATTAACATCACCAGTTCCACAGATTGTGCCATCAGTTCTGCCAGTTGCCTTGTTTGCCTTGTCTAATCTCTCAGCATAAGAGCGTTTATCCTCAAATTGAAGAGGGTTCTTAGTAGAGATATTTTTGCCAAATTCCTTAAATGTTCCCTTATCAACTAAGAGATCAATTCTTTCAGAGGCAGTCATACGATAATGATGATCACATAGAGGACAAACACTAAAATTATCTGTTAAACGGTTTGTTTGTAGGACTTCAGAGCAGCTTACACATTTCTTCCATAAACCCTCAGGTATATTATCGTTTTGTATTTTCTTAGCATTCTTTATTTTTGGATTTTTAACAGAGTTAAACCAACTCATAAGTCACCTCTTCGTTGAGTATTTTAATCAATCTATTGCCATTCTAGAACATTGATTAACTTAGCGTCAATCTCTTCTATCACTTGAATTTAGTAAGGTAAGTAGTTAAAATATAACTATATATAATTTGGAGATTAAAAATGTCATTTTACGTTAACCCACATGCCCATTCATGCCCATGGCACCCCTATTCTGAGCTTTTTGGTGCTCCTAATATCAATTGGTGTGAAGAAACGATGTGTCATTGGGTTAGTAATCCCGCCAATACCTACTCCAACCTAGCTTATATATTAGTCGCACTACTTTTAGCGATTATAACTCAGCGCCGAGCAAATAATGAATCTGATGTTTTCGTAAAATTAATTTTTGGGTTAGGTCTTGCATCTGCCTTTTATCATATGTCCAATAACTTTCTAGGTCAGATTCTAGACTTCACTTTCATCTTCCTTTTCATATTTTGGGGAGTTTCATTTAATTTAAAAAGACTGGAGATTATAAAAGAATATAAAGATCAGTGGAAAGTTACCGGGGGGCTGACATTATTTTTTATGATCCTCGTTTTCATTATGTATTATACTCACCTCCATTTCCAACTACTCATTCCAGTAGCTGCTCTTATTTTAGTCTTTTCTGAATTCAAGGCGAGAAAGTTAAAAGATATTAGTTATAAATATCTCTACGCAGCTCTTGTCTCAATCGGCATAGGACAGATCTTTTCAATCCTTGATCGAACAGGAACTGTATGTGATCCAACAAACCATCAATTTCAAGGCCATGCACTTTGGCATATTCTCAGTGCCATCGGTTTAGGTCTTGCGACTTATCATTGGTATAAACAAGTTGCGTCTGAATATATTGAGCCTGAAGTTATAGTTCATGACGATTCAGAATACTCAGATCATGATGAAGTTTATATTGATGTAGAACCAGATATTAATATTGAAATCGAAGAGCATGATATCAATCAAAATGATAACAACTTCACAGAGCTCAAGAAACCTGAGCCTAAGGCCCCAGAGGCAGATATTGTAAAACTCAATACAGGTGAAGCTGACATCGATCCTTTAGAAGCTGATACAAAAGTAGAAGAAGTCGATGACTCTCAACTAGGATTTGATTCCATTACAGATGATGATGAGAAAGATAAGGATTCATAAAATCCAATCGACTCCAGCAAAAATAGTTGGCAAAAACCTAATTTCTAATAATTTCTGAAGATTTTCTTAAGGATATAAACTCAAGCTCACGTTTTTTTACAAAAATAAATAAAGCTCTAAAGCTCTACCAGTAAGACCTTCCCGGCAAAGTACAAAAAAATAACGACATTCCATACATAATATAGCTAAACCTCAATACGTTTTGTGACGATAATAGTCTGGTAATAAAAATAACGTACTGAGGAAGAATTTATGCCATATATATTATTAGCAATCCTATTTATTGTCAGCTCTCAAAGCGCTTATGCTGATAAAAAGTATGAACAG
>CAJXPQ010000002.1 GCA_913058265.1 uncultured Oligoflexia bacterium
CTTTTAATATGCCCAAACTAAAAAAGCCCTTTAGAGACTTAATAAGATCAAGTACCTATAGGGCTTTTTTAGTTCGAAAATGGCGGGAGCGAAGGGACTCGAACCCTCGGCCTTCTGCGTGACAGGCAGACGTTATAACCAACTTAACTACGCCCCCGTATTTCGTTTAAAGCAATATAAGATTACAGCCGTTTATCGTCAACATATTTTTAAATATTTTTTCTTAGCTCTAGTTATATTACAATGTATTACGTTACGACGCAGCACGTTGTTGGACTGTCTGGTTTTAGAAAAGTATAAAAATTTTATAAAACTTAAGGATTAATGTTGTCAGCAAATATGAAATCTTGTACGTTGCGGCAATAATTAACAAGCAAATAAACCATACTTTAGGAGGTATAGTGAAAAATTTTATTTTAATGTTTTTGTTAGTAACAACTAACGCAATGGCCGTAAGTGTTGAGTTCAAGTTTGATATAAACTCTTCAGGTCCAAGTATATATCCATGTGATGCAGGATTAAAGCATGCAGCACACCAAGAGAGAGTATGTTATGACAGAGTAACAGCAGAATCGTGTAACCCTGCTAGATGTACTGATGAAGTTCAGTGTAACTGTGTATGTACAGCGGATAGTACAAGTGGTGCTGGAGAATACAGACATGACTTTTTAAAGGCAAGTTATGCTAAATGGAGTGAGAACGGGGAGACTGCAACTAATGTAAGCTCGAAGTCAGTAGCTGCAAAACAAAGCTCATTTGCTAGAGTATTTAAAAACAATCTTGAATGGGATCAGCAGTTAACAAAATTATCTTTCAACTTAGGTTCTGAGAGATATGGCGCTGAGTTCTACCTAGACGTATGTTATAGAGGACCACAAATAGAGTATTATATGGCCGGATCTCTTGCAGATACGCCTAACTTTCTTTTAAGAGCACAAGCGACTGTTACAGACATTAACACTAATAATGGAATGAATTACTCATCTCTTGCTGACTTACAAGTTAGAGCTGTTGCAGTATGTGATCAACAAGGTAAAGGGTCATATGTTTACGCACATGACGGTTCAGGAAATTACGATAATACTTTTGCTCATGAAATTAACAACAACATGACTGTTGCTAATGGACAATTTGTAAAGTCTGTTGCATTTACAGGATTTAACACAGGATCTAACTTATTTTTAATTAAGAACTGGATCAATGTTAGAACAACTAAAACTCCAAGATTTTGTAAAGTTCGTTACACATTCAAAGAAAACAAAAGAAATAGTAGTGATCTATTATCTCAAATCAGAAAGTGGAAGATTCAACAAGCAGAGGTTTGTACTTACACTTCAATTAACGAAGATATCGAGTAAAAAATAAGCTTTGAAGGGGAGAGAAATCTCTCCTTTAAAGTTAATTATTAGAACAAGGATTGAATGAGAATATTAATTTTAGGTGCTTTAACACTCTTAACTTTTAATGCATTTGCCTGTGAGTTTGATACACCAAGGGCCTTAAATTTATATACATCTTTAGATCGAAAAGGCTCATATGCCTTTGATTTAAACAAAACACTAAATGATATACCGACTCTCAGTGCCTTTAATTGTAAAAAATTAGCACTAAGAAGTAAGTATATTATGATTGGACTCGGACCTGAGCTTAATGAGTTAAATGACGAAGTTCGTACCTACTCATTTAATGACGATATTAAGCCATCAAATTGTTCAGTTGAAAACTCACCAATAAAAATGATTCCTTTTACTGAAAAACTTAAAGATTTCAAAGAAAAGAAAAAATATTATAATAAATGTGTACAAATTTATATCGATGATGAGGGGACTTTGCCTCTACGAATTACAGAAGAACAACCAGGATGTAAAGTTCGAAAAATTTCAACGCATAAAGCAGTTATTGAGGGTGGTTATTGCTTTATAAAACCAAACGTCACATCTTCATACTTATTTAAATTAAAAATAAAAAGTGAATGCCAAACAAGAGAGGGGTTGAAAAAACTAAGAATTCAGCCTTCTGATATAAAAGGAATCTTAAATTTTTACGCTGCTGGCGATGAAACTGGAATGTCTACAGGACTTCAGGCAATTGAGACAACACCTTTAAGGTTAATAACAAGTAGTGATGACAAGGTTTTACCATCAAGTGAATCTTATGGAGGAAGACATCCAGAGTTTCCAGTTCAATGGGTTAACCCAAATCCTCATTTAGGACAAGTAAAGATTGAAGATATAGGTGGAGAGAGATTCAGAATTAATACTCCAATGCTTGTAGATAACAGATGTGGTAAAAAATGCGAGAATGGAGTTTGCTATAGTCCTTGTGCTTACGCTCAACCCGTTGTTTATGAAGCACTTTTGTATGAGGTCGGTAAAAAGAAAAACAATATTTTAACTTCATGGTATGACGGTGGAATTGCAGGACCGCAGTATCAGGGCTTTATACAGGGAGTAGGTTTTGAAATTCCTACAAGCTATTTAAGCGAGTCTGAAACGTATATGCTAGAGCTGAGCTTTAATGACCCTAAGTACGATTTTGATCGTTTTAAAAATAGAATCTTAAGAAAATTTGGAGCAATTCAACAACACTTACCACAGCTTGGACGAAGTGGAATAGCCACAATACCAGAGATTAACGAAATTTTAAATATATCGACAATTCCAGATATTAGAGAAATTTACGGCCTTAACTTTAGCTCAGGACTTTCAGGACTTAAATCAGCCTACGATCTGCTTAGATCTTACCTCGATTATAAGATCTGGCCTCCTTATTACGACGAAAATTGTGATGTGAATTTAGGGACCTGTTTATCTGCTGGTAGTGATGAAACTAAAATAGAGTTAACTTTCAAGTTATTAGGGCTAAGTAGTGGAAATGTTAGGGTTGAAGTTCTTAAAGTGGAAAGAAAAGCCAAGCTAATGAAAAATTACACAGGTACAAAATTACCATACATAAAATGTGAATAACACGTTATTAAGTTAACAAGGGGAAATAATGAAAACAATTTTAAAGCTTGTAGTAGCACTGATATCTGTATCAGCTTTTGCTTCTAACGGAAATGGTGGATTAAACGGAAGTGACGATGACTTTGGTCGTGGTTCTGATGAATTTGAATTTGAAAAATACTCGAACGAAAATGTTCTAAATATGATTGAAGAGGACATGGAGTTTGCTTGTGATAGAGCTGGACTATGTACTCTACACGCAGTTACGCAAAGTGACTCAAGGTTTACTGTTTCTTTTAATGTTGGAGAAGGTTCTCCAATAAATAGCGGTGGTAGATCTGATGGTTCTGTCATTATTACAGGTGGTGGTGATGGTGGAAATGATCTACTTGGTTCACAAGAGTACTGGGGATTATCACTTGAACATTCTGTAGGAACTTGTACTCAAAACATTAAAGTACCAAGATCTTTATATGTTTCAATGAACAGATATATGTATGATTTAATGGATGAAAATGGAAACACTAGACGTGGTTTTGATCCTTCTAAAGAAGCAATGATTATGTTTTATTCAACTATTATGAAAGAGGCCAGTGGCTGTAACGCTCCTAAGTAATTCATGACTATAAAAACACTTATTTCAGTATTTTTCTTAACTTTTACAATGAGCTCTTGCCTTTTTGCGCAAGAGCTAGAGTACTGGAAAAACAGTGAGAATATTCAAAGCAAGTTAAAGCTTAATCCCTTAAGATTTACTAATAGGGCACAATGTGCTTTAGATTCTAAGAAAGCAGCGACATCAGTATTCGTAATGATTGATTCTATCAGTACTGGTAAGGCGATATATCGTTTTAGTAAAATGTCCGATGGGGATACAACCAGCGAGACCAAATTAGGGATTGAGAAGTATCGTTACACTGTTACAGAGCTAATCAAACACATCACTAAGCAATTACTTAGCGGTGAGCTACCTATGCTAAAAGCTGATCTTTCAAAGTATGAAGGAACAGAAGTTTTTAACTACTTCGATGATTGTAATAAGGGAAACTGTTATGAACTCAATGCTCATCTCAAAAAATTGTGGAGTACTGAGAAGCAAAGTTTAATTTCTAGTAATATTGTTCAAAAAAATGACTTCTTAAGTTTAAATCATGATGACATTAAGCATAATGATGCAAACGTTGGATGTTATTTTGTTAAGAAGTTTTCAGCTCTTCAGGGACATCTTCAATCTACATCACCAAATGTTAAAACAGCAGCGAGTATTGCTGAAGCAGTTGGGACTAGTTCTGACTTGGTAAGTGACTGCTCGGATATACATAATCAAGAAAACCTTAAAGTCGCAAACTATCAATTTGATATTTTGAATGTCTTGGAGAGAGACTGGAAGTATAGTGGATTTGATTTTTGGAGCTCTGTTAAAACCTACTTAACTTGGGCCTTTAGACACTCAACTGAAGCAAAGTCTCTTGCCTTTCCTTACCACTCTATACTTCAAAATGTAGCACTCGAAGAAAACATTCTGTTTATACCGAACGGTTGTAAAAATATTGTAGAGCCAAAATGTGATGCGAAGACGCTAAATCTAAACTCTATGAGACAATTTACTCAGCTAAATGAGCAAGAGATTTTTAGAACTGATTTTAGTGCTCAAATTCCAGACGGGGTTGAGCAAGATTTATTAAATCAACCAATCGTTGATGTTAATACTGATATTTTAAATTTTAATAGAACACAAAGTGCTAATCAGTGGTCAGCTAACTTTCGAGATAAATTTACAAAGTCGAGAGGATTACTGAAATTAAAGTTCATTAACTCAATTAATAAACTAAAGGCCATCAAAACTCATCTTACTCCTAAAAGAATTTTAGATGAGTTATATAGTTCAATGACACTTTCAAAAACGAATGAAACTGTTAAAGCAGAAATTTATTATTTATGCTCTGAGTACAAGGTCGCAACAGATGAAACATTATCATTTTTAAAAGATGAAGTAGATTTATTGGCCCAGACCAGTCTTCTTGACGACTATAGTAAGACTATTGGTGGTGAGAAGATTGAAAGTTATGTTTCATACTTTAGAGAAGTATCTGATGTCGTAGGAAAATTCTGTGATGATATTACTGTCGACAATTACTGGCATAATATGAAGGATGTTGATCGTGAAGGTTTCACTTCATGGTATAAGGAAGTCACTCTAGATAAGAAGCAACCCTTTAAGACAAATATTATTCGTAAATTATCTAAAGAGGTTAAACCCATTTTAACTTACAGTAGCTTTAGCGAAACGAAAGGTTTAAAGCAAAAAGAAATCATCTGTGTCGAAGGGGCCAACTGTTCACGTGTAATACTTGAGAGTATTTTTGATTTACACTCTTCTATGCGTTATGCCGATTCACTTCTGCCAACATCTGAAATTCAATCACCAAATTTGGCCAACCCATACAGTGAAAGAATGTCTTGTAAGGTATATGATCCATTTAGAAAGAAACGAAGAGTAATTTTTCAATTTTTTTATGATATTGCAAGAGCTGCCACTTTTGGAGTTCTTCCGAGTCCAGTTTATATTTCTACAGAAGTGAAAGATAAGCAAGTTGTAAGCATGAAGACCCTTATGGAGGATGGAAAGATCTCTTTTGATCCTCAAGTTGATGGCTATAAATTTAAGCACTCTCTTGTTGCTGACCTTGGTGGACTCTTTGGTATTCCTTGTGCTATAGCGATTTCAGGTACATCTGTTAACCCTGTAAGATACTACCGCTTCAACGGTGTTTCTGTTGGTACATGTTCGGAGACAAGGATTAATAACTTAGTCGTAAACTCCTCAACAGATATGAGTGACTATTCTTATGATAGATCAAAGTGTGTCGCTTGTGCCATAAATCTCGAGACAGTTATTGGTGCAGCAGGCAGTATAAATCCAATTACTAGATCAGCTTATATACTAGCAAGGGGTGCTTGGAATCTATTTAAGGGGCTTCGAGACCCATTTGATATCCCAAGAAGATGGACTTTAAATGTAAATGATACTTATGATACTTATCGAAAATATGGCCATGTTAATAAACATTGCCTGCGTCAGTTACTAAAAGGAAAAGCCTGTCTTTCAAATAA
Source organism: uncultured Oligoflexia bacterium (assembly GCA_913058265.1). GTDB lineage: Bacteria > Bdellovibrionota > Bacteriovoracia > Bacteriovoracales > Bacteriovoracaceae. The sequence continues at coordinate 6,060 of CAJXPQ010000002.1, forward strand.
ATGTGAAGGAGCTGTAGCAAGAAATATTTCACTATTTTTAAATGGAGAAATTGAAGCAAGCTCTATTCCGAAAAAAAGAGGGAACGGTTTTGTAAAGCTATCTACCTGTGACCGTGAAGTAGAAGTAAAGCTCTCATACAATCGCAATCGAATATGTCAGAATACTAGTAAGATTACAAAAGAGGACTTCATTGTCCCTTCTGAGTGTAAAATATGGAAGTCAAAATGATACGTGTTGTTTATTTTTTAATATTTAGTTTCTTATTTAGAACTCAGAGTGTTTATGCAAATTTTAACGTGGAAACATCTTGGAACCTTACAAATGGAAAAGTGATCACTCTTACTTGTGATGAGGAATCACCTCGAGTTTGTCTTTCTGTATGTGATAGCGAAACTATGTGCGAAGTACCTGAGGGGCTTTGCTATAATTGTATTGGAAATGAACTATTTATTGTTAACTTTTATAAAAATCTTGGTCTTACAGTAAATGGGTCTGGAGTGAATCTTCATAGTTCAGTTCTAGAAGACACGTTATTAGTGGGCAACTTCGTAACGCTCAAAGCAAATTCAGTTTATAATATTATTTCTGATTATGACTCAAAGTCTATGAAGAGAAAGTTTCAAAACCTATGTCCAGAATTAACAATTAAAGACCCTGTTGTTTTTGCTAAAGTTAATAGGGATAGAAAGCCGGTTGGACTTCTATTTGTTATTTGTGATAGCGAAGTGTTTGAAATGACATATGATTACTCATCTTATAGTACGAGCTCAAATCTATATTAATCCTCATTTTATTTAATATTATTCTCTTAATATAATGGCCGAATTTCGTGTAAGCACTCTTGAAATCAAAAAATTCAATTCAATCCACGCGTGAAGGGTTGCCAGTGCAAAGTAGATTTCAGATCCTCGTGGGATGTTAAACATCCACAAGAAAGTGCTAATAAGGCAAAGTCCTATAATAAATATTGCAATATGCTTTCCAATATTTTTTTTCAGTATCTTAAACCCTTCTCTGTAACTATTTGGAGTTTCTCTGAATTGTCTATTCTCAGGTATGGCCTTAAGCCAAATGAAGTAATGTATGGCAAGCCCGAAGGTATATAGAACGAGAGCTCTTTGTCCTACAATCGGATCAAATGACCATGGAGCGAGTAACCAGGAAGTCCCTGCTACATCAGTATTAAATATTGAATTTTGAGTTTGAAAGTTTATAAGAAAGTCCATATGACCTGCAAGGGTTAGATAGTGTATAGCTCCAAAAAATACTGTGGCACCGATGGCCGTGAGTTGGTTCTTTTTATTTTTGGAAACAACGATCCAGTAAATAAAAGCAATCCAATTATGAATAAGTAAAGTTATACTCACAAAAATCAAAGGCTCATGCCAAGCGTACGAAAGTAGTCCAAGGTTAATAAGAAGTATAAATAACATCATAGCAAAACTTTTGATTTTTGATTTATATATAATGAATAAGCTCAGAATTGTTGCAGTAATAATTTCAAAAAAGTCTTTAGGTAAGTTCTCAGTTAGTGGAGTGTTATAGAAGAAATAATTAAAAGTAATTATTAAAAATGTGGCGATACAGAATAGAAGAAATTTCTTTTTTGAAGAGCTTTCATGCTCCTGGCTGCTGGCCAAAGGTTGAGTAAAGTAATAACTCGCCACTAAATGAAAGTAGCCATATATGAGAGGACCGAGTACTAAAAGGAGCTCTGGCCTAGTTAGTGCAATAGGGAGGTAGAACAGGGAAGCAATTATAAAAATGCTTCCAAGCCGTAAGTGGCTTGTTATATAGACTTTACGCAAGATGTTGATCTTCAAGGTTTTTCTAAAAGTATAGATTCGAATTAAATCTAGCGATTTAGTGAGAGAATCGATCGGGTTATAGTTGAATAATACTAAGATCTTACTTATCATATATGCATAATAAGAGATTAATCTTTTGCTAGCAAATCTTGATGGAGTTAAAAATGTTTTTTAGTGTTAAAAATTTAAGTGTTTCAATTCTTTTGTGTTTTGTTTTTTTCAACTTTTGCGGATTCAGTTTATGGAAAAATGGCACCTCCAAGTCGATTTGATACTACAAAGTTAATTTCAGAATTAGTACAGACTCAACAGACTCGCGAGCTAAATACAGTTGAGACTAATAAGCTATTTCTTTTAAAATTTTTAAATGAAGTTTTAGAACTAGATAAATTTAGTGCCTATATTCACCAACCTATTCAGCCAATGCATTTAGTAAGTGAACTGGAAAAAATGATTTATTATAAAGGAGCTTGGGCAAAAGAGCTTACTACAGTTCAGATGACTAGACTTGAATCTGATAAGGGTAAATTACTAAAGTTACTAGGAGATGACTCTATCTCTTGGGCATGGGTCTAGAATAAAACAGGTGAAACTAAACATTCAAAAAGTATTATAAAGAGATTATTTGAAGAGCAATTCAAAAAAACAATGGCATTAAAAATAGCTCGTTATGGTCTTACTGGGCCAGTACCCATGGGTTACTCTGTACAGTATTTAGAGTTTTTACTTGAGCTAAGTTCTGAAAAAGAGCAGGTAGCAGTTAAAGAAAAGCTGCGCAGGATGAAACTACATATTAGTAAAATTCCTCAATCTCGAATTCTAACGTAGATTACAATTTTGAAGACCTCCTCAATAGACTGTGTTAGCCTTTCATAGAGGAGTAAGTATGGAGTATTTAAACGTTCTTTGGGCATATTTATTAGTGTCAGCACCGTACCTATTATTCGGGCTTTTAATTTCTGGTGCCATTCATCAATTCATTTCAGTCGATAAAGTTAAAAAATGGTTGGGGGCAGATAAGTTCTCATCAGTGTTTAAGGCAGCATTAGTGGGTGTTCCCATTCCTTTATGCTCATGCTCAGTAATACCTGCAGCTGTAACAATTAAAAAAAGTGGGGCTTCAAATGGTGCGACTTCAGCCTTTCTAATTGCAACTCCTGAATCTGGTGTTGATTCAATATCTATTACATATGCTCTAATTGACTTACCAATGACTACTATTCGACCGATAGCGGCATTCTGCTCTGCGTTTTTTGCTGGAACTCTTCAATTTATGTTTAATGATTTTGAGTTACCACCAGAAGAAAAAGAAGGGCCCACAAAAGGGTGTTGCCCGAAAACTGGAAAAACAACTTCAGAGGCCGACTTCTCTACCAAGTTTAAAGGAATGTTTAAATATGGCTTTGGAAAACTTAGTGATGATATTGCTGGTTGGTTAACGATTGGAATCCTGCTTGGGGCACTCATTGATTTTTTAGTTCCTGAAAATTTCTTTATGGGAATGGGAATGGTTGAAAATCGCTTAATGATTTTAGCTATTGGTGTGCCTTTATACATTTGTGCATCGGCCTCAACTCCTATTGCAGTATCCTTAATGCTTAAAGGATTATCTCCTGGAAGTGCCTTACTATTACTATTAGTAGGACCCGCCACAAATATTTCTAATATAGCTGTTCTTCAAAAATATATTGGTAAAAAAGGCGTTATTATTAATATTTTTTCAATAGTTTTTGTCGCACTTATTTTTTCTTTTATTGCTGATTATTTATATGAAAACTTTTTTACTCTTCAGCTTAATGAGATGCTTAGCAAGCATGAACATGGGGCCGCTTGGTGGGAGAGTGCTTCGGCGATAATTCTCATGGTCCTACTCGCCAAGGGAGTTTGGAAAGAAGAAATTAAGCCACGATTTTTTAAGAAGGAAAGCTCATGTCACTAAGTGTTTTTATTACTGGGGGCACCTCTGGAATAGGTCTTGCTATGGCCCAGGCTTATCTTGATCGTGGGGCAACAGTAGGTATTTGTAGTCGTAGCCTAGATAAAGTCTCAGATTTTAATCACAAAAATTTATATAAATACGAAGCCGATGTCACAGACAAAGTTGCCATGGAGATAACGATCTTAGAGTATTTCTCTGAACATGGTCTGGACTATATGGTGGCCTCAGCTGGAATTGGATATGCTAAGAAGAAAAAGATCCCAGACTTTGATCAATCAAGACAAATTTATGAAGTGAATGTTGTAGGAGTGCTTAATGCTTTTGAGCCCGCAATGAAAATAATGCTTAAACAAAAAAGGGGAAAACTGATTGCGATATCAAGTCTTGCTGCTTTTAATGGCCTGCCTGGAGTCTCTGCTTATAGCGCCTCAAAGGCTGCAGTTAAACAATTGTGTGAGTCATTTGCAATTGATTTAAAGGACCAGGGCATTAGTGTTACATGTATCGCTCCAGGATTTATTGATACGCCATTAACAAGAAGAAATCATCACCCAATGCCATTCTTAATGGATTCAGATAAGGCGGCGAAGCTCATACTAAGAGCAATTGATAAGAATAAGGTGTTGTATGCCTTTCCATTTATCATAAGTAATGTTGTGAGACTTTTAAGTTTTCTTCCAAGAGGACTTTATACGAGAATCATGACTAGAGACTCAATGAACTACTCTTTAAAGGAAAAATAAAAATGAAATTTTTAATCTTACTATTAATACTTCCATTAAATGCTTTTTCATTTAAATATGAAACGGTTGTTTCTGGCCAGGAAATCATATGGTCCATGGCATTTATTGAAAATGAAATCATGTTTACTGAAAGAAGAGGCAGACTAAAGGTTTATAATCCTATCACTAAAAAAGCACGAATAATCAAAGGAACTCCTAAGGTATATGCTAGAGGGCAAGGCGGACTGTTGGATGTTAAACTTCACCCTGACTTTTCCAAAAATAAAAGAGTCTATTTAACATACTCAATAAGCCTCAAAGACGGTGATCGAACAACAGCTTTAGGGTTCGGAATCTATGATGGAAAATCACTGAACGACTTTAAAGAGATTTTTGTCGCTATAGGTGAATCGAGTAAAAGACATCATTTCGGATCACGTATTCAATTCGATGAAAATAATAATATTTATATGACAGTTGGAGATAGAGGAATAAGACCTAATGGGCAGGATTTAATGACTCACTTTGGATCAGTATTAAAGCTAGATGGTAACGGGAACGCTGCCGCAGGTAATCCATTTATCGGTCAAAAAGGAAAGCTTGCTGCTATCTGGAGTTATGGACATCGTAACGGGCAAGGTTTGTACTATGATAAGGACTCTAAAGTTCTCTATGAAATGGAGCACGGGCCACGAGGTGGGGATGAAATTAATATTATCACCCCAGGAGCCAACTATGGGTGGCCTATAGTTTCTCATGGTAAAGAATATACTCTACCCCTTTGGGTGGGAGATTATCGCGAGAAGAATGCAAAGATGGTTGATTCAATCAAGTACTATGCTCCAAGCATCGCTCCCAGCGACCTTTTAATGTATAAAGGAGATAAATACCCTAAGTTAAAAGGCTCTTTAGTTGTTGGAGCTCTGGCAGAGAGTCACCTTCATATATATAATCTCAAAACTAAAAAAGAGCTAAAACTATTTGATGACGACGATCTTAGAATTCGCGCTGTAACTGTCTCAAATGACGGGTATATATACTTTGCTGCTGATGATGGAGTTATTCGAAAACTACTTAATTAGTCTGTAATTTCTTCAACTTAAAGGCCAATCTAGACTTCATAACTTATAAATATCTTATGAAGTTACTATTTATCTGTATTTACTTGTATTCCGTTAACTCAATGGCAGTCATTTTTGGCGATGATGACCGTGTTGAGTATTATGATATGCCCACAGATATCCAAGAACTCTCACAAGCAAGTATCGCTCTTATACCAAAAAGTAAACTGACGAAGCTCCCTGATGGTAATTTTAGGGCCTCATATAAATCCTTGGAAACTCTTTATCCAATGTGTTCAGATTCTAAATTTAAAGACCAAAAGATTATTAGTAATTGTTCCGGTGCTCTGATCGCTGACGATATGGTTTTAACAGCTGCTCATTGCATTGATGGCGAGGGGACTCAAAGAAAAGATTACTATTTTGTTTTTGATTATAAGAAAGAATCTTTCTATTCTGATGAACTTATTATTAAAGCTAAAAATATTTATGAAGGAATCAAAGAAGAATATAATTACTTTGATACACAATTTAAAGATTCGATTGATCTCGCTATTATAAAGCTTAACCGTAAAACAACTAGAAAGCCTATGAAGCTTAACCTGTCTCCATTGAGTGAGGGAGATCAAATTTCTATCTTAGGATATCCTTTAGGTGTGCCTATGAAGTGGACGGGGTATGGAGAGATTAAACAGATGAGACCAAAGGAAAACTCCTTTAGACATGAACTCGATATTTTCTCTGTGAACTCTGGATCTCCAACATTAAACGATCGTAATGAGATTGTGGGAGTTCTTGTGCGCGGTACTGGCGCTAATATTTCACAAAAAGATGGAGCTGAGTGCTCAGACTGGACTCGGGGGGAGAAGATGAAGGATTACCACGAAAGTAATGTCTTAAATCCACTTTCTGAGACACTCAAGAGATTAAAAATTTAGACAAATTCTATGAGTTATGGAAAAATAATTTCTTATAACAAGCAACAACTTAGGCTTCTATCCATGAAAAAAATTTTCTTTTTACTTCTTATATTTACTCAGTTTGCTTTGGCAAATGAAGTACTTCGAAATCAAGATTCTTTAGAGGACTTTGGACATATTGATTCAATTGAAAATGATAAACTCATTTATTTTACGGATCTATTCCCAGCAAAGGAATTACATAGTACGAATTTAAGTTTTCTCGAAGATAAAAATCTGACTCCAGGAGAGAAAAGCCTGAGCATGCTTTTGGCCAGAGCTCAGTTCCGAATTGATTACTCAAAAGTTGATCTCGACCCTGCAGTAGTGAATACAGATAAGAATCTGAGAGTGATTTATAACTCCAGTCTTAATTCAAAAGTGAGTTCAAACCTTTATAATATGACAAAAACTAAAGTTGTTGTAAAAATTAACTATCAGCTTGAGTTCTTCTCTACTAAGACAGGTATTCTGGAAGGTGAAAGAAATCAAATGATAATCGATGAATCTCGTGCTCTTGATAACTCTTCGAAAGAGTACTTAGGCTCAGTCATTCACGAACAACGTAACTTCTCAAAGCTATTTGAAACAGGAATACTTGTGGCAAATGTTTACAAAGTCAGTGAAACCGAAATAGCAGTCTCAGCTTATAACTTATCTTATGTTCGTAACTCGGCCATAAGGACTTTAAATAATGTTCTTATTTGGAGTTCAGCGAGAAAAGAGCTCAATAAGGAAATTCGAAACTCGTTATGGGCAATATTTAGAGCAGCGAAAACGTTTTAATAAATGGTAAATAGAATCCTCTTCTTTTCTCTCGCCACATTCTGGGGAGGGTCATTTGTAGTCATTAAGTATGCGATAGCAGAGATTCCATCTTTTACAGCTGCCTTCTATAGAGTTTTCTTTGCCCTTATTTTTCTAGGTTGCATCTATTTCAAACACTTTAAAGGAGTTCCAAATTTATTTGATCGGAGAGTTTTCTATTCGAGTCTAGCGGGTCTATGCTCTATTGGTATTCCATTTTCCCTTTTATTTTGGGGGGAAAGATATATTTCAGCTAGTATTGCTGGCGTTCTAAATGGAACGGTACCATTTTGGACCTTATTAATGGGAATATCTCTTTTTCGTAATATTAAATCAGTGACGAGAGTAAAAATACTTGGATTGATCCTTGGCTTTATTGGAATTAGTGTTATCTTCGGCCCAAAGGTTCAGTTGCAAGGTAGTATTGAAGAAATCAAGGGACTTTGTGCACTTATTGGAATGTCTTTGTTTTATGCCTTAGGAATAAATATTAATCGAAGTATTTTAGTGAAGGAGACCTCTCTATCTTCTCCTGTGAATTTAATTATTCAACATTCTGTTTCGGCGATATTTTTAGGGATACTTGCATATTTTGTTGATGGAGTATTTGAGTGGAGCTTGCTTCTAAAGTCTGAAAATGGTTTGAGTATATTTTATTTATCATTTATATCAACTAGTCTTGCATTTATAGTCTTTTTTAGATTAATTCGTGAAATGGGTTCTGTTGAAGCGTCGAGTGTAACTTTTTTTGTTCCTGCTGTGGCACTTATTCTAGATATGATTACTCACCAAAGTACCCTCACTCTTTTGGAGAGTGTAGGTACAACTATTATCTTTGCGAGTATGTTTCTTCTGAAAGAGCGCAAAGTCTTATCATAAACTATTTTAGAATTGTGAGGATGTGGCCAGGTCCAAGAACAATCGTATTATCATCCTTTGATCTCAAGTCTAATTCATCAAGTCTAAACTCTCTCGATCTCACTGCATGATCAATTTCAATTTGTGCTTGTTCCATAAATTTAATATCACCAATAAAATCGAAATCACTATTAAAGTATGGAAACTGTAGTTTGAAGTTATTGTCTAATACATAAAGAGTATGTAGCCCTGTGTTCGGGTCATATGTGGTCAGTCGATGTGTGCCGTCATCTTGCTTATTAATATCAAAAACAAGAATAATATGTCCCACATTACTATCAAGTTTATTCGTTCCTTTCACCATTCTTCCTATTGTTAAGGGAACTATTACTCCTTCAGTAAGCATTGCTTTGAGTTTGGGAAGTGAGTTACTGTCAAGAACTCCTTGATAACGTAAGTTCTGATAAAGTTGAACCGCTGGATTTAAATTTAGATCATTTTGAACCGTAATAATAAATGTCTTTAACTCTTCTTTTTCAATTGAAGCTGTAAAGTCATTGATGTTTTTATGGCCAGGTATAATTGCGTATTCGCCCTTATAGACTCTTCTAAGAAGCTCGAGTTTATTTAACGTTGAGTTTTGTGCCTTTTCAGGTAGGAATGTAACCCTCTCTATAAGAGCTTTTTGTAGCATCGCCATTGCATAGCAAGTTCCACCAGATCCTTGAAAATCCTTGTTATTATTTACAGCAAGTATACCCTTCGCTTTTAGTGTTTCATAGTTTAACTGGGGTGACTTAACTTTATCGGAAGAGTCTAAGTAGACAAGTGTATGAATGGTTTTCGATTCTACATCAATATCAATACCGTAATCAAGTCTTTGAGACAGAACGAAATCAAGCTTTTTATGTTTTAGATATGTACCCATTTGCATACCATTAAAAGTAATAGCGTATGTCTCTGGGGTGTATTCTAGTTCTTTGATTGGAACTAACTTTTTAACTGTTACGTATCTTCGTGTTTTTGAATTGGCTCTTCTTACTCTTTTTTTCCATTCAAGTTGAATTTGAACCAGATTGTCTTTTAAAACAAGTTTGTGCTTTATCTTGGACTTATCTTTTGGCATTGAAAGATTATATTTAATTGGTGCTAATTCAATGACTTTTTTATATTGAGGATTAGAAAATAGATTATTTATGGCAAATTTATTTCCCTCAGTCTCAGCGGTTTTTAGGTATCGAACTAGTGAGCGAATCTCTTTATTAGTTTTATCGCTAGTTTTATTATGACTATTTAGTGCCAATAGTTTTAAATAAGAATTTTGCCTTATGTAGAAGCTCTCGCTTCCAAGGTTTGTTATGAAGCGGTTTATCCAACTTTTTTTCGGGAAGGCATCTTCTAACTTATTCTTTTTTATTGCACGGTCTGCGAAGCGCATTCTCTCGTGACTGGCCTTTGAGATAATATGCTTTGCTGTACCAATACCATCTCCAATAAGTACGCCTGGGGTAAGCCAAGGTAGAGATTTGTAGGGTAGCTTTTTTCCGATAGCTTTTTCTATTGCCTGAATGGCAAAGTATGAGCAATTTTTATAGAAGAACGTATAATTTTCTAATGTTTCATTGTTTTGAAAGTTAATTATATACTGTGTGACTTTTTGTACCTCTTCATCTGTTAAATTAAGGTCAACAAGCGTAATATCTCTATCTTCTTCTATTCTTTTAATCTTTTTGAATTCATAATAAGGTAAAAGCTTTGCAGCTACTTTGTATGGAGCTATCCCAGCACCTCTAATATATTTTTTGAGGGAAAATTCCCCTTCAGGTATATCCGCCACAAACTCTAGAGTTGCATCTGTAACAGTGAAGTTTTCGTGTTGAGATAGTCTTAGCGCCACATGGCCAAATGAAGATTCACTAAAACCACCTTCAGTCTTTCCCACAAAGATTAAGGATACTCGTTTAGTCTTTTTTAATACTTCAGTATTACCATAGCTAAATAGAGATATAAGTAGGGTTACGAGAACTAATAGGATATGTATTTTCATAGGCTTAAGTATATAACTTGTTTCATTTATTCTCAGGTGAAGTGAATGAATTTCATTGGGTGTTTAATTTTTGGACAAAAAAAGGGAGCAATAAATTGCTCCCTATATCGTCTTAAATACTTGTTTTAATTATAATTCAGCAGTAACTGCAGCAATAACTTCTGAGCTTGTCATTTCTTGAGCAGTTGCATAGATTTCAATTGTTGAGATATCTTCTGCAGATGCTTCACCAGCGTTAGTATTTTCTACTGCAATTTGTAACATTTCAACAGCTTCTGGAGAACCTAAGTTCAAAGATTGTGATCCGTCCTCAAGAAATACAACTAAACCAGCAAGTGGTGATGCATAAACAGAAACAGTAGTTGAAGTTAGCATTCCGCCTAGAGCTAGTGTTTGATCGTGTAAGCCAGCTAAAAATCCAGCAGCAGCGAAAGATTGTGCCATAGATGCAGTTAAAGTAAGTGCAATTAATAGTTTTTTCATGGTTATCCTTTAAGTTGTCTATTGTTTAAAATTTTTACCACAAATATTAATTAAATAAACAATAAATTGCGCGGAGTGTAAGAGTTACTCGTCACAGTTTTCTCTCCTTTTGACTCTTAGTGCGAACTAACGATATTGTCAGAGTTATAATTAACTAATTAGGATTGTGACGTGCAAGTATCGAGAAAATTTGATTTCAAAAACTCAAATGGTGAAACCCTCTCTGGTCGCTTAGAGCTTCCAGCTGGTAAGCCTAAAGCGTTTGCTTTATTTGCCCATTGCTTCACCTGCTCTAAGAACTTCATCGCAGCTTCTAAAATTTCCAAGCACTTGAGCTTGCTTGGGATTGCAACTTTGCGTTTCGACTTTACTGGTCTTGGTAACTCTGAAGGTGACTTTGCAAACACTAACTTCACATCAAATATAGACGACCTTAAGTCTGCCTACAGTGCTATTAGAGAGGAATATTCAGCACCAGAGTTGATTATTGGACATAGTCTTGGGGGAGCAGCAGTTTTAAAACTTCAAGAAGGGCTTGATGAAGTGAAAGCAGTTGTAACAATTGGTGCTCCAAGTGATGTTGAACATGTCTCTCATTTATTTAAAAGTAATATTGCTGAGATTAATGAGTTAGGTCGCGCAAAAGTTAACCTTGCCGGCAGAGAGTTTGAAATACAAAAGCAATTTATAGATGACATAAATGAGCAAGATCTTCTCACATGTCTATCTAGATCTAAAAAATCATTTCTTATTCTGCATTCTCCAATAGATGCCACAGTGTCAGTTGATCATGCCGCAAAGATCTATGGTGCCTTAAAGCATCCTAAGAGTTATATTTCTCTGGATAAGATTGATCACCTTATAACCAAGGTTAAAGATGCACAGTACATAGCGGAAGTCATAAGTTCGTGGGTTACAAAATATCTAAATATAGATAAGGTGGAAACTAAAGTCATTAAGGAAGGTGTTTTTGTAGAGTCTCGTCATGGTTTTAAATTCACTAATGATATTACCTCTCCAAAGCACCAACTTGTGGCAGATGAGCCTAAAAGTGTAAAGGGCGATGATCTAGGAATGGCACCTTATGAACTACTTCTCAGTGGTCTTGGTGCCTGTACATCTATGACTATGAGAATGTATGCAGATCGAAAGGGCTTTGACCTTCAAAGTATAAAGGTAGCACTGACACATGAGAAGGCGGATACAGGAGGCGATTTAAAACAAGATGTTATTCATAAGCATATAGAGCTTATTGGAAACTTGAACACCGAAGAAAGAGAGAAAATTTTGGCAATTGCTGATAAGTGTCCGGTCAATAGAACTCTCTTATCTGAAGTAAAGATGACCAAGTCTTCAGTCTAGTTTGTCTTCTTTAAAGTATTTTAAACGTACATTTTTGGGAGTTAGAGCTTTTAGATAGTTTGTCTCTATCCAGGCTTTTATCTTCAATCGCATACCCTCATCACTTTGGGCTTCAAGTTGACCATGCTCAGTGGAAAAGTGAGCTTTATATATATTGGGGAGTACTCTTATATAAACATCTAGTTGGTCACTGACGGGTATTGTTGATAATCGGTAAATGGCTTTAAAGTGAACAAGTGCACCTGCAGTGACAAAGATATGAAAAATTTCATGGGCTTCAAAAACTGAATGTATAAGACTGGGCCACCTTGCAAAGTCAAAAATTGCTCCCGTAGTATAAAGTAGTCCACCGATAAAAAGATACTTAACTGACTTAAAATCAACTTTTCTAATAAACCAGACAGTAAAAACACTCATCCAGCCCATTGAAATAAAGAAACTTAATAATAACCATTCGGGCATTGTACTAAAGAAAATAGAGGTGAGTGTAAGACCTGTAATACCCAGTAACCATATACATGTTAATGGAATCCACCTTTTATATCCCCTAAGTAAAACAACCTGAAAGGGTGTAAAGGACCCACTTATCATTAAGTAGATACCTGCATGATCAAGGACTTGTAAAACATAGTTGGATGTAGTCCCTTTTTCAAGGAGGTGATAAACTCCACTCATAGAGAAGAGAAAAACGGCACAACCAATATAAAGCAATAGGCTAATGACTCTGACAGCATTACCTCTTCCTTGCCAAATCATTTTAGATCCAAAATATAAGAAAATCAGAGCAGAGATAAGGTGAGTAAGTGAGCTAATTGGTTCGCTAAAGCCTAAAAACGGTATTCGTTCTATCATAGAGGGATTATACAGAGTATTTAGTGACAAAACAATGGCGAAGGGGAACCTATACAAATAGTAAATTTTCGATATATGTAGAACAATCTCTTGCGACGATTTTTTTTCAATGCTAGCGTAAGTAAAAAGGGGATTAGAAGTTGTTTTTAGAACTCACGTCTGTTGATTTAGTTCCATTACTTTGGATATCAAATTTTACAATAGCTTGTATATTATTCGGTTTAATTCTTGTTATTCAATTTGTTCATTATCCTAGCTTCCACTGGATAGATAAGGATAAGTTTGTAGATTTTGAAAAGTTTCATTCAAGATCGATCAGCTTTATTGTGTTGCCACTGATGGTATTAGAGTTGGCCATTGCAATTTCTCTCTTATTTACTATTATTGACTTCTATATTCTAATTTTCGCTAACCTTGCTTCTATTATATTGATTTGGCTCTCTACATTCTTATTGAGTGTTCCTTGCCACAGTACTCTCATAAGTGGAAAGGATGATGCAGTCATTACCAAACTCATAAAAACAAATTGGATACGCACTATTCTTTGGGGAATCAGGGTTGTTTCATTATTTTATGTTCTTTTCATGGAGCTAGACTAGATGGCCGAGAAAGAAAAATTTAACCTTACAGACATTAATCATGCCATTGTATTTGGTGCTGGCCACGGTATAGGGTTGGCAATAGTAGCTGAGTTGTTGCAAGAAAATCCGAAAGTAAAAGTCTTCGCCACATATAATAATAAGGCCAAGGCGGATGATCTCTTGAGCCTTGCAGTCGACTTTCCTGTGAGACTTGAGGTTAAGCACCTTGATCCTATTTGCGAGAAATCATTAGGAAATTTTTCAAAAGAGCTAAAAGAAGATAGTACTAATATAGACCTTATTATTAGCTCAATAGGTTTTTTGGGTCATGAAGATATCAAACCAGAGAAAAGTTTGAATGATATCAATAAAGACACTCTGCTTAAGTACTTTGCAGTGAATAGTATTTCTTCTGTCCTAATTGGTAAGTACTTCCATAGACTCTTTCCGAAAAAAACGTTGTCTTGCTTTGCAAGTGTATCCGCAAAGGTCGGTAGTATTGAGGATAATAGGATGGGAGGCTGGTATGGGTATCGAAGCTCTAAGTCAGCTCAGAACATGTTGATGAAAAATATGGCCTTAGAATTTTCGAGAAACAAGCTTGATATTATAACCCTTTCAATTCATCCAGGGACAACTATTACTGAACTGTCTAAACCTTATATCTCAAATACTAAATACAAGCTTCATTCGCCTAGTGATACGGCAAAGAATATATTAAATGTTATAAGCAACCAGACTATTGAGGATACAGGTTCTTTTTTGTCTTGGGATGGGAGTCAAATACCATGGTGAAAATAAGTAACTCTGACTTTGAAGAGTTCTCGAAAAGAAAAAGAGCCGCCTTTATTAACTCTCTTTCTGGCTATAAAGCTTTGAACCTCATCGGATCAATAAGTGCAGACGGAAAAACAAATGTCTCTATCATTAGCTCAGCATTTCATTTAGGTAGCGACCCTGCATTATTAGGCTTTATAATTAGGCCAGATCTTTCTCCAAGGCATACACTTGATAACCTCAGAGAAAATAAAGTGTGTACGTTCAATCATGTGAATGAAAAAATATATAAAAAAGCTCATCAAACGAGTGCAAGATACGACAGATCTGAGAGCGAGTTTGACCATTGTGGTCTAACAGAAGATTATAGAGATGACTTTGTTGCCCCGTTTGTTGCTGAGTCTCAAATAAGTATTTCTCTTGAATTTCAAAGGGAAATTATTATTGAAGAAAATGGGACACATCTAATTATTGCTAAGGTCAAAGATGTATACTTACCTGAGGATGCCATGGAAGCTGATGGCTTTATCAATCTTGCAAAGGCAGGAACTGTTTGTGGATCTGGGTTAGACTCTTACCATACGACTGAAGTCTTAAGTCGATTAAGTTATGCTAAACCATTTACTGAAGCAAAGGTTTTATAATGTTAAAGGTCTGCCTCACTGGCGCCACTGGATTTATTGGAAAGAATTTACTCAATATTCTTGCAGAGAAATCAGATATTGAAGTCATAGCCTTAAGTCGAAAAGTTTCACCACTTATGGATGGTGCAAAGAAGGGGAATGTCACTTGGAGGCGCTGTAATGGCTTCTCATTGATTGACGTAGAGAAAGCAACTGAGGATGTTGATGTATTAATCTATCTTATTCATTCGATGTTGCCGTCAACGGCATTATCTCAAGGGAACTTCACTGACTTTGACCTTTATCTCGCAGATAACTTTGCACGAGCGGCAAGCAAGAACAAAGTTAAGAAGATCATTTATTTAAGTGGAATCATACCTCCGGACAAAAACTTATCTAATCATTTACTGAGCAGACTCGAGGTTGAAAGTGCACTTTCACAATTTAATAATGATCTGACTGTTCTTCGGGCCGGCCTTATAGTTGGTCCAAATGGAAGTAGTTTTACTATTCTAGAAAAGCTTGTAAAAAGACTACCGGCCTTAATTTGTCCTGCATGGACCTTAACCAAAAGCCAGCCAATTGATTTGAAGGATGTACTCTCAAGTCTAAACTATTGTATTGAAAATCACGAGAGTCTCAATGATCTTTATGATATTGGTGGACCAGACATATTAACTTATATGGATATGCTTAAGAAGACTGCAGAGGTACTTAATAAAAAGAGGCTAATTGTAAATGTCCCTTTCTTTTCTCCAGGACTCTCAAAACTTTGGGTTTCACGGATAACTTCTACTCCCTCAAATTTAGTATATCCTCTAGTCGAATCCCTTAAGCATGAAATGGTTGTAAACAAAGATCAGCAATTAATAGTCGAGAATCACAAGTATACTAACTTTATGGAATCGTTGAAGCGGGGTGTATGTCTAGAGCCTGAGAGCTGGGGACGTATTATAATTAATTATAATGCCAATATAAACTTTAGATGGATGGAAAATGTCACATCAATTCAGAGAATTGAGAAAGTTGACTTTGTATCGGCTGAGGAGATTTCAGCTCTCTACTTTAATTGGTTACCAAAACTACTAAAGCCCCTTGTTACAGTGATCCAGGAAAAAGATCTCGTTTTCTTTAAATTATTTAATAAGTACAATCTACTTGTTTTACAAAAAAGTGAAAAACGAACAAGTACAACACGTATTGTTTATTATATTTTAGGCGGGCTTCTAGCAAGAGAGACCACCCTTAATGGACGCTTAGAGTTTCGTTGGATTGAGTCGAGCCAGTCAGTACTTATAGGCTTACTAGACTATAGACCTGCTCTTCCTTGGTTTATTTATAAGTATACACAAGCGATTCTACACTCAATTGTCATGAGGCGCTTTAATGCCCATGTAAAGAAAATCAAAAAATAACGCTTAAATTTTGTACAGTACTCTGTAAAAAATTTGAAAATGGTCAAAACTTCTCACTTTATTGATAAAGTATAGAAAATCTAATTTGTTGGAGTTTTGATGAAGTACATTTTTGGGCTTATGCTCATCTTTCTATTCTCTTTTAGTGCCATGGCATGCCCTGATGACCAGCTATGTGCTGGAGATCGTGTTATCGATGCAAATAATGACATCGGGAGCATTGTTGAAGTCCTTAAAGGGGGCGAGGTCTATATTGATTGGGATAAGCCTTCCTATGTAAATACGACGACTTCTACGGATAAGCTGGCATTTGCAATAATTTGTTTAGGTAAGCTTCGTAATGGTTATGGAATTATTGATAACAACGGCGCCGAAGGGATTGTTGTAGAGATGTTCACCAACGGAAAGGTTCATGTGGATTGGAATAAGGCATCTGATGACAATTCAGTAACCACGATAGTACGTGTAGGACATAAGTTAGAAGCTTGTACTCAATAGTGTATTTAGATAAATTAAAGTTATTTCTTCTTTTCATTTTTCAATAAGATTTCTATAGTTAAGGTTAACAAGAGAACTATAAACTATGGAATTGTCTAAACACAAAAATCACCGCAATCCAAAATATCTCAGCTGGCTGAGAAAGCAGCCCTGTGTCGCCTCTGGTAACAAAGCGCAATGTGCTCACCATATCCGCCTTGGAACTAATGGTGGGAGTTCACTTAAGCCATCTGATTACTTTTGTATTCCACTACTCAATGAATTTCATACAACTGGTTTGTTTGCAATCCATGTTGTAGGAGAAGATACTTTCCTAAAACAATTTAAACTTAATCGAAACGAACTCTTTATTAAGTATTTGACTCAATATTTAATTGAAACATTTGATGTCTACATTCAACTTGAAGATAAAAAAGATGAAGAGCTGATTGCCTATATGATTAAGCTCGTTGAAGAGAAGGGCCCAAAGTTTGATCGTCCTAAAAAGAAGAAAAAACCTAAACATAGTCTTGTTGATGATGAGTTTTATCAAAAGGCTAAGGAAGCCAAAAAAACTCAAGACCGAGAACTTCGCTTAAAAATCAAAGAAGATGTTAAGCTTGAGAAAGCTTCAAGTATGACTAAATCTTTAAAGGGGAATGAGTACTATGAAAAATCTAAAGAACTTAAGCGCCTTAAAGATAAGGAGCTAAGGGCCAAAATTAAGGATTCAGCTCAAAGTCAAAAAAAACAGATACAAGAATCAGAGTTTCATAAACAGGCAAAAGAACTTAAGCGTGCACGTGATAAGGAATTACGAGCAAAGATCAAACTAGATCAAAAAAATAAGGCGCCGACTGAAAGCTCTATAGCTCAATCAGAATATCATCAAAAAGCTAAAGAGTTTAAGCGTGCTAGAGATAAAGAGTTTAGGGCGATGCTTAAAGCTCAGCGTAAATAAGCTTAAGAACACTTCATAGATACCTCGGAGATAACGTGAAAAAAATTATTTTAATATTTATGCTTTTATCTTGTGCAAGCGAATTACCAAAAAAAAACGAATCAAAACCATTAGATAATAATCTGCTTTCTTCAAATGAAATTATGCAAATATACTCTAAATCTTTAAGCTCAATCGGCAGTAAGAAGAACTTCTCTGATAATATAAAGTTATCGAAACTAGGAGAGCTATGGAAAGAGCTAACTTGGAGTAAAATTAAAAAAGATAATAATATTATTTCTTTAAGCTCTGGAACTATCGGAAGAGGAATGCTTTTTGTGCTTTCAAAAGATCATTCTTATTTATCTCAAGATGGACCAACTTTATCCGCAAGAGTTATCAGTGGCTTTAATGGAGTCTTAATTCGTCCCTATGATATTAGTAATGAATGGGCCGCTGTCATGCTGATACATGAACTGGTGCACCTAGATCACCTTATAACAAAAATAGATATTTCACCTGATAAGAATGAATATTTAGCCTATGAAATGGAAAAAAAAGCCCTCGATATTCAGACGGACAAAAGACTTACTATTGAACAAGCAAAACTAATTAAAGATATGAAGCTAAATAGTTATATCCAAGTCATCTGGCAATTCAAAAATAATATCGTAGAATTTCAAAAAAGAATCATTCAAATGGATCAAGAAATATCAGCAGAGGCTCCTAAAAGTATTTCAGAGCTTGAGATGAGACTTGGATTCTATGCGGTTTCACTATCATTAGATATCCTTGATAAAGGCGACTTTCCTAAAGGCGAAAAAGAAAAGAAATCTATTGAAGCGATAGCACAAGTCTTAAAAACGGTGGGTAAGTACTAAGGTTAGCACCTACCTTGAGCCTTCTAATAATATAGACTTTACAAGTTCGTCAATCAGGTCAAAATTAAAGGGTTTATCTAAAAGCTTTTTAGCTCCCATCTCTATAAGCATTTTTTCATCGAAATCTGCATAACCAGTCATCATAACAAAAACTGGTGACTCTGGATTTCGTTGCATAGATTCTTTTAAGAGGTCGATGCCAGATGCGATAGGCATTTTAATATCTGAAATGACTAAGTCTATAGATTCTTTTTCAATAACCTCTAAGGCATCCTTTGCATTATAGACGGAAAAGGATTGGTAGCCAAGGTCATCTAATTCTTCAGTCAAAATATCGGCAATAAGATTTTCATCATCTACTACCAGGACTTTATATTTGGATCGATCAAAATTTTCACTCATAGTTAGGTGTCCCTTGTGTTTTCGTGGATGGGTATAGATATTACAAACTTACCATCATGAATTTTTGAGCCTACAGATAAGGTTCCACCCATGGATTTTATGATACTGGTCACAACTCCAATTCTTAATCCCGAACCCTTTTCAATCCCTTCACTCTTGGAAAAAGGAGTGTCGATATGATTGGAAATTGATTTTTCTATTTTTTTACAAGAGTCGGAAATAAGAAAAGAAAAAAGCTCTTTGTCTTTTTTACTCGAAAGTATTATCCACTTCTCTTGTTGATTAACCATATTATTAACACATTCGTCGACTAAATTTACAATGGTATTGACTAGTGTAACTTGATTGCACTTTATAGTCGTTCTAGTATATTCGTTTTGATATTCAATCTTAATTCCAGAAGAGGAGAACTTCGAATCACAGAAATAATAAACATCTTTAAAAATATCTTCTACTTTAACACTCGTGATTTCTTCAGGTGCGCTCGATGTTTTAGCATACGTTCCTAGCGACTTCGTCAGTCTGAAGATACGCTCTGCTACATCAATCATACTTTCGAGTTTACCTTCAATTCTGTCTAGAGGAATTTTTTCTTTCTTAAGAAGTCTCTTACATTGATTAAGATTCATATGGATTACGGTCAGCGGACTATTTATTTCATGTGCTATTCCCCCGGCCATAGAGTTTAGAACAATTTCATTTTTTGCTTGTATTAAGTCTTTTTGCGATGTTTTAAACTTCGTTATGGCTTCGTTCTTACCGGCTTCAAAAGAGACTGCAATCCAGGTGACGGTTGGTGTAAAACCTAGCGCAGTAAAGAAGTAAAAGTAGCTCCACATATTTTCAGAAACCTGTGAAACAAAGACGTGACCGTTAAGTTGCATGGTGAAAATTGTTACTAAAAATATTGTGACTATAATTGTCCAAAGGATACCAGCAAATATTCCCGATATCAGCAGTGCAACCAAGGGACCTATACTAAGCCAGGCCAAGACATTTGAGTCTAGCCCTCCTGTATATAAGACATCCACCATAATAATTGCACATGCTGCAAGCGCAAATTGGTGTCCAGCAGAATTTATACTCTTTAGTTTCTTTAAGGTATATAGGCCTGTAATGCTTGTAAGTGACCAGAGTGCTGTATTTAGTCCCGCCAAGTGTAATCCGAAGGAGCTGTAAATGACGGCATATGTAGGTGCCACAGTAAGGTAGATAAAAGAAAGTACGACGATTAGTCTCGATCTACGATACTTATCGATATCATCAGCAAACGCTGGCGGTATAAACCAAGTAATGATCGAGTTAATTCTCCTATTCATTTAGATTTCATCGGAATATAAGCTGGTTACTTAACTTAAATTTTAATGACTTAGATAAAGTTGATAAATGAAAACTATTAAACTGGTGGGCTCGGGGGGACTTGAACCCCCACACGCGAAGATAAGTGATTTTGAATCACTCGTGTCTACCATTCCACCACAAGGCCATTTTTTAGAATTTACCAATTCGTTTTCATTTTGATCAATTTTATTAATAATATCAACCAGTTAATCTATCTTATATGTTTGGTAATCAATTTTTCAACTCTATTTACCAATTCATCTTTTCTATCAATCATATCAATGGCTTATGGAACAAAATTCAAAATTCTTATTTTTTTGAATCTTCTGTAGCTACCATTTGAAAATAGACCAAATTATAATCACCAATGTGTTCACTGTGGGATTGTGTTCGGTAGTGAAGAAAATCGGATTTTCTAGAATGGTTAGTCATTATGTTAAATCATACATAAAGATTCGTTTTTTATGGTGAATGGAAAAAGAAAACTTATTTAAAGCAATTTAAATTTTTTAATATAAATAGTTAAAATGAACCTCTTATAGAAACAAAGGATAAAATACTACAAGAAGTTCATTCATTTTAAATTAGTGCTCTAAAGATTGAAAGGAATCTACGAATCCCGAAACACTATAGTCTTTCAACTTATTTCCTTCTTTAGCATGAGTCATGATTCTAGATTTAACTTCTTTGTAAGTTAGATTAGGTTCGTTTGCCATTATTAGACCGGCAACACCTGCTATAAAAGGACATGCCATTGAAGTTCCTGACATCTTTTTATATTTATTATTTTGTACTGTTGAATAAATATTTACTCCTGGAGCAAATACGTGAACTGTCTTTTCCCCATAGTTAGAAAAGTTTGCTCTTTTGGCCTTACCATCCATTGCACCTACTGAAATCACATTATTAATTTGAGTATTTGCTGGGGCTGTAGGTTTTATATCGTTATTACTATTTGAATTTCCTGCAGCCGCCACGAAAAGTATTCCTGCTTTTTCAGCTTTTGCTATAGCTTCGGTTAAAGCTTTCGAAGGCTCTCCTCCGCCCCACGAGTTACTCATGATATTTACACCTCTTGAAGTCGCGTAATCAATTGCTTTAATTGCACCCTCAAGTGTTCCTTGCCCAGAAACCGTTAAGAATTGAATAGGGAGTATTTCTACTTTACTCATAACACCTCTAATTCCGATATCATTATGAGTTGCTCCAATAACACCGGCGCAATGGGTTCCATGTCCATGACCATCCATTGGATCATTATCGTTATTTGCAAAATCATAGCCATAGATATCATCTATATACCCATTTCCATCGTCGTCAACTCCTTCTTGTCCATTGAACTCAGATTCGTTTATCATTATGTTTTCTTTAAGATCTTCATGTTGGTAATCAACGCCTGTATCGATAACTGCAATTTTAACTTCTTTTGATCCTGTTGTAATTGTCCATGCTTTTTCAGCATTTATATCCATTCCTTTGATTCCTGGAAAAAAGATATTACCTGAGTTTTTACCATTGTTCTTTAGACCCCATTGTTTTTCATATTCAGTATCTTGAATTGTATCAACTGAAAAAACTTGATTAGGTTCAATGTATTCAACTTCATCATAAGATTTAAGTTGGCTTAGTTGGTCAGGATTAATGTTTATCACACTAAATTTTCCAAAAGAGAGTTCGAAAGTTGATTGAATATTTAAGTTTTTGTTTAAAAGAGTTTTTGACTCTTTTAACTTAACTAAGTATTCAGCAGAGAAAACGGGTAGTGATAATAGAATAGAAATCGGTATTATTAATTTTTTCATAGATCCTCCTTGATTTAAAAAAAATATAACATTCATATCTTGATTGATCCGATAGGGCGGCGTCAAAGTATTTTTATAAATGTAAGTTTTTATCACTTTATTGCAATCTACTTGCGATAAGGGTTGTGTTGATTATAATAAAAGTATGAAACTGATATTTATGTTATTTATACTGTCTGTTAATGCTCTAGGGGTAGAACTTGAAGTACTAGATATAAAGGTTGAAGATAGATCTAGGATTTTTGAAATTGTAACTGACTCTCCAGCAACACTGGTAGTATTAGATTGTGCCAGTTTTATACATAATTTGAGTATAAATAAAAGAAAAGAGTCTTTTTTATATTATCTTACGGTAACAGAGTGTAGGGATATTCATAATTATATCAATGAAATTTATTTTTCTCAAAGGAGATGTATCAGATACGATCTAAATGGTGTTAGTTTTAATGATTGTGAATAAAAAACAAATACAGAACCTAAGATACTTTAGCACACTTAGGACAGAGACCAGTAATTTCTAAGTGATGCTTGAGATTTTTAAAACCATTTTTTTCTAATTCTCTTTCCTTCGAAGAAACGAAACAATTATGAAAGGGCTTAATATAATTACAAGCAGTGCACTTAAAATAGTGCTCATGCCCGAGAGAATTATTTTCTTCCATATTAGATAGTATGTATCTAGAAGCTTCTCCTTGAAAATTACTTTTTTTGATGAAGCCAATTTCATCGTAAGTAGAAAGAATCCTATATACCGAGACTTGGTCACAGTCATATTTTTTAGATTTTTGAATTTTATTAAATATTTCTTCAGAAGTAAGTGGTTTTTCTTTATTATTCAAAAGAATTGTTGCTACTGCCAAGCGAGTTTGAGTTACTCGAAGTTGCTTAGATTTAAGTAGAGATTTGATTTCGTTTAAACTTTCCATTAAGCTACTTTAGATAAAAATACTCTATCTTTAAAGTTATAAATATGACGCAAAGAAAACTCTTTCTTTAAAACGATTCGTCTTTGACCTGTTGGTTTTATGGGAGGTGAGCGGTGAACGACACATATCACTTTATTCAAAAAAAACTCTTCAATTTTATAATCGAGAGAGTCCATAACTTGTATGATCTCATTAATGTAATAGTTAATATTTTCGTTAATATCTCGGGGTGTATATTCAATGTTATTCTTGTTAATGCAAGTTACTTGCAAAAGAAGGGAGGAAGTGCAAGTATATATTTGGAAAAGGAGAATTAGTTATGGAAGGTTCAATCATGACATCTTGGCTAGCGCTAAGCATTGGTTTTTTACACGCACTAGAGCCAGGTCACGGTAAAACAGCATTGTTTACATATCTAGCATCAGGAAAGAAAACTTGGAGAGATGGACTTGTTATTTCATTCTCCTCAGCTTTGACTCATTCTTTAGCAGTTTTCTTAATTGCTTTTATTTCACATTATATTTTACATCATAATGTGACAGAGGAAGGGATGCATGAATTATCTGGATTCTTAGGAGTGATCAGCGGAGGAATTATCTGTGTCTTGGGACTTTGGGTTTTAATTAAAGCAAAAAAAGGTGAGGACTTACATGCAAATTGTTGTGCCCATGGCCATGATGATGACCAATATCATCATCAAAGTAAAAATCCACAACAGAAAAATTTCTCTAAGGCTACTTTTTTTACATCTAGTTTAATTGGAATTGCTACTGGAATGATTCCTTGTCCAACTGTAATTGTGGCCTATTTAAGCGGAGTTTCCACAGGGAATACATATCTGGGATTGCAAAGTGTAACTTACTTTGCTGTTGGGATGTTTGTAGCTCTTATGTCAGTTGTGATTGCGTTTAATTTTGGTGGACAAAAAGTTGTAGATAGATTTAAAGGTGGTAAGTTGTCTGCATTTAATTGGGGATATATCCAAGGTGGGCTATTTATAGTCATTGGTGTATTCACAGCGACAATACATTGAGGATTTAAATGGAAAATATAAAAAATAAAGAAAATTATGATTATTTAGGTATTTCATTATCAATACTTTGCGGGATTCATTGTTTGATAACTCCATTTTTGATTATTTACTTACCTATAGTAGGTAATACAATCGAAACAATTTGGTTTCATACAGGTACGATCTCTTTTATGGGATTTGCATTTCATCAATCTATTTACAAGCATTTTAAAATACATAAATCTAAGTTTATTTTTGGTCTTGGATCTATGGGACTTATATTATTTTTAGTAAGCTATATTAATGAATTAATACATCAGTCAGGAGAGCAGGAGCATGGACATACCTTAAGTGATGTTCACGGTGATGAGACGTTTATGATATATGTTGCTTTTGTTGGAGGGATATTATTGGTGAGTGCCCACATACTTAATATCAGAAAATGTAAATGTTTAAGAGGCAAAGGCCTTTGTACAGATAAGGAATAACTTTGGAAGCTATTATTGTTATTGTCGGTTTTCTAGGTTCAGGGAAAACAACTTTACTTAAAAAAATCGTACAAAATTATATAAAAATTAAGTGGAATCCTTTTGTTATTCTAAATGATTATGAGAATGCTAACTTGGATGCTCAGTATTTTCTGCAATATTTGAATCCTAAGGAGATAAATGCTTTAAGTGGAAGCTGCATTTGCTGTAGTGGAATTAATGAACTTAGGGATCAAGTAAATAGAGTTCTTCCACGGGATAAAGGAATCACTTTAATTGAGGCCAATGGAACAACTGATGCTTTTAGTTTGATGGGGTTCCTAGGTGTTGGAATGGAGAAACATTTCTTGCCTCCCGTACAAATTGCAGTTGTTGATGTCAGAAATTGGCAAAGAAGAGGGCATAATAATGAACTTGAGGCGAATCAAATTCAAGTCTCATCTGTTATTATTTTAAATTTTGTAGATCAAGTTAGTATTGAAAGAGTAGTACAGGTTGAGCAAGATTTAAGAGAGATAAATAAAAAAGCGATTATTTGTCATTGGGATAAATTTGATATGTACTCTCTTTCAGAGTTAATTCCAGTTGATAATGAAACACAGAAAATGGAGCATGTAAAATCACATTGGTCCTCTTGTTCTGTGGATCTTCCAGATCCTATCAATTCAGAACGTTTATCTCGTATTATAGATAACATCCCAGCAGAAGTATTAAGAGTTAAAGGTTGTACGCGAGTTGATGAAAATGAGTACTATTCTCACTTTGAAAGAACTCCCAGTGGAGAAGTTTTTGTTAGGCCTTACAATGGTACTCCTATTACAGGACCAAAAGTTTTAACTATTGGCCCCGGAAGTGACCCTGAAAAATTGAAAAGTATAATTAATAATAGTTAAAACTACAGGACGAGCTTAGATGATTAATTCAAAATCGATTGGTTTATTTAATGACTTTACTAAAGCTTTAGGACAGTAACTATATTTTTGGGGCTGTGATATTGAACATGCAAGGGGAAATTTGCTTTGTGAATTTGGCATGGACCGATTTGAGTCTGAAAGTATAAAAAGTACTAGTCGTTATAGAATGGACTATAATGGTGATTTAATTGAATTACATGGGTTATGTGTTGGTCGTTACTCAAAGAAACAACCAAGTTTTCTTTATACACGTAAGTTTCGACGTTGCTGGGTGTACGGTGACTCCAAGCCTCCTTTGCCTGGTTATTATAATAAAGAACTAGTTACTACTAATTCCTTTGCTTTACTTGAAGAAGCTAGTCTTCAATTTCTTGAGTGGTGGCTTGAATATGAATTATGGATTTCTAAAAATACAGATCCATCTTACCGTGAAGAATGTTTTAATACTTTTAAGAAGCTACCGAAATCAACTGTATGGCTACATCCTGATATTGCCTTGTCTTGGCTACAACAGTACCGGGAGTCGCGTTCTAACTTAAAACGATCTCGAGAGTGGAAAAGAGAGTATTCAATACCATTGGTGTCATAGCTTAAACTTGTTATTATAAATTTAATTATAAATTTAAAATGTTGAGAAGATGTCATTTGAAGTGGTGGCCAAGGCGGGACTTGAACCCGCACACCCGAAAGCGGTTGATTTTGAATCAACTGTGTCTACCATTCCACCACTCGGCCATTAAGATAAGTATAGTAGGTTGTTAGTCAGGTTTTTGCAATAGTCCTCTTGGTACTTACTCTTTTCTACGTATATTCCGATAGTTTTTTACCCGCTATGAGCTGAAGATATTTTAGCTATAATGTTATTATGAAAAATAGTATTAAGACTCAAAAGCCTAGTAATGATGACTTGCTGAAATTAAACAGCTCACTGCGGTCTCTACATAAAGTTGTTATGATGGATCATAAGAACTACTCCGTAAAAATGTATGAATACTTAAAGGTTGGTTGCAAAATTTTTAATTTAGAGACGGGTATTGTTAGTCATATTAAGAATGATGAATACACAGTTATCACGACTATCTCCCCTGGAGATGCAATAACCGCAGACATGGTCTTTCCCCTAGAGGGGACATATTGTCGAGAAGTATTTGATAAGCAAGCTACAGTTGCATTTGGAAATATTCGGCGTGATGAAAAGATGTGTAAGCACCCCGTTTATGAAGCTATGAAACTAGAGTCTTATTTATCAGCTCCAATTTGGGTCAGTGGTAAACTATATGGAACTATCAATTTCACATCTGTTGCTATACGTGAAGATGGTTTCTTTCCATCTGAGCTTGAAATGATTGAGCTGATGGCGCAAAATATTGGGAAAATATTAGAACTTCATTTTTTAGATGAAAAACTCATTGAATCTAAGAAGAATGAAAAGATTAATCAAGATAAGATATTAGATCAAAGAAACTTTTATGAAGATATTTTAAATAATATGATTGATGGTTTTGTTGTTCAGGATACCTCTGGTGCAATTATTGAATTTAATCCTAGGGCATATGAAATTTTAGGACTAAGCGAATCTCAACTATTGGGCAAGACCTCAATGGATCCCCTTTGGAAAACTGTTAAAGAATCTGGGGAAGACTTCCCAGGTGAAGAGCATCCAGCGATGATTTCTTTAACCCAGGGTAAATCTTCTAAGTCAGTCATTATGGGGGTGCACACTCCAAGCGGAAGATTAAGCTGGATTTCAATTAATTCGGTTCCTCTATATCGCTCTGGTACAGATAAGCCATCACATGCAATGACTACTTTTGATGATATCACTAAGCAGTTCGAGTATCAATCATTACTTACAAAAGCTAAATTAAAAGCAGAGAAAGGATCAAAGGCTAAGTCGGAGTTTCTTGCAAATATGAGTCATGAGATTCGAACCCCTTTGAACGGAATTATAGGAATGCTATCTCTCATTGAGGACTCAAAACTTACTGCAGAAGATAAAGACAACTTCGCGCTTATTAATCAAAGTTCGGACCTTCTACTTGCTGTTATAAACGATATTCTTGATATATCTAAAATTGAAGCCGGAAAAATGGATTTAAATGAAGTTTCATTTAACGGAGCTTTAGGAATTGAAAGAGTTTTTGATTCTTTTAGAAGTAAGGCAAATGAAAAAAAGCTCGACTTTAACTTAAAGATAGATTCTTCCTTTCCAGCTTACATTTTAATTGATGATACTAAGTTATCTCAAATTATGAATAACTTAATTGGAAACGCTATTAAGTTTACAAGTGAGGGGCTGGTTTCCGTTGAACTTATTGTAGATAAGCTAACAAGTACAGATGTAAAGTTCTTTATAAGAGTGAAGGATACTGGTGTTGGTGTTTCTAAGGAGCAAGAGGAAAGTCTTTTTAGGGCATTTAGCCAGGCAGACTCATCGGTAACTAGAGAGTTCGGTGGAACTGGACTTGGGCTTATTATTAGTCAAAAATTAGCGAATATGATGGGGGGAGATTTAAGCTTTATCTCAAATCACAATTCAGGTGCAGAATTTATTTTAAGTCTTAGGGCAGATCTTAGCTCAGGCTCTGAAGATAGTGACGAATTACATCTAGAAGGGATGAGAGAAGACTTAAAAGTTCTTTTGGCTGAGGATAACCTTGTAAATCAGAAAGTTGTTGTACGTATGCTTGAGAGAATTGGCGTTGATGTAGATGTTGCTGAGAATGGTGCCATCGCTTTGGATATGCTCCATAAAAAAACTTATGATATTATTCTGATGGATATTCAAATGCCAGTGATGGATGGAATCACTGCTATGAATAGAATTACCGAGCTGGGTTTAAAGAAGCGACCAAAAGTTATAGCACTTACCGCCAATGCATTTGCTGAAGGTCGAGAGATGTGTCTTGGAGTAGGGATGACGGATTTTGTTACAAAGCCAGTTAAAAAAGAAAAGCTATATCGTATTTTGAAACAATATCAGTAATTAACTTTTAAGCTTTAAGAGCTTTAAACTCTCTTCCATTTTAAATCTAAAAAAGTCATTTCCGAGTTGTTTTTTTAATGCACTATTATCTAGAAGGCATGAATATTTTAAGTAATCGATGAGGTACTCAGGGACATTAAAATTCGTTACCTTTAGAATTTTATTAAAAATACTGGCCATTGAAATAGGGAACGGTATACCTTTTGAGCCAATGATGTCGAGTGCATCTCTTAAGCTGACAAACTCATCAGTCGTTACATTATAAATTCCTGTGGGAAGATCTTCGATCGAGCGGTAGAGCACTTGTGCCATATCGAATTCATGAATAAATTGAAAGACTGGATTGTAGTCAACAGGTCTTAGGGCAAGGTGACTTAAGAGGTAGTTACTCATTGTATTTGAGATCTGTGTACCAATAATATTACAAGGTCGTAATATAACTGAACTGACTTGATTTTGATATTTCCACATCCAGGTAGAACATATTTGATCCATCTCTACAACATCTCTTAGTTCAGGGTATTTCATCGATGCTTTGAGAGGAGAGTCTTCTGGTAGAAAAATACTATTATCACTTAGTGCACCATAAACGTGAAAAGTACTAAGGATAATAACTTTCTTAATTTTAAATCTCAGACTGAGATCTAAGATTCTATTGGTACCCATGACACTTAGTTGAAAACGCTCATTGAGGCTTTCATGAATATTAGAACTATGAGAGATTCTTGCCAAGTGATAGACGTAATCAAATGCATTATCGCGAAATAAGTTCTCAAAGTTTCCTCTAGAGTACCTCATCTGTACCGTCTTAAGACCTTTGAGTTTTGGGACACTCTTAGTCGATCTAGAGTCTACACCGTAAATCGTCCAAGTCGGATGATTCTGTAATATGAGTCGTGTTAGTATTTGAGCCAGTCCACCTGAGATGCCAATAATAAGAATTTTTCTTGATACGATTTCGGGCATGACTAAAATCTCTTGATAAATTTATTAACAGGGTTTCTAAGCCAATCAAAGAACTCTCTTCTAGATTCTAAACCTTGATGGATATTACGTTTTATTTCATTTTCTATTTTATAAATATAAGGCCTAATTTCTTTTTCTGTTGCATCGGGAGATACATCAACTGGTACATCGATAGGCTTTCCAATATATATATCAATAGGGGATGGTAACGGAAAAAGATTAAGAGGAATTGGTAAGTTCGGAAGGCCAAGTTTTTTACCAACCTCAGCAGCTTGAAAAACAAGCGGAAACATCTCTTCTGCTCCAACAACAGAGACGGGTAGGATTTGGGTCTGAGCTTGTAGAGCAATTCTATAGAAGCCACTTGAAAATTTTTGAAGTTGATAAAAATTCTTAGTACTTTTGTTTATTCCTCTCACTCCCTCTGGAAATACGAGAATAGACTCACCTTGATTCAATAACCATTTACAGTTTTCTCTGTCTCCAAGAATAGAACCCGTTTGTGCAGATAAATCTCCAATGAAAGGTAATCCCGCCATGAATCTTTCAACCATACTATGCAGGACTCGTGGCTTATCAAACTCATAGGCCATGGCCATGGTGATCAACATACCATCTATAGGTACTTGACCAGTATGATTCGATACGACCATATAAGGCTTGTCTTGGACGTTTTCTAGTCCGAAAACCCTTACTCGAAAGTACTTAGAGTAGAAGGGAAGCATAATATCCATGGCTTTTTCAACCGATTTTAGGTTAAATCCCCAAGGATCCTTATAGTCTTTGTATCGTATGTGTAGGTTTTTATAGACTTCAGTCTTGCGCTCTTTACCTGAACTTGATAATTTCATACTAAACTGATCAAACATAATTCCTCAAATGAGTTTCTCTATTCATTTATAAAGCATTTAGCGCTATACTGTAAGCGATAATTAGTTATCGGAGAATAAAAATGAATTCTGAAAATAAAAACACGAGTAAAGATAGTTCTAATGACTGGAAAGAGAAGATCAATGACTTGGTTAATACCTGCCAGACAGAACTTAAGAAGACCACAAAAATAGGAATGAAGATGTTTTCAGCATCTCAAGCCAACGGTCAGTTACACGAAACCTATGAGGCCATTGGTCGTTGGGCGGTAAGCTCTATGGATGAAGGTACTTTAAAGATTGAGGATGAAAAGCTAATTTCTTTAATTGCAAAAGTTAAAGAGTTAGAGAAGAATCTTATGGGTTTTGAAGAAGAGGTTCAAGAAATAAAGAAGAGTGAGTAACTAGTCTTTACTTTCTGATTCAATGATCTCGTCTAGTCCTGATGTATCACCTTGATTATTTTTCAAATTTAAATTGAAGTTAATAACGGCCTGTTCTAGTTGCTCTACTCCTGTTTTTTTTTGGGCAGATACAAAGAAGATTTGTTTTACGTGCTTATAGTCGCTGTAAATTTGAGGTTTTAATTTATTTAGCGCCGCACGTTCTTTTTGTTTTTTTAACTTATCAATCTTATTAACAACGAGAAAAATATCAATCAGCTTGGGATTAATATAATTATAAAACCCTTGGTCAGCAGCTTGATGTGGATGTCTGGCATCTTGGATATTCAGCAATAATGTTTTTTGGTTTAAGGCAGTAAAGAAGGCATCCATAAGCGCCATCCAACTTTTACTCATGGACTTCGCTACAGAGGCATGTCCATAGCCTGGTAAATCATAAAGATAGTATTTAAAATAAGTATTATCTTTGGTGAGTTCATAAGTGAAAACATTTATCGCTTGGGTCCGGCCAGGAGTCTTAGAGGTTCTCGCCGTTTTTCCGCCAAACATCGTGTTAATAAGGGATGACTTACCAACATTTGATCGGCCAACAAAACCGATCCCGATTGTATCAGCGTTCTCTATCCACCAGTTATTGATTTCTTCTGGTGTCGTGAATCCTCTAATAAACTTAGCAGATCCTTTTTTAATTTGAATACGACTTTTATCATCCATAAGTTCATCTATTTAACCCTTTTGGTGAGCTCATGCAACCAATAAATCTTTAAGTGATGATAATTATAGAGTATATCAATGGCATTTAGATTGAATAGAAGGACTCGAACTAACAGGGAGTATGTATATGGAATTTAGTGAGACAAAGGCAATGACAGAAGTTTTAGATGACTATGCTGTACGCGAGGGAGATCTAATCATTATAAAGCCTTTAGCGGGGAGAAGACAGGAATTTAGAATTCGTCACACAGAATTGAGCTTTGAAAGTCAAAATGAAGGACAAATGTCCCAATCAAGGGGGCTTTTTTATCTTCCTCATATGAAAAATGAAAAATTTAATCTCAGAATTCGTAAAGAAAAATTTAGAACAAATCGAAATCAAATATGTGAAAGATACGTCTTTAATATTCTCAATGGGCCTGTTGCGAAACTGAATGGGCAGCTTGCCTTTAGTGGCGTACTCCAGGCTGGAGACCTTCTAGAGGTTGGACATAATGAGATCGTTTTCAAAAAACATACGAAAAGCTTAGGGGATACTCAAAAAAAAGAATACATAAATCAAAGAATTGTTAATTCAAATCTACCCATTTTAATCGCAGGCGAGACCGGGACTGGTAAAACTTCCCTGGCAAGTTCAATTCATGATCTATCAGGCCGTAGCGGAAAATTTGTACATCTTAATATTAGTGCATTATCTATAAATCTGGTTGAGTCAGAGCTCTTTGGCCATGTAAAGGGCGCCTTTACTGGAGCTGATAAAGATAAAAGAGGCGCCTTTCGAGACGCTGATCAAGGAACCTTATTTTTAGATGAAATTGATTCACTTTCTCCAGAGATACAAACGAAATTACTACTTTTTCTGGATGATATGAAAGTTCGCTCTGTAGGGGGAGAATCATTAAGCCGAGTGGATACAAAAATTATTCTCTCCTCTGGACAGAAGTTAGAAACTCTTCTTGATAAGGGATCTATGAGAAGGGACTTTTATTATCGCATCTCTTCTGGATTTCAAGTGGACTTACCATCCCTAAGAGATCAACCAGAACTTATTGAGAATTTTTGTGTGGAGTTTGCAGCTAAGAAAGATATATTTATTCACAAGGAA
Organism: uncultured Oligoflexia bacterium; assembly: GCA_913058265.1. GTDB lineage: Bacteria > Bdellovibrionota > Bacteriovoracia > Bacteriovoracales > Bacteriovoracaceae. The sequence continues at coordinate 38,582 of CAJXPQ010000002.1, forward strand.
CTAATGTCATTTTATAAGTCATTACCTTGGCCTGGAAACTATAGGCAGCTGAAGGGGCATCTTGAACGAAAGATGATTTTATCTAAGAGCTTTAAGTTATTCTTCGATGAGAGTGATGAATATCTAATTACTAAGGGATCAGGTTTAAACCAACTTGCTGAAATAGATATGACGATGAGTTTATCTGAGGTGAAAGAGGCCTATATTAAGAAAATATATTTAAAGAGTAATAAGAATGCGACTGTGACTGCAGATAAATTGAAAATATCAGCTCGGTCCGTAAGAAATCTTATGAACCAATAATGAACTGAATATCGACTTCATCTACTACGCCTTCAACTCTTTGGCTTTCTAGGAAGTCATTTATCTCACGGCGAATTTTATCTTTGAGGATATCCTTACTCTCGGTATCAATAACAAGATCAGAATCAATGGGATTAACCGAGGTAAAGAAATAGTCTTTCAATTTGTATTCATTATTTTCAAGGTAGTAGGCAGCAAATTTTGTGCTAGTCCTAATTGTAAAATCAATTGTGAAAGAGCTGATCTTTCCCGCTTTTTCAACCTGAAGAGGGAGTTTGATATTTTGTACTTTTAGAGTTTTTTCTTTGAACTGAAGGTAGTCAGGCTTGATATCATATTCCTGATTACTTGCTGGGGCCCTGTAAGGGTATTCTTTTTCAATGATGTCATTGGCAGAAAAGTAGATACCGGTAATCCCGCCGAGAATCATAAATAAGGAGCCGGCCGCTATATAAAATTGAGTCGATACGATTTTGTTAAGTCTTGCTTGAAGTCGCTCAAGTCTTGGCCTTAAAAATTTTGATAAGAGTTCGATCACTGATCGCAGTGGTGTTGTCTTTAAGAACTTCGTGGTTTTAGCAAAAGACTTATTAACATTATCTTGTAACGGATAATTGAGTACACTTTTTAACTTAGAGAAATACCTTAAGCTGATCTCTTTCGCCTTAAGCGCTTGTTTGATGAGCCAATCTTTAGATTGATTGAAAGCCTGGTGGGATCTTAGCTTAACTGCCTTGTTAAAGCTCGCAACTCTGAGCTTTACCGCTTCCGGTATGATTTTATTGAGAATGAGTAGAAAGATTCGCAGGAGCTTTTCAACTATCAGCTCTAATAAATCTACGACCTTTTCAAGTTTATCCATCATATTTGTAAACCTCACTATATTTATCGGTTACTAATTGAATTAACTTTAGCTTTTGTGTCGGGTAATGCAGCAAGATTTTCCAGTATTAATGCTCTTGGTTAAGTCTTAGACCTGATTTGTCGATTTGGAGGTAGGGAATAAATGGAGCTTATATGAAGTATTTAAACTTAACATTTTTATTAATAATATCAGCGGGTTGCTCAATGTTTGAGCGCAGAGACTTTGAGTACCAAATGTCTGAATATAACTTTGCAGATCCAATGTTTGTGGCAAATAGAGATTTTATGCCAGTCGCAGGGGATTCTGGCCGTGGGCATAGGTCAAAGTCTGAACTTAATGAGCGAACTCCAGCAACTGAGGATCAACTATTAAGTCAAAGATACGACAGAAGTTTGCAACGTGAGCTTCAAAATTTAGAAATGCAAGTTTCTGAAGCTGAATACGAGCAATTTAGTAGATATAGAGATCAGATTGGTGGGGCATCTCAGCAAATTTACTTTCTAAGGCTATCGCCTAGGTCTAAGCGCGCGTATCTCGAAAGTCGAGGAATTACCAAGCAAAGACAGATGAGTAATCTAAGTTATGGAAATAACTACCGAAATCCAGCATTTTCCTCTGTTCCAAATGATGTGACTTTAGGAATGAGTAAAGATCAAGTGATCCAGAGCTGGGGAAAGCCTGTTAGGCGAGAAACCTCTGGCAGCATTGCAGAAGGAAACGAAAGATGGGCGTTCAGAAGAGGTGATAAAATGAAGTATATCTATTTTGAATCAGGGCAAGTTCAGGGCTGGACTGAGCAGTAACAAATTTACAATTTCGAGTAAAAAGTAGTACATTCATAGAATAACTGACAGAAATAGGTAACTAGGTATTTTATGGATTTTACACTCGAATTTGAGAAACCAGTACACGAATTAGAAAGTCAAATCAAAGACTTAAAAGAAGCCAACAATAAATCCGACTTGGATATTAATAAAGAAATTGGCGCCCTCCAAACTAAGGTTGATTCTCTTTTAAAAGGAATTTATGAGAATTTAAATCCTTGGGAGCGGGTTCAATTATCAAGGCATCCCAAAAGACCTCACGCACTAGACTATATAGAAATCTTAATTGAAGACTTTCATGAAATTCATGGTGATAGACGATTCAGTGATGACCCATCTCTCATTGCAGGATTTGGATATTTTAAAGGTCAGAAAGTTGCTGTTATGGGAATCGAGAAAGGTCGTAAAACTCAAGATAAAATCAAAAGGAACTTCGGGATGGCAAGACCTGAGGGTTATAGAAAAGCACTTCGCTTAATGCGAATGGCAGAACAATTTGATATTCCGATAATTAGTTTTGTTGATACGCCAGGTGCTTACCCAGGAATTGGTGCAGAAGAAAGAGGGCAGGCTCAAGCTATTGCAGAGAACCTCGAAGAGATGTTTGGAATTAAAACTCCTATGATTGCGGCGATTATTGGTGAAGGTGGCTCTGGTGGTGCTTTAGGTATTGCTATTGCTGATAGAGTTCACATGATGGAGTACTCTGTGTATTCAGTCATCTCCCCTGAGTCATGTGCTTCTATACTTTGGTCTGACCCAAAGAGAGCAGAACAGGCGGCCAATTCACTAAAGCTTGATCCAAGAAAGGCCAGTGAATTAAAGATTATAGATTCAATTATTACGGAACCAGTTGGTGGTGCCCATAGAGATATTCTATTCGCTGCAAATCAATTAAGCCTAACTATTGAGAGTAATTTAAAAGAGCTTAAGTTACTAAGCAAAGAAGACCTGCTTGAAAAAAGATATGACAAGTTCAGGGCCATGGGTAATGAAACAATTATAATTGGAGAAGACTAGATATGAGTGCTCAATCGATGACTGGATTTGGAAAGGGTGAAGCCGAAAGCGAAAACTATACTCTTTCTGTTGAAATTAAGTCAGTAAATCACAGATTCAAAGATATTCGGTTTAAGATGGGCTCTGTTTTTAATATATTAGAACTGACTCTGAAAAAACAACTTGAAGCTAACTTTGGAAGAGGCAGCTTTGATATTTATGTGAACTATAAAAAGAATGCTGTTAAGTCAAAAGAACTTGAATTGGATTACGCTAAAATCGAAGCTGTTGTCTCTAAGTTAAAAAAAGTGGCAACTGCAACTGGTGCAGAGTTAACAATATCTCCTACCGAGTTTATGCGTTCGGATTTTTATAAAGAAGATGAGAAAAAAGAAACAGAGCTAGCTGAGATGCTGAAGCCTGCATTTGATCAAGCTGTTGCTTCTCTGCTAGAGAGTCGCAGTGAAGAGGGAAGTAAACTTGTTGATCAGCTGCATGAACACAAAGAGATGTTTCAGGAGTCTTATAACAAAATTTCTCCACTTAAAGAAAGTTATCAAGCAAAGGTTAAAGATAAGCTAAAAAAGAAATTTGATGTGGAAGCAAGTGATCTCAATATCGATGAACCACGCTTCTTACAAGAGGTGATTTATTATCTTGAGAAACTTGATGTTGATGAAGAAATAAATCGAATAAAAATACATTTAGAGAAACTAAATAAAATATTATCATCTGAAGGTGAAGTTGGTAGACAAATAGACTTTCTGATCCAAGAGCTTAATCGTGAAACAAATACTATTGGCTCAAAATCTGGTGATAGCGCGATCTCTGAAAATGTTGTTCAAATGAAAGTGCAACTTGAAAAAATCAGAGAGCAGGCATTAAACTTACAATAGGTAGTAAATGGAACGTGGTAAGTTAATAGTTATAGTGGCACCTTCTGGTACCGGTAAATCAACACTTCTTGAGCAATTAAAGAAAGATGTTCCCTCGCTTGAGTGGTCAGTATCTTGTACAACTAGGCCTATGAGAGAAGGTGAGGTTAATGGAAAAGATTATCACTTTATCTCAAAAGAGGACTTTTTAGACCTTAGGTCTAAGAATGAATTTGTTGAGTGGGCCGAGGTTCACTCTAACTTCTATGGAACAAGTAAACCTTTTATAGATAAAGGGCTTGAGACAGGTGCTCACCTATTATTTGACCTTGACGTCCAGGGCTGTGACTCAATGAGAGATATATACGGTTCAGAGGCAAATATTATCTTTATTGAACCTCCAAGTGTAGATGAACTGGAGAGGCGCTTGAGAGCAAGAGATACTGATTCGGACCAGGTTATTCAAGAAAGATTGAATAATGCAAAAAAAGAGATTCTACGTAAAAACGATTTCGACTATAATGTAATTAATGATGAGTACGATAAGGCTTATACCAGACTTTATCAGATCGTGACGACTATACTTGGTAAGGAGTAGCTTATTTATAATAGGCTTGATTTTTCACATGAAGGCGACCTTACAATTGAAGAATTAGTAAGAAGAGTAAAAGCATCGATACCAGATGTTAATGTAGAGCTCTTTGTACGTGCTTATGAATTCGCAGAACTCCATCACAGACCCCAAAAAAGAAGTTCAGGTGAACAGTATATAATTCACCCTATGAACGTTGCAGCTACCTTGATTAAGCTGAAGATGGATGAACAAAGTATTGTGGCCGGCTTCCTACATGATGTCGTTGAAGACTGTGATATCTCTGAGGAAGAGATTCGCGCTGAGTTTGGAGATGATATCGCCCTTATTGTTATTGGCTGTACAAAGATTTCAAAAATAAAATTTAAAACAAAAGAAGAGTCCCAGGCCGAAAACTTTCGTAAGATGGTTGTGGCGATGGCGAAAGATATTCGTGTCATAATCGTAAAGCTTGCTGATAGAATGCATAATATGCTGACTCTTCAGTATGTCTCTAAAGAAAAACAAATAAAAAAAGCTCAAGAAACTCTCGATATTTATGTGCCACTTGCTAGTAGGCTCGGAATTAACTCTGTTAAGAGCGAACTCGAGGATCTTTGTCTGCGCTTTCTACACCCAGAGGTTTATTATCGCCTAGCTGAAAAGATAGCGATGAAAAAGTCAGAGCGTGAGAAGTATATTCGCGATACTGTAGATGAAGTTGTAGAAAAGTTTCTTGAATACTCAGTTAGGGCCGATGTTCATGGACGTCCTAAACACTTTTATTCTATTTACAAGAAAATGCATCATAGAGGCGTTGACTTTGATCAAATTCAAGATCTTCTTGCCTTTAGAATTATAGTGAATAACATTACCGAATGTTATAAGTGTTTGGGTATCATTCACTCATCTTTCACCCCGGTTCCCGGACGCTTTAAAGATTATATTGCAATACCGAAAGTGAATAATTATCAATCGCTCCATACAACAGTCATTGGTCCTAAGGCCGAGAGAATTGAAATACAAATTAGAACAAATGAGATGCATGAGATTGCAGAGACTGGTGTTGCCGCTCATTGGTTATATAAAGATAATAAAAAAACAAATAAGAAGCTACAGTGGGTTGAAGAACTCATGGAGTATAATCGTGATATCAAAGGAAGCTCTGAGTTTATGGACGTTGTTAAAAACGACCTTGACGTTGGGGGCATTTTTGTGTTTACGCCAAGTGGTGATGTTAAAGAGCTGCGCTATGCTTCTAGTCCTCTCGACTTTGCTTACGCCATTCACACGGATGTCGGAAATAAATGTGTGGGAGCAAAAGTTAATGGAAAGATGGTACCACTTAAGTACCGTTTAAAATCTGGAGACACTGTTGAGGTTTTAACAAGTAAAACTCAGACTCCAAGTAAAGATTGGCTTAAAATTGCAAAGTCAAGTAAGGCACGCACAAAGATAAAACAGTACCTTATTAAAAATGAGCGTGATAAAAATAAAGAGATCGGCGAAGAGATGCTTGAAAAAGCACTTAAGCAATACGGCTCAAGTATCAAAGCTATTGAAAAGAAAAATGAGTTTGCAAAAGTTTACGAGGAACTCAACTTAAAGAACTTAGAAGAGCTTAGTTTACATATTGGTTCTGGACGATTTTTAGTTAAACAAATTCTTGAATTACTTCCATCTATTGTTCTTGAAGAAGACACGGAGGAACCAAAGCAAAGAAAAACTTTTGATACCCTTTATAAAGAAGTCTCTGATAATGCCAAAAAATCTTCTAATAGGGACAATGCGGTTATCGTAGACGGTCTTGATGACATAATGGTTAGAATGGGCAAGTGTTGTAATCCTATACCTGGAGATCCAATCGTTGGCTTCATTACAAGAGGACGTGGAATAACAATTCATGTAAAAGCCTGCCAACGAGTTATGGAAGGGGAAGATACAAGGAAAGTGTATGTAGAATGGAATACTTCATACGCCTTCAGACATCCGGTTAGCTTACGAGTTATTACTCATGACAGGCCAGGAATACTTTCTCGTATCACAAATAATATTCACGGACACGGTATTAATATTAAGTCTGCCATCGCAAAATCACTTCCTGATATGAAAGGAAGCTTTCTCTTTGAAATAGAAGTTAAAGATTACTCTGAATACTTAAAAGTGGTCTCGCTGATTGAGGCGATGGAAGAGATCATCTCTGTTACTAGATCATAAATGAAAAGGCTTTTATTTCTAATCCTATTTATTTCATGTTCAGATGAGCCCTTTGATCCTAATGCCTATGAAGAGTTTGCTGACGAATCATTTCGAAAAATTGAGAATTCTATTACAATTAATATTATTCCTTCTACCTATGAGCTCGAGTGGACGACACCGCGAATGTTAATCTTTTCCATTCTTAAAAATCAATATTACTTTCCAAAAACCAAAAGCTATATAGGTCATGTCAGTGCAGAGGTAAATTGCTTTGATGGAAATAATCAAAAAAGAGAGTTCATAGGACAGTCGTCTCATTCTCTCGATGGATTTAGAAATTTTATTTTGGGAGGTTACGGCTTCTCATTACTTAATAAGCCACAAAATAACTATGATCTCCCGCTGCTTATGGTGGCAGGAAAGCTTGATGACTATTCAGAAGTAAATATAAAATATGCTGAGTATATGGCCAATAAAAACTTTGCTATATTGACGACCAAGATGAGTGAGAAGTCTTGCTTAAGAGCTTTGAGTTATATAAAAGAATATAAGAAAAAAACAATCGAAGGGAAAGAAGCTGGTAACCGTTATGGTTTTGGCGCAGACCCTCTAAAGTTTGAAGGTGCCGGTTGTGCTCCCATGGTCCAGACTATTCTTTCTCTAGCTGATCTAGAGTCTTTGTCCTCCGGCATGGATCAAGAGGTTTTTATTCCTAAGGAACTTCTGGGTGATCCCGAGACTAAGAATAAAGTCTCATTGTGGAAAGTACTGACTAACAATAAGAATATCTCCAATTCAGGTAATGGGGGAGTCAAATTCTCTTTTCCTGATCCCCAGCAACTTTATGATATAACTAAGAATTCACCACTTACGAGAACCATCGACGATAAATTTCTCTATTTAGAGCTTAACTCTGAAAAATAGAGCTATCTTAGAGGGAATTTCTTCACAATCTGCGTTAAATTTGAAATAATCAGCATATGAAACGTACTATCCTAGCATTTGCACTACTATTACTCTTGTCATCAATATCCTTTGCTGAAGAAGCTGGAAGCCCTGATGAGGGTTTTATGATTTTTGGTGATAAAAATTTTGCCGCAGAGAAAACAGAGGAGAGTAAGTGGATCTTTAAAACAGGTCTCGAGTATATCCAATATACTTCAAATCTACCTGAATACAGTGGTAAGTTTGAGTCCGTTTCTGCTGGAACGAAGGCGGATATCCTTGGTTTTGGTCTCGGTATTGGACGAGAGTTTTATTTTACGAACGGTTTCTCAAGTACATTCTTAATTAGTGCTGTTTATCAAAAGTCCTTAGACAAATCTATTGGTAAGGCTGCTGAAGATATTGACTATGATTTATCCAACGTTCGAGATGCTCAATATGTCTATGCGTATGAAGCTTCTCTTTCTCTAAACTATCTATTGGATTATAAAACAGTTGATGTGCAACCATTTATTGATATTGCTGGTGGCATGGGCTACGCGGAAATTGAAAAAGAATATATTAAGAAAAAAGAAGCTCCCTCTGATAGTGCTAATACGACAGAAGATTACGATGTTAAAACAAAAGAGAATTTTCTGTTTACACGATTAGGTCTCGGAGTAAACTTTATTCACTTTAAAGGTTTTATGTCATACTTTAAGGTTTCCTCGATGATTGTTCAGGTTACAGACAAAGAAACAATTGGAAGCTCTAATCTAAGTGGAACAACAGCGGTTGTAGACTATGACGGTAAAGAAAAGAACTTAGATGAGACTGAAATCATAACAACAGCTCAACTTGGTTTGGGGTATTACTTCTAATGAAAATTCTTTTCATTATACTCTCATCTCTTTTTATATTTCTCAGTTGCGATACTGAAGAACAAATTTATCATTATAATAAGTATGATGATGAGTATGCCGGTCTCGTCTTGATGGCGGCTCAAGAATGTATTGAAGAAAATGATATCTTTGCTGCACTTGATACGACTAATGATTTTGATACAGCAGAGTTTAAAGTTAATGATGTATATAAGATTACAAGAGTTGCTGATAGTATTACGAATATATTCTTTATGAAAATTACGGCGATTGCTACAGGAACTCCCGATACGATGACTGTCGTTCTTAACGGTGATGGTAGTGAGTATGATAAGATTATCAACTTTGACTCAGACTTAAATTCAGATATGTATGATAATATCGGACTTGCTGCCTGTAATATTACCTATAAAGATATATGGTCGGCTTCTGGGCTTGGAAGCTCTGAGCAGATGACCTTAGTTTGGGATAAAGAAACGATTCAAATTGCTGATGATGCTGGGGCAGGGGATGACGATGATGATGATGATCCGGAAGCCTACACAGAACAAACAGATAGCTTTAGAATTAATCGAGACTATCCACTCTTCTTTTCTTATTTTAATGCCACCTATTCATCTACCATACTAACTGATGGAAGTGACTCGACAGTTAATAAAACTGGGGAAATGACTATTAGTCTTATTGTGGATACTGATGATGACGGAAACTATGAAGATGAAGATGAGTGTACCGGAAATGTAAATTGTAGCTTTGTTACTACTGGTTTTGATGACTGTGATATCGCAGTAGATACAAATATTGTAACAAAGTCAGATTATACAGACTTATTTTTTAGCTATGTTGCGAATACAGGTGACTGTAAACTAATACCTGAGTTTGGAACAATCTAATCCAAAATTGGGCTCTCTTGATCCCAAAAGAGTAAAAATGTAGAGGCCTTAAAAAACTTATAAACTTCTTTAACTAATTTTTTAAGATTTCCCGTTTTCTTGTAATCACTTGGAATACTCTCATAATAAAATTGATAATCAGCGCTATGATCTTTTAGGGCATTCATAATACGTGAAATTCTGAATATATGGTAGTCACTGGAAATAATGAGAATCGATTTTGGTGACTTTAATTTTCTTAGATAGTTGATTGTCGCGAGTCCATTTTCAACCGTATTTCTGGCAAGGTAATCGAGCTCAATATGATGACTCTCTTGAGATAAGTAATCATCAATGGAGATCTCTTTTCCCTGCTTTCGAAGTAGAGTTGATAAACTATTTTTTGCATAAACCCCAGTGATAAAAACTTTTGCTGAGGGGTATTGCTCAGCTTTTTTTAGAGTATAATCAATACGCCCTATATCCCCAGTGAAAACGGCTATAACGTCTGGAGACTTCTGATAGAGTGCTTGAGAAGTTATTTCATTTTGCTCTTCAGCAAAAATAGGAATATAGATACAGAGAAGAATACAGCCCATAACAGCTATGGATCCAACAACGGCGGAAGTTTTTAAAATTCTCTTCGTTCTAGTCGTTTTTGTTTCAAAGATGTATTTCTTAGTAAACAATCCCTATCCTTTAGCCGCTATGACTTCTATTTCTACGACTGCACCCTTGGGGAGATTTGGAACTTCAACACAAGATCTCGCTGGGTAAGGTTCCGAAAAATATTTAACGTACTCTTCATTTACGAGATTAAACTTATCAAGATCTGTAACAAAGATACTTGTTTTAATAATATGCTCTCTTGTAATAGAGCAACTTTCTAGTAATCCATCAATATTCCTCATGATTTGTTTGATCTGTGCCTCAAAACCTTCAACAAGCTGAGAAGTCTTAGGATCAATACCGATTTGTCCTGAAAAGAAATAAGTTCCATTATGTTCAACACCTTGCGAGTAGGTACCTACAGCGGCCGGTGCAAGGTCAGTTTCTATTATATTTTTATTAAATCCCATTCTAATCTTCCTTTTGAATCTGACTGATAAGTGCTGTTAGGTGAGTCATGTTTACAATCTCTTCTACAGTTGAAGTTCTTTGAACGATATTGGCAGAGTAGTCCATTGGAGCCACAATAGGTCCTATGGCCGTACATTCACTTAATTGTCCGAGAAGCTTATAACTAATATTTGCTGATTGGAGATCAGGGAAAATGAGAACATCTGCTGAATCATCTAGCTCTGAGAACTTAAATAGATTTTGTAAAATCTGGTTATTAACTGCAACATCTGCTTGCATCTCACCATCTACTTGTGTTTTAGGAAGCTTCTTCTTTGTAATTTCTACTGCTTTTTTTACTTTCTTTGCGTCTGTATTTAGGTTTGATCCAAAGTTCGAGTAACTTAAAAAAGCCACTCTTGGCTCTCTTTGCATAAGACTTCGATACATTTCAGTTGTGGCGATAGCGATATCTGATAATGCTTCCGCGTCAGGATTGATTTGTACTGTACAGTCCCCTAAGAAGAGAACTTTATTTCTATAAACAAGAATAATCATCCCACAAGCTTTCAGTTGCGTTTTTCTACCAAGAACTCTCATCATTGGTTTGAAACACTCTGGGTAGTTATGGGTAGTTCCAGTAATCATTCCATTGGCATGACCTTGTTTAACCATCATAGCTGCAAAATAATTCCCACGTTTTAGAAGCTCTTCAGATAAGGAGAGTGTTGCACCCACTCTTTTTCTTTCATCATGGTATGTAAAGTAATAATCTTTAAAATGCTTATCTTCAGATGGTTTAATAATCTGAACTTTATCTTTCAAGACTCCAAGACCTAGAGTGTCCATCTTTGCATGAATCGTTTCTTTTTGTCCTAGCAGAATTGGCTCTATTCGACCTTCATCTACTAAGGTTGCAACAGTTCTAAGAATTCTTGTATTTAGTCCCTCTGGGAAAACAATTTTCTTTTTATCATCTTTTGAAAGTCTTGATCTAATTGAGCGCATAAACTCAGCTGACTGACCAAGTCTTGCCTCAAGATCCATGGCATATTGGTGATAATCTGTAATCACTTCTCTTGCAACACCTGAGTCACAGGCGGCTTTTGCTACTGCAGGAGAAACTCTTGTTAGAACTCTTTTATCAAATGGCTTCGGGATTAAGTAATCACGACCAAATTTAAATTGTTTTCCACCGTAGGCCATAATAACATTCTCAGGTACTTCTTCTTTGGCAAGGTCAGCAAGTGCCTTAACAGCAGCAAGTTTCATTTCTTCATTTATTTTTCTGGCTTTAACATCGAGTGCACCTCTAAAAATAAAAGGAAAACCTAAAACATTATTGACCTGATTGGGGTAGTCTGTTCTACCTGTGGCCATAATTGCATCATCTCTAACTTCAGCAACTTCTTCTGGAGTTATTTCTGGATCAGGGTTGGCCATAGCAAAAATGATGGGCTCTTTTGCCATTGATTTAACCATTTCTTTATTCACAACGCCTTTTGCAGAACATCCCATAAAAGCATCTGCACCGTCTAAAGCGTCAGCAATAGTTCTTGCGTCAGTAGCAACAGCAAACTGTTCTTTATATGGATTCATTCCTTCTTTACGATCCTTATAAATAACACCTTTAGAGTCACACATGAGAAGATTTTCTGGTTTTACACCAAGTTGAAAAAATAATTTAGCAATCGCCATGGCCGCTGCGCCAGCTCCACTAAAGACAATTTTTGTTTTCGTAATATCTCGCTTCGTAAGCTCTAGGGCATTTACAAAACCGGCAGTCGCTATGATTGCAGTTCCATGTTGGTCATCATGGAAAACAGGTATATCCATTATTTCTTGAAGTTGCTTCTCGACTTCAAAACATTCTGGAGCTTTAATATCTTCAAGATTTATTCCACCAAATGTTGGCTCAAGTGCCTTAACAGTCCTAACCATTTCTTCAACTGTTTGACAGTTAATTTCAATATCAAAAACATCTACATCCGCGAACCTTTTAAAAAGAACGCCTTTACCTTCCATAACTGGCTTACTTGCTAAGGGACCAATATTTCCTAAACCTAAAACAGCTGATCCGTTACTTACAACACCAACCAAGTTTCCTTTAGAAGTGTATTTGTAAACATCATCAGGATTTTTTGCAATTTCTAAACATGGTTCAGCAACACCAGGTGAGTAAGCAAGAGATAAATCTCGTGAACTAATACAAGGTTTGGTAGATACAACTTCAATCTTTCCAGGCCTCCCGTTTGAGTGATAATCTAGTGCCTGTTGTTTTTTGTTATCTTTCACAGTCTTTCCTTTTTAAATTAAATAGTTAACACTTTATTCTACTTGATTGTGTAGTGTCAATTCACGTACTAGGCTAAAAATTCTCAAAAACTCTCAAAAATTCTCAAAAATTTTCTATTAATTTTCTGATTTGGTGTATTATATTCCCATGGGTATTTTAAAGAATATATTTGGTAAAAAAATTAATTCGCGTTCTCGCCGATTCTTCGTGGGGAAATACCATAGTGCCAGTATTGAGATTGGTGGCAAGAGCTACGACTTAACAAATGTTTCCGTTTATGGACTGGGGATTAAGAATCCAGATATTAATGATGGCTTTGAGCTCCAATCAACTCACCATGTAAAACTAAATTTAGCGGATACAGTTCTCGAGTTTAATACTCGGGTAGTGCATGTTAACGAAGAAATTCTTGGCATGGCGGTTACGGCAAATCTAGAGACTTATGCAAAGACTATTCAAGAATATTTTCGCTGTGAAATTGATGCCTTTAAAACTCGTGAGCTAGATCCTAAGAAACTTCAGGTTAGAGGTGACGGCAGTCCTCATTGGTTTTTTGCTGATTCAAATAAAGAACTTTTTTATTTAGAAAAAGAAGGAAGAATTTTATTTTTTCAAATTTGTTATAAAGATAAAATACTTGAGATGGATGAGAATAGTTTCTTTACACTCGGGGAAGTTGAGTCATACGTAGGAGAGAAGATTAAGGGCAGTGATATTATTACTGTTGATGGTACGGTCGACCTCACTGTTGTTAAGAGCTTTATTCGATATATTCAGGGTATAAACGCTATCAATCAAGATCATAAAGATTTAATTGTTGCAAAAATTGAAAACTACTACCTAAGTGCTAAATAATTATTTATTCAATAGGATCTCTAGGAAGCGATCTACCTGTTTTCTTAAATGATCTATGTCTAAATTATTCTCTATAGAGTAGTCCGATTTTTTAATTTTAAAATTCACATCAAACTGTTGATCAATAATTTTTTGTGCCAACTGCGGCGATGAGCTGTCTCTTCTAATAATTCTTTCCAGTTGAATATTGGGTGAACAAAATATATTCAAAATATAGTCAAATTGTAATTCTAGTTTCTTTTCAAACAACAACGGGACATCATAAACGACAAAGGAATGACTTAAGTTTTGATCAAGCTTTTCTTGAAAAACTATTGGAAGTCTCTGGTACAGAAAATTTTCGATTTTGTGTTTAATTTCAGCATTTTTAAAGAATTGAGCTCTTAAAACTTTAAAGTCTACTTCCCCATTAGAAATTGCTTGAGGTAAAAGTTTATCGATAAAGATTATCGTTTCTCTTTTGCGGTAAATATCCTTGATTAGCTGATCTGCATCAATGACAAAAAGTCCCTTCTTATTTAATATTTCAGCAACTGTAGACTTACCAGAAGCAATGCCACCCGTTAGACCTACAATAGGCCTTGATGCGCCGTGCAACCTTGTGGAATTGTCTAATTTAATATACTTAGATTTGAGCTTATACATAACTAATTGTAATATTAATCAATAATTACCTCGGAGTAAAACATTATGAAAGGTCATACATATATTTCTAATCCCGTAGACTCAGAAGGTTTCGTGGATTGGAACGAAACAGAGAATGAAACCTGGTCTAAACTGGTAGCAAGACAAAGAGAAATTATAAAAGGAAGGGCCAGTGCAGAATTCCTTAGAGGTCTTGAGTTATTAAACTTTGATGACCATAAAATTCCTCAGATACCAGACGTAAACAAAATCTTAGGTGAAACTACTGGCTGGGGAGTGGCACCAGTTCCAGCACTAATTCAGCCAAGAGAATTTTTTACTCTGCTGTCAGAAAAGAAATTTCCAGCGGCAACGTTTATTCGAATTCCAGAAGAATTAGATTATATTGAAGAGCCTGATATATTTCATGAAGTTTATGGGCATACACCACTTTTGACGAATCCATCTTATGGTAAATTTATGGAAACATTCGGAAAGTTAGCTTTAAAGGCCAATCCAAAAGATAGAAGACGATTATTTCGTTTGTTCTGGTTTACGATTGAATTTGGTCTTATAAATACAACTGAGGGGCTAAGGGCCTATGGTGGGGGAATTCTTTCTTCTATTGGAGAAACTCAGTACTCTTTATCTGGAGAACCAGAAATTGCTCCTTTTAATACTCTCAGCGTATTAAGAACACCTTATCGAATAGATATTATGCAACCGCTGTATTTTGTTATTGATGATTTTCAAGATTTGTTTAAAATATTAGATCAGGACATTTTAAATTTACTAGATGAAGGGAAGAGGCTTGGGGACTTTGAGCCAAAGTATCCACCCAAAGAAGTTGAAGATGAGAAAGAAGGAATGGGGGCAATGAAATGTTAAATATAAAAGAAAGTTTAGCTGAGCTATCAGACGGTTGGGAAATCAATGATAATATTTTAAGAAAGACATATGAGTTTAAAGGTTTTCTTAAGACAATGTCCTTTGTAAATGCAGTGGCGTGGGAAGCTAACCGCTGTATGCATCATCCGGATATGGAGGTAAGTTTTAGTAGGTGCACTATAAATCTTACGACACATGATGAAGGTAATACTTTAACGAATAAAGATTTTGAATTAGCAAAGGCGATTGATAGTTTATTATGAAAGTCACTGTAGATTATGGAAACGGAAAATTAACTGAAGTGGAGATTAATAAATTTCCTGCAATTGTTGGTCGTGGTAAGCAATGTGATATTGTACTAGAAAGTGATCACGTATCTAGAAAGCATCTGGAAATTATTAAGGTTAAGGGGGATGTTTTTATTAAGGATCTTACTTTGGCAAATTGGGTTTCATACAGCGATGAAAAGCTTGAAAAGGGTGTCGAAACACAATATTTTGACTTTGCTCTTTTAATCTTACCGGGAGGTATCTCTGTAAGAATAGCAGATGAAATTGTTGCTCCTATAGTGCAAGATATGAGGAAGAACTCAAAGAGTGGACGAGAAACAGTCGATCTCTATAAGAATAAACTTCCCGTAGAAAAGAAAAAGTCTACAAATGAAAGCAAGCAAGGCATGTCCGAAGAGAGTATGAAGCTCGCGGTTATCGTTTTAGCCTTCATTGGAGCTCTAGGATATGTTTATTATGAATTCTATCTCAACGGTCCAGAGTATGTTCCTATGACTGCTGCACCGACACCTATCAAAAAAGCTAAGGTCATTCCTAAAAAAAAGCAAGTAAAACCGGTCAACACAGCACCGGTCAAAAAACAAGTAACTCAGAAAATAAACTCAAATTTACTTCAGGAATTTAATTTACTAATAGCTAAGAAAGATAAATGTACCGGATTTACGACAAATCTTTGTCGTTTAATTTTAAAAAACAAATACCCATCAGAAGGTTTGATTGCACAAGAGGGAAAGCTAATCGTTCTTAAAAATCACAAAGCGAGATTGGAAAATTTATTCTCAGCTAATTTATCTATGATGGAGCAAGCAAGTGTTGTAAAGGATATTAGTCTAGTTGTTGGGGGAGAGTTTCTTCTCATGCCTCGGATTTTGGAAAGTTTAGAGAAAAGATTTATTACATCTATTGAAATCTATATTTTTGAAAATACCCTCAGAGGCTTAAAGCTTAAAACAAAGCTTCGTCTTGATACTAGCTTTTACAGACGTTACGATTTAAAAGACTATAACCTGGCCTATCAAAATATTAAAAAGAATTTAGATATGAAGAAGTTTAATAAAGAATTCGCCAAGTTTTTCATAAGGGAATAATTCGTGAAAGAAATTGATGTTGTAATTATTGGTGCTGGATCTGCTGGTCTGTCTGCTCGAAGTGAAGTTTCCAAGATAACAAGTAGCTATGTTGTTATCGATGGAGGGAAGCTTGGTACAACCTGTGCTCGTGTTGGCTGCATGCCTTCAAAAGTTTTAATCCAAATAGCCGAAGACTTTCATCGAAAAGCCAAGTTTGCCGAAGAAGGAATTATTTTAGATGGAACCCTATCTATTGATAAGGTCCAAGCGATGAAGCATGTGAGAAAACTTAGGGATCGATTTGTACGAGGGGTAATGTCTGGTATGGATTCATGGATGAAGACAAATTTTATCTCTGGCTATGCTGAGTTAATTGATGCCCATACATTGAAAGTTAATGATGAAATTATAAAGTTTAAAAAGCTTATTCTTGGAGCTGGTACAACTCCAAATGTCCCAGAAATATTTAAGCCTTATCCCGATAATATTGTGACGACAGATTCATTCTTTGAAATGGAGAGCTTACCAAAATCAATCGCTGTTATAGGGCTAGGTGTGATTGGATTAGAATTAGGTCAAGCATGTTCTAGACTTAATGTCGAAACGATTGGAGTAGCGAGACGTAAAGTACTTGCAGGAATTTCAGACCCTCAGCTATCAAGCTATGCCGTCTCTAAATTTTCGGAGATGATGAATCTTTCTTTTGATGGAATTCAGTCTGTGGAAAAAGATGGTAGTGAGTTAGTTATTACCACTGGAGATAAGTCAGTTCGCGTTGAAAAAATACTCGTTACAGCAGGAAGAGGTTTAAATCTTTCAAGGTTGAATATTGCAAATATTGGGCTGGATAATACTAAGGTTCCAGAATTTGATGTAAATAGTTTAAGTCTTAAACAACATCCACATATTTTTATTGCCGGTGATACTACAGGAGATAAACAAATCCTACATGAAGCTAGTGATGAAGGAAAAATTGCAGGTTATAATGCTGTAAATTCAAGAACAGTTTTTAAGCGAAGAGCTCCTTTAATGATAACTTTTACAGACCCAAATATAGCTTTCTGTGGAATGAAATATAGTGAACTTAAAAGTGCTCAGTTACCTTTTGAAGTCGGAGAAGTTAGTTTTGAAGGACAAGGTAGGAGTATTGTTAAGCTTAAAGAAATAGGTATGCTTTATATTTATGGACATAAAAATTCTGGAAAAATTCTTGGAGCAGAGCTTATGGGGCCTGACGCTGAACATCTTGCTCATTTAATTAGCTGGTCAATAGCCCAAGATCTTACGGTTTACGATATGCTTGCTATGCCATTCTATCACCCAGTAGTTGAAGAGGGACTAAGAACTGCTTTACGCTCATTAAGAGGTAAGGTGGACGAGCGACCAGAAGTTGGTCCACTCGAAATACCTTTACAATAACTTCTTTAAATTATTTAAGTTCTTTTTTACAAGAGATGGTATATTTTTTCCACTAGATCCCGTATATCTTGTTTCAACTTCGGACTCTAAGGCTTTTCGTAGCGACGTAGAACAAAATAAAGACCAGCAAGCTCTATGAGATCATCTTTGCAGACCGACTCAAGCTTACTTTCGTTCTTGAGGTATGAGGAGAAGTGATCTTTTGGTATCTGAGATTGACATGATAGACATAAGTTTGCGTCTCATTAAGCCTGAGTCTCGCAAAATTTTTGTTATCATATTTAAAGTTTAATAATGCTTCATCAATTTTTTGAGAAAGAATTCTATAGTTAGGATAGAAGGTTGGTAAATTAAATATCTTAATTGTGTTTTGCGGATTTAAATGATTGTACAAGGTTTTCCATATGATACTGGATTTTCTTGTCAAA
This sequence comes from uncultured Oligoflexia bacterium, assembly GCA_913058265.1. Taxonomy (GTDB): domain Bacteria; phylum Bdellovibrionota; class Bacteriovoracia; order Bacteriovoracales; family Bacteriovoracaceae. Next base: position 56,824 of record CAJXPQ010000002.1, read on the forward strand.
TTTAGGATCTTCAAACTTCATAGGAGAGCTCATGTACGGTAGTAGTGAGCTAAAGAATCAAGGGGTCCTTTCATCGCCTCTTGTGTTGGATTACTTTTTTCTGCATAGGCCTGACCTATAAATAGTATAATTATTAATAAGCATGTTTTCTTCATCTAAATTCTCCCTTATAATTATTGTATTCTGAATATGTTTGAATTATATGATTTGTATCATGTTCTACCTTAAATATTCTTATCAGGAGACTTAAATGAGTATTTGGTTTAAAGACTATTCTCTAGAAGAAATAAATCTTGGAAATGCAAAATCCATGGTTGAGCATTGTGGCATTATAATAACAAATAATGACAAAAATTGCCTAGAGGGTACGATGCCAGCAGATTATAGAAATAAGCAACCATTTGGTATTGTTCATGGCGGTGCAAATTGTGTTTTGGCGGAAAGCCTCGGAAGTATAGCCGCAAATATGACTTGTGATCCATCAACTCACCATTGTGTTGGTTTGAGTATTACTACAAATCATATTAAGGCCGTTCGAAATGGACTCGTAACCGGAAAAGCAAGGCCAACTCATATTGGGCGAACAACTCAAATCTGGGACATTGAAACCTTTAACGACGCTCAACAATTAACATCTAAGACCTCTCTGACTATGGCGGTTGTAAAAAAACCTTAGTTAAGCTTATTAATTTTTATATCAATGAATATGGCTCTGTGGTCAGACGGGAATGTTTCTTTAAAGTTTCTTGAAATATCTATGGTATAGTTTTTTACTTCGAATGGATGACTTTGAGAAAATAAAATGTGATCCACTAAGCATTCAGGAAAGACTTTTCCTTTCTTTAAGTAGCAGAGGTCTCTTTCCTGTTTTTTGTTACCAATAATATTAAACTCATTCTTGATTTTATAAGCATTTACGAATGTGCCTTGAGTCAGCCTTTTGTACTCCGGCATGTAAGAAGTCTGGTTGGTATCCCCAGCTAGGATGATAGGAACTTTGATATCCTTGATAAAATCGTGAATCATTATTGTACTACCATCCATATTCTCTAAACGATTATCAATATGAGTACTCATAAAAAGAAATTCAGTTTGCTGATACTTAAATCTTGCCCAAAGAACTTGCCTCGGAAGAGATAATTTCCATCCGAAGCTGAGGTTTCCAGAGTTAGGTCCAAGCCAAAATTGACCCGAGTTCATTAATTCAATTTTTTTTTTATTATAAAGAATAGAGGGATCCGCATAACTAAATATAAGGTTTTGAGTTACTATCTGACCATAGTCCTTAAGTGAGGAGTTAATAGTATTTAATTGTTCAACACTTCTTAACTCTTGAAGACTTATAATATCTGCTTGTGTATTAATAACGATTTCAGTAATACTTTTTAACCTCTCATCGAACTCACTTAACTTAGAGCCTTTACAGAAGTCACACATAGTATTGAAAGTCATAACCCTTAGGTCTGAAGCCCTTAGATTTAAACTAAATAAAAGAAATACTGTGATTAGAAGTTTCATCCTATATTTATATTATGAATCAAGTCTTTTGCAAACTGACAAAAAAAGACGGGTAATTGTCATAGTCATTGGCTCGAGCTAATATTTGGCATAGGAGAATTTATGAGAACAACATTATTACTAGTTTTACTTTTAAGCGTACAAGCACTTTACGCTTCAACAACTGACTTTTTTAACTCTATGACGGCAAAAGCTTTATGCGCTGAGGAAAAAATAAATATTATTAGAGGTGATGAAAATACTATCGCTTTTAGTTATATGAGTAAAAGAGAGAGTTACGTAAAACTTGTAAATTTGGTTGATGGTAATATTCAAAAACTAGAGCAAAAAGACAAAATTAAAGATACTCTTTTTATTCAAGATAAAATATTTATATTAACAACAAAAGAACTCATTCAGTATGAGCGTCAAACCGGTTATGAAATTAGTCGTACTCGCACACTTCCTAACAATTTAATATATGGAAAGTATAGAGGAGCTAGAGGATTATACCTTACAGATAGTTCTATTTTTATTGCCCATGGTATTTATGGAATTATTGAATTAGATCGATACTCATTAGAACATCTTAGAATATTAAATCCTTCTGTACCTCAACCAAATGATGCACATATTTCAATGGTAACAGATATTGAGGGTAAGGATGGCAAGCTTTACGCAACCCTAGATAATGTAACGATAGGTCCTGGCCCTGATGAAAGAGCTTTTGAAGGACTAATTATTTACGATCATCTAAATGATAAAATGATCAGAGTTATTCCAGTAAATCAAAGAAAAGAGGCTTATCATATGTCTACTCTGACAATGTTAGAGGATGAACTTATTATATCTAACCTTCATCTTAACTTTCGCCATAAGCTTTCTAAATTAGCAACAGATAGAACTATGAGACCATTTCAACGTCTTTGGAGATATCCACAAGGAAGTTTAAAGGGCCATCCGTATATTACAAATACAAAAATCTATGGTTGCTTCGAAAACTTTAACACAGGTGTGATTTCGTCGGGAAGTTATAAGCTTTAGTGTTTAAACGAATCTATGTAGAAATTTCAAATCTTTGCAATGTGCAATGCTCCTTTTGCCCTATCGTTGATAGGGATAAAAAGGTTATGAGTGTTGTCGAGTTTTCCAATATTATTGAAAAATTGAAAGGTAAAGCTGATGAGATTTGTCTGCACCTTATGGGGGAACCTACCGCCCATCCAGAATTCGAAGAGATTTTAAAAATTTGTAATGATTCTGGGGTACTAATTAATCTAACTACCAATGGCTTACTGATTAAAAGAAAAGCGGAGCTATTGTATAAATCAAAATGTATTCGCCAGGTGAACTTTTCCCTTCAGAGTTATAAGGATAATTTCCCTCAAAAAGACCTTTCACAATATTTAAAACCAATCATGGATTTTTCAACCAAGTTGGCAGAAGTAAGACCAGAAGTGTATGTGAATTACCGCGTTTGGAATGTTGGGACGAGTAGTGATAATGAAGAAATATTTAAACTCGTAGAAAAGAATTTTGATATATGCATTAATCGAAATATTAATGTCGAAAATATAAAATCAAAGCGTATTTGGAATAAACTCTACTTACACTTTGATTCACGTTTTGAGTGGCCGAGCCTTGAAGGTGAAATCTTAAGTGAAGAGGGAAGATGCCACGGACTTAAAAGTCATATCGGTATTCAGGCTGATGGAACTGTTGTCCCGTGCTGTTTAGATAAGGAAGCAGTCATTAGCCTAGGTAATCTACATGAAAGTAATTTGGATGAAGTATTAAGTACAAAACTTGCACAAGATATGAAGAAAGGTTTTGAGCAAAATAAAATTGTTCATGAGATGTGTAAAAGATGTGACTATATTCAGAGGTTCAGAAAAAAATGAGAGAAAAAATGAGAGAGAGAGAGAAAAAGTAGAATAAAAAAGAAAAAGAGATTGCTCACTCTTACTCACTCACACTCACTCTTACTCACACTCACTCAAGACCATTCTACAAAAAATATATATTATGTGCAAGGAGTATTATTTTTGCTCTTTAAGGAAGTTTAATATAAATCTAACTGATTGATTTCCCATCTTGCCAAAGAGTGGATCGATATGTCCAGCTTGCCTTAGACTTAAGAAGGTTTCTCCGTGGGCACGAGCTTCTTGTATGAGAGATTCAGTTGGCGCCAAAGGGTCCTCGGAGCCTGTTATGTAGGCAAAAGGAAAAGGTCTCTTTTCTTTAAGAAAGACATCGGCGTACACAATATCTCCGGAAGAAGATCCAATCTGGTCACTCATTCTTTGTAAGTCATCTTTGTAACTTACAGGCACTGGCTGGTAACCATACCTTGCTAGCTTAGCAAGTGAGTAGTCATCAAAGTCATGCATTTTCATATTAAAAACAAAGGTTATAAAGTCGGAGACAAATGGAATCCGTAAAACGTAAAGATTAAGATTTAAGAGCTTTACCCAAAGGGTGTCGGTCTCTGCAACACCTGCATTGATAACATGTGATAGATCTACAGACCCTGGAAGGTATGAATTAGGCATATTATCAAAGATCTTTAGATAAGAGGATATGTCTTCTGTGAAGATACCGTTCGGAGAAGATATAACAACAGAGCCTTTTACGTACCTTGCATTATCTCTTTGCGCCTCTTTGCTAATGATATACTTTCCGTCGCTGCCTTTGATTAATCCTAGGGCATAGATTCTTGCAACCATTCCACCAAGAGAGTGGCCTATGATGAATGATTTCTGTCCTGTGCGTTTGAAAACATACTTTGCAATCTCTTTTACAGTTTTTGCACCCGCAGCATCAATATTTCTTTCTTTATTAATAGTCCAAGTAAAACCCCAAACATCATAACCTTCATTATATAGAGCAGATCCAAGATCCATCCAGTTGTGAACATTACCCCCAAAGCCATGTAAGAGGATTACTGGGATTGCTCCTGGTCTATTTAAATGCACAAGAGGGTACTTTATATTTGTGTGCTCTTTGAGTCGTACTTTTTTGTGAATACCATTCTTCCAGGCTTTAGGAATAATATTTTCTTTGGCATGAGCATAGCTGTCGATGGAACCTATTTGAATGATAAAGATAATAGCAATTAATAGTCTCATGGCCCCTCTCAAGTTTATGATACAAACACATATATAGATGACAGGACTTGTAAAAGCAAATGAGACTTAAGTCTAAGTATTTGTAATTATTCGTCTGAATATTGGGACTTCATGGTTTAATGTATAAAATTTTTACGTCTCTGTAATAATAACAACTTGAATACTATCAAATAAAAATCTCTATTAAGCTTAAGGTATCTAAAAATTATGAATCGGACTAATTTGTCCCCAACGATGGATGTGAAAAATTAAAAAACGCTCAAATTTAATTCCCCTAGGTCTCTTGTGTTTATCCCTTTTAGCAGCTTCTTGTAATAGCTCTAGAAAGCCTAAATCAGACTCTACTGCAAAAAAATTAGAGCAAAGTCAGGCTAAGGAAAAAGCGGATAAAGCCGCAGCTGAATCAAAGGCAATACAGGAAAAGTCAGCTGAACTAGCTGCTGAGATAATCCTATCTATGGATGAAGATATGGCGAGAATGCAGGATGAGTTAACGAAGAAGATTCTTGCAAAAATTGAATTACAAGTAATCGATCTTGATATGACTGCGACTATGGAAGCCAATAGTAAAAAAATTGATGAGTCGCTTGCTACGCGAATTGATAATATCATGAAGGAAGAACTTGATGAGTTAAACGAGTTATCACCAATTGAATATAGAACAAGAGTATCTGTTGAAGAGGCGAATACTAGAAACTTAGAAAATTTGAATCGTGAACTAAGTGAACAAATTGATGCTAAAATTTCAGCGACACTTCAGTCTGAGCAATTAAAAATGCAAAAGCAAGAAAAACTGAGTGAAGATATTGCGGAAGTTGCTGTTGCAGTTGAGGCTAGCGAAGATGAAAAAGCAAGTACATTAGTTGCAGATATCGTAACTGGTAAAATTGTTGATCAAATGATTGAAGAAGGAATTGCAAACGCTGAATTAGAAAAAGACCTTAAGGCAGAATTTTGTGATAAAGCAGATAATTGTTCAAAATAGTATTTATAAAGTTTTATTTTATATAGAAAAAGCCTCACTAAATGAGGCTTTTTGTTTGAGGCTATACCTTCTTAACATACTCTGACTTGAGTCCCATAGCACCGAAGCCATCTATTTTACAGCTGATATCATGACCATCACCAGAATCAGGATTAAGTTTTATATTCTTAACCTTAGTTCCGACTTTAACTGCATTTGATGAACCCTTAATCTTTAAGTCCTTAATAACAGTGACAGTATCACCATCTTTAAGCTCATGCCCATTGGCATCGCGAATAACATTGGCAGCAGCTTCTTCTGCAGTAAGCTCAGGGCTCCATTCAAAGGCGCATTCCGGGCAGATCCATAGACTACCGCTTGGGTAGGGATAAGGAGATTCACACTTTGGACATGGATGTTGTTCTTCTTCGGACATTGGTCTTCCTTATTTCACTCGGATTAAATTTTATCGATAGATTTAGTAAGTGGTATCTTTGCATGAAAGAATCTCACAACATCAGAGTACTCAACAAAGCCCCTATCTTTTCCACCTAAAAAGCTAAAGATAAGGCCAACCTCAAGCTCTCCTGGAGCACTTATAGTGACATCTTCATCTTCACAGATCTTAAGCTTCACTTTCATTAGATCATCGTGAGTAAGTGTACCCTGCTTTTGATCAGCAAAAACTTTTAGACGAGCAAGAGTTTGTGATCTTCTAATATCACTAACTTCAGTTCCACCTTTCTCAAATGTAAGGCCACAGTCATGAGCAACACCTCTCGCTTTATGAAGCTTTGAAATATTCACGCTCATCATATTCGTAGTGCCTGGGTGAGTATTCTGGCCAGCAGAAACAAGCGTTGCAACGGCAGCACATTCAACCCATTTACAGCCAAATTCTTTAGCCTTGGCGGCGATATTAAGAATAGAAATAATGATATCTGATTCTTTTGCTTGATTGATAGTATCTAATGTTCCTGAACGCTCAATCAATCTCCAAAAAGGACATAGTATTTCTTTTTTCTCCACTCTTCGGCTTCCGTCATCGATACTTGGGTATTTCATTCTAAGTTCTTCACTTGTTGCGAAATCAGCAAGGGCAAAAGAGTTAAGAGATGAAAATGTTAAAAGAATAAAAAGAGTAAAGCTTAAAGAGTTTTTCATAATGGTCCAGTTTAGTTAAAATTTAAACCGAGATTAGCATTAATAGATGTGTTTAAGAAGCAATTATTATATACTTTTGTAAAGTCTTCAAAGTGAATTTAAAGGGTTAAACAACTATGAACGTAAACGAAAAGTTTAAACTCCCTTGTGGTGCAAGTCTTCCAAATCGAATTGGCAAGTCGGCCATGAGCGAAAATATGGCAAAGCCAGTATTCTACCCAGGAAGAGAGTTTTATCAGGCTTACAAAACATGGATAGATGGTGGAACCGGACTTTGCATCTCTGGAAATGTCATGATCGATTCTAACCACTTGGGTGAAGCTAATAATGTTGTGATCGAGAAAGGTCTCGATAATTTTAGTGAATTAAAAAGTTGGTCAAAAGCATCAGCAGACTCCGATTCTCATATATGGATTCAACTTAATCATCCAGGTAAGCAATCTCCAAAGTTTCTAAATCCAAATCCAGTTGCACCATCTCAAATAAAATTAGCTCCGCCCCTTGATAATATGTTCAATGAGCCTAGAGAGCTAACGGAAGACGAGATCCTCGATACTATTGATCGTTACGCTTATGCGGCAAAGGTTGTTAAAGACTGTGGCTTTCAAGGAGTACAAATTCACGGTGCCCATGGTTACTTAGTAAGCCAATTTCTTTCTGGAACTCATAATCAACGAACGGATAAGTGGGGAGGAAGCATAGAGAATCGTATGAGATTTGTGGGCGAGGTCTATAAAAAGATGCGAGAGCTAGTTGGTGATTCTTTTCCAATAGGAATCAAGATGAACTCTGCCGATTTTAAGAAGGGAGGCTTCACACATGAAGAAGCAGTCTTCGTAGCAAAGTCTTTGTCCGACCTTGGAATTGATCTAATTGAAATCTCCGGTGGATCCTATGAAATACCAGTTATGACTGGGGCACCTATTAAAGATAGTACTCAAAAGCGTGAAGCTTACTTTTTAGAGTATGCAACTGATATAAAGAAAGTCATCAAATGTCCTCTTATGGTTACGGGTGGCTTTCGAACAGGAAAGTTTATTCATGAAGCCTTACTTGAAGGCAATTTAGATATGATTGGCCTTGGTCGGGCACTATGCTTAAATCCGAGTTTCAGTAATCAGTTATTAGCTGGTGAGAATGTTGAAAGTGAAGTTCAAAGACTAACCAGTGGATTTAAAATCATTGATGCCATATTTCCTCTGGAGATTATTTGGTATACAATGCAAATTCACCTTATGGGGGCGGGGAAATCGCCAAATCCGAAAGCTGGTGTCTATGGGGCTATTTTCCATTCAGCGATGGAAATAGGTATACAAAGTATTAAAAGAGTACGTTCTTAATTTTAGGAGATTTATTATGAATGATGTCCCCGTTTATATGGTTGTAAATTTAATAATCACAGATAAAGATGAATATAGAAAATATGAAAAAGGATTCTTTGCGATTCTTAAAAAACATAAGGGAAGCTTTGTCACTTATGATGATAATCATATGACACTTGAAGGAACAGCTCCTAGAAGTGGACGTATGATTATATTCAGTTTTCCTTCAGAACAGGCTGGAAGGGATTGGTTTGCAGATGCAGACTATCAGGCGTTATCAGAACATCGAAGAGCAGGAACAAAGATGGAGTTCCTTACAATGGTTCACGGATTACCACCAAGGGATTAATTAAAAACTTAGGGAAGAGCTGAAGAGATCTTAAACACTGGAAAGATTGTATCCACTTGCTTAGATATCGTCGTATCATCTGCGTATTCAGGTAAGCTTAAAGAGTTTCTTCTACAGTAGTCTTGGTAATATTCTTTTTTTGAAGGATGGTTTTCATTTACAGCATTTATCACATCAATATGACTTGGGGCAAGGCATTTGAGAATGATATTTATAAGATCTACTTGAGAAGTCAGATTAAGAGGAGAGTTAGCACTCTTGATTTCAGTCTTTCCTGATAAAGATTTTCCTGGGTGGCGATCATCACCATATAGTCCGCCAGCCCTGATTACGGTGCTGCTACCTCTGGCCAAAAGAAGTTCCTCACATTTTAGGAGAAGCTTTCCATTCTTAGTCATAGGTTCAGGCTTAGTTTGCTCTGTCACCTTACCACTTTGTCCATAAACAGATGTTGAACTAATAAAGATAATTTCTTGGCTGAAGTTACTTATAAACTGTTCAAATTTTTCAAATTTTTGAATTGATGTGGGTGTTAAGTTGAAAATAATGAGTTGTGAATTTAAAATCTCTTCGGGTATCTTTATATCATTGAAGTCAAAGAAGACTTCATTAAACTTTCCTTTTGGGCCTGAAAAGTAAGTACCTACGACTTTATGTTCAAGTTCCACGAGTGAGTCATAAAGAGAGTTACCTAACCAGCCTAAAGCAATGATAGAAATTTTCATTTTATGGCCTGGATAAAAAGTTTGCTATCCATGAAGAACGACGACCATAAGTATAAATAATTCCTGGCTTGTGTCCAAATCTTGTTCTAACGACTCTCGTATTATTTGGATCAAAGAGGTTTATAAGTTCGTCTTGGTATTTTGGACGAATAACCGTATCACTATTTGTTTTAAAGAATAATAGCTTCTTATTTGCGTAGTTATCTTTAAAATTGATCGCTTCCACTGTTAAGTAGGTCTTGATCGCCTGAGCGTACTCATCGTTACTTTGAAAACCAAAGTATTCAAAACGCTTTTTTCTAAGTTGGCTCAACTCAGGTAATGTTGTTGTTGCCATAAGTTGAGATAAATTAGTCCCACTGGCAATGATTGCGGCCTTATCAATAAGATCAAATTTACCAACAGCAACTCCTGCATAGATACCACCTAAACTAGTACCTAAAATGCTTGAAGGCTTTTCAGAATACTTTAAAAAAGTCTCAACAGCATGAAGTCCTCTTAGTGTTCCTCTGTTGTGAACAGAGAGGTCTTCAACAGATGCTTCCATGTCATCAGTCCAGTTAACAAAGACAAATGCAGAAGTACCACGATTACATATTTTATTAGCATATTTCCCTTCAAGTAGGGAAACTCCACCAATTGGAGGCAGAATGATAACTTGTCTATCAGAGTCTCCCTTTGGAACAAAGGCCCTTATATGCAAAGAGAAGTCTTCACCATTTACAGGGTTTATAGATTTAAGATGAAGAACTGTTTGCTTACAAGCAAAAAGGGACGTGGAAACTAAGGCTGTGACTATTATAATTATTTTTTTCATATCTTCTTATATCGTAAATGAATCTAAAATCAAGGCGTGTTTAACTTTAAGGTACTGATATTACCCTTGTTCTATGGACATTTTCTAGACAGCTCTACAACCCTTAGTTTTTTGTGCTATGAAATAAAAAACAAAGGAGTTTATATGAAATTTTTGTTAATTCTTATCACATTACCACTTTTAGCATTTGCTGATGGAAGTAGTCTGCTTGATCGGGATACTGTTGTTAGTGATTTTGGAAACATTCGTTATCGAGCTCCGATAAACGATAATATTAACAAGAAGCCCATAGTACTTTTTCATGGAATATATGGTGGAGCATCTCACAGAAGTTGGAGAGAATTAGTTCCTCTTCTGGATCAAGCAGGGGAAAGAGTCTATCTTATGGATCTACCTGGCGTAGGAGAAAGCGATAAACCAAAGAGATCTTATAGTCTTGCTGACATTGATACTTTTGTAGAGAACTTTCTAGTAGAAGTAGTCAAAGAGCGAGCAACAGTTGTTTCTGAATCAATCCTAAGTAACGGTGTTTTAAAAATTAGCGCAAAAAGACCGGACTTAATCAGAAGAGCGATTGTTTTGAATCCCTCAGGAATATCGTCTTTAGTAGACCCTCCAAGTGCCAGAGAGCAGGGCCTTTATGATAGACTCTATCAAAACGATAATGCGGCGATTGGATTCTACCAAAACCTATTAAACCCTAATTCTTTAAGATATTTTCTTGAGTTTGGTTATTTTGATGATGCAACGATTGATGAAAACCTAATAAAAGATTTCTTAGCTGTTAGGGATAATATTGATCAACGCTTTTTAACTTTGAGTTTTGTCGGTGGACAGCTTTACAGAAGCTTTGAAGAGTCTAGTGAAGGGGTATTTATACCGGTATTGGCAATCTTTGGAGCAGAGTATGAAGCTTTTCAGGATAATCCAATATCAACAGCAGCAGACTTTGAAGTTATTCGTCCATACTTTGACTATGTTGAGATTAAGGATAGTGGATCTTCAGTACAAAGAGAAAAGCCAGTAGATGTGGCAAAGAAGATTATTGATTTTGCAATTTTAGATTAGATATAGTTGCGGGGAAGGTTTTCGCTTTCCCCGTATTAAGTTAAAACTTTTTGGTGAAATTAAACTCGACTACTTCTTGATCAGTAACATACTCCTGTCTAACCCTAAAGCTCCAGCTTGTGTTCTTCATAAAGCGTGAGAAAGCATTCTTTCCCTTAACATCAAACTTACCCTTGAGTACAAAAGTATTATAATGTCCTGGTGTATCTGGAGTGGCAAAGCCGCCTGGATAGTTATAACCTCTAGGGTTAAAATCGTCAGAAATATAGTTATGTCTTGCCTCAAAAGTGACACTTTGTGGAAGGAACTTAAATAGTTTTCCTAATTCTGCTGCAAAACCAACTGAGGCTTTAAGCTTATCAGTATCGACATCATAAAGAGCTTCAGTTAGAATTTTTAGAACGCTCTCAGTTGCATACTCTATTTCATAGTTTGATGCGAATGAAATAAAATTTGTCCCATCATATTTTTCATATCCTAATTGCATAGTGTAGTTTTCAAAGACTTCTTTTTTCATTCGAATCTCAACATAGTCAAGATCCAGATCACGCTCCCAAATATTAGTTTTATCATTTTCGCCTAAAGCGCCGGCCGTGACTATAACTTCACCTAACTGATCAGTGTTGAGGATGACTCTTGCGCCGTCTATCCAGCCAGATGAGTCAAAGGCGGTAATAGACTTTAGTCCCTTATTTCTTTGAAGTGCACCAACTTGAAACTTTAGGTCTTGTGTGACTTGCTTCTGAGCATAGAGATTTCTTAGGCTAAAATTATCAATGACTTTATTTGCATCTGAGAATTCATTTTCTTTATTACTGTCATATAATCGATCAAAGCGAGAATTAAATCGAGGACCATTACTTCCTACTCCTATTACTTCCCAGCCACCGTTAAGCTTTGCTCTTAGTTGGAGAGAAATATGTTTTTGCAGGAGAGTCTGATCTTTTTGAGTAATATATCTCAGCCTAGATGAGGAAGTACCTGAGACATCCCACTCTATAAGCTCGTCTTCGGCGTTCACTGAAGCGGTGAAGGGTGTTAGTGCAATTATCAAAAATGGAAGACTTCTCTTTATAAGCTCGTTTATCATGCTCATATTTTAACGAATTTTAAGACTTAAATAGAGCCATAGTTATTAAGGGTGTAAAATCTATTATTTATGTCTAAAAATAAGACATTATTTTTTGTTAAGTCTCTGTCTAGCCACCTTATTACAGGGGGGCTCGATTTTTTTTTTGAATAAGCTAAGATTTATTAAGAATACTTAAGGAGGTTTTTATGAAGGTACTATGCCTTTTATTGTCACTTACCATAACACAAGTTTTTGCGGCTGAAGCGCAGAATATAAGGCTTGTTATTAATGATGGATTCAATAAAGAAGAAATAATGTTAGAGGGCGAGGTTAGAGGGATCTCTGTTATGGAGGATGTTCCTGTTGATGCCGCCACTGGTGAAAAGCCTACTAAGAAATTAATGCTTAGAGAAGCGATTAATAAGGATAGAGTTCCAGCGGTTGAATGGATTATTAATACTCAATACGGTACCGCCCAAGTGAGATCAAACCTAACCAAGATACCAAATGATGATCTTGCAACAGAGTTTGAAATTCCAGCGGCGTCAGTAGAGGCGATTAGAATCTATGTTTCTTCTATAATTAATCGTAAACATGAAATTCGATTATTATTTGCTCCTTTGGAGTATGAAGCGAGCTTTGTTCCGGATGAAGATATTCTTTTTAATGGAGTTCAGTTTTTGGCCGGTAAGACAACCACAACTGGCTATAAATTTAACTCATACAGACTAAGTTATATCTATCACTTAAATCCAGATGGTAAAATGAGATACAGAATCGGTTTTACTGGTAAAATTAGAGATGCTTATACTCTTGTACGCCAAGGTGGTGTCGAAACAAAATATTCAAATGTAGGTTTTGTTCCGCTTCTTCACCTTGGAGTGAATATTATTCTAACAGATAAGATTTCATGGGATAATGAAGTTGAAGGTTCATGGGCACCACAGGGTTACGCAATAGACTTTAGAAGCTCAATTAATTATCAAATTTCTAAGAACTTTAGTATTAACACAGGTGTTGGTTATCTAGATGGTGGAGCTGAAAATGATAAGGTTAAGACCTTCTCAGATGTAGTCTTTGGATTTATAGGCATTAAACTAAAATTCTAGTATATATTTTTTGGAGCTTAGTATCTCTAAGCTCCAAATAGTGTTAAAATTTCTAAGTGACCAATTCAAAAAAACAATTAAACTATTTTATTACAGGTGTCTCTTCTGGCATTGGAGCTGAGCTTACTAGGCAGCTAGTCGACGATGGACATAATGTGTTCGGTACTGGAAGAAGAATTGCCGAGTTACTTGCTCTCCAAAGTGAGCTCATTACTTGTACTGGTAAATTTGACTTTGAGATTGGTGATGTTCTAGATAACGGTTTTTTAGAACAGGCAAAGATAAGGTTTGAGCAAAAATTTGGTGGAGAAATTGATGTTCTTATTCCAAATGCAGGCTATGTTTGTAGAGGGAATTTTACAGAACTGGGCGCAGCAGATTATAAGCATCAGCTAGATGTAAATCTTAATTCAGTTATAAGATTAGTTGATTTATTCATGGATAATATCAAATCAAACAAAGGACAAATAGTCTTCATGGGGAGCATGTTTGCCACAAGGTCCTTACCTGGCTTTAGCGCTTATACAATCTCAAAAGTGGGGATAAAGGCCTTGGCCGAGGGGCTTTTTTACGAGCTACAAGATAGTGGAGTCGCCGTTACATTAATAACACCTGGCTTTATTACAAGTGATATTCGTAATCGTGGTTCCAGAGGAATCTACACTCAACAGAAACTAGAGCAGACACCTCAATTCTTAGAGGTAGATACCAAGAAGGCAGTCTCCGTTATGTTAAAGGGGATTAAAAAGAAAAAACGTGAACAGGTGGTAGGGTTCCATGCTGTCTTACTTATATTCATAATGAAGTACTTTCCCTTTCCCTTTATCTTTGATGGCTGCTATAGGCTTTATTTAAGCAAGCTTTCCAGATCAGCCGAATCATCTGAAAAACAATAGAATCATTTACACACAAATAACTTAATTCTGACTTAATGTAGATTGTGTGACATAGTGCCCCGAAATTATTATAGGATCATTATGTCTGACTTTAAGTCATTAAATTTATTACCATCAATTCTAACTGAGATTGAGAGGAAGGGTTATATTAACCCTACTACTATCCAGTCCAAGAGTATTCCTGTGCTACTAAAGGGCAGCGACCTACTTGGTATTGCCCAAACAGGAACAGGAAAAACAGCTTCCTTTTCTTTGCCGATAATCGATCGTCTTGGCAGGTTGAGTACAAGACCTGAACCTTTGCAGGTACGTGCACTAATCCTCGCACCCACAAGAGAACTAGCAACTCAGATTCATAAGAATATTTGCTCTTACTCAAAAGGTCTTAAAATTAACTCTGCAATTATTATTGGCGGGGTAAGAAAAGAAAATCAAATTGAAGAGTTAAAAGATGGGATGGATATTGTTGTTTCCACTCCAGGAAGGCTAATGGACTTAATGGGTGGTGGGCATATTAGATTCGATGAACTTGAAGTTTTTGTTCTTGATGAAGCTGATATGATGCTCGACTTCGGTTTCTACGAAGATGTTAAAACAATCTCAAGTAAATTACCTAAAGAGAGACAGACGGCTTTATTTTCTGCAACGATGCCAAGGCAAATAGAAGAGTTAGCAAAAAAACTATTGAATAATCCTGTAAAGGTTCAATCGGCCCCACAAAGCTCTACCATAAGTAAAATAGAACAATTAGTTTATTTTGTTGAAGAGAACGATAAATTAGCGCTTCTACAAATGTTGTTAGCTGATGAATCCATTCAACGAGTACTTGTTTTCTGTAAGGCCAAGTACGGTGTTATCAATGTAGTGGAAGATCTTGCTAAGAATGGTATCTCTCACGGTGAAATACATAGTAATAGAACACAAACTCAAAGAGATGAGGCGATCGCAGAATTTAGCGAAGGGAAAATACGAGTTTTAGTTGCTACAGATATTGCTGCAAGAGGGATCGACGTCCTTGATGTGACTCACGTAATTAATTTTAACTTACCAGATGATGCAACCTACTATGTTCACAGGATAGGAAGAACTGCTAGGGCCGGTAAAGACGGAGTGGCGATTTCTCTTTGTGGAGAGCGAGACTTGGCGCTACTTAGAAACGTACAAAGACAAATTAAAAAAGATATACCAACTATACTAGATCATCCTTTTCATAAAGAATTTCCACCACTAAAAGTGAAGAAGAAAAGAGTCGGTTCAAGTGCTAGTTTCAGAGAAAGAAAGAGACCTTCTCAAGCAAAGAGGCGTGCTAAGAAAAAATTCTTAGAAAATTTATAAAACAGATAATAAGACGGATGAATAGTGATTCAATTAAATAATATTTCAAAACATTTTGGCGTTCAAGTTCTTTTTGAAGACTTAGACTTAATGATAGGTAAGAGAGAGAGAATTGGCTTCGTAGGTCGTAATGGTTCTGGTAAAACGACACTTTTCAAAATTATACTCGATGAAACGACTCCTGACTCTGGTGATGTTGTTATTCCTAAGGGATATAGAATTGGAACACTTGATCAGCACATTAAGTTTAGCAAACCTACAGTTCTAGAAGAATGTTGCCAAGTTTTGCCTGAAGATGAAGAGTATGATTGGTGGAAAGCAGAGAGAATCTTATTTGGTCTTGGCTTTTCTGAAGAGGATTTACAAAAAGATCCCTCTAGCTTTTCTGGTGGTTACCAAGTTCGTATAAACTTAACTAAGGCATTGGTTCAAAATCCTAATCTTCTTCTTTTGGATGAGCCAACAAACTATCTCGATATTGTCTCTCTAAGATGGCTACGAGGCTTTCTTAGGGCCTTTAAAGGGGAAGTGTTATTAATTACCCATGATAGAGACTTTATGGATTCAGTTGCCACTCATACAATGGGCTTATCACGAAAAAAGCTTAGAAAGTATAAAGGTAACACAAGTAAGTTCTATGAACAGACGAGTCTTAGCGATGAGATGTATGAACAAACTCGTATGAGTCAAGAAAAGAAGAAAAAAGAACTTCAAGGATTTGTAGATCGTTTTGGAGCTAAGGCTTCAAAGGCGGCACAGGCGCAGTCCCGTGCCAAACAAATTGAAAAAATGGGAACAATAGAAAAACTTGGCGCTGAGAATACTCTTGGCTTTCGCTTTCATTATAAAGAATGTCCTGGAAAAGTTATTCTAGAAACAAATGATCTGAGCTTTTCCTATACAGGCAAAGAAGAAGACGATTTATTCAAAAACCTTTCAATCAGTATTGGTAGAGATGATCGTATTGGTATTATTGGAAAAAATGGTAAAGGTAAGTCGACTCTTCTTAATGTGATCGGAGGGGAGTTAACAGCTAGAACCGGAAAAATAACGTCTCATCCTTCTATCTCTATCGGCCATTTTGGACAAACAAATATAGAAAGATTAAATGAGAATAAGACCATCATGACAGAGATCTCCGACTGTAACTCTGAGCTAGGAATGTCTCAAGTACGAAATATTTGTGGAACGATGATGTTTGCAGATGACCTTGCAAAGAAAAAAATATCTGTGCTCTCTGGTGGTGAAAAAAGTCGTGTTATGCTTGGGAAAATATTAGCTCATAAATCAAACATGCTTTTACTTGATGAGCCAACTAACCATCTCGATATGGAATCAATTGAAACTCTAAGTGATGAGATTGTTCGTTTTCCTGGAGCCGTCATTCTTGTTACTCACTCTGAGTTACTCCTAAGGGCCGCAGTTAATAAATTAATTATATTTCACCAAGGTAAGGCCGATTTCTTCGATGGAACCTATGATGAATTTCTTGAGAAAATTGGCTGGGAAAGTGAAGAAAATTAATCTGCAGCAATAAGCCTTAATTATACGAGGTATCCGACAGTCTTACTCGGGTAGAGGGTGACATGACTCAATTGTTCATGCATTTGAAATTACTTTTGAAAATGAAGGGTTTCAAAGAACATGAAAAACCTTAAAACACGAAAAAGAGTACACCCTTATACCTTATAAAGGATGAGACACTTAAGAAGGTCATCCTTAAAAATGAATACAATAAAGACTAAAGCCTACTCGTAGAAATTAGACAATAAAACCCACAAAGTAACTCTCATTACTTAATTTAAAAAACAATTATTTGGCGCTGTATAACTATCACATTTTTATGTTAAGACTAATTTTGTAGACCGTGAAAATAGAGTACGCATAATCTTGATGAGAATACTGACGAGAACCGGGGCCCACACTGAGCGGATGGAATCACCTGTATGACAACGGTTACTGGAGTTGAAAACGAAGGCCAGAAGACTCCAGCGGAAGGCTACAAACGACGATTTGAGAACGTCACGATAGATTACTCGGTTAAAATTCAGTGGTCGCTACTCGAAACAGAGATGGGCGGCTAGCAGGTAATTGCTTTCTTATTTGGCAATGAGTATTGAATGGATACGAGTAGAGCTTTAGTCCCTTTAGAAAGTAATAATATCTCAGGCCAGGATCAGGTTGTTAATCCTTATTTTGCCCACTTTTTGGTGCAACTGTAAATTACTTAAGTTCCCGATATGTTAGGTCGATTAGGTTTATTAATAACCAACGTTTATAGTATTTAAAAAGCAGTTGCATTATGAATAGGGAGATATTGATGTGTTTAAAGTTTATTGTTTTTGCCTTAGTTTTTTTATCGTCTACATCTTTTGCTGAATCAAATATTGTAGATTTGTGTGAAAAAGATGAATACGCCCATGCCTATAAAAACCTCATTAAAGAATATATAAATGAAAGAAACACACTACTCGACGCCTTAAAGAAGCATAATTGTTTCCCAGATAGAGAGAATAAAAACTGCGCACACTCAGAAATAATTGCACCGACCGTATTTTTTCAAAAGAGGTATAAAAATATAAGAATGAAATATCAAATAGTAAATACTGAGTTCGGTGTTTGCTACCCATCATTAGTTGGCATTGAAGATAGCCCCTTTAATAAACCTTTTCTAGCAAAATAAAAATGAAGGAAATATTATGAAAAATTTTATGAAATTATTAATGTTACTAACTCTTTCTTTAAGTGTTAATGCATCTACATGGAGACTAGCAAACGACGTCAGCTGGCATAATAATGTTAACCGTTTTGGCTATGCTTGTCATGAGGTTTATAAGTTAGTAAGGATTTGTGCTGAGGAAGGTTTAGTTCCAACGAGTTGTCGACGAGATCCCAATGGTAGCCCTTTAGGCGATATTAAAACAGAATACAAATGTGGTGCTGAATCTGCTTCTGTTCAAAATATTGCAGCAAGATCAGAGTGTTCTTCTTATTATCAAAACGCTGTTAGTCCCTGTAGCATCTCAAGAGAGCAGTGGGAATCATCAGCCAGAAATTGTCTACCCCGAAGTGCAGCTGAATATAGAGCAGAGCATTGTCCTAATGGTTGTATAAATAATGCAACAGGATTACCTATAAACAGTGGTCCACCGATGCAGTTACACTGGAACTCATGGACAAAATATGAACAAGAAACTTGGCGATCTTGTGTTGCAACAATACAGAATACAGAGAATTTCAATAGAGCGATCTTTAAGATTAGGAACAATCTAGATCCAGAGAATCGAGATCATCCTGATGGAAATAAAATCATCGTTGATGTTAAAACTAAACGTTTTATTAAAAGAGAACTAACTGACTTAAACGGAGTTAAAAATACTCACTGGGTAATAGGTCATGAAAATGATGAAATGAAATTTGGACTTTCTGGAATTAGAGGCCATAGAGCAAGCTATTGTTTTTATCGAGAGGGTGGTGTTTGTAGTTATTCTGAATTTCATCGAATTGGATATTCACGAGTTTGGGATAAGACTATAACTACAACAGAGCCTTCGGATCGTTTTGATCAGCGCGGAAGAATAAGCACTGCTAGACTTACTACTGGAAAATATATATTTAAGGCAAGAAATGATAGTACAGGTAGAGTTACGACAAAAAGTATTTACCTTATACATAGAGACGAAGTCATAGGCTCAGGCTGTACTCCTGTACTTGGAAGTTGGGAAGCTTATAATGGACCTGAGTTTTCACCTCGTTTACCTAGTGGGGATAACCCACCAGCTTTTTATCAAAATAGTTGTGATTGTAAAGATAAAGCTGAAAGAGATACATCAGGTCAAATGTGGCAGTGTAAAGGAGAGTCGATCAGTACAGATTCCGGTTCTGGCGAACCTCACTGTATGTACGTAGACGATGTAAATGGTGATTATAGAAACAGAGTAAGAAAATATTTAAGCAAAGGTGAATCTACCAGTAGAAAGATTCAGTTAAGTAGGGAAAACAATGTGATTATTCAATGTTCTAAACAGGATGGATCAACTGGAGATAAAATAATTGCAGAATGGATGGAACACCAAATCACTTGTGAGGATTCAGGAGCGATAAAGCAAGTTGGATTACCTTTAGGCAGCGGGAGTAACATCATTGTTGATGAGTGTGGAGACTCAGCAGTAGAGCCATTAGAGGCTATTAATCAAAAACTTTGTACCTACTATCACTATCCTAATGGTCAAAGGGAATATGAAACAAAAAGTCTAGCAGCTGGAAGGACAACAACCCGTCATCTTAATAGTCGCTCTAGTGGGAGTTATACTAGTCAAACAATTATGTGTAGTGATGATGGTGATACTGATGGAGTTGGATCTGGTCTTAGTGAGGTCAGTAAAGAGACTATTTCAACAACCCGTCAGTCAAGTACTAGTGAAAGCGGAGGTTGTACAGTTAGAGAAGGAACTTTTTGTCCTGATAACGGAAGAGAAACAGAATTTTATCAATCAAGCTGTGGTACCGCACCTGCGGGTAACTGGGTAGCACAGAGAAATAATATGTATCATCGCTACACAGGTAATACATGTGGTGCGGGACCAGCACCTGCTAGTTCGACTGGAGCGACAAGTTGCCAAGAGAAAAGAGGTACTTTTTGTCCGGCCAATGGTAGGAAGACTGAGTGGCTAAAGCCATGCAGTGGAACTCCTAGTGGTACAGGTTGGGTAACTCAACCAAGAGGTGTTTTTCACAGGTATACTGGAAGTACATGTAGTGGAGCCAGTACAAATGGAGGCTGAACCGATGACAAAAGTACTACTTTTAGAGGTCGTTGATAGTGCTAACAAAAGAAAATAGATAATAAAGACATACTCTACAAGACTGATAATTAGAACTAGTCTTGTAGAGTATCTAGCATCAGTTATCTTTTATTCTGATCTTTATATAAAAAAGTTAAAAAATCTTAGATACAAAAGCTTTCTATCCATGTTTTAGAGTGAGCCATATTTATGAAATTCGTTTTATTTATTTCCGTTTTAATTACTAATAATACTTTTGCGCAAATGAAGCCAAGCGACACTCTAGATTGCTTGGGGCGAATGGATTTACACTGTAACAAGAAACTTTAATTAAGAAAGTGTTTGTAACCCCCTTTTCGAGTAGACACTTTTTCTAACGATAGGAGAAGTGGTACGCTCAAGGTTCTGAATATCGAACTTTCTTCCTTCAAAATCCACGTTTTAATGTTAATGAAATTAGAGAGTTATTAGCTTCCTAGCTTGAAGAATTACCGCAAAATGTGTTCTGCCACGCTGGCGGCAGAAAGTGTGGAACTGGAAGATTGGGATTTACTCCAACATGACATCACATCTAAAATTTGATATTATTTCACTATGAAATATTTATTGCTTACATTTTCGATATTAATAGCCAGCAATACTTTTGCTTCTCCTTATATTGGGATGACTCGAAAACGTTTAAATGAAGTATTAAAAAGTAAGCCAGTCTCAAGTGGTTTGTTTGAAAAAAGTTTTGTTATACAAATACGTATTATCAAAAGTAAGAACAAAGTTTTTTTAGTTAGTCTAAGTGATAATGCTACTGTCGTTGACTTTTTAGATGTTGATTTAAAACCAGATGAGAGGTTCTCCGATGGAGCATCTTTCAGATGTCACAATAATGGAAAATATGTAGTCGGGTTAATTCAAGACAAGCTTGCTAAAGAAAAAGGGTACTTTCCTGCTCATAACGCATGGTCTATTAATAAAGTAGCTAAAAAATTTGAAACTGTTAAAGATATTTCTTCAGTAAAATGTGACTGGTTTCAAAATGGTGATGAGCCATTCCCAATAGAGAAATAATCATCTTATTAAACTACTTTAAACCAACTGAAATATTTGGCATTCTTTCATAATGAGTTCGATTGCGTCCCCTAGACTATCTAAATTTCCCAATCTCATCGAACCTAAAATCTCATGTAACTTACTAGAAATAAAAAAGCCTTTCCGAAGAAAGGCTCTTTTAATATAAAAATGGTACTCCCAAGGGGATTCGAACCCCTGTTGCCGCCGTGAAAAGGCGGTGTCCTAGGCCAGGCTAGACGATGGGAGCATATCTGGACTTACTTAGGACTTTAAAGAAAATGGTGATTCCGCTGTGACTCGAACACAGGACCCTCTCCTTAAAAGGGAGATGCTCTAACCAACTGAGCTACGGAACCAATTTCTTAAAATCGTGAAATCTAATTTAATTCTTACGACTAATTCTGTCAATAATAAACTCTGAATATAATCAGGTTTTTTTATTCAAATGTAATTCTTTCAGTAAACAAAAATTACATAGAGGGATAGCTTGTCATAAAACTTCTAATCAACTAGTTTAAGCCGACTAAAATTTTGAGGAAAATCATGAGTAAAACAGTAGCTTTTCATACATTAGGATGTCGCTTAAACATGTCTGAGACGGGGCAAATAGCCCAAGGCTTTGTAGACAGGGGCTATAAGGTTGTCTCTTTTGGAGAGACAGCGGATGTCACTTTTTTAAATACTTGTACTGTTACGG
Organism: uncultured Oligoflexia bacterium; assembly: GCA_913058265.1. Classification (GTDB taxonomy): domain Bacteria; phylum Bdellovibrionota; class Bacteriovoracia; order Bacteriovoracales; family Bacteriovoracaceae. The sequence goes on from CAJXPQ010000002.1 coordinate 78,816, forward strand.
ATGGGGCAGATTCTAGTTGTCGTAACCTGATCAGAAAGTCTTACAAAACAAGTCCCGAGGGCAAAGTTGTTGTTGCAGGTTGTTATGCTCAGATGGAAGCTGAAAATATCAAGCGAATGCAAGGTGTTGACCTTATTTTGGGGACAAATGAGAAATATAAGGTTTTTGAATACCTAGACGAAGATGAAGATATTCAAGTCAAAATAGATAAATCTACAGAGTTTTGGGGAGCCGCCACTACTGAGGCAGATTCTCACACCAGAGCTTTCTTAAAGATTCAAGACGGCTGTAACTATATATGTTCATTTTGTATCATTCCTTTTGCAAGAGGAAGATCTAGAACAATCACTGTTGCCAATGCAAAAATTGAAGCTGAAAAGCTCGTTCAAAATGGATTTAAAGAAATCGTTTTGACGGGAGTGAATATTGGAGAGTATGAAAGCACATCAGGTGAGAGGTTAGTTGATCTAGTTAAAGCTATTGCTGATGTTGATGGACTTAAGAGATTACGATTATCTTCAGTTGAGCCCAATACTATAACGAGGGAACTGTTGGAGACCTTGAAAGAGACTGGGATTTATCAGGATCATTTTCATATACCGATGCAATCAGGCTGTGATGAGACATTAAAGTCTATGCGTAGAAAATATGATGTAGATTTTTATAAAAAGACTATTGCTATGGTTCGCGAGTATTTTCCAAATACTTCAATTGGAGCAGATATTATTATTGGCTACCCTGGAGAGACAGATCAGCAGTTTATGCAAACCTTCAATCTTCTTCGTGAGCTGCCAATAACTCATTTTCATGTATTTCCTTATTCTAAGAGAAAGAATACTACTGCGGCGAAGATGGATAATCATATTCAAGGTAGTTTAAAGAAAGAGCGCGTGAGAACGATTATAAGCCTAGGCGAAGAAAAGCTTATAGAAGCCTCAAAACAGTCTGTGGGATCGATTACTGAGGTGCTATTTGAGCGTGAAAAGGATGGCTTTTATCATGGACATACAAGTAATTACTTGAAGGTCAGGGTCAAATCAGATCAAAACTTAAAGAACGAAATTCGTACTGTGAGAGTGGCCGAATATACAGGTACTTATCTAGTTGGAGAGCTGTAATCTAAGTAAGGTTCATTTTGTAAATACTTCAAGTTGCTAGCAGATTTTTCTAGAAGTGCTATAAGTCTCCTCATGAAAAAATTAATCATTATTACTTACATCCTTAGTATCCTATTCAGTCTTACGACGATGGCCCAGGTTAGCTATGGTGATTGCCTGGCTGATCCTGGTAGTAAGGTCTACTCACAAGATGTTAACTTTACTGCTCCTTATCCAAAGGTTGTGAAGTTTAGTTGTGAGTATAAATGTTTAGGTAGCAAAGGTTATGAATCGATTAGGGGGAATCATTCTGTAACTGTAAGAAATATATCTGACGATGCTAAACTTGTGGTTTGTCAGGGAGTAAAGGTTGAAAGGCGAGCCTGGGGATATGACTTTGCTGGAGTCGATCCTTTTTATAGTTACCAGGGTAGTGCTAAGAGCGTAAAAACTTGGGCATTTACTAGGGTAGATAGAGACAATGCAAGTGAGAAGGCACTCCTTTTAGAATTAAAAGATATGCTTTATCAGGTGGCCTCTGGCTATTTCGTTGCTGCAGGTTCCGGTACACAATTTAGTTTTTTTAGAGGTGCGGCAGTGGAGCTTTTAGAAGTTTCTGGGGAACTGCCAAACTCTACTAAAAAACTAGATGAATTGGTAGCAAAGTACCAAGGCTATGTATCAAAGACGGGGGATGTCTCAAAGGATAAGCTCGTTAATGATGTATTAAAGTCAGCGGCGAAGTTTAGATTTAGATAAAAAAAAAGGAGCAAAAGCTCCTTTTTTTTTTATTGAAAGTAATTTTTTCTAAAATGGATCTGGCTTCTTTCAGGTCCGTAAGCAAGAATCCCAACAGGAATATCAACAGCATCTTCAATAAGCTTTATATAGTCATTAAGCTCAGTGGCATATTCACCGTCTTTTTTAAAGTCTTCTGTGAACGGAGGAATACTTTTATAAAGTGGAGTCGCCTTTGAAAGATCAAGTCCTGGGTAAGCACAGTCATATTCTTTTCCATCTATCTCGTATGCATAACAAACTTTAAGCTCTTCTAGTCCAGATAGGACATCTACCTTAGTAAGAGCTAGTGATGTGATAGAACTTGCTTTAACAGCATATTTTAGAATTGGAAGATCTAGCCAGCCACATCTTCTTCTTCTCCCTGTCGTAGCACCAAACTCGTGACCAATCTTTTGAATGCGATCACCAATCTCTTCTGCAATTTCTGTTGGCATTGGGCCCTCACCAACTCTTGTTATATAGGCCTTAACAATTCCTAGCTTTTCATTTACAACACCACTAGTGACTCCAGCTCCGGTATAAATACCCGCAGCTCCAGTTGAACTCGATGTTACGTATGGATATGATCCGTAATCAATATCAAGTAGAATTCCTTGAGCTCCCTCAAATAAGACTTTTTTCCCATCTTGAGTTGCTCTATCAATGAGAGAGAAAGTATCGCAAACATACTCTTTAAGAATTTGACCATACTCATAGAGTCTAGCAGCTTCATCTTTTGCTGATGGATATTCTGCATTATAAACGTGCTCAAATAGGTAAGCTTTCTCTTCTAAAGCATGTGTCAGTTTTGTTTCTAGTATGTCTTTATCGAAAAGATCTTTAATTTTTATGGCACGTCTTGCAATTTTATCTTCGTAAGCAGGTCCAATTCCTTTTCCTGTTGTTCCGATCTTTACCTTTGATTGACCTTCGCGATTAGCATCAAGAATCTTATGGTAAGTAGTAATGACTGTGGCATTAAGTGAGATACGAAGTCTATCTGGAGTGACTGTGATATTTTCTTTGACCATTGTTAATTCGGCCATAAAAGCTTCTGGTTCAAAAACAACTCCATGAGCAATAACTGAAATACATTTCTCATGAAGAATTCCGGATGGGATTTGGTGAAGAACAATCTTTTTATCACCAACTATAATTGTATGACCGGCGTTATTTCCACCTTGAAAACGAACAACGTAATCTGCATGTTGTCCTAATAAATCAGTAATTTTTCCTTTACCTTCGTCTCCCCACTGGGCACCAATAATCGCTAAAGTATTCATGTTCTGTATCTCCTAGAATGTCTCCAAACATTTGAACCTTACAGGCAAATACAATGAATTAAAATCAAAAAAAACAATAGCTTAAAAGAAAAATATTATGCTGAATATGCTTTGTCAGAAGCTCTGGATTATGTTAGTTTAATAGAAATCCCAAGTATCGATTCAGTCTTTTTTTACTTTTTCTAGCAGCTTTATACGTAGATCAAGAGCGCTTATCTTTTTGTCATATTTAGAATTATTCTTATAAAGAACGATAAGATCTTGCTCGATTCTTTTTTCAAAGTTTGAGAATGTTGTCGAGAGGTGGTCATTATTTTTAAGCTCCATCATGAGGTTTTCATTTTTGAGGATGAAACGTCTTAGGTGGGTGAAGGCCCTGATTATAAAGATGCCCATATCTGTGGACCTTTGAGATTTTAGGATGAATGATAAAGCGAAACATCCTGGCTCTGTAAAAGCATAGGGACGATTTCTTTTAACGTAATTATCGATACTTGTGTTACCTATGGTCACAGATTGTGACCATAGGGTATCTAACTCATCGGAATTTAGTTGAAACATAAAATCATCTGGGAAACGTTTAATATTTCTTTTAACCGCTTGATTCAGAGCTTTGAGTTCAACCCCATATAGTTTAGCTAAGTCACGATCGAGCATGACTTTTTGATCTCGAATGATGTGAATATTGTTGGTAATTGTAGTGAGGTTCCTATCGTTCATTTACGCACTCCTTTTTAGAAGTCATAGATGTCTTATTTACAAATGAGTATTGATTAAAAATTTTAAGGACTTATTTTTCAAAAAAGAAAGGCCCTCTTTTCAGAGGACCAGTTCTGGGAGAAAATTTAGGCAATCGATCTCAATTCAAAATTACTTTGAAGAGAGTCAAGAGTTGATTGGAATTCGGATAGGGTGGGGAGCTCACCAAAGTGAGTATTCTCAAAAGTATTCATGGCAATGAAATCATAAACTTCAATTTCAGTAGAAGCCTCTCGCTCTTTTTGAAAGCATCTCCAATTTGTTTTTCCTGATTTTTGAAAGTTCTCGAGTACACTTTTAACAAGTTCTTCTCTTGTTTTAACTCCAACTCCTACCATTCTTCCGGCGGAATTAAGTTCAAGGTACCAAACCTTGTAGGCGTTTTTTTTCTCGGGATGCTTGTTAGGTTCTACACATACAGCTAAATACATATATTCCTCCTTGTGTGTGGTCTTTAGGATTCCTTCCTAAAAAATATGTCGCTTACTGCTATTTAAATGGGCCTATTGTCCTTCCTAGACGTTATTTACGGCCTATTGCTCGCTTCCTGCACAGTCATCATATCCACGTGCCCCTACGGATGCACGTTAAATCTACTAACACTTACTGGCCTCGAATTGAGAACATGTAAGAACTAAAAAGCTCAGTTTGACCCCAATTTTATGCGTGTTGAGCAAAGTCATTGAATTCTCTATGGGCGCTCTGAGTCGTTGTTCCGGTGCTAATTGCACCAGTTTAGGCCTATTCGATGAATCAATACTAATTTACAATGTTAAAAGAAGTTCTTAACCTGTTGAAGAGGTATAATTTGGGGCAAAATTTAATAGTTTTTCTTTCATCTTTAAAGATGGCAATAGCGACATTTTTTAGTCGAATCTTAGGACTTGTTCGTGAGCAGTTCATTGCTTACTTATTTGGAGCATCTGGATTTACGGATGCATTCTTAATTGCTTATCGTATTCCAAATCTTTTACGTGATCTCTTTGCAGAAGGGGCATTCTCATCTGCATTTGTTCCTACCTTTGTCGCTGCTAATAATGTAAGCCAAGAGACGGCCAGAAAACTTTTATGGGCACTCTTTATTTTATTGGGAAGTATTACTTTATTTTTTACGGGACTCATTTTTATCTTTACACCCGAGCTCATTAATCTCTTTGCTCCAACATTTATTGAAGTGCCAGAGAAGTATGAGATGACAGTATTGCTGACGCGAATTATGTCACCGTTTCTTTTCTTTGTTTCTATCGCAGCTCTTTTTATGGGAGTCTTAAATTCCTTGAAGATATTTTTTGTTCCAGCTTTTGCTCCGGCCTTTTTTAATATCACGATGATTTTATCCATGTTGATCTTCCCAAGTTATTTAATTAGTGAAGGATTAAATCCTATTTTATCTTTAGGAGTAGGTGTCTTTATTGGTGGACTTGTTCAGGCCTTTGTTCAGTTTCCTCTCATTATAAAAAATGGATATGGCCCCGTATGGCCGGGTAAACTTTTTTCAAAAGAAACAAAGAAGGTTATGACCTTACTTGGTCCTGGCCTTATTGGTTTTGCAGCGACTCAAATAAACTTAGTGGTTACAACAATTATTGCTTCTTCAACTATTGTAGGTGCAGTGTCATGGCTAAGTTTTGCTTTTAGACTCTTTCAGTTACCAGTAGGAATTCTAAGTGTCTCAATTGGAAATTCTAATCTTATACATTTTAGTCGTGCCTGGAAGGCGGGAAAGGAAGAAGAGGCGAAAGGTTACCTTGAAGGCAGTTATTTTTTAAGCTTCATGTTAGTGATACCGGCGATGGTGGCACTGTATGTCTGCGCAGATGAAATGGTTAATGTTATTTTTGAGCGAGGTATGTTTACTAGTGAGTCAACGGTTATGACTGCAAAGGCATTAAAGTGGTATGCACTTGGTCTTCCTTTTTACTCTATCTATAAAATTTTTGTTCCTACTTTTTATTCTATTGATCGTCAGAAGATCCCCGTGATTTGCTCCATCCTAGGAATCATTTTTAATATAGTCTTTTGTTTATTACTTACACCGATTTATGGCTTTGAAATATTAGCGCTTGGAACCACTCTTTCCATTTTCTTAAATGCGACTATTCAGGGCATTATTTTGAGATCGGATCTTTCAATGAGAGTTAGTAGCTTTTTGAATGTGCGAATCTTTAAGCTTATTCTTAGTGGAGGAATTACCGCCTGGCTTGGGCTGACAATTAAAGCTCACGTGGATTTCCTAAGTATGGATCTCTTGTTTCGATGCGCCTATTTGGGTGCTTATCTGGCGGGTATAGCATTTATTTACTTCACTCTCTGCGTTATCCTTGGTGAGAGGGCGTTAGTTAAGAAGGCTTTTGCCAGGTTTACGCGCTGAAAATAAGTATTCATTAAAATTTAACAAAAATTACTTGAGCTATTGATTTTTTCTGGGGTATGCTAGGCTCCTATCTATTATATATAATGAAAGGACTAAATATGAGAACTGATTTTAACACACTAATTTCTCTGGCCACCCATACAATAAACCACCTTAAGCAAGATGATATTATCGATTATGCTGTTGAAAAAAGAGCTGATCTAATTGATGCACTAGCAACTGAGCTTGGTGTTAGCTTTTCTACTGATGAAGATATCAGAGATCAGGCGGTAGAAGAAGTAGAAGATAAGTTTGGATTAGATGAAGTTTCAGAAGATATTACAGAAACTGAAATGTTTAATCACGCTAGAAAAGAAATAATTAAATCATTCCAAGGTGAGAACCTTGGTGGACTATATATGGTTGAATCACTTCACAACGTTGCAAAGAGAGTGAAGAACTTTCTTTTAAACTGTGATCTTGTTGAAGATGTTTTCAGTACAGATGAAGAACTTATTGAGTTTCTAGTTCGTGAGATGAAAAAGTACAATCCAAAAAATGACAGAAGCCTTGAGCAACACGGATTCCAATAAATAATATTTATTAAATAATTATAACTAGTTAAGGAGGCTTTAGCCTCCTTTTTTTTGTTATTTCAATATCTTACCTAAAAACATTAAAGGTTTAACTCAATTACTCCGATGAAGGATTGCAAAGAAAAATCTGGCCCAATATTTAGTTTATTGGGTGGATAAAACTGAACTTAATATAGGTGTAATTATGTTTAAGGGAATTAAAAAATTAACACTCTCACTTCTTACTATAGGATTTGTGATCACTCCTGCTTATGAAGCACAGGCCGACTCCGACTTTGTTGGTGAAACCTTAGCTCAATGTAGAAGAGATGGGGGAGATGTTAAGAAAGAACAAGTTGGTGATGTAGAAGAAGTAACTATTTCTGATACTGAAAAGAAAATTAAAACTTGTTATAAGGTTCTCTGTTATAGAGCAACTGCAAATATCAGTGCAATCGATTTTGATAGTATAGATGATTTCTATGAGCAAATAACTGAAGCTGGTGCAGCAGTTATCGCCTTTGAACCTAAGGTTTGTAAGGAAGATACTGTCACTATTCAGTTGGGCCGAATCGGCGGACTTGATGATGTTCAAACTGACGGCGACGGCGATCTAGATGGTGGTGTCTCTGTAAGATGGGACGGAGAAACTTATAATTGTGATGACACAAGTAATGCCATTGTTTGTTTAAGAAGAAATGGTATTGATATCGATTTTGACTATACTCTTGCATCAGGTGGAAGAGACGGTAGTGGTAGAAGAATTTATACTGTTAACCGTGGCGGTGGAAAAGTCGGCGGTGATGGTAGCATTAACGGTGGCGGTAACAGAGGCGGCGGTGTCGATATCTCTGTTGGCGGTGATATTGATTTAGATACTGATGGACGAGGAAACACAGGTTTCTACCGTTATTCATATAATGGTCGTGATCTTAGGTGTATGGTGGGACAAAGTGTTTCAGCTTGTCTAAAGGATCATGGTTATAGTGTTAATGGTGACTGGGATCGTGATAATTGTGTTCACTGTGGATATAGAAGTTATAGCTCACGTAGTAGTGGCGGATTCGGATCCGGCGATAGCTGGTCTGGAGTAATAAGTGCAACGGCAGAGCTAGCGGGAGCAATCCTTCCACCAGTTATGGCGTATAAGGGGCAAAAGGCGTGGGCCAATGCTTACCTTGGATCAAATACTGCATGGGCCGGAGCAGCAGCTACAGGGTTTGAGCAATGTCAGATTATGCAAACAGGTTATGTCGATGCGACATACAATCATATTACAGCAAATGAATTACCAGATAGAGAAGTCATGCCACCAGAATGTAATGGCTACCAATTAAACGGATTTGCAGGAATGCAAGGCGGAGGTTGGGGGCAAAACGGCTATGGCGGCGGTGGTAACTCTTTTCTTGGAGCAGGTTATACGTCTCCATTTATGCAGGGCTTTCAAGGTCCTTATATTAACCAAGGTTATAATGCAGGAATTAATGTTACAGGTGGTGGAATCAACCCACTACTCGGCCTAGGACTTGGATTACTTGGCGGCGGTGGAGCTCAGTTTAACCTTGGACTTAATGCAGGTGGGGCCGTCAGCCCTTACGGCCAATTTGGAAGTCAATATGGACAGTTTGGAAATCAGTTCGGCGGACAGTTTGGAATTGGAAATCAGTTCGGAGGACAGTTTGGAAATCAGTTCGGCGGACAATTCGGTATCAATGCAGGTATAAATCCCTCTTGGCAATACAATGCAGGTCCTTATGGAAACTCACAGTATAACCCATATTCTTATGCGGGTGGACAGGGTATGGTACCTCCATATAATCCATATGCTGGTTCATACTTTAATGCTACTGGTGGAGCAGGAAGTCAATTTGGTAACAATCAATTTGGTAATAATCAATTTGGTAACAATCAATTTGGTAACAACAGTGTGAATGGTCAAGGCTGGTGGCAGGCCCAACAGAGCTTACAACAAAACCAGCAGGCAGCATCAGTTGGATCACAATATCAGCAGCTAGCTCTACAAAATCAAGCGTATAATGCAAATCGTAATATGTATTACGGATCTCAGGCTTATGGTGGCGCACCTTATGCCCCAGGGAATTTGGGTGGATCACTACAGTTTGGTTATAATTTGGGTTGGCAATAACAATAAATAAGAAAACAAATAGACGAAAAAAAAGGAAGCTTAAAGCTTCCTTTTTTTATTATTTACCGTGAACTAGTAGTTTTACTTCGTGTTGAAAGAGAACTTCAATTTTGTCATCAATCAGAGTTTGAACAATTCCTGGCCCAAATTTCTTGTGATCAATCATATCTCCAACTATAAACGTAGACTTTATAGAGTATGAAATAGCTTGTCCGCTTGCTTTGCCGATTAATGTCGTCCAAAGTTCACCAACAGAAACAGATCTTTTGCTCTTTCTAGTTGAAGCTGTTTTAACTTTCTTTGTTTTTGATGCAGGGTCTTTATACATATGTGTCGCGTCACAAGTATTACACTGAACTTTCCCAAGAGTGTTTGCATCCTTCATAGATACGATAATGTGCCCTAGAGAGAGCTTACACTTACCACAGTAAGAGAGTACTTCTTTTCCAGCTGAAAATGATTCTGACATTGTATTCCTTTATTTATTTTTTTAATCACAATATTTTGCGATATACTGAGGCTGATTAGGACAAAAGACATGAGGATCATTTTTGCCAGATAATAAAACCAAAGATATTGTACCCAATGAGGAAGCAAAGGTAAAGAGAAGTGGGAGCAAAATACGCAAGGAAGAGCTTCTAGATCAGGCCAAAAGCCTACCAAAACTGCCAGGTTGTTACTTGATGCAAGGTAAAAACGGTGAAATCCTCTATGTAGGTAAGGCAAAGAATCTCAAAAACAGGGTCACGAGCTATTTTAATACTTCCGCCAAGACACCTAAAACGCAAATTCTTGTGGGGCATATTTATACATTTGAATTCATGATTACTCACTCAGATGCTGAGTCATTTGTCTTAGAGAATAATCTGATCAAAAAGCATAAGCCTAAATACAATATTAGGCTCAAAGACGATAAAACTTATCCATACGTTCAGGTGAATTTTAAGCATGAATTCCCAAGACTAGAGTATGTCAGAAGACCAAAGAGAAAGAAGCACTTAGAGCTTTATGGACCCTATCCTTATGGTTCAAATATATCTGCCGTTTTAAAAACTCTAGCAAAAGCCTACCAACTTAGAGATTGTTCTGATCACGAGTTTAAGACGAGAACAAAGCCTTGCCTCCTTTATCAAATGAAACAATGTACGGCACCTTGCGTGGGAAAAATATCTGCAGAAGACTATCAAAAAGATTTAAGGCTCAGTTTAGGCTTATTAAAAAGTAAGAAGCACGCAACTAAAAGTTTGCAATCTTTAACCGAACTTATGATGAGGAATGCAGAGGATGAGCATTTTGAAAAAGCGGCCATGTTAAGAGATTATATTGAAGAGTTAGATACATTTTGTATGGAGTCGTTTGAACAAAGTGTAGAAAACTTAGATGAAAATAATATTGATATTATTGCTTATCATAAAGGGTCAGAGGAACTAGATATTTCCATCTACATTATGAGGCGCGGAAACCTTGTGGGGCATAAGAACTTTCACTTCTTAGTTGATGATCTTTTAGATGAGGTCGAGACAGAAGTGATGCAGGCTTTATTGCAATACTACAGTCAAAGTAATGATATACTCCCAGAGAAAATCATTACCATGTTTGATAAAGAGAATATATTAAAATTTGAACAAGCACTACTAGATATACTAGGAGAGGGTTTAAGACTAAAGGTATATTCTAAGAATAAAAAATATGAAAGCTTACTTCTCTCCACTCTTAAACATGCATCAGAAACTCAGCGTTTAAGACTAAAACATGAGAACTCAGTTTTTATTGGACTGAATAAACTTAAATCTCTGTTAAAGCTTAAAGATCGTCCTAAGACCTTAGAGTGTTATGATATTGCTGTTTGGCAGGGAAAATCTCCCACGGCCTCTCAGATTGTGTTCTACGAAGGGAAGCCAGATAAAGTGCAATATCGTCATTACCATATGACGGAATTACCTGAAGGAAATAATGACTTTGCCATGATGAGAGAAGTCTTTGAGCGAAGATTAAAATATGGGAACTTTCCAGATGTCTTTATCGTCGATGGTGGTAAGCAGCAGGTTAATACAGTTTTAAAAGTTTTTGAAGAGTTTGATGTTACAGTGCCTGTCGTTGGGATTGCAAAGGCCAAAGATATTAAGGCCGGAGGTTTCAGAACAGCTGAATATCACTACTCGGAAGAGAGGCTTGTTATACCTAATCGTGCCAATCCTTATGTATTAAACAAATGCTCTTCTTTAATGAAAATCGTTGTAGGGATGCGAGATGAAGCCCATAGGTTCTCTAGACGCTTACACCATAATGCAGAAAAGAAGAGAGTCATTACCTCTTGGATTGATGAAGTGAAAGGATTGAATCCAGAGATTAGAAAACAAATTAAGCGTTTAAATATTTATTCTAGAGATGACTTAAAAGAAATGTCTGAAAATGAAATTGCAGAAGTTCTTGAGCTTAACTCAAAGCATGCAAGTTTAGTTTGTACTTACTTACATGCCGAAGAGAATTAATTTAACGCGTGGATAATTTTTCTTGTACCGGATCCACAATCGATACACCGAGCGGTCTCTTGCACTAAAAGATTCTTGTAGTCTGGCAGGTGACTCAAAAGTAACTTGGAACCGCAAACTTTACAGTTTCCCATTATTTTTTGAACATTATCTGCTGAACCCCAATATTCTTCGTAGCGCTCGAACCTGAAATCAACTTCTTTAGACATGAGCTGTGCCCTCCCTCAAAAGATTAGTTACTTAACTCTTCGGGGCGTGAGCAGACTCACTTAAAATATATTTTTTACTAGGAAATTAGTGACCCATTTGTTACTTGATAAGCATGGAAATAATGTACAAAAATGCCTTGCGACGCAGCAGAGAGATGGCCCAAGATCAGTCCCAACAATTTGGAGTTAGATGGAGCTATAAAGAATTTGAAAGCATCCCAGTGGATCCTAAGACTATTGAAGTTAAAACGAAGCAGATCTCTGAAGTAACTGAGAAGGCAAGAGTACTTGACCAACTTCATCGATTCGGTGAGAAGGCTTTAGAGACAGCTGATTCAGTGCAATTGGATGGTGGAGAGTTAGTTAAAAAGGTAGGCCTTTCACTATCAGATGGGGACTCTGTTGTTACGGAAATAGAGTTCGGAAAACTAACACCCAAGCAAATTGAAAGTACGTACAAGGAACAATCAATTGCTGCTATTGATATTGGATGTAAAATTAAGAAAATAGATTCACTAGATAAAATAAAAGTCTTCTTTGTAACAGACAGTAATTATCTCCACGAAGAAAGAGATGAAGAGGGACTAAGTGATTTAAATACCTATTTTGACCTGGATGTCTCCAATTTATTCGGAAGAATGATTTCTGCTATGAAACTAGGTCAGAATGACTACGCAATTTCTTCCATTGCTTTAAATGACACTGATATCAATGATACTGTATTTTCAGAGATTTACTCTCTAAGGCCATCACTAGTCATGACTTTAGGGGCAAAAGCAACTGACAGCTTCTTAAAACGATCAGAAAGGCTTAAGGACATTCATGGGAAGTTTTTTGATTTGAAGTTATTAGCAAAAGATGAAAAACCTCTAGACCTCAAACTTATGCCCTTATTTTCTCCAAAGCTCTTGCAAACTGCGCCTAATATGAAAAAGACGGCCTGGAGTGATATGCAAGCAGCGATGAAATTCTTAGAATCATAAGAATCGTTGTAATTTTAAACATTTATCACTAAAATAGAAGAAATGTTCCAAGGAAGGGAAATTGATAAGAACTCTAGGATTGATTCTTTTTCTATTACTAGGCTTAGTACAGGCCCAGGCCACTGTCATACCGAAAATTAAAGTTCGAATTGGTGAGTCAAAACAAAATGTTTCTGTATCAGGTTTTGATCTTGAGCGACTTTTATGGCCTAAAAACTCAAAAAAATATTTTCCAGGTACTAAGAAAATTTCATTTAATTGTAAGTCTAAGCAAAAACTAACAGGATTAAAGAAACCAATTAGACTGGCAACGATCAAGTCTCATACAGGCTTACTTAACTGGGATAATGAACGCTTTAAGGGCTCTGTGCACATTCAGACAGCTGAGAAGAATGATGGCTGCGATATTATAAATGAATTATCTATAGAGGACTATCTTACGACTTTGCTGCCCAAAGAAATGAGCTCTTCATGGCCAATTGAGGCACTTAAAGCTCAGGCAGTTGCGGCTAGAACTTATGCATATTTTAAAATTCAATCTAAACAAGTATCAAGGACTATGGGCTTTCAAACTAATTATGACTTAGAGAGTTCGGAGAAGCATCAAGTGAATGGTTCATATTTTGATGCTACAGAAGAAACTATCTTGGCCACGAGACAGACTAATGGTGAAGTTCTGACTTTATTTAATAATAAAGTGACCCCTGCGTTCTATCACTCGAAGTGTGGTGGCAAGACCCTTAGACCAGACCAAGTTTGGAGGAATTTTATTCAGGGATACTCTTCAGTCAATTGTCCTTTTTGTCATAAGCATGGAACTAAAAACTGGAAGAGAGCAATTCCTTCAAAAAAATGGAATGGGCATGTTCAAAATATATTAGCAAAAATGAACACAACTAAAACAGCAAAGAGTTATGAATTTTTGTACTTGAAAGACTCCAAACTGAATTCAAGCATCAAGTTCTACATGGATAGTCAGTTCAAATCACTCAAGAAGTCTAGACTAAGATCTGCCCTTGGAAGAAAGAAACTACCTTCAAATAACTTTCATTTGAAAGAAAAAAATAATAAAATGATCATAGAGGGATCTGGGTATGGACATGGTGTCGGTATGTGTCAGTTTGGAGCTAAAGAAATGGCATTACAGGGACAAACTTACAAACAAATACTGGCACACTATTTTCCTGAATTAAAACTACAAAAGATATATTAATAATTTATGTTAAAAATTACGACGTTACTATTTTCATTACTGTTAAGTGAGTGCTCATTCTCATTTGTGGTACTTATTGATCCTGGGCACGGTGGAACTGAGCATGGAGCCACGACAAAAGTGACAAGAAAAAATAGTAAAGGAAAGTACTATACTCGAACAGTGTATGAGAAAGATTTTGCCTTGATTCTTGCTAAGAAAGTGAAGAAGCACTTACAAGCTAAGCACAGTACGTATCTTACTCGCAGTTTTGACCGAACAGTGACATTGGAAAAACGAGCTGAAATGGCAGAGACAGTTAAGGCGGATATTTTTATATCCATCCATTTTAACTCTTCGACCGAAAAGAAGTCTCATGGGTTTGAAACATACTACTTAGATAATCATGATGATGTGGCCATAAAAAAAGTAGAGATGATAGAGAATGAAAACCTTAAGGGAAAAGATAAAGTCGTAAACCAAATTCTTATTGATCTCGTCATAGATAAAACAGTTGTCTCATCAAAAAAATTAGCAAAGATGGTTCATAAGAATATCTCAAAAAAAATATCCAAGAAGTTTCAAATGACAGATAGGGGTGTTAAGCCAGGCTTATTTTATGTTCTGGCGCTTTCAAAGAGGCCAGGTATTTTAATTGAAGCAGGTTTTATCTCAAATCCTAATGAAGTGAAAAAGCTCAGCTCTCCAAACTACTTAGATAATTATGCTAAAGGTATCGCTATCGGAATTTCTAAATTTATTGAGAGCCGACCTAAGAGAGGCCTTCCCTTATTTTAGAAAAAAAATGCGCAAGATGAGTTAAGTCTTGCGCAATTTGAGAGAGAGTACTTTAGCACTTTCGTGCCGCGTAGGTAAATATTAACACATTGCGGTGTGCTCTCAAGTTGATTTCACTTTTCATGTAAAAACTACAAAGAGCTAGATTTTCCGTCCCTTTTAATTTTTTGATTTTCGAATATCATTATGTATAAGTGGCGGATATTACAATGAAGAAGTTCAAAGTAGCAAAATTATTTCAAGAAGAAGATACTAAGTTTTTACTTGGATGTGCATTTAAATTTAGCACTGTTTACTTGCTAATGGCGCTTCTCATTTATTACATTATTTGGGTAATTCTGTCTGTAAACAGTATCTATTTTGAAACACTCGACTTTGGTATTAGCCAGGATTTACGAGCGGCCTTCTTAGACTCTTCAATGAAAATAATCTTTGATAGGATTCTCTACTTCCTGGGATTTTATATTCTATTATTTCTTGCTGGGCTCTACTTGGGAAAACTCTTGCTTAGACCTTTTGATATCATTGCCAAATACTCCGAGGGAAGAACTAATGATCAAAAGATAGAATTTAACCCTGATACCTTTTCAGATTATAAGTTTTTGACACGTTTTGGAGAATTCTTTTTTCGGTACCTAGCGGAAAGTGAAAAGACAAAGAAGCTAGCACCAAATACTGTTCCACCAAGCTTCGCAAAGATAAGAACTCCACCATTTGAAAGAGTTTTCTTTTTTCACTTCATCTTATTAATTATTATTCTAGCGATAATTACTGGCTATTTTATGGGCTACTTCGTTGCAGGGATAAGAGATCAATTATTAGAGCATTCTATTAATACCTTCAGCAGCAGTAAAAAAATATCAACTCAATTCTTTAGTAATCAATTCTATATCTTTGACAGTATTATTCTTATGTCGGTATTAGGAATCTTTGTCAGCTATATTTCTCTTAGTTTGCATTTATACTCTAAAGTATCAGGAGGGATATTTGCATTCTTCCTTACTATGAGATCTTTTATGAAAGGAAACCATTCTGCTCGGGTACACTTCGTTGGCTTTCCTCATTTACGCTCATATGGAAGATTGTTTAACAAATACTTAGATAAGGTTGAAAGAGAGTGTGAAAAATCAGATAATGATGTAAAATCTTAAAATAAAAATCTAAATAAGGTAAAACAAAAGGATAAAAAGTATGTTTAAAACGTTAATTTCACTGTTAGTTGTAGGATCTCTTTTCATTGCTTGTACGAATGAAAAACAAGTAGGAGAGATGCTTAAGAAAAATCCAGAAATCTTAACAGATGCTATCAAAGAAAATCCTGTTGCATTTATTGACGCTCTAAATGAAGCCGTAAAAGCTGCTCAAGGGACTCAAAAAGAAAGACAGGAGCAAGCTGAGAAGAAAAAGTTAGAAGATAGCTTTAATAATCCAATGGTTCCAACAATTAGGGACAATGATGTAATCGCAGGGACTCCAGGGGCCCCAATTACACTTGTTGAGTACTCTGACTTTGAGTGTCCATTCTGTGAAAGAGGATATAAGACTGTTATAGATTTACTGAAGAAGTACGAAGGGAAAATTCAGTTTGTTTATAAGCACTTACCACTAAGTTTTCACGCAAATGCAATGCCAGCAGCTCAGTACATGGAAGCAATTAGAGTTCAGTCCCAAGAGAAAGCAGGAAAATTTCATGATGAGATCTTTGAGAACTTCAGTAAAGTTAAACAAGGTGAAAAGTTTTTTAGATTTATTGCTAAGAAGCTAAATGTTGATATGAAAAAGCTTCAAGCTGATCTAAGTTCAGACACTGTAAAGAACAGAATTGCAGAAGATCTTGCAGAAGCAAAAAAATATGGGTTCCAAGGAACTCCAGGTTTTCTTATTAATGGAATACCTGTAAAGGGCGCTTATCCAGCTTCACACTTTGCAACTATCATTGAAGAGTTAAAGAAAAGAGGAAAGTTAAGCTTATAAAGTAAATGAGATTATTGGTTGAAAGGGGGACTCTATTGAGTCCCTTTTTTTTATTAATGTAAAAAAATCCTCTGGCAACCTCCTTTATAAATTATTTTAGACGTTTTATAAAAAATTACTATTTTTCCAAAAAAGGTAAAAAACATTTGCCATATATAAAATTAAAAGTAAGAATTTCTCTATAGTATTACTAACATTACATTTAGGAGTTATCATGAACAGAAAAGAGCTTGTAGAAGCAATCTTAAGTAACAAAACTTTAAATCACATTTCTAAAAAAGATGGAGATCATTTCGTAAACACTCTTCTTGATACAGTAAGAAAAGCTGTTAAAAAAGGTGACGACGTTTCTCTAGTAGGATTTGGAACATTCACTAAAACTAGAAGAGCTGCTAGAACTGGTGTTAACCCAGCGACTGGTGAAAAGATCAAAATCAAAGCTAAGACTCTTCCTAAGTTTCGTCCAGGAAAAGCTTGGAAAGAAATGTTCTAATTTTGCTTTAGGCAATTATTAAACATATTAGGGAGGTCTTTGGCCTCCCTTTTTTATTGGAGTTTTTATGATGATTGAAAAATACTTTATATTGGCTATGTTTATTCAGGCAATATTCCCTGTGTTTATACTCTTAAAGATGCTTCCTATGCGTCTCAAGGCATTAAAGCGAGGAGATATTTCGGCAAAGTACTTTAAATCCTATCAATCGCCAGACAAAGAAGTACCAAAAGAACTTGTTATCATTTCTAGGCATTATGGTAATTTATTCGAAATGCCTATGCTGTTTTTAATACTGGGAACCTTATTGATTAGTTTGCAGTTGGTATCAGTTTCATTTTTAATCGCAGCATGGATTTATGTTTTCCTTAGATTAATACATACATTTATTCATTTAGGTTCAAATCGAATCATGCAACGGTTAACAATATTTGGATTGAGCTGTTTCGTCTTGCTGGGAATGTGGATTGCTTTCATCGGCAAAATTTTCCTTGTTTAGGCTAAAATTGTGTACCTGAACATTTTACAATGTCATATATATGACGTTTCTAAGGGGGTAGGTGAAGATTTGTAGGCAATATGTTCCAAACTTTGATACATCTACTTGATTCCAAAGATTTTAAGCGCTATAATTTTGACATAACCAATTGAAAGGATTTCAGTTGGAGTCCAATATAACAGGAGTTAGTTAAATGGCCGAAGAAGGCACAGAAGAAGTCGGACAACAAGCAGCTGCAAAGCCGCCCAAAGATTCTTCAGGAAAAAATCCATTAGTCGCAATTTTATTAATAGTTAATATGGCATGCTTAGGTGCTGTAGCATTTATGCAGTTCAAATTTATGGAAATGGAAAAAAGTAGACCGGATCTTACAACTCTTTTAAAAGAAATGAATGCGGATAATAATTCTGAGCTAGATACAGAGCTTCCTCCAACAGAATCAATTTCAAAAGAGAACTTAGTTGATCTTGCAACATTCACAGTAAACTTGGCCCAAGGTGACGGTCCAAGAAGATACGTTAGACTTAACGCCGTGTTAAAGATGAGTGCAGATTCTGAGCTGTCTGAGATTGAAGCGAGAAAACCTCAGATAAGAGATACGATCATTGGGATTTTAAATTCGAAAAGACCAGAGGATATATTGAAGAGAGATGGTAAGCTTTATTTAAAGCAGGAAGTTAAGTCAGCAATCAATTCTTTTTTAATAGATGGAAAAGTGGTTGATGTATTTTATGTTGGATTTCAAATTAACTAACAACAATTAGTTAATTAAGTAATAGAGACAAAAGAGTGAGGTTTGCAGGAAGCGAACCTAGAAAGACCCAGGAGGGGACAAAATGGCACAGGTTTTAAGTCAAGATGAAGTCGATGCTTTACTTAGTGCGGTCAACGATGACGCAGATACTGAGCTGGATTCAGGGTTTGATGATGACTTTGATGATGATGATGATTCCGAGAATATTCAACCATACGACCTAACAAACCAAGATAGAGTAATCCGTGGGCGAATGCCTATCCTTGAAATTATATATGAAAGATTCATTAGATCATTCAGAGTTTCTCTTTCTAATAGTTTAAGAAAAATTTCAACTATCTCAATGATATCAACTGACCTTTTAAAGTTTGGTGAGTTTGTTAACACTCTGCCGATTCCAAGTTGTATGTGCATCATGCGATTCAATGAGTTGCGTGGGCCAGCTCTTTTGGTATTTGAGTCAAAGCTTGCATATGCCATTATCGACTCATACTTTGGTGGAACAGATAGACCCTTTACAAAAATTGAAGGAAAAGAATTTACGTCGATAGAACTTTCTTTTATGAAGAGAGTTATGGATATGGCAATTGATGATCTTGAGGATGCTTGGCAACCAGTTCATAAAATTGATGCTCAGTATGTAAGAACTGAAATTAATCCGCAGTTTGTTGGTGTTGTCCCTCCAAGTGACGTTATTATCACGACTACCTTTGAGGTTGAGTTCGAATCTGCCTCTGGAACAATTATGGTCGTTATTCCTTATTCAACAATTGAACCTATTAAACAAAAACTAAGTTCTAGTTACCAGTCTGAAAACGATACTGTAGATAGCTTGTGGACTCAGGCGATGAACGAGCATGTGAATGAGGCAACAGCGTCTGCAATTGTAAAGCTCGGAGATACTGAAATGACTGTTGGTGATTTAGTTAGCTTACAGCCAGGAGATATTATTCCTTTGAGCCAAGAGGTTTCTGGAGAGTTAGGTATTGAGGTTGAAGGAGTTAAAAAGCTTCAATGTCTTGCAGGTGAATACAAAGGTAATCGTGCCGTACAAATTACAAAAAGAATGGATAAGTAATAAAGGAAAGAGCAATGGATGAGAACTCAGAAGACAATGTTGTAGAAATGAACCAAGATCAAAAAGATGCGATCACAACTCTGGCCGATACTATTCAGACTGGAGATGAAGCTCTAAATAAGCTAAAGGTTCAAAACTTAGATTTTATATTAGATATACCTCTAAAGGTAAGTGTTGAGTTGGGACGTGCTCAAGTTGTTATTAAGGATTTATTACAACTTGGACAAGGTTCGGTTCTTGAACTAGATAAGTTAGCAGGGGAGCCGTTAGAGGTTCTTGTAAACGGAAAGCTAGTTGCAAGAGGTGAAGTTGTTGTTGTTAACGAAAAATTTGGTATCAGGTTGACCGATATTATCAGTCCTCTTGAGAGAATTGAAACATTAAAATAAATAAGGAAATAGTATGAGAAACTATTTAAGAACAATTTTAATTTTAGCTTTCACTTTTAGTCTAGCAGCTCAGGGCTCTGTAACTATTGAGAAGTTAAACTTCAAGAAAGGATCTAAAACAGGAATGCTTTCTGTTGAGTTTAAAGGAAATCTTAAAGATTACCCAGAGCTAAGTATTAATGGAAAATCTATTCAGGTTCTTATTCCAAACGCTAAAGTTTCAAAACCTATTGAGAAATCAATAAGTTTCTCATCAACTTTAAAAGATACACAGCTAAGAGCTTATCAATCAACAAAAAGCTCTTCAAAAATCAAAGTTCTTCTTCCATTCAATATAGAAAAAATGAAAGATAAAGTGAGTTTAACGATTAGAGATAATCGGATTGAGTTAACATTTCCTAGAAAAGTTATGCCTTTGAAAGTCGCTCCTAAGTTTGGATCAATTCTTAAGAAAACGAAAAAGAAAAGTGTGAAAAAAGATTTCCTTGATGAAGCCTATTTAAATAGTTTGTTAAAGATAGATAAAAAGAAAACAGTTAAAAAAGAGGCTTCAGTAGCAGTAAAGAAAAAATCTAAAGATATTATGAAAGATAAGGTCTCAATGAGTATGGCAGCAGCAAAAACGCCATCTAAGAAAGATAACTTCTCTCTCATGGAGTATGGTGGGAAGTTTGTTGCTTTCCTCGGTCTTGTTCTACTTTTATTCTACGGACTAGTTACATTAATGAAAAAAGGATTTATTAAAAAAGGAAAACTAGGGTTCTTAAACAATGCCGAGCAAGTTTCAGTCCTAAATCAGACATTTATAGGACCTAAGAAAAGCTTAATGCTAGTTAAAGCACATAATCAGGTTTTCCTTGTGAGTAATACAGAAGCAGGTATTCATGCAATCTCTGAAATTAAAGATGTTGCAGGTTTATTAAAAGGTGAAGAAAAAAGTCTAACAGGACATAATTTTGATACCAACTTAGGAACAGCAGATAGTGACACTCTTCTTGAAAGTAGAATTAAAGTTAAAGACGATATTTCACTTTCCAATCAGGCATCATCTTTGTCTGACTATGGAAATGTTAAAGAAAAAGTAAAATTTTCAGATCAGTTAAAGAAAAAAGTAAAAGGGCTTAAGCCTCTTCAATAAGGAAGTAAATGAATATTAAAAAGTTAAATTTAAAATTTATGATTTCAAGTTTACTTCTCCTTATCTCTGGAAATGTATTCGCTCAAGCTTCTAATATGAACCTACCTGGGCTAAGTGTTAATTTTGGTCAAGGAACAGATCTTGTCGATACAATGCAAGTGCTAATTCTTTTTACACTTTTATCTCTTGCTCCAGCATTCATTATTCTCTGTACATCATTTACAAGAATTATTGTTGTTCTCTCTTTTATGAGACAGGCGATTGGTACTCAGAGTATGCCACCAAATCAGCTACTCGTTGGATTGGCCTTATTCCTTTCAATGTTTGTCATGATGCCTACCGGTAAGAATATTTACGAAAAATCTATCACTCCTTACATGAACAAAACGATCAATACTTCGCAGGCCATTGCTGGAATCGAAGTTGAGCTTCGTGCTTTCATGCAAGGACAAGTTCGTAAAGCAGATATTGGACTATTCTATGATGTTACTGGAGAACCAGCACCCAATGATATTAATGATGTGCCAATTCATTTTTTAATTCCAGCCTTTATTATCTCGGAATTAAAGACCGCCTTTCAAATTGGCTTTTTACTTTATATACCATTTCTAATTCTAGATATGGTCGTGGCATCTGTACTTATGGCGATGGGGATGATGATGCTTCCGCCAGTTATTATATCGATGCCTTTTAAACTATTATTATTTGTTCTGGTTGATGGTTGGCAGCTAGTAACAGGTTCTATTTTAAGATCATTTAATTAGAAGAGAAGGAGTCTCTCATGGATCATGGATTTGTTATTGAAATTACGAATCGAGCAGTAAAGGTTACAATGATGCTAGCAGCTCCTATGTTGCTTGGTGCACTTGTTATGGGTATTATCATTTCATTGTTTCAGGCTGTTACGCAAATCAACGAGCAAACACTTTCTTTTATTCCAAAGATACTAGTAATTGTTATGGCGCTGGTGTTTTTGAGTCCATGGATGATGGAGACAATGACATCATTTACACGTGACTTATATACAAGTATTCCATCGGTGGTAATGGAAAGATGATAAATGTAAGTATTGTAGATTTACCTTTAGTTATAGCATTCTGGCTAACTTTTACGAGGTGGGTAGCAGTACTTTTTCAACTTCCAATATTTGATAATACAAGTATTCCAGTAACGGCAAAAGTTTTAACGAGCTTACTTATTTCATACGCTTTCTTTCCGATGGTTAAAACACATATGTTAAATGAAGTTTTAACTGTTGGTGCAGAGCATTTTTGGTATCTAACAATCTTCCATACGATCGTAGGATTACTTATTGGATTTCTTGTTAAGTCCATCATGCAAACATTTATTGCTGCCGGAAGTATCATGACTCAACAAATCGGATTTGCTTCGATTAGTTATTTTGATCCGACTTTTGTTTCAAGAATTGGTCCTTTTGAAAAAATTATTCAATGGACCATTCTCATCATGATCATTTCTACCGGGGCTCTATTGCCCATGTTTAAAGGGGTTGTAAACTCTTTCTTTAGTATAAGTGCTGTCAGCATTGGGAAAATGGCAACTATCCCTATTTTTTACCAAGACTTCTTTAAGGGAGTCTTTGAGGCAGCATTTTTATTAGCAACACCTATCCTTTTTACAAACTTAATTTTAAATATGGTTATGGGTATCATTGCTAGGACGGTTCCTCAAATGAATATTTTAATGGTTAGTTTTGTTGTTAATATTGGTATTGGACTAATTGTATTTTTCGCCATCTCTGATGAATTTTTTCATGTGGCATATAAAATGTACGTAGATAGGTTGGGCGATTGGTTCCAATTTGTTATATAGGAGAGTAGTTAATGTCCTCAGATGATTCTGGCGAAAAAACAGAAGAACCCACCCAGCATCGTATAGACGAAGCTCGTAAGAAAGGTGATGTTTCCTCGTCTAAGGAGCTGAACAGTGTTCTGATTTTATCGGGTGTCTTTTCTGTTTTAATCCTATCATCACTATATATCTTCGAAGTAATGTCTGAATATATTGGATGGTTGTATACATTAGATATGAGACAAGCATTTACCAAAGAATTAGGAACAGAAATATTTAAAGAGTCCTTTTATGCTATTGGAAAAAGTATCGCTCCAGTATTCGTCACGTCGATGCTTCTTGGTTTCTTGTCGCAGGTGATGCAAATAGGATTTCTGTATTCTCCTGAAGCATTACAATTGAAGTTTGAGCGAGTAAATCCACTGGCTGGATTCAAAAGATTATTTTCTAAAAAATCTGTGGGTGAAGCTGTTAAGGGAATGTTTAAATTCTCTGTTATCATGTGTATCACTTACTTTATTTTATCTCAAAATATTACAAGCTTTATTGGATTCCTTCATGTTGAGCCTGCTGAGGCACTAAGTTATGGTGAAACCTTTGCATTTAAACTTGCTGGTGCCATTTTGATGGGGCTGATGCTTGTTGCTATAGCTGACTTCTTTTGGGAGAAGTACACGTACACAGAAAAGCTTAGAATGACGAAGCAACAAGTAAAAGAAGAGAATAAACAAAAAGAGGGTAATCCCGAAATAAAGCAAAAAATACGTGCAATTCAGAGGGAAATGGCCTCTAAAAGAATGCTTGCAGATGTTCCAAAAGCAGATGTAATTATTACAAACCCTACCCATATAAGCGTCGTTGTAAGGTATGATGGTTTAACGATGGTTGCCCCTCAAGTCATTGGGAAAGGTCAAGATCATATTGCCATGAAAATTCGCGAAATTGCTAAAGAACACAATATTCCAATTATCGAAAATGTACCTTTAGCGCGAGCACTATTTAAGACAGTTAAGGTTGGAGAAGGCGTTCCAAGATCACTATATAAGGCAGTCGCAGAGATTCTAGCCTTTGTTTTTAAATTAAAGAAAAAAAGAAAAGCATTAAATTAAGGATGATTTATGTTTAGTAAGATATTTAAAAGTAACCCTGATATTTTTGTAGCCTTAGGCTTAATCCTTATCTTGGGTGTTATGATTGTACCTGTTGCTCCTTGGGCGATGGATTTACTTATTGCTTTAAGCCTTAGTGCTTCAATCATCATCTTGTTACTTAGTGTTTATATCAAGAAGCCGTTAGACTTTTCTACTTTTCCAGCAGTCTTATTAGTTATTACATTATTCCGATTATCACTAAACGTGGCTTCAACTAAGAATATTCTTCTACGTGGTGCTGCTGAAGGTGGTGGAGCTGCCGGTGATATAATCAAAGGTTTTGGAGAATATATTGTTTCAGGTAATTTTGCTGTCGGAATTATCATGTTCATCATTTTTGTTATCATTAACTTTATCGTCATTACCAAAGGTGCTGGTAGGGTTGCAGAGGTTGCAGCAAGATTTACATTAGATGCAATGCCTGGAAAGCAAATGGCGATTGATGCCGATTTAAATGCAGGACTTATAAATGAATCTCAGGCGAAACTGAGACGTGAAGAAGTAGCTCAAGAAGCAGACTTTTACGGGTCTATGGACGGTGCAAGTAAGTTCGTTCGAGGGGATGCAATAGCCGGTATTTTAATTACGGCGATTAATATTATAGGCGGGATTATTGTTGGAGTTGCACAAGGTGGTATGGAGTTTGGTGCCGCAACGGAGACGTTTACACTTTTAACTGTTGGTGATGGTTTAATTGCTCAGATTCCAGCCATTGTTATCTCTACGGCTGCCGGTATTATCGCCACAAGAAATACAAATGATACAGGTCTATCAGAACAACTGACAAAGCAATTTTCATTTAATACCAAAGCTCTTTATATAACAGCTGGGATTCTATTCTTATTTGCTCTCATTCCTGGTTTTCCAGTCTTTCCGTTTGTTGCCATCTCTGCAATGATTGCTTTTGCAGCTTTTAGAATTGATAAAGGTAAGGAAGCGGAAGAAGCGAAAGGTAAGAAAGATGCTATTGATGAGAAAAAGGGTACCACTGATAACCTTGAGGAACTTCTTGCTCTTGAGATGGTTGAACTTGAGGTTGGATATGGCCTCGTTAATATTGTAGATAGTGATCAAAATGGAGATCTTCTTGAACGAATATCTCATATTAGAAAACAGTTTGTGACAGATTGGGGGATTATAATTCCATCAATTCGTATCCGAGATAACCTCGAACTAAAGCCGGGTGGATACTCGCTTAAGATCAAAGGGATTGAAGTGGCCGAGGCTGAACTTTTGCCAGATCACTTCCTTGCTATGGATCCAGGAACAGTTGTTGAGGAAATTGATGGTATCGCAACTAAAGAGCCAGTCTTTGGGCTTGATGCTGTATGGATAAATGAAGAGTTGAAGGACGATGCTCAATATAACGGCTATACCGTAGTAGATCTCTCAACTGTTATGGCAACTCATATCACTGAGCTACTTAAGTCAAACCTTTCAGAGATGTTTGGACGTCAAGAACTTGCTCACGTACTTGATAACTTTAAGCAGGAATATCCAAAAGTTGTTGATGATTTAATCCCTGAAATCTTACCACTTGGCAGTGTGTTAAAAGTACTGCAAAATCTACTTAGGGAAGGTGTTCCTGTAAGAGATTTAAGAACGATTCTTGAATCCCTTGCTGAGCATGGTACAATGTTAAAGGACACTGATACTCTGACAGAAATGGCAAGAGAGTCATTGTACAGAACAATTACAGAGAGAGTTAAAAGTGATCAAGGAGACATCCCACTGTTCACACTTGATCGTGGAATTGAAGAGTCATTGGCGCAAAATATTATTCAAACAGAAAAAGGTCAGGAGCTTTCATTGGATCCAAAATTAACTCAAACTATTCTTGCAAGTTTGAATGAAAGGATTGAAGAGGCAACAAATATGGGTGAGAAAATGATTGTCTTATGTTCTCCAGTAGTACGAAGACACTTCAAAAGACTTACAGAAAAATTTATTCCGAACTTAATTGTGGTTAGCCATAATGAGTTAAGCCCGGAAGTGAACATAAGGTCCCTTGGGACCGTGAGGGTATAATATATGTTTGTAAAAAAATTCGAAGGTGACACATTAGATGCAGCACTTCAACAGGTCAAAAGAGAATTAGGACCTGATGCTATTATTCTTAAGACGGTAACGAATAAAGGTCTGAAAGGTGCTTTTAAGAAGAATCGTATCGAGATTACAGCAGCAATTTCTGAACAGAGTTATGAGAAGAAAGCAAGGGTTGATCACGTTATGACTAGTCCACAACAGGAAGAGTTTTATCAAGCTCCTGCATCTCGCGTAAATAATATGATTAATAATTATGATGATCATAGGACAGGGCAATCTCAACGAAATGAGGCTTCAACCCAAACAGCTAGCTATGGTAATATGGGATTAAATAAAGTTGTTAACTCTGTTGCAAAGGCATCAACAAAATTAAAAAATTCTTTAGATGATTTTTTAACACTTGAAGAGGATCCTAAGGGTACTACTGCTAGCGGATCTCTTGATTCTTTCTTACAAGAAGCACCTCAAAAACAAGCAGCGACTCAACAACATAATAATCTAAATGAAGAAAGTCACTATGCTCAAGAATCAAAAACGGAAATGTTGATTGAGCAAGAGAGAATGCATAATGACGAAATTTCTTCTGAAATGAAACATGAAATAAAAAGTCAAAGACATCAAATTGAACTACTAGAACAAAAGCTTTTTGAGATCTCTGAGAGGATGACTCATAGGGGTGATGATAGTGAACCTTTAGGAATCAAAGGGCTAAGAACAACTCTTAGATCTTTAGAGCTAAGTGAAAAAATAGTTCAGAAAATTATTAAAAAAGCAGTTTTCGAATTAACAAAGGAAGACCTTGATGATGCCGATCTTGTTTATGACTTTGCCCTCCGTGAGATAAATGGCCTTGTGAATACAGATATGCCACTATTTTCATCTGTCGATACTGATGAGTCTCCAGTGGTAACAGCTCTGATTTCAGAGAACCCTTCAGGTCAAACATCTATGGCATTAAAGCTAGCTGTACTGCAAGAAGACGTTAAAGTCATTAGATTCAGAATGAATCCAAATGATGTTGATTCAGCAGATTTTACTACAAAAGTATTTAAGCTTGATGTAACAACTGTATCAACACTTGCTCATTTGATGAGTGAGGCGAGAAAGGCCTTGGCAGATAGAAAGTCACTGATCTTAGATTTGAAATTAAGCTTTACTGACAATATTGAGTCAAAGAAATTTATTGAGACCCTAAAACGCTCATTTGATCAATTAGAAATTTTGGTAACAATTTCGGGAATACATTCAGAATTATACAATAGAAAAATTCTTGCCAAGTATAATTCATTTTCTAATGGTGCTATAATTTCTTATATCGATCAATGTTTGAGCTTTGGATCATTGTTGAATGTGCATGCTGAATATAATGATTTACCACTGAAGTTTTATGGAACAGGTCCAACAGTACCTGATGATATAGAAGCAGCAACGGCCGAAAGGATTTTGGCCGGAATGTTTGAATTGTAGTTAAAACAAGTTGAGTTGAGCGTTCCAATAGGATGTTGGAATTAGAAAAACAGGAAGTTTATGAGCAAGACAAGTGAATGGTTAGTTTCATTTAATTCGAATTATCAAAAGCACATTGAAGGAATTATTTCTGAGAGAAAAAAATCTCGTCGTGAAATGATGACGATCTCAGTGACAGGTGGCAAGGGCGGAGTTGGAAAAACATCTGTCTCTCTAAAAATAGCAAAGGATCTAGCAGACTCTGGAGCAAAAGTTCTCCTTATTGACTGTGACTATAATCTCTCAAATACAGCGATTAAACTTGGTTTACCAATACAAAATACATTCTATTCTTTAGTTACTGCCGAAAAGCAGTTTGACGAGTGCTTGTATAAAGATGGAAGTTTTCACTTGCTTTCAGCATGTAATGGAAGTCTGGATCTATTTGATTCACAATTTAAATTAGAAGAACTTATTATTGATGTCGTGAATGAGCATGGGCACGAGTACGATTATATTGTTTTAGACTGTCCTGCAGGATTGCAGAGAGAGTCTATAACATTGAATGCCTACTGTGATAAGCGAGTTGTTGTTGTTACTCCAGATAGATCCTCCATAACGGACTCATACTCCTTAATGAAAGTTCTAGCTATGAAATTTGGTATTAAAGAGAATCATCTTTTAGTAAATATGACGAGTTCAAAATCTCAATACAATAGAGTCGTAAAAACACTGAGTGAAACAGTTGAGAACTTTCTTGGTTGTAGAACTCAAATCCTCGGAGGGATTCCTCGTTTAAATGTATCTGCAAGCGAATTTGATAGTACATTTTTAAACCTAGGCAAAAATGACCACCAGAAAATCTTTCTTAAAGTGATAAGTAAGCTTACCGAAGAGTTAGGCAGTCCAAAGATTGAAGAAGTCGTATTGACTCCTAAATCTCATGGGCATTGTGAACAAGAAGTTCAAATTTTTAACGCTTAAGGAGAAAGCTCAATGTCGTCACTTACTGCCAAACTTAGAAATTTAAAAGATTACAGATGTACAGTAGATCAACAGGTTAAAGATGAAATAATTGTTGAGTACGCACCTCTAGTACGATTTATTGCTCAAAAAATAGCTTCTAGGCTACCAGCAAATATTGAGTTAGATGACCTTATCTCTTGTGGAGTTATTGGTTTAATGGATGCGATCCAAAAATTTGATCCAACGAGAGATAATAAATTTAAAACTTATGCAGAGTTCAGAATTAGAGGGGCCATCCTTGATGAGCTTAGATCTCAAGACTGGGTTCCAAGATCTGTAAGGGAAAAAACAAAACAATTAGAGAGAGCTTATACAAAGTTAGAAAGAAATTTAGGTCGCCCTGCATCTGATGATGAAATGTGTGCTGAGCTTGATTGTAACCTAACTGATTTTCACGAAATGCTAAATAAATCAAAATCCGTTTCTCTTTTAAATATTGATGACTCAGCGACTTTTAGTCGAGGAGACAAGAAGCTAATGATGGGACTACTTGAGCATAGACGCTCGTCAAATCCTTTCTCAGCGGTCAATTACAAAAGAGCTCAAGATATTATTAGAGATGGAATTAAGGCTTTGCCAGAGAAGCAAAGACTTGTACTCTCACTTTATTACTTTGAAGATCTAAATCTCAAAGAAATTGGTCAAGTATTGGATGTTACTGAGTCGAGAGTTTCACAGCTTCATACCCAGGCAATCTTAAAATTAAAAGCTAAGCTCAAAAATGACTTTGATTCACATGAAGACCTAGCTATGTAATTTTTCGAGTATTCTGATAGCGTTTGTCAGGCATTTCAGCTAAAGCAAACGCTAGTCATTTTTATCTACATCCTTTACAACTCAACTGAATTCATTAGATAATATCTTCGGGTAGCTTACCTTGAATGGCACAGGATCGTGTTATTAGTGGAGATTAGGATGATTGAAAACATTTCAAAAAAAATCACTCAATTTTATCAAATTTCATTAGTCGTTATTATGCTCTCAACTCTTGGAGTTGTTCTATACTTTTGGAAATTAGGTTTTATTGATGGAAGTAGAGGAAATGACTTACATAAGAGTAGTTATATCTTAGAGACTTATGATAAAAAACGTATTTTTAATGAAGTAAAAACATTGATCCGCGATGAAAACCCAAAACTATCAATTAAGCGTATTAAAGAGATGGAAAGTGACTTTGAAAAAGTTCACAGTCAGGTTGATATTCCTGAATATGAAGCTCTTAAAATCAATTTACAAAGTTTGAAAAATGGGGCTGCAGCTCTAATCACATACCCGAAAGTTTCTAAAGTTCAAAAAGTCTTTAATAACAAAATGATGAACTTCTATGAATATGTGAAGCAGAATAACTGGAGAACACTAACACGAATGAGTGATCGTATTTTCTCTCAGACAAGAGGACATATAAATATAGATAAAATTGATCTCTTAGCAAAAAACATAAACCGTGATTTTAATTCCATGATTAAGATTACAGAGAACTCAATACTATCAAGAAAAGATAAAGCAGAAGTCGTTGTAAGAATTAAGAACCTTCAAATCGAAATTAAGATGCTTGGAAAATACGCAGCTGGCAGAACAGCTTTCTATCGGAATTATACTGATACTAACGAAGCTATTAAGTCTTGGGTTGCTGGGGTTGCTCCAGAGTTAACACTCCAAAAAATACAGGTAGAACAAATTGGACGTTATTACGTCATGGGATTGCTGGGAATCTTTTCAATAGTGTTTGGTGCCTTCCTTGGAAGTTTTGTATGGAATAAATGGTCATTAAAAAAGTCTCAATCTGACATTGAATCAGTTATTGAAAATCTTATAAGTCACAATATCATTGAAAAAGAAACACTTGAAGCAGGAGTCTTCTCTAAAAATTTTGAGAGTTTTACTCGTAATATGACTTCATACTTTCATAAAAGAATGAGCTTTGGCAGTATTTTTCAAGATGCTATGCCATTCTCTTCAATTTTATTAGACAATAATTTAAAGGTTCTTTGGGCCAACAAACAATTCTGTGAAGATTGGTTGATTTCAAATGATGAAATCAATAAAGAATATATGAGTTGGGACTTCCTGAATAAACTAACGAATATTGGTAACGATGACCCAGTACTTGAAGCCTTAAAGCATAATGTGGCAGGAATTTATCAAGTACAAATTAAGCCAAACGATAAGGCACCTGCAAGGCCATTTGAGATGTTTGTCGCTCCAGTTAAGCAGCATGGAGAATCTCGAATTATGCTATTCTTTTACGACTTAACTAATTTGGAAGAAACCATTCAGGATCAAGCGAAAAGTTTGTTAACTCCAATTAAGAAAAGTTTAAACTTAATGGAAAGTGGTCAACTTACAAGAAGTGAAGATTTGGAGCAAGAGTTTGGTATATCAGGAACTCTTGATATTTATAACCGATTTATAGAACTTAATGAAAAGGTTAGAAATGATAACCAACGCTTAATTGATAAAGTTGAAATGCTCTACAACTCCATAGAGGTTTTAGAGGACCTTGTTGCCAACTTGGAAGGTGGACTTGTTGAAGGTATGAATCTTAATAAAACTAAAGTGCAATCACTAAAAGTCTTTAAAGATTCTGTCATTGGAATGTCTCAATTATCCAAAAATTTAAATCAGTCTATGCTTAAAGGTAGAGAGCTCATTGACGTGAATAAAACGACTGTTTTTGGAAGTGCTCAAAAAATTGTAGAGATGAAGAGTCTTACTACTGAGATGATGGGAACATTGCCAAGATTTAATAAAGTTAAAGAAGAAATAAAAGAAGCTAAGTCTCACTTTCAAGATTCTAAATCGAAAATGGGACATGAGTTGGCTCAAATGACACTATTTATGAAAAGAATAAATGAGCCAAACGGCGTTGAGAAGGTTGGAAGAACTTTTTCTCGTTTCTCACAAACTTTCGGAGATGTGGCGGAGTATGCAAATCAATTAGATAAAAAGATATCTCACTTAGAGCTGATTATTAGTAAAGCGCAGTTGGTATTTAACTCTTCTCATGAGCGCTTGACCCAGCTTGAAATCAGTAAGGAAAAGTCTCAAATTATCGCTTGTGATGAATTCTCAAAAAGCTCAGCAGATCTTATGGTAAACAGCACTAAAAGTATTGAGAAGCTTGAGACGGAAATTGTTTCAAGTTTGAAGGATATCTTTGGCGCTACAAAAGCCAGCATTTCTGTTAACTCTGAGCTACTTAAGGGTCTCCCTAAATCTGACCCTTCGAACGAATCAAGAACAGAGGGTGATAGGCACGTAGGCTAGACTACCTCTATTATGATATGATTATGTTCTTATAATCTAAGCTAAATCATAGACAGTTGATAATTTGTTTGGTATTGCTATAATAAGTTCTACATATGAAACAGGTTATTATGAAGCTAGATAAGGTGTTAATATCACAAGATTATGAAGTTCAGAGCTTAGAGATACCTGAACTGGAAAGAGGTCGCTTCTTTAAGCTTGGTGTTTATCCAGGCGCGATCATTACCTTAGAGCGTAAAGCCCCCATTTTTTCTGATCCTCTAATCTTTAATGTTGAAGGCTCAAAAATCATTATGACTAAATTTGAAGCTTCCCATATTGAAGTTAAAGCATTGGAGTCATAAATGTTTGTTGGATTAATTGGCCTACCTAACTCTGGAAAATCAGCTCTATTTAATGCTCTTACAGGGAATAACCAACGTATTGCAAACTTTCCAGGAATTACTGTTGAGAAGAGACTTGGAAGCTTTAAGTCTGATGAATTAGATTTAAATATAGTCGATTTACCCGGAGTTTATACTCTTGATGCCACATCACTTGATGAAAAAGTCACACGTGATTACATTTTTGAAAAAGTGAAAGAAGAGCAGGCAGATGTATTCGTTCTTGTTGTTGATACGACAAATTTAAAAAAATCATTATATCTCGCCTTACAGTTAAAAGAGATTGGACAAAAATTTGTTGTGGCGATGAATATGTACGATCAGTCTCAAAGAAGAGGGCAAGTTCTTAACCTTAAAAAGCTTTCAATTGCTTTGGGAGGAGTTGAAGTTTTTCCAACCGTTGCAGTAAAGAAAGAAGGCATCGGGGAGATGATTTCTGCGATTAAAATAGAATCAGAAAAAGAGTTTTCTCCGAAAACATTTTCAAAGACATATCAAAAAGAAATTAAAGAACCCAAATACATAAAAGAGAAATTCAATGAAGTTGATAAGATACTAGCTGAAGTTGTTGAGGAAAAAATCTCTCAAGATAAATTCAGTCAGAAAGTTGATAGTATTGTTTTACACCCAATACTTGGCCCCATTTTATTGATAGCGATTCTTGTTCTTATATTTCAATTATTATTCGCGTGGTCAGACCCTTTTATGGGAGCTATTGAGGGGCTATTCGAAATGGCCGGAGGATTTGTCACTAATAATCTTGCTGACGGTTATTTGAAAAGTTTAATTGTCGATGGAATTATTGCTGGTGTCGGTGGCATTATGATCTTCCTGCCTCATATTGTTTTCTTATTTATTATTATTAATTTCCTTGAAGATATTGGGTACCTTGGTAGGGCAGCATTTCTGCTCGATTATATTATGAGAAGACTTGGCTTGCCTGGTAAAGCGGTAGTACCTCTCTTATCATCTCATGCATGTGCAATTCCTGGAATTATGTCTGCCCGTATAATAGAGAATCCGTTTCAGAGATTGGTCACAATGATGATCTCCCCACTTACAACTTGCTCAGCAAGGCTACCTGTTTATACATTACTTATTGGAGTGATTATTCCAGATGAATATCTGTTTGGCTTCTTAGGCATGCAAGGTCTTACACTCTTTGGACTGTATATGTTTGGAATGATTTCAGCTTTTGTAGTGGCTTTTATAGCTAAGAAAGCTTTTGCTCCAACATCGCCAAGCTACTTACTAATGGAGCTTCCTCCTTACCGGATACCAAGTGGTATTTTAATTTTAAGAAGTGCTTTTCAGAAGGGATGGATTTTCGTTAAGAAGGCGGGGACAGTCATTCTTGTCCTTTCTGTTATTATTTGGGGCTTAGTCACTTTCCCTGGAGCTCCGGCCGATGCAGACAAAGCAGATATTCATTATTCTTATGCTGCAAGTGTCGGAAGAACATTTGAGCCGATTTTTAGACCTCTAGGATTTGACTGGAAGATAACAACCGCCTTAATTCCTAGTTTTGCTGCGAGAGAGGTGTTGGTTGCGGCGATGGGAACAGTTTATGCTCTTGATAGCTCTGATACTGAAGATGAGGGCTTTATAACTGATTTGTCACAGATTCTAAAAAATGAGTATTCTTTAGGAACTTTAATGGCACTACTTATTTGGTTTGTATTTTCTCCTCAATGTATCGCAACCTTTGGAGTTTTGAGAAAAGAAACAAATAGCTATAAGATGCCCATTATATTTGGTGCTTATACACTTGTGATGGCCTATGTTTTTGCATGGATTGCAAAGCTAATTTTTTAATTACTTATACGAAACTTTATCCCAGTGTTTTAATTGCCAGGTTGTTTGAATAACCGCGATAACTTCTTCATCAAGATTTTTTATATTAGTAACAATTATTATTTCTGACTTATCGCCTTCACTGAGTTCTTTTCGAACTCGATATAACTCCTTGTGATCAATTTCAACTTCACCTGTGACAGCATTTTTACTTTGCTTAAAGTAGTCGGCCTCAAGCTTTTTCATAATAAATCTATATTTAGATACACCTACATGCTTAACAAGGCTTAATCCTGCTGGATATTCACCTAGGGTTGCAGTGGCACATGCATGAATTCCACCAAGATGATTTTTATTTTTTCGAATACCTGGTAGTTTTAGTATAGTTCTATCGTGACTTAGTTCAACGAACTGAAACTTATGGGGCAAGTTAAAGGGGATACCCGAGTTAAAAAGTTTTTCTAGCGCTTTAAGAGCAACTTTGCTTTCACTACTGGTAAGGAGTTTATCTATCAGGTTCATTATATTTTTCTTCATAGTGTATTTATCGGATTAAAATAAAAAAACTCAATCTGTTAGAGGAAGTTTGTTTCCACTTGGTTATCCGTATGATCTACTGATAGACACTATATAAAGAAACAAAGGAATGTTTTATGAAAAAATTATGGATGATGGTTTTAAGTGTGGCCGTTCTATCAACAGGAGCTTTTGCAAAAGAGATTTATGTAACAATTGGATCTGATGCAATTGATATGTCTCAAAAGTCGTTAATGACTGCAAATGCAATTGCAACTTCAAGCGAAATTACAGTTCTTAAGATTAATGAAAAAGATATTGAAAAACTTTCGCATTTAATGCATGTAAATTTTAATCGTTGTGGGGGATTTATCGTTCACGACTCTGAGCAAGAAGCGATTGCTGTATTAAATAATAATGCCGTTAGAAAAACAGCAAAAAGTCTAAACTTCTTAAACTATACAATCACCGAAGGTGAGAGAGTTCAGAATATGATTTCTAGGGTTAATGAATTTAAGATGAGAGATATGATCTTAAAATTATCTAGCTTTAATAATAGATACTATAAGTCTCAATCTGGAGTTGATTCACAAGCTTATGTTAAGTCGACTTGGGAAGCTATCGCTGCCGGAAGAACTGATGCTAAGGTTGAATACTTTATGCATTCAGCATGGCCACAACCATCAGTTGTTATGACGGTTGAGGGAAGCACTATGAAGGATGAGATCCTTGTTATTGGTGGGCATGCAGACTCGATTGCTGGTTTTTGGGGAAGAGAGAGAGCAAGAGCTCCTGGAGCTGACGATAATGCTTCTGGTATTGCAACAATTACTGAAATCATGAGAGTTATGATGGAAACTGGTTACAAGCCACAAAGAACTGTAAAGTTTATGGCATATGCAGCAGAAGAAGTTGGTCTAAAAGGATCAAAAGCAATAGCTGATCAGTACAAAGCTCAAGGGAAGAATGTGGTCGGTGTAGTTCAATTCGATATGACAAACCACAAAGGTACGAAGAATCTTGATATCGTATTTATGAAAGATTTTACAAATGAAGCTCAAACAAAATTCATGGGTTCTTTGATTGATACATACGTAACAGGTGTATCATGGGGATATTCTAAGTGTGGTTACGGTTGTTCGGATCACGCTTCTTGGCATAATGTAGGTTACCCTGCAAGTATGCCATTTGAATCAACTATGGGTGATATTAACGGTAAAATCCATACAAAAAATGATACTATTGATGCTGTAGGCTCTCAAGATACTGCTGACCATGCTGAAAAGTTTGCAAGACTTGGTGTAGCTTATTTAGTTGAGATGGGAAAGTAGAGAATAATTGAATTTAGATAACTTATTTGTTGAGATTGAAGAAAACCTAAGTGCATCATACCAAGTTTATGCGAAAAATAACTTGGATGAGGGCGAGGGGGTTCTCCGATCTGAGCAAGAAGCAAAAGCGATTTTAAAAACTTTTGAATACATAGCCCTTAAAGCTAGAGAGTTAATCGCAGACCATCCGGCACTAGAATATCTTTTTGAAAAACAATATGGAAAATTTAATTATGTGTTTTCTAGAGAACATATAGTCGATACTTGTTTCTTAGGTGACTATATTTTCTATGATAAGGAAGAGTTTCCTCTGCCAGATGATATGGTGGTGACTGATGAGATCTTAGTGAATTATCAGGCATCATTTTATGATTGGGTTAAAGATAAAAAAAGTAAACATATTGATACACAAGACCTTGTACTCAATCGAATTGACCTTGAAACAAAGCAGTCCAATCTTACTTGTAGTTGTCTCAAGTGCGTTGCTGATTATCGTGCAAAGATCAGAGACTATGCCTATGAATTACAAAAGAAATTAATAGATGATTCTTTATTACAACTTGAGGAATTAATTGTAGAAGAGAAAATTTCTTATATAAGTGATTATGTTTCTAAGCTTAAGAAACGAATGGAGCGTAATACGGCCCAAGTTCGTTTTAGACTCAAACGTGCATCTCTGAATAAATTAGATCAAGATGTAAAAAGTTACTTTAAAGCTTATCTCGGATCTCAATCAGAGCTAGGTATTGTTTATAAGCAAAGACTTATAAGCTTTTTTACTGGAATCCTTACTGATCAAGGTAATAACGCTGACCTAATTACTGACAATGAATATGAGCGATTCTTTACTCAGATTGGTATCGGAATTTGGAAAGCTCCTCACTCACTTCAGAGAGAATTTGAAAAGCTAGTGAAGTCTGTGTTGGCATTCAAGAGGAAAGATATCTCTGCGACTATTTTGAGAGATTATCTGGGACAATTCTGGATTCACTCAGAGGCTAGAAGAAAAACGAGAAAGATTATATATCATATGGGGCCTACGAACTCTGGTAAAACATATAACGCTATTGAAGCTTTATCTAAAGCAGATAACGGATGTTACTTAGCACCTCTGAGATTACTTGCTAGTGAGCTTTACGACACTTTAAATACCAAAGGTTGTAAGACCACCTTGCTTACTGGAGAAGAAGTTGTTGAGACTGCTGGGGCGACCCATTTTTCTTCAACAATTGAGATGGCCAAACTAAACCAAGAATTTGAATGTGTTGTTATCGATGAGATTCAAATGATCACCGACACGCAACGTGGTTGGGCGTGGACGAGAGCACTTGTTAACGTTAATGCTAATGAAGTTCACTTATGTGGAGATCATTCTGTTTTAGATCTTGTGAAAAAAATTTTAGAACTTACAGGGGATACTTTAGAAATTAATGAGTATGAGCGTAAGACAACACTAACAGTTATGGATCGCCCTATTAAACTTGTCGATCTTGAAAAAAATGATGCTCTTATAGTCTTTTCTAGAAGAAATGCTTTGAAATATAAACGAGACTTAGAGAATTTAAACTTTAAAGTTTCAATTGTTTATGGACGCTTAAGCCCTGAAGTAAGAAGAGAGCAGGCCAGAAAGTTTGATGAAGGTGAAACCGATATCATGGTTTCCACTGATGCAATTGCTATGGGAATGAATCTTCCAGTAAAAAGAATTGTTTTCTCAGCAGTAGCAAAATTCTGGGATAGTAAAGAATTTCCACTCTCAGACTCTGAGATTAAGCAGATTGCTGGTCGAGCAGGAAGATATAAGCTTTTCCCAGAGGGCTTTGTTACTACTCTTCAGAAAGTCGAGGACGGCGTCGAAACAGTTCGAACGGCAATAAATCATAAGTTAGAACAAAAAACATTGGCGATGGTCGGCCCCGATTTAGATATTTTTAGATCTGTAAATATGGCACTTGAAGAAAGTAATTTGAAAACATTGAGCTTATCAGAATTCCTTCGTCTCTTTAATACAATGTCATTTGAGAAGCCATTTTACTGTGTTGACCTGAAGGAGATGATTGAGTTAGCTGAAACTGTCGAAGAAGCTGATTCTATGGATGTTCTTAGTGATTCTGAGATATTTGGTTTTGCATGTGCTCCAGTTAATCAAGGTTTATTAGAGCATGTCCAGTACTATGTATGGATTCTAAATCATTATGTTGGATCAAAGTCGATTCTTAATGAAGATATTGATGCAGAATCGGACGATATTGATTACCTAGAGACTGCAATTAAATGTGTTGAACTTTATCAATGGCTTGCAAGGCATTTTGATAATAACAATTTTATGTTTGAAGAAGATAAACTTCTCTATAATAAAACTAAGGCCATTGAAAGACTAAATGAATTATTATCTGCTAAAACAACGAAAAAGTGCTCTTCATGTGGATGTAAGTTAGACGACGAATCCAAATTTAATATATGTGAGACTTGCTTTAGTCAAGGGAGATCAAGACGTCATCCTTCAAGAGGTGGACCTCGAGATCGTAAAGCTGGCGCTGGCGCTGGCTCTGGCTCTGGTGGAGGTGCAAACCGTAGAGGTGGATCTTCTGGTGGAAAAAAGAAGTTTAGCAAAAAGAAAGATTCCAATCGAAGCAGTGAACCGAAACGGAGTTCGTCTTCAAAAAAATCTAAAAAGCCTAAAAATAAAGCAGCAGCTTTTCTTAAAGGCTAGCTTCTTACCATATATTTAGCACTACAGTATCTTGCCTTTAAAAACTGCATACTAAACTTTAATTCACCATCTCGTAGTGCGTTTATAAACTTCATGACTTTATCAGTATATTTCTTCGGCTTTATCCACCCTTGAACTGAAGAGTAATAGAGTGCACCACCAGCACCAACGGCTATTAGAAGTGGTCTTGCCATAGGTACTCCGGCTATTTCAAGTCCAACACCTGTAACGGCAAAAAATGACAACAATGTTGCCCTTGACCGTGACCAATTTTCTATTTTTACTAGAGATGCATGTGAGCCCTCATGAATAGTATAACTCTTAAATTTACCCGTTTTATCTAGCACTTTTCGAATTTCTTCTTTAAGTGCTTGGGGATTTTCAACTTGGATCTTTCCTACCTTTAATGCATCTTGTAGCTCTTCAATCTTTTGATACTTACGTACTTGAATGGCAATGTCTCCTGGACCTTGGGCAATCATTCCCATAACTGAGCCCATAAGAATATCACCAGTCAGACCCATTATCGTTGAGGTACCACCGATACCAGCAACAGCTTGAGGTATCTTAATTGCGGTTGCTGTGAAGGCAACCTCAGTAACCCACCATTTAAAATACTCTTCAGCAGACTTAAGTCTTGATAAAATTTTTGTAAACTTACCAGCTTGTTTCTTCTGAGCCATTTTAGTTTCAGCTATGGCCATAGGCTCAAAGAGTGTTGGGTTTTTTTCATAAAGGGATGGATATTTTTCGCGAAAGAATTCTTTGTTTCTACTTAACGACTCTGTAAAGGTTTCAGGATTCATCTTAAAAGATGCTCTTACTTTTTTTGCGAAGTAATTATCTGATTCAAGTAACCATGTTGCCCATTTTCCACTGGTTAGAAAAGACCCATAAGAGTTACTATAGTAAGTAATTGCACCTGAAGCTAAACCTGGCCACAATGCAACTGAGGCTGACATCGAAGCAGATAGGCCTTCCATATAGTAAAGTCCTGCAAACGTACCGGCCATAGTAGATGAGAATCTTATTAGGGTCCAGAACTTTCTTCCATCAAGGAGTGATGCAGGATACCTTTTGAACTTTTTATTTTTTTTAATTTTAGAAGTATAATCAGCAAAATCAGGAACCTGATTATAATGTACTTTCTTGTCCTGAAGTTTAAACTGAGTAAGAAAATTATCTAGATCTCTTGAGCCTTTTAAAGTACTCGTTTCATTACTTACAGCGATGACTTCAGTCTTAAAATTAGGATCGAGTCTTTTATCATCATCAAGTATTTCTTTAATATGTCTAAGTCTAGCTTTGGACTTTTCAGACCCATCGTATTCGCCAAAAAATATTTCAATAGCGACGGCTTTGTTTGGATCTGGATTTTCTTCGTACTGAGGAACCATATGGAGGTAGCCAATATCATTATGCAGATCTGCGCCAGGTTTTAAAAATTTATTTAAATCTAGGTACTGGGACCTGTCGGCCAGAGCAGTAAAACTGAAAAATAAGATGTAAGCTACTGATAATATATACTTCATTCGTGAATTCTCCTCTCTGTATTATCGGATTAAACTGGTGGAACTTTACTTATAAATGGTTGTCGTTAAAGAATAAAAAGCTTATATATTAGGGACTTATGAAGCTATCAGAGTTAACAAACGAAATTGTATTTGAAGGGAGTCTAGACTCTAAGCTTATCCAGTTTGGTAAGGTCGACTTTGATGAGTTCAATC
Organism: uncultured Oligoflexia bacterium; assembly: GCA_913058265.1. Taxonomy (GTDB): domain Bacteria; phylum Bdellovibrionota; class Bacteriovoracia; order Bacteriovoracales; family Bacteriovoracaceae. Next base: position 119,020 of record CAJXPQ010000002.1, read on the forward strand.
CTATTAGTATCCCAAAACTACCTCAAAGAAATGCAAGCATAAAATTTTCAGAGAAAAGTTTGAGATTTCCTCGTGGACACTTTCATGAAGATGAAAAGAAGGCGATTGCACTCCATAGTTTTGCAAACCATGAGTTACTTGCTATTGAAATGATGGCAGCTGCTTTAAGCCTTTATCCTCATCATACAGATGAATTAAGAAGATTTAAACTTGGAGTTATTAGTTCTCTTAAAGATGAGCAAAAGCATTTTCGACTCTATGTTAAACAATTAAATAAGTTAGGCTATGAGTTTGGTGACTTTCCACTTAATGATTTCTTTTGGAGTCAAATGGATAGCTTAAAGACACCCTCGCAATACTTAGCAGTAATGGCGCTTACATTTGAAGCGGCAAATTTGGACTTTGCTCATTTCTATAAACATATATTTTTAGAGCTAGGCGAGACTGAAATAGCGAATGTGTTAGATATTGTTCTTGAGGATGAAATTAGTCATGTTAATCTTGGAGTGACTTATCTTAATAAGTGGCGGGCAGACAAATCTTTGTGGGATTATTATCAAATGAGTTTACCTTGGCCACTTACTCCTGCTAGATCAAAGGGAAAGCATTTTATTGAACATGTTCGATTAAAAGCAAGAATGGATACAGAGTTTATTCAAAAACTTAAAAACTATGATGATGACTTTAGCATTACTAAAAGAAAAGAATGGAAGAAGTAGCATATTTATTTAATGGTGATTTTGAGAAAGTTTTATTTTCTAAAAAACAGAAAATAATGGCATCTTCTAAAGAGACTCAAGAGTTTGAGTCATTTATTGCTTACCTTGACCCACACAAACATATTTTTACAACAAAAAAAGAATCGATTTCATTTTTAGAAAACTTTTCATTGATAACAGGAGAGTCTTATCTTACCTGTAACAAAGCAAAGGAAATCATTCCATGGTGTAGTGACTATGGAAACGTAGAGACTTTACTTTTTTTACAAGACAAAGTTCAGACTATAAAATTTTTAAAAGAAAACAAGCTGATTGAGCATCATGCAGAAATTCTGTCTCCTGGTGATGTGTTGAAAGAAGATTTTCTTTACAAGGACCCCTATTCACTCAGTGGTATGGGACACTATAGCTATCCTTTGCATGAAAAACGTATCCAAAAATTATTACGTATAAATAATCCAATTATTGAAGAAGAACTATTAAATCGAACTGAAGATTTCTCGCATTTAATTGATCATAATAAAGTTGTTTGTAAGTATATTAATTATGTCGATGATTATTTTCAATATAAAGGCACTTATATCACTGATGATTTTGAATGGGAGAGTAGTCTTGATGAAAGAATGAAGTCGGCACTAGCTTTAATTTTAAATTATACAAGTAAGCATAGTGGACCAATGTCGATTGATGGATTTTTATTTGAAAAAGATGGCATTAAAAGTATTCATCCATGTTGTGAAATTAATGCACGAAAAACGATGGGATACTTTGCTTACCATTTTAAAGAGAGATATTATCCCGACTTTAAGCACTTTAAGATTCTTTTACACCGAAATTCGAGGCAAATTAATTCCTATGAATATTTTAAAGATAAAAACGTTAATCTTTTATCTCCATTAGATAATCGCTTCTATGTATTTTCTTTAGCGGTTAAATCAAGTGAAGAAATGAAAAATATGGAATATGAACTATTTTCGACTTTCTTTTAGAGTTTCGAGTATAATACGGCCGGCTTCCTCGGCAGTTGCTCCATATGAGATAACTCCATCTTGATGCCCGGCCATTACAAATATCCCTGACTGCTTTGACCCAATACAGACTTTTGCTTCTTCTGCCATCTCGTGTGTTCCATAATCAACAGATTCAGAAGTTCTCTCAAATTTATTATCTAACATATATTGCCAGAGTGATTCACTATGTATGTGAAAAATATATTTAATCTGCGGACAGCTTGAATAGATTGCAAAGTGAGTTAGAGACTCGCTTGAAGGGGCGATTGGGCCCAGCGCATCTAATGACATTTTCTCCAGGTTACATTTAGTGATTTTTGTATACTGAGTTCCGTCTAAGTTTGGATGCTTACCCGTTTGAGTGCCGGTAATAATAAATTCATTGTCCCCACTAACAACTCTTCTTGATAAATTACCAAAACCAACCTTTTCTGTCGGGTACTCACCAATTAGGTTCATCTTAAAAAGAATTACGCGCCACTTCTCAACATCAATATAGAGCTTCTCGTCTAGAGCACTAGACTTTTTTAAGTTAAATTTGAACTTGATAACACCTTCACTTGGGATATCTGCCATAATAAATCCTTGAAATCTTTGAAAACAGTTTCGGAAAATGAAAAAGCTGTTTATAATATTATAGAGATTAACTTTATTAATAACAAGTATCTAAAACTGGAGTAATTTATTTCTGATAAAGATGATGAATCAGATATTCTTGATGATGACCTAGGCCATGAGCAGAGTCTTGAAGATAGTCTCGGACTAACTGAATCTACGGAATCATCTGATGATGTTGACCTAGAGGTATATGAGTCTACTGGAACTCTAAATGAAGGTGAACTAGACGAACTTGAATCCCTAGAGAATGATGAGCACTTAGATGTTGAGGCGGATATTAGCGAAGAGTTATTAGCTGATGAAGAGGAAGAATTCGAAGATGAATTTGATGAAGAACTTGATGCAGAAGATTCTCCAAAACAAAGTATTAAAGATAAAATAAATCTCATGATTTCTGATTTGAAAACTAAGATCGCTGGTCTTGGAAAAAAGAAGAAAACTACCAGTGATAAAGTAGTCGAAGAAAGTGAAGACGAAGAATATGAAGAATATGATGGTGATGAACTTGAAGACAGTCTTGAGACTGCTAATTCAAATGGTGAAGTCGTTTCAGAAAAACCAGAGAGTACACTAACTAAAGTTCTAAAAGAACGAGTCCCTGGATTAGCAAAAATACTTAAAGGTAAAGGATCAAAGGCTCCCAAAAGTCCAGACTTAGAAGAGCCTACAGAAGTTCAAGATGGTGATATAGAAATAGAGGGTACTAAGCCTAAAAGAAAATTTGAGATAAAAATTATACATATAATCGTTGTCATTGGGTTAGCAGCAATATTAATTTTACCAGATGAAGAACCAGCAGTGACAGAAGAGGAACCTGATCCGACAACTAAAACGGCTACAGAAAACCCTCTAGATCTACCAGATAAAGAATCAGCGGAACAACCAGTGGAGCAACCAGTGGAGCAACCAGCGGAAGAACTAGTTGAGCAACCAGTTGAACAGCCAGTGGAGCAACCAGTGGAGCAACCAGCGGAAGAACTAGTTGAACAACCAGTTGAACTGCTAGTGGAGCAACCAGTCGAGCAACCAGCTCAAGAACCTGCGGAAGAACCAGTTGAAGACAGTGGTCTTGTTGAAAAAGAAATTCCAGTAGAAATGATTCAACCAGATATTTCAAGTGAGATGACGAAGAAGCTTTTATCAGAACTCGAAGTTAAGCTAAAAGAAGAAATCAAGGATCAGGAAGTATTGGCAGTGTCGAAACCTACATCAGCTCCTACGTATGAAGCAGCAGGAAAAAGTTTAGTTTACAATTGTATTGATAAGCATTGGGCTTGTGTGGATATAGATAGTTATACAAAATGTCGTGAAAACTATTCTTGGAATAAGTCTCAAAGTTTACCACTACAATGTTATCCATTTGCAGTACTTGATTCAAGCTATGACTGTGTAACAGTTCAGCAAGAAAAGATTGATACTATAGGTGATTCAAGCTTTTGTGGTAATTAGAGCTTATGCAGCAGTTTGGTGTTGCTCTTCTTTAAATCTTTTTACAAAGTATTGAACTAATTCTGGATCAAACTGTGTTCCTGAACCTTTAATAAGACTATGTAGTGCTACATCGAAGCTCAATCCTTTTTGATATATCCGACTTGATGTCATTGTATCAAAAGAATCAGCTATAAATAATATGCGAGAAAATAACGGTATCGATTCTCCACTTAAACCATTCGGGTAACCTTTGCCGTCAAATCTTTCATGGTGATGTTTTACAAACTCAGCTAAATCTTTAAGTTGATCAAAGTTTTTAAGAATTTGTGAGGAAAGAAGTGGATGTTTTCTAATGATGAAATACTCTTCCTCATTTAATCGGCTAGGTTTAGTTAAGATATATTCAGGAATCTCTATTTTTCCAATATCATGATACATTGCTGTTAGTCTAAGTTTAGAAAGTTCAATTTGAGACAACCCAAGCTCTTCTCCGATCATTAAAGAAAAATCACAAACTCGCTGAGCATGTGCTAGTGAGTAGTTATCCTTAGAGTTAACAGCTTTAAGAATAGTAGATAAAGCAATTTCACTTGCTTGAGCAGATTGAACCGATAAGTCTTCAATCTTCTTTTCCATCTGTACAATTGTATTTGACTGGGAAACTTCAGTATTACTATTTCTATTGCTCATTTATTTACCTCATAGTTGATACAAATAGCTTCTCGGTTGTTTTAACTGAAAATAAAATGTAAAATAGATTGAATGTTTACATAGATGTAACGTACTGATTTTAGGAGTTTTTCTTGATAGTTATAGATGAAAATACAGCTGTTGTGTCTTGGTTGAACCAATTAGAGCGCAAAGATGAGTTTGGATATGTCAGGCTTGATATTGATACTTTTGAAGTTGCAGGCGGCCTAGATACTGAACTTATATTAATTGAAGATGTGGTTTACTTGCAAATGAGTAAAGTTCTTTTGGATAAGTTGAGTCTCTGTGCGGGCGTTATAATATTTAAAAGTTCTGATGCTCCTCTTGTAAATTACCTTCGTAATATTTTATCTGTCATTGATAGTAAAATGAATCAAGAGTTGGTCATTAATCAAATTTTATTTTTTGAAAATCAGTTTAGAGTTAATAATATTCTGAAATCACAGTTAATAACTATTAATAAAGAATTAATTGAAATTGGTGGTGGCGTAGAGTCCCAAATCGTAAGAATAAAAAAGGCTTATGAACAAAATGTACCCAAAAGACTCTCAGAGTTTAAGGGGGTAAATATACTTTCAAAGTATGCCGCCGGCGAAAATATGGGGGGCGAATTTTTTGATATGTTCTCTACAGAGAATAAAATATTTTTATTAATGAGTTCAACAAGTTCATATCTAGCGTCAAGCAGTATCTTACAGTGCTTTGCTGAGATGAAAAGTAGCGGAGATATTTCTAAGAAATCTGAGCTTCAAACTCTAGAGAGTATTAGGGCCGAAGTTGTAAACATGAATCACGGAAAGAGTAAGGAAATTGAAGTTCAAATCGCAACTTGTATTCTTGACTTGCAGACGCTAAAGATCTCTGGGCATATCCTTGGAAACTTTCAATTTTTAAGTTCAAATACAGAGCATAATAAGAATTACTCGAATCCAATAACATCAGATCTAGAAGATGCTTATTTCGAAGCTCAAATCGTAAGAGGAGAGCGAATTTTATTTAACTCACCAGGATTTATTCATAATTGGAATAGTATTGAGTCTAATTTTTTATTAGAAGAGTTAGTTCTTAATAGAAAACTTCGCTCTTTAGACATTCTAGATGAGGCTTTTTTTAATTTGAAGAAAAACTCAACTACCGAGTTTCTTCCTTATGATGCATCAGCAGTTTTGTTGGAGGTAAAAGATAATGTTATGTTACAAGTTTAATTTATTTATTATGTTGTTATTAATCTCAGCAAGCTCTATTGGGAGTGATGAAAAATTCACATCTGAACAATGTCTTAAGGCACAGCTTGAAACTAATATTATTCATTCTGGAAAACTTTTTGGGCTCATTAAGAGTGACTTAAAGATATCAAAAGGTGAATGTATCATAAAAGTTACATACAAAAATATACTTGAAACAAAGTGGATTGTTGATGTTTGTCGAGAGCCGATTCATGTCAAGGTTACCTCCAAAGGAAGCCAGGATGTTTATAAAAGGGTTAAGGAGTGTGATGCTGGAAACCCTACTGACTTTTGTACGCATTGGAATGAGTTGAGTAATGTTCTTCAAGACCACGGACTTATCTTTGCCAGTGGTGAAAGAGAAAATATAACGACCTCACATGGTAAAACATATTGTACTTACCTACTTCTAAAGAAGCATCTCGGAAAAGGTATCTTATTCTCAAAATATGATGTTCCTGGTAGTATTTTTGAAGACGACCTTGTTTCAGACGAGAGTTGTGATTTACCCGAGTCTAAAAAATTAGTGCCAGTAAATTCCAATATGAGTACTAAGAACAATTTTGTTCAATCTGATCAGAATAGTTCCGTCGACAAAGTTGAAGCGATTGAACAAACAGCTGATAAGCTAGTTGAGGAAGCTAAGTTTTAGCCTTTACAGTAACTGGTACACTTTTACATATTTATAGTAAACCCTTTAAAGTTATTTAAACCTTAAAGGGTTTATTATGAGAAAGCTGTCTGTTTTTTTGACACTTGTTCTATTATCATCTTTCAGCACTTTTGTCTTCGCAGATAATGTATGCCAAGAAGTTGAGTTGCGTGAGTACCAAAAACCAAATTGGAGAGAGAGTCTCAGTGATGGTCTTAAAGGTGAGCTCGTAAGGCAAATAGATAGAAGGGACGACCTGTTTGAAAGACTAAGCCCAGAGATAGAGTATGGGGTTAATCAATATATCGACCTTGAGCTTCAGTTTAATCGATCAGTAAAAGATAATTTACCCAAATTAAACTCTGAATGTATGACAGGAGATGATCTTTTTTCAACTAAAGTTCAGAACAGATTACAGCTTGAGATTAATGCTAATGTTGAAGGGGAGTTTTTGTTCTCTGAGGGAGTGGCCGGTCTACATTTAGTCCACTCTACTAATAACTATGGCATTAAGTCTGAGAGTGGGTGTGATATATTTTAAATACTTAATTGATAGAAAAAATAAGAGAGGCTCCACATTTTATACCGCCGCTTGTAGTGGAAAAGATAAAACTCTTTTCTTAGTTTATTATGAAAAATTAATTAATTTCTTTTCACTAACAACAAAGAAGACACTTTCCTACTTTGTGGATACAGAAAAGGGAAAAGTGTTTGCTGAAGATCTCTTGGCACCATTAAAGGTACATTCTATGCTTGGGGTCCCAATGGATCACAGGGTATCTTTTGAAAATAATACTGATCATGCAATTGGTGATATTGTAGAGCACACAAGCTTCTATGGAATTAAGCCACTTGATGTGACGATTTACTTGTTTTCCTCTATTATTCCAAATTACACAAAGTATTAAAGAATATTTAGAACACTTGCTTTTAAAAAAATGATTGGAAATCAGGTCGAAGTTGAAATTGAAGATACCTCACTTTCTGGATACAGTGCGGAAATATATAAAATAAACCCTAAGCTTCTTGGACTTGTAAAAATTAATTTGGGGAAGTGGGGACTTGAAGATTTTCATGAAAGAAAAAACTACTCCAGAAACTTCGAATTGACCTAACAAAAGTCAAGGGGGTTGAGCTTTTTAAGAAAATTCTTCTTTCTGCTTATCAACCAACTTTTAGCTTGAATAAAGACTCTATTCTCATTGATATTACTGACTATGAGAAAGTCGTGAAATCTTATTCACCAGTTTTTACTGATGGGTACGGAGATGATAATCGTAGTGTTTTAAAGTTTTCAAGTACATTTAATTACGAAAAGTGAAAAATTACAAATCTTAAACATGTCTTAGTTGATGAGAGTAAGTACTCTAAAGTCGAAAAACTAAATTCAAAGAGCTTCGCTCATAATATTAATTTTAAATTTGGATTCATAAAGATAAATCCAAAGGATACTAGTTTTCAGTGCCGTATGGGAATTGAATTTACGAAAGGTGAGGTCCTTGCTGTAGATACATCAATGAATATCGAATGTAATTATCATAATCGTTATGCAGAGAAGAAACACTCCGAAGATATCGTCGAGTTTCTTGAAATGATTCAACATGAAAATATGAATCAAGATCATAAAAAGATTTTAGAGCATTTAGAGTTCGCTGATAGAGAGAGAATTTCAATCTATTCTAATATCAGCTTTTCTAAGTCCGATATTGATAAGATTATGTCAAGTGATGAGGATGTGATGTATCACGAAGTTGCAAAACTACTATTTGGTAATGATGCTGATAATATTTTTGCAAAAAAATATCATCGTGTATGGCATAGAATAAAAACTGATAGTCGTGGTAGAGGTTCTTTACAAAGTACTCGCTTATATCGGAACTGCTCTCAAGTCCTATATACTTATAATATAACAGACTCAAAGAATCATCAGTATAGTGAATTTAATGGCATTGTGAGAAATGATAAGGGAATAAATGCTTATAAAACAAGTGCATGTTATAACTACTTTAGAAGAGCAAAGAAAATTGTCACGGCCATATCGAGCGTTAAGGATCAAATTATTGCGATACTGCGATTGCAAAGTTCTTAAAACTCTAAATGATGCAAAGTTGATAGGATTAGCTCAGTCACTTCTTGTTAAACTTGCTGGAGGCTTTAGTGATGTACACAACTATATTACCTGTTTTTGAGCGTGGAATTATTGCTGAGTTGGATGCCACTTTTGATCCTCGAATAGGACAAGTCTCTTACAGTACGCAGAAATGTCGCACGAACGAACTTATCGTAGAGTTAGATTTAATTTATAAAATCAAAGAAAAAAAAGATATCTTTGCAAATATCGTCATTGCGAAAAATCAAATCTTAGCAGATGAAATTCAAGCAGAGTATAAAGTGAGTTTTGATGACATGGTATTTAAAGATGGTAAGTATAGGTTTAAGCTAACGTTACCGTATGGTGTTGGAACAGATGAAGAGCATCATATTTATTTAAGGTTAATGAATGATGAGGGGTATGGACTCTCAAAAGAGACTAAAACTTTTACTAAGGCCAATATAATTACAAAAAAATAGGCTCCTGTTGGAGCCTTCTTGCTTACACTAAATTTCCGTTTTCACCTATAATCTTTAGAATGTGATTGGCCAATTCATCTTTTGTTGTATCAATTTTGTAATCGTTTGCTAGCATCCATTCATCATTATAGATTTTTCCAGCATAACGGTTTCCTGAATCAACCATTATTGTGAGTATCTTTTCTGGTTTCGAAAGAGTTTTTGCGTATCTAATCGCTCCAACTACTGCAGAGCCACATGAGCCTCCAGCATAAATCCCTTCTTCTTTTAGCAGGCGCCTAGTCATTTGAAATGACTCTTCATCTCCAACAACAACGAAGTCATCAATGATATCGAAGTGAACATTATCTGGGAGGAAATCCTCTCCAATTCCTTCAAGTACGTATGAGTGTGCCTCTCCCATTTCACCTGTTTTTTTATAATGGGCAAGAATAGATCCTTCGCAATCAACAGCGACTATATTCATTGAAGCTTTTTTTTCTTTTAGAAACTTCCCTATTCCAGAAATTGTTCCTCCTGTTCCAACCGCCGCCATAAACGTATCGAACTCAGCATTTGTTTGTTCAAAAATCTCAGGTCCAGTTTGCGTGTAGTGGCACATCATATTGGCTTCATTTGCATATTGGTTTAGAACAAATGCATTTGGAAGTTCTGCTAGAGCTGCTGCAACGGAGTAATAACTTCTAGGATCTTCTGGTTCTACATTCGTAGGACAGACAATGACCTTGGCTCCGAAAGCTTTAAGGTTATCAATTTTTTCTTGGGATTGTTTGTCGGCCATAACAAAAACACATTTATAACCATATGTATTAGCAAAGAGAGCAACACCTACACCGGTGTTTCCGGATGTACATTCAACAATCGTTCCTCCGGGCTTTAGATCACCTTTTCGAACAGCTTCTTCACACATATAGACACCCATACGATCTTTAATTGATCCTCCAGGGTTCATGTATTCAAGTTTAACATATATTTCAGACTCAAGATCATCTGTAACAGAGTTGAGTTTTATAATCGGTGTATTCCCAATAGCAGAAATGATATTCGTATTCTTAAATTTTTCCATAATTCTCTCCTAGCAATTCTTCCAAGTTTGAGTGAGACCCTTTAGGTGGTCAAGAGGGGAGAGGCTTATAACCTCTGGAAACTCTAAGACCTTCTCAAAAGAATCTTTTAACGATTTTTTTAAATGTCTTTCACGATTTAATAATGTTTCTTTTAATTTATAATTTTTATGATCTGCTGATGGGCTCCATTTCATTAGCTCATTCTCAATACATTTATTTAATACCATGTATGATTTGTTTGTAATGAGACCTTTTGCATGGGCCTTTAACTGAAGAGCTTCTTCTAGTTTATTTTGTTCAACACTAGTTACTAAGAACCAATTTGAATATTTATCGTCTTTAAGTGTTTGTTGTAATTGAAGTGCAGCCAGAAAGGATGATTTTGTTTTGTAGATGGCCAGCACTGCCTCAATAAATTCATCAACAAATTGGTCGCCCGTAACCTTACTAAGGTAAGAAAGTAATTTTTTTATACCGCTCGAAATGACCTTATTAAATATTTTTTTCCCAATATTAACACCAGTTAAATCGGTTTTCTTTCCTAGGTAGTTAAAGATATCCACAAAGGATTTATCAAAAAAGACTTGAATTCTCTGTGTGGCATCTAAAAAGTCTAGGAAGTGGCTTCCTGGTGGAGTGTCGAGTACGATTGTATCGTATTTCCCACTCAGATAGTTCATGTTAAGTTCTACAATAGATAGGATTTCATTGAGACCACCGTAGGGCCTAGTTAAGATACTTACAATTCTGTTTTGAAGAACTTCTTCCGCATTGGACTCTTTGGCCATACGTGCAAATGTCTTTTCAGGATTCATTAACTCAACAAATAGTTCTAGATTTTCACCTTCACTTAAAGGATCAGTCACTTGGATGACTTCACCTTCACCTTCAAGCTTTAACAGGTCTTTTAATCTTTTTGCAGGATCTATAGTTATGAGTAAAACTCTATTTCCCGACCTTGCAAGCTCTATTGCCCTTGAAGTTGCTAAAGTGGTCTTCCCAACACCGCCGGTACCGCTGAATATTTCAAATTGTTTATTTAGTTGACTCACTCTCTACCTATGCAAAATATATAGTGTTTATACAAGACTTTTCATGGATGGTACAAGTTCTTTTATTAGTGAGGTATTATCCTCTGTCAGAACCAAGTTTATTGTTACACTCAATTCTGCTTGGTTTTGACCTATTGCTTCAACTTCGTTTGCAATTTTTTTCTTTAGAAATTCAGGCAGCTCTTCATTTGCATAATCCTTCAAAGTGAAGTTGCAACAGATATCTATTTTGTATTGGAAGTCTTGATTAATTTGTTGTTTGAGCTCTCTTGCTTCTTGCAATGATAGAGTTGTGGGAATTGTAATGACATTTATCTTGACGAAGTTTTCTTGGCGCATACGTGACAGCATGAGTTTTGTATCATCGAATATGGCACCACTTTTAAAAATCTCACTGAAGTTTGTTGTCGCCTGTAGCATTGTAAGTGCATGTCCAGATGATGGTGAGTCTAGTACTAAGACAAGGCTAGGATCATCCTCAAGCATAGTAAGTATCTGCCCAAGATAAATAACATAGTTGAAACCAGGGATCATATTTATTAATGATTTAAAGAAAGGAGTTTTAATGATCCATGAGGCAATTGTCTTCGAGTTTAATTTTCTAGCAATATAGCCTTGTGCACACTCTAAAAGGTCTAAGTCTAGAACTTGAACTCCGAGCTCATTGGCTTCTTTCAACAGCACATTATATTGAAGACTACCTTCATCTAGCTTACTTGTTTTAAAGAATACTAATTTTACATTTTTATTTTGATTTTTAAGGTACTTAGAAAAGGAAAGTGACAGAGTTGATTTTCCAACTCCGCCTTTACCGGTAAATATATAAAATCTACTTAGGTCATCCATCGGAAGATTTTTAGAACATATACATAGAAGTAAGTAGGAGTTTGAAGTACGAACCACTTACGTTCTCTGTCTCATCTTGTTTAATTTCAAACGGATAATGGTATTGAGCGATTAAGCCCGTAACAAATTTAGAATTTAATCTTAAATCAAGTCCACCACCAACATTAAATCCAAACGTATACTTAGGATCTGATGTTTTTCCATCAGAATCTTTAATTTGTGGCATATAAAAGCCAAGGCCACCAAGAAGGAAAGGAGAGAATGCATCAAATTCGTATGACCTTGCTTTGATACTCATCGTGTAGCCTCTTAGCCATACCTTTTTTTCTTTGTGCTCATGTGTAGATATATGGGCATTTAAAAGGAGGTCAAAAGAATAACTAGCTGTATAAGTATAAAGTAAGTCAGCAGCGATTTTGTTATCACCTTTTTTTTCAAAGTTACCTAGAAGAAAAGTTTGTCCAAGTCCAATTCCAATTGCGTGCTTGTGGATTTCTCTTGCGGCAGCAGTTAAAATTTTTTTCGTTTCTTGTTTAACTTCTTCTGTTTCTTTGGCAAAAACAGTCGTGTTTGAAACTAAAAAACTCATGGTCATTACGACCATGAGTTTAGCTATTAAGCTTGTCATATATAATACTTCTTTAATTAGTTTAAAGTTGTAGTCGTTGTTTCAATGTTATTTAAGTTAACATTTGAATTCATAAAACCAGGTGACATAGTTGTTTCTTCAACCTTTGGAGCAGCAATAGTCTCAGGTCTAGGAACGATAGCAGTAGGGAAGTCTAGGTTTAACTGAGCTTCTAATCCTCTGATGTATCCAGTAAGAGTTCCCTCTTCACTTCTAATTACTCTCTTTAAAAGTTCAGTATCAGCTGGCTTTAAAGATTTTCTTTCTTGGTCAGCAAGAAGTTGTAATTGAGTCATGTAAGTGATGTCATTCTTAGTTTTATTATCGATTACCTGAATTTCATTTCCTTCTCTTACGATTTGAGAAATTTCTTCAAGAGTTACGTAGCATGATTGAAAAGTGTCATAAAGTTTTCTGTTTTGATACCTTTTGATAATTCTTACGTCTTTCATTTTGGTTTTCCCCTATTGTTTTGTCGCTCATTAATTTTAGTGAGCTAATTCATTGTTAATCCCCATGTCGTAGCGCGACTAAATAAATAACGCTACAGCACATTTCTTTTTATGCACCACTTAATACACGCCAATGGCGAAAAATGTCAACCCACATAGTCAAAAAAAATGGATTATTGCGTAAATTTAGTTAAACTAAGTACTTTTTACTCGTTGTGGCATGAAAAAAGTCCATGGTTTGCTTCTTCTACACCTTTTTTTAAGAACTAAATAAATTTATTTCATAGTAAGAACTGTATTTGGGGCAAATTTGTTCTTTTTTCGAGATTCCAGACAAATCCTTTAATAAAATACGTACTGAGCCGATTAGTTAGCATGAATATCATGTGAATCCACACATGATTTCGAGGATTTAGATGCTATATCATAAAATGTCGATCTCTCTTTTACTCGCTTTTGTGTTAACAAGCTGTGCAACGAACTCAGTAGATAAGAAGACTGAGCCTAAGCAGCTAACAAGAGTTGAAATTGAGGCGATGAATACCAAGGCAATAGATAGAGTATCAAAACGACTTGAAGAGCTTTCTGTGGCAGCTAAAGCTTCTGGTCCGGACAAGGTTAGGTTTTTAGCTTCAGACATGTATTTGAAGGCTTCAGCGGCTTTGATGGAAGGTGATTACCAAGCAGCGAATCTTATCTTTGAGCACCTTATTACTTTAGAGCCTAATGACGATTTTATTAAGCAAAAGTATGCGGTAAGTCTTATTCGAACTGGAGATATAGAAGACTCTGAGAAAATTCTTGCAGAGGTTTTTAATAATACAAAGAAAAAGGATGTAAAGATAGGACTTGTTCTTGCTGGAGTCTATTCTAGTCTCGGTAAGGTCAAAAAATCTAGATCTATATATAAGAGACTTATATCACTTCATCCAAAGCAAGAAGAGGCCTGTATATTCTTAGCAAAGTCATATGCCCTGGAGAAGAAAACTTCCAGAGCATTAAATTTATTGAAAAAATGCGCAAAAAAGAATCCAACAAAAGGTATTTATGGGTACTATATGGGGAAAATTTTTGTAGATAAAAAGCAATACGTACCTGCCAAAAAATATTTTCAACAAGCTTTAAGAGCGCAACGAGACTTCTCTCAAGCAGTAATGGCACTAGGTTTAATCCAAGAAGAATTAGGTCACTTTCAGAAGGCCAAAAGAACTTACAAGAACTATTTAAAGAAAAATCCAAACGATACTCTTATCCTTTCACGCTTGGTTCAGCTCTTGTTTACGATTGAGAGTTTCACAGAGGTGATTGAATACGCTGAAAGACTCAGTGACTACGAACCTGACAATCTTAATTTAAAAGTTAAATTAGCGATTATATATAAGGATGTTAAATCCTATAGGAAAGCAGTGCGTATCTTTAAAGACCTTTTAGTTTTTGCTCCTGACAATGATCAGATCTTGTATTATTTGGGTGCAACTTTTCAGGAAACGAAAGACTATCAAGACGCGATCGAATACTTTGGTAAAATCAATGTAGATAGTGGTCTTTATCATGATAGTTCTTTTCAGATCGCCCAAATGTTATCGTATATGGCAAAAGGTGAATATTTAGAAGACAAAGGCCAAGGGCCTATTCATAAGGAATTTGTAAAGTTCATCGACGGGAAAATTAAAGAAATTAATGCTTTTAAAGTCGACTTTAGTGTTGTTAAGGCAACATACTTTGAAAATTTAGAGGACAATAATGAAGCTATTGAAACTCTAGAATACGTCAAAGAAGATAAGGCATTCAATAATGAACACCGCTTCTACCTTGCCGCGCTATTTGAAAAAGAAAGTAAATACGATAAGGCGACAAAGCTAATTGAGGAAATCTTAGAGACTGATCCGAAAAATGCACATGCATGGAACTTCTTGGGCTACTCCATGTTAGAGAGAGGTCAGAAACTTGATACAGCTCTCGATTATATTAAGAAAGCAATTAAGTTAAAGCCTAATGATGGCTATATTAGAGACTCTTTAGGTTGGTATTACTTTAAGACCGGCAAATACAAAATGGCATTAGTTGAGTTAAGAAAAGCGATAGCTCAAGTTCCCAATGATGTATCTATTAATAAGCACCTAGCTATTGTATATACAAAGATGAATAACTTCTCAAAAGCGAAAGAATTTATCAGGAAAGCTCTTGCTTTCTCTCAAAGTGAATCAGATAAAAAAGAGCTAAATGAAGTTCTGAAGAGCCTAGAGAAGAACAGAATTCCGGCCTCTTTTGAAATCTCTGAGTAAACTTCTTTGTTGTAAACTTATACTGAATCATTCATAGTCTATGTATGAACTACTTAGCGATTTTCATTTTATTTTTTCTTGTAGGATGTGGGCATCTTAAGACTAAATCCCTTGAAAAAAATCTAAAAAAAGCCTCTCAGGCCGTATGCTTATCATCAGATGGAAAAGGCAGATTAGGGATATTAGAGCGGAAATATGTATTTAGCTACGAAAGTGTGCTTGATAAAGAGCTGGCCAACTGGATATTGGCGCTCAGCTTTCCTCTAAGGGATCAAGAGACTTTTACAATTGATTGGAGTAAAGAAAATCAAATCAAGTTTGAATCATCCGTAGAGGATAAAATTCTTAAGGAAAATAAGAATATCAATCCCAACTCACTTCATGAGTTTACACAAAACCTCGGACACTTACTTCACGAAATAATTAATAGAAATGACAAAGTAAATAACGCTTCGCCGTCTAAATTTATTTGGGACGTAACTAATAAAGAACTATTGGTCACAAATAGGTCGAAGACATTTAAGGCTTCATTTCTCAACCTTGCTGCGTTGGGTTATTTTGGTTTGATGCGAATAGAATATATGGGAATTAACGAGCAAAGTTATAAATTAGAACTAGTTGTAAGAAACTGTCATAAAAAATAGGTAATTCTGACACCAATTGTAGACTTTTCTTAGTGCCAAATTGCACTAGTTGTCAAAATTCTTTGCATTGTTTAAAAAACCATAAGAAACTTTTAGGTAAAAATTTTAAAGGGGTAGATATGTTTAAATTTGGATTGAGTATTGTATTGGCGACAGCCTTTATGACAATAGGGTGTACAAAGAAAAAGAACTACGATGAAAAAGTTCTGCTTAGAAATGTTAAAGCAAAAATTAAAGGACTAGATCCCGTAAATGCTGGTGACACTTATTCTAGTAGAGAGATCTCTAGAATCTATGAAGGTCTTTTAGAGTATCACTACTTAAAGCGTCCCTATACATTACAACCAAACTTAGCTGAATCAATGCCAGTTGTATCTGATGATGGACTTACTTATACATTTAAAATCAAGAAAGGCATTCTGTTTCAAGATAATAAATGTTTCCCCGAAGGAAAAGGAAGAGAGCTAAAAGCATCTGACTTTGTGTACTCTATAAAAAGAATGGCCGACACAAGAAATATCTCAACTGGTTGGTGGCTTCTTGATGATAAAGTTGAAGGACTAAATGCTTGGAGAGATAAATATTCAGGAAAAGCTGCAAACTACTCTGACGAAATCGCAGGTATTAAAGCGCTAGATGACTATACTCTTCAATTTAAATTAACGACTAAATATCCACAGTTCTTGTACTCTTTAGCAATGGTTTATACTTTCGCTGTTCCATATGAAGCTGTAGCAATGTACGGTGAAGAGTTTTTAAATAATCCAGTTGGTACTGGTGCTTTTATGACTGAAACATACAAGCAAAGTAATAAAATAGTATACGTAAAAAATCCAAATTATAGAGATGTTTTCTACCCGTCGGAAGGAGCTCCTGGTGATAAGGAAAGAGGACTACTGAAAGATGCAGGAAAAAAGCTACCACTTGTTGATAAAATAGTTGTAAATATCGTCCCAGAATCATCTCCACGATTTCTATCATTTGAAAACGGCGATGTTGATTTTTCTGAAATACCAAAAGATAATTTTGAGTCAAGTGTTACTCCATCAAAAGAAGTTACAGAGGCCTTCAAAGCAAAAGGAATAGAGTTAGAGATCGTTCCTGATTTAGATATCACTTATATCGCATTTAATCATGATGATCCGTTATTTAAAAATAATCTAAAACTAAGACAAGCAATGAGTCTTGCTTATGATGTTGGAAGATCAAATGAACTTTTTCAAAATGATAGAGCAGTCGAAGCTCAAACAATCATCCCTCCTGGAATTGGTGGTTATGATAAAGATTTTGTAAACGAATTTGCAAAGTATGATTTAAAGAAGGCAAAAGCACTACTTGCAGAAGCTGGATACCCAGGTGGAAAAGGTTTACCTACAATTGTATATGACACTCTTGCTACGACGTTATACAGACAAAGTAGTGAGTTCTTTAAAAAATGTATGAATGATATCGGAGTGAATATTGAGGTAAGACAAAATACATGGCCTCAACTAGTCGATAAAACAAAAAAGAGAAAAGCACAGATGTTTGGAATGGCGTGGTTAGGCGACTATCCAGATGCTGAAAACTTTCTTCAACTACTTTATGGACCGAACGCAGCTCCAGGACCAAATGGATCAAACTATAATAACGCTGAATTTAACAAAGAGTTTGAAGCAGCAAAAGTTATGCAACCAGGACCAGAGAGAGCTGCAAGATACGCTGCTCTTGCACAAAAGGTTGCAATGGATGTTCCTTTAATTATAAATCTACATAGAACAACTTATATCTTAAAGCACTCATGGCTAAGAAATCACAAGTTCTCAAGTTTTGAGCATGGAAACTCTCAGTATTATGCTGTTGATATGGATGCAAAAGAGAAGACGATCAAGTCAGGTGTGTTAAGAATGAATCATAAAAAAGCTACAGCAAAGGTAGATTAAAATGAATGGTAACTTAAACTATATAATTAGAAGACTGATTTATTTGATACCAGTTCTACTCGGTGTATGTTTTTTAATTTTTATTTTGTTTAATGTCGTTGCACCTGATCCTGTAAATATGATGCTTGGTAAACACCCTACGGCAGATCAAATCATAGAAGTCAGAGAGCAGTTAGGGCTAAATAAGTCTCTTCCTGCTCAGTACCTAGACATTGTAAAGTCTGCTTTTACTTTTGATTTCGGAAGATCTTGGGCCACGAAACAACAAATTTCCACAATGTTTATGAACGGTGCAATACCTTCACTTACTCTGACTATACCAGCATTTTTTATTGCTACATTTTCCAGTATTATATTTGCTGTCATTGTCGCTTATTTTAGAGGTAAGGGAGTTGACCTTTTTATACGCGTAACTTGTATCGCGATGATGAGTATCTCATCTCTTGTTTATATTCTCGTTTTTCAATATTTTCTAGCTTATAAGTGGGGATTATTTGAGATCTCTGGCTATGAATATGGCTTTCCAAACTTTTTATATTACGTCTCTTTACCGATTTTGATTTGGGTCGTACTAAGTTTAGGCCCAGACATTAGATTTTACAGAACTCTAATTCTAGATGAGATTTACCAAGACTATGTAAGAACCGCTAAAGCAAAAGGCTTAAGTGAAAGAACGATTATGTTTAAACACGTTCTTCGAAATGCGATGATTCCAATTGTGACTTATACAGTTGTGCAATTACCCTTTTTACTTTTAGGCTCACTGTTATTAGAAAGCTTCTTTAGTATTCCTGGTCTAGGAGATATGACTATTAGTGCACTTAATGCGTCTGACTTTCCAGTTTTAAAGGCAATGTCGATTGTTTCTGCCGTTGCTTACATAATATTCACTTTAATTCAGGATATTGTTTATACAGTAGTTGATCCAAGAATAAAATTACAATAGGATAGATATGTTAAAGCAAAACACAATTAATGATGTTAGGGGAGCAATGTCTCCGTCAAAAAAGGCTGATAAAATTAATACAGTACTGAAAGATAGGTCGTTATGGCTGGATGCTTGGCATAGATTAAAGCAGGATAAGATTGCAGTTGTTTCTCTTGCAATAGTTCTTTTCTATGCTGTTGTTGGATTACTATCTGCGATGGGTTTACTCGCCGCTAATTGGAATGAAGTCGTAGGGCCTAGCTATGCACCCCCAAGTGCAGACTATTGGTTTGGAACTGACTTTTTAGGTCGAAGCGTCTCACGAAAAATAATTAGTGGAACCCAAGTCGCTATGAGTGTTGGGCTTATATCATCTTTAATTGCAATTCCAATTGGAGTTGGACTAGGAGCTTGTGCAGGTTATTTCGGGAAGTGGGTTGATGAAGCTATTGTATGGTTTTACACAACCTTCTCTTCAATTCCTAGTATTATGCTTCTTATGAGTATTGCTTTTATCATACAAAAATTTCAAGTAGAAATTTCTGAAGTATTTGGAGCTAATTTTGATATCGGATTATTTGCTGTTTTTATCGCCTTAGGGCTGACGTCTTGGGTTGGACTATGTCGCCTGATACGTGGTGAAGTAATGAAGCATAAAAATAGAGAATACGTACAAGCTGCTGATGCACTTGGTGCAGGTCATACAAGAAAACTTTTTAAGCATATTCTTCCAAATGTTACTCATATTATAATTATTAATACTTCATTGCAGTTTCAGATAGCAATTAAATCAGAGGTTATTCTTTCTTACTTGGGGCTTGGAGTTTCCGGTCAACCAAGTTGGGGAACAATGATTAATGATGCTAAAGAGGAGCTTGCTCGAGGTGTATATTGGCAACTACTTGGTGCGACTATAGCCATGTTTGTGGTTGTTCTCGCATTTAATATTTTGGGTGATGCCCTAAGAGATGCGCTTGATCCAAAATTAAAAGGAAAATCTTAAATGAGTGATTTATTAGAAGTTAAAAACCTATGCGTTGACTTTAATACACCGGAGGGAGTTGTTAGAGCAGTTAATGATATCAGTTTCACTGTTCCTCAAGGTAAGACGATAGGACTTGTTGGAGAGTCAGGCTCAGGAAAATCAGTTACTGCTTTAGCTGTTATGGGACTTATCCCCAATCCTCCAGGATTTATATCTGGTGGAGAGATATTATTTGAAGGTACTGATCTTGTGAAGTCACAAGAAGACTATATGAGAAAAGTTCGTGGGAATGATATTGCGATGATTTTTCAAGAACCAATGACTTCGCTGAACCCTGTCTTTAGAGTTGGTGATCAGATTGCAGAAGTCTTAATTCTACATATGGGAATGACTAAAAAACAAGCTTGGGATAGAGCGGTTGACCTGATAAACCAAGTTGGTATTCCAGACCCTTCTCGCTCCGCCTTGAAGTATCCTCATGAAATGAGTGGTGGGCAAAAACAAAGAATAATGATTGCAATGGCCATTGCTTGTGAGCCTAAACTTTTAATTTGTGATGAGCCAACGACAGCTTTAGATGTCACAATCCAACAGCAAGTTCTTGAGCTTATGTTTGACCTTCAAGATAAGTACAAAATGGGAATGCTCTTCATCACCCATGATCTAGGTGTTATTGCTGATA
Organism: uncultured Oligoflexia bacterium; assembly: GCA_913058265.1. GTDB lineage: Bacteria > Bdellovibrionota > Bacteriovoracia > Bacteriovoracales > Bacteriovoracaceae. The sequence continues at coordinate 139,449 of CAJXPQ010000002.1, forward strand.
TCGCTGATGATGTCGTTGTTATGTATCGCTCAAATCTTGTAGAGCAGAATACGTGTGAAAATATTTTTACGGGAGCAAAACATCCATATACTAAAGGACTACTGTCATGTCGTCCGGCCTTAGATCGTAATCCGGAAAGACTGCTTACTGTAAGTGATTTTATGGAAGAAGATGGATCTGAGATTGTAGTAGATGATGAAAAAACAATAAAAGTAGATAAAGTCTATAATGTTGATGAAGAGAAGAACCCATATCTCTTGGAAGTGAATAATTTAAGTGTTCATTTCCCAATTAAGGGGGGAATCTTCGGAAGAACTGTTGATCATTTTAAGGCAGTAGATGATGTTTCATTTAAGCTCAGAAAAGGGATGACATTAGGACTTGTTGGAGAATCAGGTTGTGGTAAAACAACTCTTGGTCGAGCACTTCTAAGGCTACTTGAGCCAACATCTGGACAGGTTATTTATGATGGTATCGATATTACTGCTTTAGATAAAAAAGAATTGAAAGGTATGCGTTCTCGTGTGCAAATTATATTTCAAGATCCATACTCATCATTAAATCCAAGAATGACTGTAGGAGAAATCTTGCTAGAGCCAATGAAGCTTCATAGTATTGGAAAGGATAAAATTGAGAGGATTGAGAAGGCTAAATGGCTAATGGAAAAAGTTGGTCTCAAGGCTGATCAACTTGCAAGATATCCTCATGAGTTTTCAGGGGGGCAAAGACAGAGAATTTGTATTGCCAGAGCTCTTGCAGTTAACCCAGAGTTCATCGTTTGTGATGAGTCTGTTTCAGCGTTAGATGTATCAGTGCAGGCACAAGTTTTAAATTTATTACTTGATCTTCAGGAAGAGTTTGGTCTTACATATATTTTTATTTCTCATGATCTTTCAGTCGTTAATTTTATTTCAGATGAAGTGGCAGTTATGAATGCTGGTCAATTTGTTGAGCTAGATCAAGCAAATAATATTTATCTAAAGCCTAAAGAAGATTATACAAAAAGACTTTTAGCTGCAATTCCTAAGGGGATTCCGAAGTCATTAATTGAAGGGCAAGCTTAAGCTGGCCCTTTTGTTGAGAATAATTTTTCAGATAAGTACATGCCTAGAAGACCTAGTGTGAACCCAAAGTAGACATTAAAGTTCCAGTTAAGTTCAAAGATGAATGTATTTAGAAAGACTGCGATCACTCCAAATAGATACGCAGAGACAACATTTTGAAAAGTCAGCCTGGCAAATTTAAATATTGTTGTTCCAAAGAAAACAGCAAGAAGTGAGCCAGCAGTCCAAGAGGTAATTCTTAATCCAAACATTAATAAACCATCACTTTGTGCAGCAATAAATGCAATAAGCATAAGTACAAATGTAATAATTAATGTATCACGTCTGTAGTAGTTTTCTATGAGTGACTTACTATGGGATCTGTGATGGAAAATATCATTATATAGGCACGAACTAAGTGCATTGATAGTTGAATCCAGAGTACTCATCGTTGCAGCAAGAACTCCCGCTACCATTAAGCCTTTAATTCCAATGGGAAAGTAGAAGGTTATAAAGTGTGCAAATATTTTATCATTAGGAAGATCGGGTGTTGGTACCATTTGGTAGTGAGACCATAAAAGCGATCCAATACTTAGAAAGAGAAGCCCAACAAAAATGGATATGAAGCTTGATGAAATAATAGCTATCTTTGCGCCTCTGATACTCTTATTAGCAGTTAATCTTTGAACAAAATCTTGATCGACTCCGTGAGTTGCCATATCAAATAAGATCCCACCAAAAACACCAATGATAAAAGGCATAGGGTTACTAAATGATAAGAAGCTTGTCTTGTCTTGAGCGTGGGCATAGCTCATAAGCTCTGACCAACTATGTTGTGAAATTTCCGGGATCATATAGTGGGCAACAAGACCTCCAAAAATGAATAAGAACATTTGTACCATATCCGTTCTTACTACGGCTTTAAGACCACCAATAAGTGTATAAAAGAATGTAATAATACAGATAACACCAACTGCAATATAGATATTCAGATTGAAGAATTCGGCAACTAAAATGGATCCTGAAAAAAGTCTCACACCAACGGCCAAAATTTTATTTATTGTATAGAAAATTGCGATGGCCTTCTGACCATTTACATCTCCAAATTTTGCCATCACGGTGTAAACAGTGATTCCTTTATCATAAACTGCTGGCAACATGACTCGAGCTATAAGTAAGCGTCCAACAATGGCGCCAAAATAGATTTGAATGAATGAATAGTCTTTACCAAATGCAAAAGCTGGAATTCCTAAAAAAGTGAGTGCTGAGACCTCTGTCGCTATTATGGAAAAAAGTGATTCTGGTATGGTCAGAGATTTTCCTGCCAAATATTGCTCTTCGACAAGGTCACCTTTATTACTTTTCTTACCAGAGTAGAAAGCAAGCGTGAAGATACTTGCCAAATATACTCCGATAATTGTATAGTCCAAAATATGTATGGAATTATTCATTTTTATAACCTAAATCTAAATACTTAATCACTACTATACAATACTAAATTAGTCTTTCAACTCAAACATTAAACTTTATGATTTTAATTAATTTCTCTTTCATATTTCTTCTTAAAATACCGATATGTTATTGAGATCTTAAGGTCTTAGAGAGTGATTAAATAGGAACAGTATGCAATTTAATGTAAAGGGTATTACATTCAATCATGATGACTTAGAAAAAGTTGAGCTAACTGAAATCAAAACAGAAACGATTTCTCATGCTCATTACTTTCATATGTTGTCTGACACTCGCGCTATTTTAATTTTAAGGGCCGGTGACTTTGTTGAGCCTTCATTCATAACAAAATACTTGGAGAAGGGAATGAACTCTCTTCACCAACTTTCAATAATTAATAAAGAAGATCTACTTGTTTATAAACAGAAGTGGTCTCAACTGAAAGTGGCTAAAACACAAATATTACAAATGAAAGTTAGAGATGAGCTTATTAAGAAAGTTTCAAATGATTTCTGGCACTCAAATGAAAAGAGCTTCTTAAGCTTTGTTATTGCAGCTTATGAAGAGTTTTATCAATTTGAACCATTGGTTCTAGAAAACTTTCAAGAAAAAAGTATGATTATGTATACCAGGACATTATTAACAAGCTCTATAGCGACATTAGTTTCATTATGTAATGGAATTGTAGATTATAAATTTATAAAAGATATGTATAATACGACGTTTCTACTTGATTATGGAATGATTGCTTATGATAATTTTTCTTATGTCATGGCACAAGCTTGTGAAGCTGAACGAAATAGACCCGGATCAGGACCTGATTACCTTGTTAAGTTGAAGCGTAGTGAGAGAGAAATCAATCTATTTAAAAATCATCCAGAGCTTAGTTATAATATTGCAAGAGACTTCGAGAAAGATTTTACTTACCCTGAAGTTCTCGATTTGATTTTATTACATCATGAGAAATGTGACGGCAGTGGTTTTCCAAAAGGATATAGCTACTCAGGAATTAGTGATACTGCAACCTTGTTAATGTTCTGTGATTATATGATTCCATTTGAGGAACACATTTTTAGTGTCGGTGATGGACAAAGAGTCCTCTATGATTATTTCAAAGATTTGAGTTCAAATGAGTCAAAGTATCTGCTACCAATAAACAAAGTTCTTGCTTCATGGGAAGGAATGATGGTTTGGGCAAAGGATATAAATCAAAAAGTCGTTGATGAGTGTGAAGAAGAGGTGGCAAGCTAATGGCCAAAAAAGAAATATTAATATTAAATCTTGTTGATGATCTAAGTGATTCTATGCTGAATTACTTTAAGGAATCATCAATCAATCTGGTTGTGAGATCAGAGGTTCAGGATATTGCTGAATTAGGTTATATTATAGTTTCTAACGAGGAAGAAGCAGGGGCCATCTCAAAAGAATATAATACTCTCAAAAATGATATCAAAGTCATTTGTTATTCAGATGTCAAAGAGATGAAAAACTATTTATTAGTAAATGGACGTCTTGTTATCGGGCCTAATTTCTCTGAGGAGGAACTTGGTAAATTCATATTAAATAAGTTTTTTAATCAAAATTATAATATTCATTTAGATGAGAGTTTTGGATCAAGTCTAGAATCCATAAAGGATTTCAAGGTCACAAATCATCTTGCAATTGGACATGTTACTGATCAGCTTGCTGTTGATGCTTTTGAGCAAGGCTTTAATTTAGTTTCGATAAGAAGTTTTGTTGACCATATAATTTATTATTTCACATATTTAAAACAGGTTGGAAAGGCCAGTGTTCCGTTCGAATTCGAATACGGACATAGTGAAGATTACTTTGCTATAAATGTACATGCTCCAGTAAAAGAGTTTGTTGCCGAATACTTAATTGATTCATTTGGCGATGTTAACTCAAAAGATCCTCTTAAGTATTTACTCGGGGTTGTTTCTAGGAGTTGTGACTTTCTAGATGTTACTTATATTGAAGATCCTTCTCGAGTGGCATTTACAGCGTTCTTTGCAAAACAGAATGTTAAAAAGATATCTGGATTATCATTTAATAATGTATTAACAACAGCTCAAGTGTTAACTCAGTTAGATAAAAAAATAAAAGATTTTGTTCCAGAAGAGCAGAGTTCTATAGAGTTGGCAAAAAAACAAAGTAAAATGCAGGATGAGCCTTTACCTGGTGGCTTTTTTGATGTTCTAGCGACTCCTCATCCTGACTCAATCCTGTCAAAAGATGTAAGTAAGACAAAAGAAATTACCACTTTTGCTGCTGAAATGTTTGAGCAAAAATTCCCAGATACTGAACTCGGTGAGTTCTCAGTGGCAAGCTTAGATGAGTTGTTGTCCGATTTTCCCGACCAAGAATTTATTCAAAATCTAACAGAAGATGATAAAAATCATTTGATAGATAGAGTCCAGAACAAAAACATTGTTGAAGCTCATGAAAAGGATATTGCGAAGGCCAGGGAAGAGCTTTTAGAGGATGATGACTTTGTAAGAGAGATCAATGACTCGATAACCACAGAATTAACTAATAAAGTTGTAGCTAAGTTAGACTCAAACATTTTAAATAATATCTTGTCGAGCTCCCCCCTACCAGTTTTTGATGGTGGAGATCCTTTTGCAACACCAATGCAAGCAGCCGAAAGAATATCCGAGCAAGTTTTTGATAAAATTGAAAATCCAGCAGAGGCTCAGGCTATTGCTATCGATATGGCAAAGAAAGCAGTCGATACATATATTGACCAGGAGCAACTGAAAGACTTTACTAATAATTTAGCAGACAAATTTACAGCAAGTTTTCCTGATGTATCAGCATCTCAGTTAGAAGTATTTAAAAATGTTTTAGAAACTCAAGCACTAGGTACTGAGAAGGTTTCTTCAGAAGCTCCTAAAATTAAAGATCTACCAATATTTGGAAATGATGATCCATTTGCAACTGCAGGAGGAGAATTCATTGAACCAAATGTTGCAGCAGAGTCAATTGCAAAAAAAACAGCAGAGGCATTTTCTTCTCCACAAGAGCTGATGGACTTTACGGCCAATGCTGTTGCCGAAGCATCTGCTCAATATACAAATCCAGAGCAGGTACAAGATTTTGCAAATTTACTAATGTCGAATCTTGCTCCAAATCTTTCGAGTTTACCTGACGTTCAAATGGATGCTTTTCAAGAACAGGTTCAAGATATAGCAACTGGTAATGCAGCAAAAAATGTATTACCACCGATGCCTGGAATACCAGTATTTACAGAGGATGATCCTTTCGCATTTACAGCTGAAGCCTTCGCTGAACCAGCAAAAGCTGCAGTAGAATTAGCTGATAGAGCTGCTGAAGATTTTTCTACTCCAACTGAAATGCAATCTTTTGCTCTTAATATAGCCTTGCAAGCTCAGGGACAGTTTAGTACTCCTGAACAAGTTGACGATTTTGCGAATAGTCTTGCAGATCAGTTTGCTGATCAATTTGAAAACGATGAACAAAGAGGGGCCTTTGCTGAGTCAGTTGCCGCACTAACAAATGGTGTTGGAGGTAACTTACCTGAAATGAGTGATGATCCTTTTGCAGTTGCTCCCAGTTTTGCAACTCCAGAAAAAGAAGATGATGCTGTGGTAATCTCAGGTCTCGTGGGTAGTGATGAATCAGCTGTAACTGTGACTGGAAGTAATGAAGATCCAGAGTCGGTCATCAATGTTAGTGGGAGTCCTACTGAAGCAGAAGGGTTTACTAATGTTAAGGGTGGTAAAGAGGATGCTGATGATTTTATGCAAAAAATCTCAGGTATGGCAGTTGATAAAGATAAAAACTTTTCGACATCATTCTCAAACGCTTTTGATGATGATTCCAAAGGTCAATTTAATTTAAAAAGTCTGTCCACTGAAGATCGTAAATCTAAAATGAATATTATGGTAAAGAGTACATTAGATAATGCTCCAGGACTAAAAGACACAGATTTAAAAGTTAAAGCTTATGTGAATAAATTAGCCCCTGGGAAGATTGATGCTGCTTTAAATGATTTCGCTTTGAACCTAGATAGTTCTATCGATGATTTAACAGCAGAGCAATTCTCAGAGTTTAAAGAAACGACCTTACCAACAGTACTTAGTGCTCTCGTAGAAGATGAAGAAAGTATCATGGCATTCAAAAGTGAACTTGAAGATGTTAATAATTCTATTCAAGTCATCAGTGGTGGTAATGGGGACAATAATGATTTTCAACTAAAATTAAAACAGCGATTAGAAGATAAGATGTCTAAGCTTGATGATGTTGAGAAAGTGAGTGGAAACTTTGTTGTTGCCGACAATCAGTTAAATGATGATAAAATGCAGCAGGTAATTAAAGATACAATGAAGGAAACCTTTGAAGAGGGGGTGAAATTTTCAAGCGATAATCCTGAAGCCCGCGATGCAAAAGAAAAAATTCTAATTAAAAACCTTTCGTCTTCGCTTGAAATGGATGAAGGAGATGTAGCACAAATTGTTAAGGGTGCTTCTGATAAAGCAAAAGAATTAGAACAACAAGCTATTACACAAAAAATGAATACATCTTCTGGGCAAGATACAAAAGCTGAGGCTGAGCTGATATCGAAACTCAAACAAACAGAGATAGAAAATCAAAAATTAAAAGCTCAAGTTCAAGCATTATCCATACAAGCAGATGCATCAAAGGCGACTGCAGATCAAGTACAAAAAGTAAGTGAGCTATCACAGGTTAATGATAAAGAGGTTCAAGTATCACTCCAAAATAGTGAGACAAGTGGTGATTCACCAATTAGTCTAGAGCCTACAATGAGTTCAGGAGAGCGAGAGAAATTACTTAAAACACTTGGAGATGGACGAACTCTATCTCGAATGGAATTGGAAAAGTTACAGCGAGCTCTTTCACAGGAGCAAGCGAGTATTGCAAAGGCAAAAAATGCAGAGACTAGCGCCAGAAGAGCTGAGATTGAAAATCAAAAACTAGAAGAAAACTTTAAATCAGAGTTAGCTAGAAGTAATAAAATTTTAAAAGTAAAAGATACTGTTCTTGAGAAAGCAAAAGAGTCGATGAAGAATATTGCTGCTAAAAAAGACAGAGAAATGTCGGAGCTTAAGAAACAAGTCAATATGCTTAATCAGCAACTTACAAGTGATAAGTCTACAGTTCTCTCTGCTCAGCTTAAGTCTGTGCTTGGAGATAAAGAGCAGTTAGAAAGACAAACAGAGGTTTATAAAAATAAGCTCGAAAGCATGTCAAAATCTATTGATGAGAATAAAAAAACAGATAACTCGGCGGTACTTACTGAGGAGAATAGAGCACTCAAAGGTGTTAAGAATCAGTTGGAAAATAAACTTAATGCAGAAATGAGAAGTAAACGCTCAATTGAGGAGCGCTTTCAAAAAGCTAAAAGCTTTGAAACCAAAGCAAGTTCAGAGCTTGTTTCTCTGAAGTCAGCTTTAAAATCTGCTGAGGGGCAGACTAGAATGCTGCAAACAAAAAATGAACAATTATTGAAGAACACGTCTCAGTTAAAGGCTAGCACCGGAGGAGTCTCTGGTAAGGAATTTGGGCTTCTAAAGGATAGAAATGCGAAACTACATGAAAAGGTCTCATTTTTAAATGCCAAGCTAGCTGAGGCTACAAAAGTAAAAGCACCTGATCCAGTTGCAATAAATACTGCTGAACTTCAGAAGAAGACAATCGAGCTAGATAAGACTGTGAAAGAAGTTGATACCTTAAAAGAGAAGAATACTAAGCTTCAAGAGATGATAGAAAAACTTAAAAGTGAAAATGATCATATGGTAGTTAAGGATGTCGATCCAGCAAAGGTGGCGGAAGTTCAAGCTGCAAAAGATGATAAGGCCGAAGCTGCTGCCGATAAGGAGCTGGCTCAGCTTAAAACGCAAAATGAAGAGTTACAGGCAAAGATACAGGCAATGGCAGTTAAGTTGAAGAAAGCAAGTGAAGTGCCGGAGAAAAAAGAGGAAGATAAGTCACCAGCTGAGCAAAGGTTAGAGCAGAGTGTTAAAAGTATGAGCCAAGAGTTGACTAAAGCAAAGACAGTGGCAGCAGACTTTAAGAAAGAGTCTATGCAGGCATCGAAAGAAGTTACAGGTCTAAAGAATAAACTGGCACAGATGAAAAAAGCTTTGGAGAGGTCTGAGGCCTTGGCTAAGAAAGCAGGAGCAGCTAAGAAAAAAGCCGCATAAGAGTAATTTTTTATTGTCATTCTTAGTAATAAATCTTATAAATATCATCAGATTATATTTTGCTCGAGTGGTGGAATTGGTAGACACGCCAGACTTAGGATCTGGTGCCGTAAGGTGTGAAGGTTCAAGTCCTTTCTCGAGCACCATAATATTTATCTAAAAAAAACCTTCCCTTGCGGAAGGTTTTTTTGTTTTTGGAAGGTAGTAGTCTTAAAAGCTACTAGTTATTTCAGTGGCTTATGTCCCCCGTGACTTAAGATGTCAGAGTGTCAGAATGTCATACTATTCACAAAGCTAATTCCAAGTACGTATTCTAAAGTTAGTTAAGAGAGATCATAGTCACCCAAAGAAGTGGTGAAACTTAAAAGCTAACTAATAGAACAATTGTTCGATGATAAAAATATGAAATTTTTAATGACGGTAATGTTTATCTTAACTAGTCACAGTGCATTTGCACTAAGTGAAGCAGATACACTAAGTGTAGATATCGTTGACTTTGATACCAGAGGCTTAACTGACAAGGATATTACTAAGCATGGCTTTAAAAATGGTTATGGAGATGCAGAATTTGCTTTGCGCTTTACTGCGAATACAAGGTCTCCATATTATATCTCATTTGTGAAAGAGATTGAAATAGATGAATCTACTGAGAGCATTTCAATTACGATGCAAGAACTTGTAGACGATGTAATTGAACAGAATAAGCGCCGAAATCTTTCTAGGGAAGAGGCAATTAACCTTTTGACCACATGGAAGGCTACGACACATCATGTCAAATATGACTGGGCAGACTTTCCACAGGGATTTTACAGTGTATTTGTTGGTAAGACGGATAAAAAGGTTAATCTCAGCGAGTTAACAGAAGTATCAATGGATGATAGAGAGAAAGGTATTTCTCTCGATTTAGAAATTTCAGTGAAGTAAATTAAAAAAAATATTTAATATCTTGATCAAAGGTTTCGGTTTTCAGCCGGGACTTGTTTGTTTGAAATTCTTTTAACCTTACTTAATAAAGACATAACTTATACTTAACAAAAGGTATTGCCTGATTCCTGTCCTAGTGGTTTGATTAATAAAAACTAAGGAGAAACACATGAAAAAACTATTTATTGTTTTAGCATTAATCAGTTCACAGGCTTTTGCTGTAAACTATCAATCAAACACTAGTAACTTTGTCATTTCTGATATGGCCAGAGACGGTTCAAGAGTTTATTACAATTGCGATTCTGTAGAAGATAAAGTTGAAAAACTTTTAACTGATATGGGTGCAATTGTTAAAAATGTTCGCTGTTCAGGTGGAATTGACCGTAACTCAAGGATTTTTACTCCTGCATTTGTAAGAGTTAGCTACGATACATTGAGTTCAGAGATTGCTGGGAATGTTTCAGCAAGTATTATGACAGTAAATTTAAACGAGAGATCGAACTGTCATATAAATAATACTGTATTTAAAGCAGTAAAAAAGAATTTTGAAATCTCATCAGTTAACATGAGATCTTGTTTTAGACCAAGTCAAAGAACAATGATTCAAGTTGATGTTTTAAAGTAATTAAATTGATAAAGAGATGGGTTAGGAATAGCCCATCTTCTTTTTTTCTTTAGCAAAAATATCCCTCGTAACTAAGTGTGCTACCTGGAATATATCAAAGTTCTTCATCAAATCATCAGATACAGCTTTCCCTTCGATAACTCGTAAGGCGTAGGCAATTGCTTCGAAAGTACATAGGCCAAATTCACTTTTCTGCCTACGTAGTAAATATTTTGTTTTCTCTGATAACGAGAGTTTTACCTGGGGAATACTATCGAGAAGCTTTTCTCTTCTATATACTTTTTTAGCTTGTCTCCATGTTCCATCGGGTACGATCAAATTAATAGGTTTATTGAAACTCTCTAAAAACTTGGGAGTTAACTCTTTTGCGTCATCACTTGGATAGAGAAAAAGTGGTTGGTAGCTCTCGTGGTCAATAAAAGATTCCTCGATTTGTGTATCCTTATGGCCTCGTTCAAAGTATTGCGTATTTGAGAGTGATTTAAGTGCAAGGTGAGCGGTGTTACTAGGGAGAGTCATCTCTTTCTTATAGATTATGATACTGACCTTAGTTGCTAATGATAGAGAGCTAATTTTTTTACAAAAACAATCCTCTTTGTGGACAAAACAGCTTTTACATCGGGGTTTAATAATTGAATCTCTAATAGACATTTTTTGAATGTAGTTAAAAAGACATGATTGGTAAAGAAAAAGGCCGCATAAGCGGCCTTATAATGATTATAGAAATTTAAAAAATTGTGAATCAGTTGATAGAATCATCTTTGAATCACTTTTAATTGATTTTTTATAGGCCTGCATAGATCTTAAGAATTTATAAAAACCAGGATCTGAATTTAGAGACTTAGCATATATTGCTGTTGACGTGGCCTCGGCCTTACCTTTAATTGTTTCAGCTTCTTTGTAGGCTATAGACTCTATTTCTTTAAGGTCTTTGGCTATTCTTCCTTCAATCTTAGCTTTCTCCCCTTTACCAATAGATCTAATTTTTTGGGCTATTCTTGTTCGCTCAGATATCATTCTCTCGTACACTTTCTTTTCAACAGATTCTTCGTAAGAAATTCTTCTTAATTGAACATCAATGAGCTTGATACCTAGTCCAGTTAATTCTTTATCAGCTTGTCTAACAATCATTTGACTAAGTTCTTCTCTCCCAATAGAGATACTTTCAATATCACCACTGATTTCCTCTTCTAGGATAAACTCACCTTTGGCTTTTTTATCTTGGATACGTGCTCTTTGCTCTTGTACTGAAGCTAAAATTGCATTTGAGTTTCTCACTCCTTCAACAAGATTATGTCCTGAAATTATATCCCTGGTATGACCATCGATAATGGTATCAAGTCTTGCCTGTGCACCTTGTTCATTCTGTACTGTTTGAATAAACTTTAATGCATCAATAACCATCCAACGAGCAGTGGTGTCTACTTTGATATACTTCTTATCCTTAGTTGGGATTTGATTTGGATATCCATCCCAGTTAAGAATTCTTTTATCAACATAACGAACATCTTGAGTTATGGGGATTTTAAAGTGAACACCGGCTTTTGTAATTGGTTGACCAACGGGCTTCCCAAATTGGGTCACGATAGCTTGCTTTCCTTCCGTCAAAATAAAGATAGAAGAGTTAAGTACGAAAAAAATTAAGATTGAAACGATAATTAAAATATTTGTTTTCATTATTTAGTTACTCCATTATTTCCAAAGACAGGAAGAAGTCCTTTCACTTTACTATCAATAACTGTTACATCATTCATTTTTGAAAATACACTTTCCATAGTTTCAATGTATATTCTTTGCTTGGTAATCGCAGGAGCTTTTCTATATTCTCTTGCAACTGACATAAAACGTTGGGCATCACCTTTTGCTCGGTTTACAATTTCGAATGCATACCCCTCAGCTTCTGATATCACTCTATCAGCTTTACCTCTCGCCTCAGGAATAATTCTATTGTATGCCTCTTCAGCTTGGTTAAGCATTTTTTCTTGCTCTTGCTTTGCAGCGTTTACGTCATTAAAAGATGCTTGAACTGATCTTGGTGGGTTAACATCTTGAAGCTTGATCGATTTTATATTTACACCCATATCGTACTTGTCTAGGATTTCTTGCATCAACTTTTTAGCATCTGTTGCAATGATAACTCTTCCTGTTGTCAGAACCTCTGTAACAAGTTTGTCTCCAACGACTCTTCTCATAATCGACTCTGCTACGTCTCTTATGTTTGCAACTGGCTGACTTGTTTTAAAAATAAATTTAAAGGGATCAGATATTTGATACTGAACAACCCATTGCACTTCTGCAACGTTTAAGTCTCCAGTAAGCATTAGTGATTCAGAGTCAAAATTCTGAGTTGAATACGTCGTTCTCTTTGAATTTGTATTCACAGTTCTAAAACCGAACTCTGCTTGTTGAACTATTTTTGTTTTTACTTTAATGACATCATCCACACCAAAAGGAATTTTAAAGTGAAGTCCAGGTTGAGTGTTGCCGAGATATTTTCCTAGTCTAGTCACTACCGCTTCTTCATCAGGTTCTACGGTATAATAGGAACCAGTGATACCAATAATAATAGAAAAGCCTATTACAATAGGAACTAAGTATTTTTTTAGTTTCCCTAGGGCTTCCTCTACCAATTTATCGATATCGGGTGGCGTTTGGTTTTGTTGAAAACTCATCTTTTCCTCCATTTAAATTTGTGCGAGTATTGTATGAGCATATAGCTCTTAATGGCAATGAGGTTTTTATGATTTACTGTTGTGCATTCAACGCACCGAAACCAGTTGGTACAATATATTTAACCGGAGATGATGACTATCTTCACTCAATTTCAAAAAATAAAACGACCCACCCACAAGGTGAAACCCCTGTTTTAAGTTTCGCGGCGGAGGAACTTAAGCAATACTTCTCGGGGAAACTCCAAGTTTTTAAGACACCAATTAGATTTACTTCAAGTGAGTTTAGAGAGAAGTGTTGGTCCTGTCTAAGGGAAATTAAGTACGGTTCAACTATTAGTTACAAGGATCAGGCGATTCTTGTTGGGGGACCAAACTATGCGCGTGCAGTTGCAGGTGCAAATAATAAAAATTTGATTCCAATTATGATTCCATGTCATCGAGTTATTGGTTCAGATGGTTCGTTAGTTGGTTTTGGTTGGGGGCTAGAGATAAAACAGTATTTATTAGATTTAGAAAAAAGCGGCATCAAATAATAGAGAGAGAGTTGATGCCGCTTACACACAAGAGAGAGAAGACTTCACCAATTTTCATTCGAGAAGCCTTTCAAATTAATCGCATATTACTGAGTGTTACTCAGTTTGTCACCCCTTATTGTAAATATTACATATTAAAGCTTTAACTACTTGAATATATTGGACTTTTTTGAATTAACTTTCTGGTGCTTCTTTGCTAAGATACCGGAAATTAGGGATTTATATGAATTCAAAGTTATCACATTATGTTAAGTCTAAATTTGTGCGTCTTGCTCAGGACCTTATGGAGAATCCACAAGGGCTTAAGTTTAAGCTAGAAAAAGCCTCTGAGAAACTTACGAAGGCCAGTGTTGTAGATTCACTAGGTGCATATGTTGAAGAGCTAAAGACATTGATTCGTTTATCTCTTGCTTGGGTTACAAGAAAGTATACAAAAGTGAATACGCAGACGATCCTTTATACAATTGTAGCTGTTATTTACTTTGTGACACCGACTGACTTTGTACCAGACTTCTTAATCGGCCTGGGCTTTGTGGATGACATTGGAGTTTTAACTTGGGTCCTAAGTTTGATAAAGGATGACTTAGATAAATTTAAAGATTGGGAACAAAAAAAAACAACAAAAAAATCAAAACAAATAAAAACAAAAGCAAAAATAAAAACAAATAACAATTTAAAAATGGAGAGAAATATCTCATGAAGTCGATATTATTAATCTTACTGGTTACGTCATGTGCGACAGAGTCTTTAATGCTAAAGAAAAAAGAGTTATTACCCTATAAAGAGTCGAGTCAATTAACTAAACTTCAGGGATTAAAAAAATCAATTAACTTGACGGGGGTAACTGATCTAAGAAAGACCAATCTTTATGGTAGTGCTTATACCGGAGTTCAGTATCAAAAAACACCTCTAACCTTTGATGAAACTCTTAGTGCGCTTGTCACAGACTATATGACATCAGCACTTGAAATGAGAAATATTCAAGTGAATGTTGAGTCGGAAGTTAATTTAGTTATTGAAGTTGAGCAAATGTGGGTCGAAGAAGTTATAGAAAAATTTCAACCAGAAAAAGCAAAGTGTAATGTGAAAATGAATTTTCATGTAAATCTTCCAAATACAAAATGGTCGGGTAGCTATTGGGCCGAGTATCTCTCAGCGGGTAATCTGGGTGACGGAACTGAAAAACTAGCGCCTACTCTTGCGAGTTGTATGAATGAAATTGTAGAGAAATTAATTAATGATAAGAAATTTATAAACCTATTGAGGTAATGATGCATAAAATAATTGAAAGTTTAAATTGGCGTTACGCATGTAAAAAGTTTGATGCGACAAAAAAAATTACAGACGAAGACTTTAACACTCTTTTAGACGTTTTAAGAATGACAGCTTCATCCTATGGACTGCAGCCATGGAAATTTGTGGTTGTAAGTAATAAAGAACTGAGAGAGAAACTTGTTCCAGCTTCATGGAATCAAGCTCAAGTCATGGATGCTAGTCACCTTATTGTCCTATGTGCCCCTTCAAAATTAGATGAAAAATTTGTAGACGATTATCTAATAGATACTGCCAAAACAAGAAATCAAGATGTCTCTGAGCTAGCTGGCTTCAAGAAAATGTTAATGTCTATTCCAGGGAAAGCTCCAGCAGATCAATATATTTGGTCAAAAAATCAAGTTTATATTGCTCTTGGAAACCTTATGACTGCTTGTGCTGAAATGCGAATTGATAGTTGTCCTATGGAAGGTTTTAAGCCTAAAGAATATGATGAAATCCTTGGTTTAACAGAAATGGGACTTTCTTCGATGGTTGTTTGTCCTGTGGGATATCGTCATGCTGAGGATAAGTACAGTGACCTTCCAAAGGTAAGATATCCTTTAGAAGATCTAGTCATCAATCTTTAAGAGTATAGATAAATAAAGCCAGCTAGGATAAATGCATAAATGATATTTAAAGCTAATCCATGCTTGATCATATCATTTTTGGATACGAGCTCACTTCCATATACAATTGCATTAGGTGGAGTTGCTACTGGTAACATAAAGGCCAGTGAACATGCAATACCAACTCCCATTGTTAAGTAAAGAGGATCAAGCTTAAGCTGAACTGACATTGATATAACAATAGGAAGTAGTATGTTTGCCGAAGCTGTATTTGAGCTAAACTCTGTGAAAAAAATTACTGCAAGAAAAACGACCAACATTAAAGTGAATAGGTGCCATTGTGAAACTAAGGCTATTAAATAAGCTCCTGCCATCTTTGCAAGACCCAGGTCAAATAGTAGTTTTCCCATTGCCAGGCCAGCACCAAAAAGCATTAGTGATGACCAATCAATACTTTTTATATCGGATGATTTTAAAATTTTTCTGCCAGCACGAAGTGGAAATATAAAGAGTAGTGAAGATCCAAAAATAGCGACGGCACCAGGGTTGAGATTGATGGGGAGAGTTATCCCCATAAGCCTCGTAATACTGGGGATAAGCCATAACAAAATCGTAAAGAGAAAAACGAAGAATGTGATGATTTCATATATTGAAAGCGTTGGTAATTTTTTATATTCTTGAATGAGAAAAGAATTATCAAAACAAATAAGATCTTTTTTTATTCTAATATGAACAAGAAAGAAAAGTACCGCAAGGAAGATCATTGAAATAGGCAGAGCTTGAATCATCCACTCAAAAAATGTGATTTTGATACCAACTAATTCTTCAAGCATACCAATTCCGATAATATTTGGGGGTGATCCAATTGGAGTTGCAATACCACCAATACTTGAGGAGTAAGCGATTGAAAGGAGTATTAATGATACTGTTTTCTTATTCTCTATCTTTAAACTCTTTAAAGTACCAAGTACAAGGGGGAGCATCATTGCTGTTGTGGCCGTGTTGGATATCCACATTGTGAAGACAGCAGTTAAGGCGATTAGGGTAAAGAGGAGTCGCGATATTGAGCCCTTAATAAAAGACCTTGTTAGTAGGTAGAGAGATATTCGATTATCTAGTCCAACATTACTAAAAGCTTTTGCCAGGAGAAAACCGCCCAGAAATAAAAAAATAATTGGATGTCCAAAATTTCCAAATATTTTTGTCGCCGTATCAAGGTTGATAAAGACAGATAGAGTGACTCCGATTAACCCTGAAATATAGAGAGGAATAGTACCGAAAAGCCAATTGAAAACCGTAAAGGCAAAAATGGCAAGAAACTGTTGTTGCTTTGTAGCAAGGTCAGTCGGTAAGAACCAAACAAGTAGAAATAAAAAAGGCCCAAAAACTTGGGCCCCGTATTTTTTTAGAATATTCATTAGGCCTTATAGGTTGGTGCACCTTTAATATTTTCAGTATAGAAGTCACCAAAGCCTTCCATTTGTTTATGGAATGATGCCGCCAGCTCTTGAGCTTTTGATGTGTAAGCTGATTGATCCTTCCACGTTTTTTGTGGCTGAAGCATATCACTTTCAACACCATTAATTTCGAGAGGAATGCTTAAGTTAAAGATTGGATCAGCTTCAGTTACGGCCGTATTTAAAGTATTCGCTTGAATCGATCTAATAATTTGTCTTGTAACTTTAAGAGGAAATCTTTCTCCCTCTCCGTAAGCACCACCAGTCCAACCAGTATTAACGAGCCAAACATTAATATCGTATTTGTCTAGATATTCCCCTAGAAGCTTTGCGTATTCACTAGGGTGTCTCAGCATGAAAGGAGCACCAAAGCACGGTGAGAAGGTCGCTACTGGCTCTGTTATGCCAATCTCAGTTCCAGCAAGCTTCGCAGTGTAACCTAGTACGAAGTAAAACATTGCCTGCTCTTTTGTAAGCTTACTTACTGGAGGAAGAACCCCAAAAGCATCGGCCGTTAAAAAGAATATGTGACCTGGAATTTTCCCTTGAGAAGTTTCATCAACTTCATCTATAAAGCTTAGAGGATATGCAGCACGTCCATTCTCAGTTAAGGTCTTATCAAAAAAGTCTACGACACCTGTTTTTTTATCGTAAGTAACATTCTCAATCATGGCACCAAACTTATTTGTTGCATCCCATATTTCGGGTTCAGTTTCTTGTGAAAGTTGGTAGGTTTTAGCGTAACAACCACCTTCAAAATTAAAAACACCTTCATGACTTAAACCGTGCTCATCGTCTCCAATAATATAAGTTCCAATATCTGTTGATAGAGTTGTTTTCCCCGTTCCTGAAAGTCCAAAAAAGACCGATGATTCCATACTTTCTTGTCTGGAAGCACCTGCATGCATAGGAAGAATTCCAATTTCTGGTAAGCGGTAATTCATTGCTGCGAACATTGATTTCTTTATTTCACCAGCGTAAAAAGTTCCGACAATAATTGTTGTATTGGTATCAAAACAAGTCACTACACATGTCTCAGACCTAGTTCCAAATTCCTTTGGATCAAGGTTGAGCCCAGGAGCATGGAGAATAGTGAAGTCAGAGTCTGAAAACTCTCTCATTTTTTCTCTGAAAAGGTGACCTGTAAATACACAGTATTGTGGATGCGTTGAAATTGTTAATGCACCAATATTGTGTTCGTGGTGAGCACCGACACATCTTTCGGTAACATATAATTCTTTTTCTCTATTGAGTAAATTTAAAACCTTTGCTTTAAGACTAGCAAAGTTTTCTTTTGTCATTGGACTTAAGTTGTTCTCCCACCAAACTGTATTTTCTGTGGTTGGGGACTTCACAATATATCTATCTTTGGCAGATCTACCTGTATGCTTACCAGTTTCAACCAGTAGTGCTCCGTCTTTAGATAATTTACCGTAGCTACGCTTAATCGTTTCCTGAATGTAAAAACTTGTTGGACGATTATAATAAATATTAACGTCTTCTGATACGCCTACACTTGTAAGTAATTCTCTCATTTAAGTCTCCATGAAAAATTCTCATAAAAAAATATCGAAATTTTGAGCTTTTGTACACAGGTAAAGGTCTTGTAGAAAAAATGTTTTTCATTGCGAGGGTATCTTGGTTTTTATCTTATGGAATATGACCACTCGTGTCTTACTTATTTTGCCTTGCGCAGTATGATTGGAGTAAGGTAGTGCATTCATATTACTCCTATGAGAAGATCTTCTTAAATCATATTGATTATGTCTATGGTATTAAGGGGATCTTATGAAAACTGTATTGATAACTGGTGCGAATAGAGGTTTAGGCTTTGAAACTGCGAGACAATTAGGTGCTAAAGGATATAAAGTTTATCTGGGAGCGAGAAATGAAGAGAAGGGAAAGATAGCTGCTGAGATACTTTTAAAGCTTGGGTACAACGTTGAATTTATTAAGTTAGATGTAACTAAAACAAGTGATATTAGAAATTTGCATGACCGTCTTAAAAAAAATAGTGAATCAATAGATATTCTTATTAACAATGCAGGAGTCTTTTTGGAATCCTCAGGTCCCACTGATATAAGTGAGGCAAGTATTTTTAAGGTAGATCCTGTTATTATTTTAAAAACAATTGAAGCAAATACCATGGGCCCTTTAAAACTTATTCAGTCAATCGTTCCTTTAATGATGGAAAAAAATGAAGGGAGAGTCATCAATGTCTCATCTCAAATGGGAGCTCTTAGTGAAATGGGTCCCTTTTGGCCTGGATATAGAATGAGTAAGACTGCGCTTAATGCTTTAACTCAGATCGTTTCTGCGGAAGTAGAAAATACTAATATTTCAGTAAACTCTATATGTCCTGGTTGGGTTAGAACAGATATGGGGGGAGAGAATGCTCATAGAAGTGTAGAGGAAGGTGTGGCTACTGCAGTCTGGCTCGCAACTTGTGAAGAACCCCCTAAAGGAAAATTTCTGAGAGACTGTAAAGTTATTGATTGGTAGTGAGAGAAAGAGGCTAGGCTAATAGCTTTTCTATAAGTTCATTGTACTTGATGCCATCAAAAACAGCGCTATTAGCAAACTCATCATCGGAGGCTATATTTGGATTAGGATTTGCCTCCAAAATGTATACCTTTCCGTCATCCGTAAGTCTTAGGTCAATTCTTGCATAGCCACTTAGCTCTAAGAGTTGATATGTTTTTTTACAGGCTTTAACAACTTTATCTTCTAGATATTTAGAGAGCTTCGCTGGGCCATTCGTTATGCCTTTACGATCTCTATAGTCTTTATTCCACTTGGCCCTACTGGAATATATTTCTTTTTCAGGACTCTCTACCTTATTAAACTGAAGTTCCCATACGGGAAGATTTGTAAGCTTTTTATTTCCTATAATTCCAACATATAATTCTTGTCCAGCAATAAACTCTTCTATGATAGCGTCCTGTTCAAGGTTTGAGTGAATATAGGCAACTCTTTCGTGAAGCTTCTCTTCTGAATGACATATACTCGATTGAGCAATCCCATAGCTGGCTTCCTCATAAAGACACTTCACAATCACAGGATACTTTATACCTTTCGGTAGTTTTCTTTTTTTATTTTTTGGAAGAGTGAAGAATTGTGGAGTTCCAACTTTATGATGCTTTAGAATCTTTTTACTTAGTGCCTTATCTCTTGCAATCATTAAACCTCTGGGATTGCAGCCAGTATATTTAATATTCATCATTTCTAATAGTGCAATAACCTTATAATCACTTCTAGGGTCATAGTTAAATTCTTCTAACAGGTTAAATATTCCGTGGGGCTTAAACTCTTTTATTTGGTTTATAAGTGAGTGAATATCATCAACGACTCCAAAGATGAGTACTTCATATCCAAGACTTGTCAGGGCTTCTTTTACATCATATTCAGTTATCCAGGGGGACTTAAAGCGATCAGGTTTGCCCTTAATATCATTCGGCGGTACTAAATCCTTATGCACAAGTAATAAAATCTTCTTACTCACATGTATATCCTAGTATTTCCTGCTTTTTTGTAATCGTTGATAGTTGATTGGAGTAGCTTCTTAATTTTTATTTCTGTCGCCTGCTCATTAAACTTTAACGCATATTTATTCTTCTTACACTCTTGCTTTAACTCTTCATAAGATCTTGTGAGGTTCCAGATATCCTCATTGGTTTTTGATTGGAGATCAAGAAGTATTCGAAATTTGTTTTTATTCAAGTACGAGACAGCTTTACTCGCACTCACTTCATTTGTAAAAATAGGGCTCAATTTATCTGTGTAAAAGTTTTTTCGGTTTTTGTTTAGTGATTTTTGTTTCTGAATAAGGTATTGCTTTACAGTTCTCTTATCATTTTTATAGCTAAGATAGGTATTTCGCTTCGTATTTTTAGGGGCGCTGAAGGCGAGCTCTTTCATGATTTCATCTATATAATTTAGTTTTTCTAAGGCGATTGTTCCCTTGTAGGCTTGCTTCCAGTTATCTGTACTTAACCAAACGCCAAAAGTTTCGGCCCAGTCTTCATCTGGGTGTGCTTGGGCATAGTGATCACCTAGGAAGTTAACGAACTCTGTTGTGTGAATCTTTGGGCGGTAAGAACTTGGGTACCTTTTTGAGCTTAATCCAAAAATATTTTGCCTTTTCTTTTTTAACCTTAATTTGAAAGCATTATCAATTGCATGACCTGCTTCATGACAGAGAAGCTTAAAGAACTCTTTCTTTTTTTCACCCTCACATTCACCGAGAAATTCTTTTTCAAGCTTAATTAGTCGAGGATGTAGTAGGATGAAAGGAACGGCAATTCCACCAATACCATCAGGAGAGAACCACTCATCAGAAGCCCAGATATGTGGCCTCCAATTTATATTTTTTTCTTTCAATCTTGCATAGAAGACTTTGATGATTGCCTTTTGATCCTTATTGAAATCAAGACTCAAATCTTTTACTTTAAGATTTAAAATATCGGTTTTTGATAATTTATCTAGCCTTGTCATTTGTATATTTTACGCAGAGATATTTGTAAATTCAATGATTTAGGTAATTTTTACTTTGTGTACAAAGTTTATAACTTAAATTGTTTTGTATGTCCTATCGGCAATAATAGAAAGGTCTCGGGGGAGATACCTTCCTTCTTGAGATGCATTCCTAGTTTCGTTTTCGGCTCATCAATAGATTCATTTGTAAGTTGGAAGGTTCCGTAATGCATGCCAATCGAATACCTTGATTTTAGGTCTTTATGCGCCCAAATGGCTTCCTCTGGGTCCATATGCATAGTCTGCATAAACCACCTCGGAGCATATGCACCAATCGGAATGAGGGATATATCCATTGGGCCAAATTTGCTATTGATACTTTTGAAGTGCTTTGAATAACCTGTATCTCCACCAAAGAATATTTTATGTCCATTCCAAGCTACTACATAACCACCCCATAGACTGTCAAAGCGATCGAAGATTCCTCTGGCAGACCAGTGTTGAGTGGGGACAAATGATATGTCTATGTTGTTAAAATTGACCTTGTTCCACCAATCGAGATCAAAGACTTTTTGCACTCCAGCACTTTTAAGTAGTTCTTTATCACCAAGCGGGACAAAGAATGCAGGGGAAAACTTTTTTTCAAGCTTCTTAATACTTTCAATATCAAGGTGATCATAATGGTTATGAGAAATAAGTACGATATCAATCTTTGGAAGTTCTTCTATTGTTACTCCGGGGGGATGAACTCTCTTGGGCCCTGCAAAACTGACAGGGCTAACTCTTTCACTCCAAACAGGGTCAGTCAGAATATTGTATCCATTGATTTGAATGAGAAAAGTAGAGTGATTTACAAAAGTGATATTGACATCATTTAAGCTTTTCGGGGAAAGCAAACTTGGTTTAGGATCAATTTCAATTTTTTCAGGCCACTTTGCTGGAGTTGTAAAAAGCTTCCAGCGTAAAAAACTATATAATCCTTTGTCCGCTTTTACTGTTGTATTAAAAAATTTATCAGTTTCTTGAGAGTAGTGGTCTGATTCTTTAAACTCTCTTGAGGAACATGACGTCAAAATGAGTATTGATAGTATAATAATTTTTTTCATGGCAGGATTTTAGCATGCTTGTGGAGATTTGATAGTGAAAGCATTAGATTAAGCTGATATAGCTCATAACTTTTTAGTAATTAATGTATATAATGACTTTGAGAGGTGATTTATGAAAAGATTTATTATTGGAAACTCCTTAAAGGATGAAGCATTAATTGTACTTAAAGTTGGACTCAAACTAGCAAAACAAGTTAAACATCGTGCAACAGTGATTCACTCAGACAGATTGGCGGATTTTGATTCCCTAGACACAATATTTAACCAGTTAAATATGGAAGTAAAACAGCAGTATATTGATAATATAATTACCTCGAATAACTTAATGCTAAAAGAGCAGATTCAATCCATTGGAGATGATTTCGAGGAATTCGAGTACTTTAGTCGTTCTGGTACTGCGGATGATATTCTCATTAAAGAAGCTAGAGATAGTGATGTTGAATTAGTTGTTCTCGGACATAATGCGAATAAAACATGGTCTGAAAAATTTCTTGGAGGTGTCACGGAGAGTGTTCTGCATCGATGTGAAAAATCAGTTTTAGTTGTGAAAGATGAGAAGCTCCTAAACCCTAAGAAGATTCTTTTGGCCTATGACTTCTCATACCATTGTGATGAAGCTCTTAATTGGGCAAAAATGATAAAGAGTGAAGCTGGAATTGAGCTTCATTTAGTAAATGTTCTTCCTTGCTACTATGAAGGATATTACCTGACTCACCAAATGCAAGATAACTTTAATGAGTTGATGGAAAAAAATATTACTGAAGGCGTTGATAAAGTTAATAAGAGATTGGCTGAAGTTAGAGACGATTTTCCAGAACAAGACAATATTATTTGTAAAACTATTCTTGATAAAGAGGGGAGTGTTTCGTCTAAACTTGCAGATTATTGTGATGAGCACGAGATTGATCTTATTGTGATGGGATCTCACAAAAGAGGTAAGATAGGTGATTTTGTTTTAGGAAGTGTTGCTTCAAAAGTACTTAAAAAAGTTAAGACAAATATCCTAATAGCCAAATAAGGAATCTTAATCCAAAATTCCAGATTTAAGAATAAAGATTATGCCACCACCTATCAGTCCAATAAAGACAAAGATAAAAATAAAAAATATTGTTGGAATACTTTTTGCCGTAATGAGTGCGGACTCACTGGGATTCTTTGGATTGAAGAATATATTTGTCTCTTTATCAGTAGGGTATGTAGAGAGGATTTTTTTAGCATCGGCTTCAAGGTCAAATATATTTGGTAAGACTGCTGTTATAGCTTCACCAGTATAATTTTTACTTTCAACGGTATACTCATATTTAATATTTACTTTGTAATCATAGCGAGAAGTTCCTTGGGATGTTTGCTGAGAATTAGTATTCTTAATTTCTTCAATAGAGCTTGAAATAACTCTTCCATTAATAGGCAACCAGTCTGTTGTACTCTTAAATTTTTGTAAGCCGACTAAGACAGTCAACAATGCTAGGGCAACAATACTTATCCAAATCCAAGTGCTCATTAAAATTCTCCCTGTATAAGCTCTCTTCTAGCTTACTTCATACGAAATATCTCATTTTTAGCTTTATCGTCTTAGATCATTCTAACTTAAATTATATAGAGTTCGATAAGGTTATATGCAACGAAAAAAAATCCAATTAAAATATATAGCACTTCTTTTTGTTCCTATTATATTTTTTTTGATAGGAAATCTAGTAAATCTTTATTGGCTTCCTGCGGATATTAGAGTCTTATTAATTTATCCTAAGTTCAGTGAGAGAGAGTGTATTGCTGCTACAAGTATCTGGGGAGTAAATCCTAAAGTCGTACTAAATCTTAAAGTCGAAAAAGGAGAAATCGTTTATGTTCTCCAGGATGCAGATAGGCACGGGCATATTCAATTTATGAAAAAATTAGTAGTTGAAAAATATGCTGTGAAAATAAATTGTCCACGTTAGTTGTAAAAAAAACAAATTCGTAATAGTTTATATACATGAAGTATTTATTTCTTTTTATCATTACTTTTACTCTTAATAATGCAATGGCAAGCGACCTTTATAAGAAGGTTTTCTCTTCTTATGATGAAATTATTAAATTAAAAATCTCAGATCCTATTAGTGATGAGCCTGTTAATACTGAATTATTGAAAATATATAGTAAGAAAAAGCATATCGGTTTCATCAGAGAAATAGCGACTACAACAGGTTGTGATAGTGCATGCTTACCAGTTATATATACTTCTTTCTATAATGAAAAAGGTCAGTTTTTAAAAATCCTTTCAAAGGATGGTCTAACTAAATTGAATCATATGCCTTTTACTCCGGAAGATTATTCAAAGCTAGAATACTTACTCTTACTTGCTCCCAAGGAGCTTGATAATATTTCTAATCCAAAGGCAATGACTGATGCAATCTCTGGAGCGACTTTAAAGAAATTTGAAAGTCATGTGGTTAAATATGCAGCTTACTCTACGCTTCGGATTCATGTTTATAATCAGCACACAATAAAAATAATCAAGACAAAAATCGATTAAACTGCTTAAAACATAATGCTCTAAACAACTTTAATTACTTCCCTCGTTTCTATTGATCCTTATCAGCTTAAAAGGATGTGAATAGGTGAAAGTAGCTGTATCATTTTTCAGGCTTTAACAGTCATGAAAATAATGCTGAGATGAGTGAACCTACTTCTTGGGACCATTTTATATTAATAGGCCAAATGTTTGAAAGTACACCGGATTTAATTGCCGAAAAAGCTCAAGTATTGTCTCGTTTCTTCCGATAGAAAAAGGAGCGAGGTGATTTATGGCAAAGCCAATACATTTATATTTAGTTTTTAATCCTATGATGAATACTGGTGAAATGTACCCAAGTCAGGCACATGAGTTTTATGCTGCCTTGAAGGATAAGAAGAGAGATGAAGTTGGAAAACGATCCTCTCTTTTCTGGGGAAAAATACAATTAGATAATTCACCCGAGTTCGACTTTGAAAAGTTTAATTCTATAATTGAAACAAATAAGGATATGGGGGCGGATACCCATCTCTATATAACTGATTATCATCACTTTTGGACAGCGAAACTTGAAAGTGTTCACCATGGTAATGTTGCAACAAACGATACGATCTCATTTTATGATAATAAAGATGTCAAAAATTGGTTTGAGATTTCAGATATGGATTTATTATCTGCTGAATTTCAAGAGACTTCTTTTTATCTTTCGCAACTCTATGTTGATAATGAGTACCAAAATCAAAAAATAGCGTCGTTAAGTCCATATGTCGGCGGACTTACATTTCCATTAGTTATTCAAGATCATTCTGAAGAGTCCTATTTTAAGCATTCATTTGTCGAGGATACTTTACGAGTAAATAGATATAATCCTCTCATTGAAAACCCTAAAATGGCCGGTGTCATTAAGGATAATGTTAACTCATTCGTTATACCTCCATATGTTTTTTCAACATTATCTCAAAATCTAAGAGAAGAAATTATTAGAGTTGAAACTCTTTTTGCAAAAGAAAAGAATGAGGAATCAGACAAAACGATTCTGAAGTCATATCTAAAAATCTTAGAAATTTTAATGCATGAAACACTTGGTAATGTACTAAAAAGTGAATATGGAAACTGTTTGTATGTAAGTAACGACGGTCGTAAGATTTTTGATTCATCCCTAGAGGATACAGTTCCTCTAAATGGCTATTCAGGAAACCTCTCTATTGGTTGTTATATTAATCTGTTAAAAGATATAAATAATTTTGGAAATTTGAGTCTTAAGAAGTTAACCGAATTTCATTCAGATCTTGTCTCTTACTTTGTTGATGAACTCGTTCCTTTTATGAATGAATTCGAAATTGATCACTTAAGAACAACTCTGTTTCAAGATGTAAAAGTGGATATTCAAACGGTAAAAGTCATGGCGATTCGAAACAAAATTCTTGGAGTTGGATGCCATGGTATTATTAATTCATTGATAATGATTAAACAAAAAACGCATCCTAAGATTTTAAAAATAGATAATGCAGCATAAATGACATTGTTTTACAAAATAGGCCCTTAAATAGGGCCTTTTTTTTGGTCAAAATTCGAAAATTATTGTACTTTTATCTTATAATACTAAGGGAAAATTATGAGTAAAGTATATCGAGTTATTGTCGTTCTTTGTTGTTTCGTAGGTATTGGTTTAATTAGTTTCTTTCATCATAAAGAAATTAAAAGATCTGGAAGCTATGACTTATCTATTTTAAGTGAGAATGTTGAGGTTCGTTTTGATGAATACGGGATTCCTCATATCAGTGGAGATAAAATTGAAGACGTGTATCGTGTCCATGGATTCATTGTGGCCGGGGAGAGATTGTTTCAGATGGACCTCTTACGACGACTTGTCCAGGGAAGATTAAGCGAAGTTTTTGGTGATAAGACTTTAGATGCAGATAAAATGTTACGACAAATTCTGATTAAGAAAACTTCAGATAAAATTGTTGCTAGTGACGCATTTAAAAATGATCAACAAATGACAATGAAAATGAAGGCCTTCTTAGAGGGAATTCATTATTATATTGATAATCAGCCATTGCCAGTTGAGTTCAATCTTTTAAATTACAGACCAGAACGATTTACTCTTTCAGATATCGTTGGAGTCACTGGTTATATGGCGCTTACTTTCTCTGAAGGCATAAAAGCAGACGTGTTTATTTCTGAAATGAGAGATAAGCTACCTGACGAAAAGTTGGCACTTCTTAGAATTGGGGCCGATGCTGACAAAGATTATTCTCCTTCGCAAAAAATTGTAAAGTCAGACGTCTTAAATAATATTCATAAAAGCATTGAGCAGGTGACGGGAGTCCTACCTTTATTTCATGGGTCAAATTCCTGGGTGCTAAGTGGTGACAGAACAGTTTCTGGTAAACCTATCTTGGCGAATGATCCCCATATAGGAGCGGGAAACCCTCACATCTTCTATGAAGCACATTTGAAATCTCGTAATTTTGAACTATACGGTAACTTTATACCTCTTGTACCTTTTGCTATCATGGGACATACCCCACACTCTGCTTGGGGGATTACCATGGCGATGGTCGATGATGTTAATGTCTACGCGGAAAAGCTTGATCCACAAAACCCTGATGTTGTTATGTTTAATAATGAATGGGTATCGCTTGCAAGAACTAGAGAAAAAATCAAAGTTAAAGATGGTGATGATGTTTATATTGATATCGCTGAGACATCACATGGTCCAATTATAGATGGTTCAAAGTATGGAGCTGAAGGAAAAACCCTTTCTCTCTCTTGGTCTTACTATCATCCAAGGAATCTCGCGATTAAGAGTTTACATGAACTGCCTATGGCGGAAACAGTCCCCGAGTTTAAGCAAGCATTAAGTCATGCCGCTGCACCCCCTTTAAATGTTACTTGGGTTAATAAGCAGGGAGATATTGCTTGGTGGGTTTTGGGTAAGTTTCCAAAATTAGCAGATGGAGTACCTTCTGATATTATTTTAAATGGTTGGGATGGTTCTCATGAAGTAGAGAGCTATTATGACTTCGAAGAAAATCCTCATGTTGTAAATCCGGACTCAGGTGTCATTGTTTCTGCAAATTATCAACCTCAACAATTAGAGTTTGCTCACTTCGATGGCTATTGGCAGCCGGCTGGAAGATATTTTCGCCTAGAAGAGCTACTAGATAAGAAAACTAAGTGGGACCTTGAAAGTCTTAAAGAAGTTCAAACAGACAATATTGTTCCTAT
This sequence comes from uncultured Oligoflexia bacterium, assembly GCA_913058265.1. Lineage (GTDB taxonomy): Bacteria > Bdellovibrionota > Bacteriovoracia > Bacteriovoracales > Bacteriovoracaceae. Next base: position 167,524 of record CAJXPQ010000002.1, read on the forward strand.
TATCTCTAAGCTTAAAATTCAACTCTCGCAAGGAATTGTGAAGTCAGAGTTAACATCCCTTGAACTTGAGGCTTACTTAGCTTTTGAAAGTTGGGATGGTAATACAGATCGCTCAAGTGTCAGCAGTTCTATTTATCATATGTGGCTTTACTATATTACTCGAAATGCTTTCCTTGATGAGTTAGGTAAGGACGGCTTTAAAACATTTGGTAAGCTTGCTGATTTTTGGCATGCGATGAAAAAATTACTTTTCTCTTTAGATCATTCATTTTGGGATGACGTTTCTACAAATCGAGTTGAGTCAGGTAGGGATATAATTTATCTTAGCTTTAAGCAAGCAGTAGATGAGTTGGACAATCGATTTGGGAATAGAATTAATAGTTGGGAGTGGGGTAAGCTTCATCGCGCCGTTTATGAGCATCCACTTGGTAAGGTTAAACCCCTGGACCTTATTTATAATATAGGCCCTGTTCCGGCGGATGGTGGGCGATACGTTATTAATAATCTTGCCCATAGAAAAGATACGAATAATTTTACTATCGTTCATGGGCCTGCTACCCGTAGGCTGATTGATATGAACGATCCATTACACTCATTTGGAATAATGCCAATAGGGAACTCTGGAAACCCTTTTAGCGATCATTTTGATGATCAACTAGATCTCTATCACTCAGGCAAGTACCGTCTGCAAAATATGGACTGGAGCTTGATTAGACAGTATCCACTACTAGAATTTCGCGCTGAGTAATTCTTTTGGCTTTACGGAAAAGTTACGGTTTGTTATACTTGCTGAATGCGATATATCCCTCCCGTTATTACAGCTAAAGATAGGTCTCAGTTTTACCATTCTGGTGAGAAGTATCTGATCCCAGTTTACTCAATGGCCGTGAGCTGTGGCCTATTTGGTATCCAAGATGACCATGTCGAAAACTATATCAGTCTCGACAAAGAGTTTATCAAAAACAAACTTTCAACATTTATTTTTCGTATGCAAGGAGAGTCTATGTCTCCGTATATATGCGAGGGAGATTATCTCATTGTAGATCGAGCAGTGAGCGCATATTCCAATCGAGTAGTCATTGTGGATATTTTTGATGAACGCGTATGTAAGTTATATATCCAGCAAGAAGGATGTATCACTCTGCGCTCACTAAATACTAAGCATAAAGACTTAGTCGTCACAGAGGAGATGAATATGCAGATCTTTGGTGTTGCTACTCTGTGCTTTCGTGACTTGGTACTCAAGTGAAAGAGAAGGTGTTTGCTCTGGTAGACTGTAATAGTTTTTATTGTAGTTGCGAGAGACTCTTTAAACCATCGCTTAAGAACAAGCCTGTCATAGTTCTATCTAATAATGATGGCTGTGCGATAGCAAGAACTCAGGAGGCCAAGGACTTAGGTATAAAAATGGGGGATCCATTTTTTAAGATAAGAGACTATTGTAAAAAAAGTGACATCCATGTTTTTTCCTCAAACTTTGCGTTGTATACGAATATTTCTGATCGAGTGATGAAAACACTAGCTCGCTTTGCTGTGACAATAGAAGTTTATAGTGTTGATGAAGCATGGCTTGATATAACTGGGGTTACAGATGACTATACTGCGTATGGAAAAAAAATAGAACAAGCGATCTTAAGAGAAGTTGGAATACCTGTTGGAGTAGGAATTGCTCCTACAAAGACTATGGCAAAACTTGCAAATCATCTGGCCAAGAAATCTATAAAAGCAAACGGTGTTGTGAATTTGATGGAGAAGCAATTTGTAAGTGTTGCACTAAAAAGAGTCGCAGTGGGAGATGTGTGGGGAATAGGTAGTAGAAGTGCAGAAAAGCTAAGGGCGATTAATATTAGAACGGCATATGACTTTGTAAACTTTAAAAATGACAAGCTCATACAAAAAATCTTAACGAAGCCAGGTCTGCAACGTAAGCAGGAGTTGCAAGGGATTAGGTGTTTTGAGCTTGAGGTTGATATCCAGGACAAGAGAAGTATCGGCTGTAGTCGTAGTTTCTCTATTGGTGTCTATGCGAAGAATGAAATGAAAGAAGCGATTGCAAACTATATAACTCATGCTACGCAGAAGCTGCGTAAGCAAAAAGGATTATGTTCAAGAGTCAGCGTATATATGCGTACGAGTCCATTTAAGGATACAAATCAATACTCACGCATGGAAACAGCATTGCTAGCGTCACCTAGCTCAAATACTTGTGAGCTTATTGAGGTGGCCTGGGCCATTGTAGAGATTATTTTTAAGCAAGGTTATGAGTATAAGAAGGCAGGGATTGAACTCCATGGGTTGATAGGAACTAGCGAATTTCAACTCTCATTTCCGTCATTTAGTAATCATATAAGCTCAGGGGAATTAATGAAGGTAATGGATAATGTGAATGTTAAGAATGGTGATATGTGCCTGAAATCTCTTGCCTGTGGTACGAGTATGGGGGCATGGAAAATGCTGAGAGAACATAAGTCACCGTCATATACGACCAACTTCAAGCACGTCCAAAATGTGAAGTAAAAAAGGGTGTGAAAATCGTTTAGGGTTCTAACAATTGTTAAATACTTACGAGGTTAAAAGTCATAGAACTCCGTAATGAAAAATATAAGTATAGCTCTATTAATTATTCTCTTGTTTTCCTGTGGAAGTGATTCTGCGGAAAAATCAACAAGAAAGAAGAAAGTCGTAAAGACTGAAGAATCAGTTTCTGAGTCATTAGAGTGTGAGCCTTTAAATATTAAAAAAATTCTTGATGATGGAAAAACAATAATTGTAAAAAATACTGAAGATAAGAGATATGAATTTTGGGATGTTTCTAGTAAGAGAATTGTAAAAACAGCAAGCTATCACTCAAGACGCATGTACTATTCCAGATCAGGTAAGTATTCAATTCGAAGAGTATCTTCGAAGCGATACATATTAGAACGTAAAAATGGCGATAGAAGGCTTTATCGTGAAACATTATATGTGAATGAGCAGTATAAACCTAAGTTTTTATTTAGTCTTAACGAAAGGTACCTGGTTATTACAACGAAAATCTCTAGGAACATTAAGCAAATTAAAGTTCTTGATATTCAAAGAAATGATTATGTCATACGTAAAACCATCAAAGATTTAAAGAGGGTTTTCATCTCTGAGAACTCCTCATTAGTACTCTTAAGATCTGACAAGGAAGAAAATCAGATTGATATTCATAATTTGAGAAGCCGTGAAACTCAAACTCATATTCTAGCAAGTGGTAAAATACGAAAGGCTTTTTTAGGGGCTAATTCAATTCTTATTCAGATAAAAGATCAACATTTTAATTTTGATCTAAGCTCTGGTCATTTAAATTACTCTAAATCTTTGGGGATTGTGGTCTCAGGAGATCGCTTATCTGGGACGGTTCTCACGGTCACTGAGGGGAAGGATGTGCACGTTCTCGATGTTGACTCCGGTGAGAGAATTTTCACTTCAGATCAACTTATTAGTGAGGTTTTGCTAAGCAGCTGTCGATTGAATTATCAAAGTAAAAAAATGAATTGTTTTGAAACAAAAGAGAAAAAGAAATTAAAAACAGTAAGTCTTGAAAACTATTCCTTAACGGACTTTTGTTTATAGAGGAACTTGGTTTGACTTTCATTCATATACTCAAAAGCGTCTAGTGCTTTTGAGTAATCACCTTCTTCAAGAATATTTAATGCATAAACAATTGATTCAATGGTTGAATAGTGACCTTCTTTCGGAGCTTTTCGAACAATGTATTTTGATGAAAGGTTCAAAGGCAGAGAAACTTTAGGTAGGTCGTGCAGGAAGGTATTAAGAAAATACATCTTTTTTGCTTTTTTCCAGTTCGCATCAATGACAATTAAGTGTGAGTAATCATCACCTTTCTCAGCAATAACTGAAAATTCAGGCCTATGAAACAGTAATGCGACTTTATTGTTTTCAATAAGCTTGTGTAACGATGAGTCTTCATTGAAGTCTTCACCTTTAAAGGTCGTAATATTTGTAAATGAGAGTTCACAGATTCGGCCAGTATTAAAGGGATGATCTATTTCTAATGGGTGCTGAAGTAAGATAATATTAATTTTATTTTGAAAAGATTGAACTTTGTGGCAATAGCAAAGGTTAAGAGGGCGCATGCATTCTTGACATGTATTTCTTGGCATAGTTCTATCTATTCACACTTGCTACAAATTGCTTGAAGAATTTTCCTAAAGATATCCATGTCTGTACCTGAGGAGATAATATTTGCAAATGCTTTCGAAGGTTCAACAAATTCATCATGCATAGGTTTTACTTGGTTTTCAAATTGCGCTTTAACACCATCTGGTGTTCTTCCTCTTTCTTCAACATCTCTCGCTAATCTTCTTTGGAAGCGAATTTCTTCGGGTGTCTGAACAAATATACTTTCATCGAAGAGTGCTCTCACATGAGGTTGACTCAGAATGAGAATTCCATCGACGATTACGATTTTTTTATGCTCTTGGTGAAGAGTTTGATTGCTTCGCTTGTGAGTTGAAAAGTCATAGATTGGTATTTCTATTGGAGAACCAGATTTTAATTCATTTAAATGTTCAGCAAGTAAGTCGAAGTCAAGTGCATCAGGGTGGTCGAAGTTTACAGATCCACCGTCATGATCAAATTTAGCACTTTGATCGATATAGTAGTTATCTTGATAAAGAACAAATGATTGCTCAGCTCCAAGGTTTTTGGCCAAGGCTTCTGCAAAGAATGTTTTGCCAGAGCCACTTCCACCAGCAACACCAATAATGATCGATTTATTAGTCATAACTGGTTTAATATGGCCCTAAACGGTATTTAAATCAAGTTTCTCTATATATTTTACTTTGTGGGAACTACATACCATCTACAAGTTGTTGGATAATTGTACCAACAGCATAGGGAACAGAGTAGGCCCTACGTGCTGTTTTTTTGAAGTCATGACCAAATCCAATCTTATGAGTCCACTCGTGGCTCACATTTGCAGCGACTTTTCCAAGAGTGAATGAAGAGAAAAACTTGTTGTTGACCCAGATTCGACTAGTATTAGGGTAGGTATATCCTACTGTAGAGTTATTTCTATAATATAGAGTTAAGTCGACATCAATTTCTTCATCAATTGAGGGGAGAAGTGTTTCAGACCCTTCCATGATTTTGATATAAACCTCTTCATTTGAAAGACCACCGTTATCAACAAATGTCTTTTCTCCAAGATATTCATGATTAAGAACACGTCTCTTAAATTCTTGTGAGTTAATAACGATCTCAATCCGTTCTATAGCTTGTCTCATTTTACTTTCTTGTTCAGGATTAAAGTCCTGTAGAGTTGCATTAACCTGTAAATTAGCAGTAACTTCTCTTTCAGGTATCACACATTCCTTAGCTTCATCTGAAGTGGTATCGTCATTCAGGATGTTCTGCTCTTGAGGTAGGGTACATGTCGCACTAGTTTCAGGTACAGAGTCACAGGCCATAAGGGTAAAGAGTGACATTGATAAAATGGCTTTTAAACAGAGTTCTCTTTGCATATTAACTTCCTTGTTGGTTACAAGAGAGTTATCGGCTAAAGGAAAATGCTCTAAAGGGCTTTATGGTGGGGGGGAAGAAAATTCTAAGAATAAAAAAGTTTGAAGCTGGACTAAAGAAAAAGAGTTTTTGAAAGTGATGTGGGAGATTAGCCGAATTCTCAACTAATCGAAGGTAGGATGGTAAGGTAGGAAATAGATTCCTTTTGTCCAGCTCATCTATAGGTGAAGCAAGCTATGTGCCAACTTTTAAGCAATCTAAGTCATTAAAATTACAGCGTAACTTCCTCGGACATTCTGCACTAGGTGCAAATTGCTCCCGGCCTTTAAGGACAGATAGCACTTGGTAACTATTTCAGAGCATATATTGTGAGTAGGATAGATTCATTAGATTGGTCGGTGCTAAGCTGATTCTTTCGTATACCTAAGACTTTATTGTCATTTTGCTTTAGCTTATTGTATTGACCTAGTTCGGCAGATGATCCAAAAGGTACAGTGATATTAGTATGAAGCTTAAACCGAGGAGAAGATGAGCTTGTTGAGAGTTGGTAGCCAGTTTTATTAATGGAACAAGTAATTTGAAATTGTGCCTGATCAATAGTTACTGAGAGTTCTTTTTTCTCAAAGGTTTTAATAATGATTTCTTCTTCAACTGCTCGCTTAAAATCATTAGCTCTTAAGTTTATTTGAGTATTATTATTTCCAATAGAATTAACGTTACCTTTGATAAGAGTCTTTTTAACAATCTTGAGGTGACATGACCGATTAAAACTATCATTGGTAGATGAGTATTTTATATTATTAAACTTTGCCTTGATAAATTTAAAAAATAAATTCTCTCTTTCTTGAGATGTGTTAACAAGGATACATGAACTGTCCCTTTGTATTTTATCTTCAGGAATTTTCAAGAAATGGATGTTCTTTTTAATTTGAGCAAGTTCAATCGCGTTATCTGAGCAAAAGGATAGTATCACTTGAGAGTGTGACAGAGAGATTGTCGAAATGAAGTAAATATAAAGTAATATAAATCTCATAGGAAAATTTTAAAGGATTATATTTAATATTGATAGTGTAGATGTTTTGACCGAAATCAATAAAGTGAAAAAAGGAGGCGATTAAGCCCCCTTACGAATTTTCTGGGAGAAATCTAGCTATAATATATAAAATAAGCGAGATAATAAAAAAATCAAAAAACATTTTAAACCTACTGTAATATTAATGAATTATATTCATTAATATTAGAGTCCGAGACTTTTAAAATCTCAATAATCTCCAGCGCCAGTTCGGCAGCTGTGAAATTATCAAGATTGAACCTTTGTGTGAAACTTACATGCATCTTTGAAATAAGCTCTTCCTCTAAAAAGAAATACGAATCCATACCTGTCCTCCTTGACTGATTGATTTGTTAAAGTAATGTTAAAAATTTAAGGTTGCTAGTACGATCTATACAGGCCGACAAGTATACCTTTTATCTGAAAATCCCCATCATTAATAATGATTGGTTTCATAGAGCTATTGGCAGGATGAAGCTCTATGCAATTTGAGCGTTTATAATATCTTTTGACCGTGGCTTCATTATTAACAGTGGCAATGACTGTTTCACCATTAGTGGCCGTATTCTTTTCTTTTACAATAATAAGATCCCCGTCAAATATTCCATCGTCAATCATGGAGTGGCCACTTACGCTTAGAGCGAAGTGATTTCCAGTTGAAACCATCGAAGAAGGAATACTGATCATCTCTGTACCTTCAATTGCCTCAATTGGGTTTCCGGCAGCAACGTTTCCGTGGAGTGGGATATCGATTACTGATGAGTCTATTTGAGAAGTTGATACAGGAGTTAAACCTCTGACTGAGTTTGCATCACTTTGAAGATAACCTGCACTTTTTAAGTAACGAATATAATCTTGTACAGATCCAAGAGACTTGAAACCAAAGTTTTCTTGGATTTCAGTTTGTGTAGGGGAAAAGCCCTCACTTTGAAGATAGTCACATATATAGTCATAAACTTGTTTCTGTTTCTTAGTTAGACTCATGGTAATTATTTCCTTTTTGCATCCGTATGATTTCCGTAGTACTTTAAATACTATATCCGTAAAATTTCCGTAGATCAAGGAGTTTTTTGATGGAAAGAAAAATAATTCATGTTGATATGGACTACTTTTTTGCTCAAGTAGAGGAAAGAGATAACCCAAAGCTTAGAGGAAAACCGGTCGCCATTGGTGGGCTGATGAACGGTAGAGGAGTTCTTAGTACAAGCAACTACGTAGCAAGAAAGTATGGCGTAAAGGCGGCCATGCCAACTCTCATGGCGTTAAAACTATGTCCTCAGCTTATCTTAGTTCCTGGTAATTTTGAGAAGTATAGAAAGGCCTCCACTGAGATCTTTGAAATTTTTCAACAATTTACAAAGAAAATTGAACGACTCTCATTAGATGAAGCCTATTTAGATGTGACTGATAATACAAAGTATAAACATGCAAAAGATATTGCCATCGAAATTAGAAGAAGAATTTATGGTAAAACCGGACTCACCGCAAGTGCTGGTGTTTCATATAATAAACTATTGGCAAAAATTGGCAGTGATTTTTATAAGCCCAACGGGATGGCGATTATACCTCCACATAATATTAAAGAGAAGATTATAAATTTTCCGATTAAATGGATTTGGGGGGCAGGCAAGGTTACGCAGGAAAAAATGAACCTTAAGGGCATTTATACCTTTGGAGATTTACAGCAATTTTCAAAACTTGATTTGATCAATCATTTTGGCGACTTTGGAGCTTCTCTATATAACTATTGCCGTGGTCTGGATCATCGTGCTGTTTCAGAGGGGGGCGAGAGGAAGTCACTAACGGTAGAGAGAACTTTTTCAGAAGATATTAAGGATGATCAAATTGTCTTAGGTTACCTAGAAGGTGCATACGATGAAATGATAGAGCGTCTTAAGAAATATCAAGAGAGAAAGGTTAAAACAATCTTAGTAAAAATTAAATATCATGATTTTAGGTCCACAACAATTGAAGCCTCTCTAGATAAGGTATTTGAAAATTTTAAAAATCTTTACTTCAAAAGAAGAGGAAGTGGAAGAGATGCAATTAGACTTATTGGTTGTGGTGTTAAATTTTATGATACTCAAACAAAGGGGCAGTTAGAGTTCTACTTATAAAAACCAGCTCTTTTTTTCATGAGGTCAATATGTTCGTCTAGATCTTTGTGTAGTGGAAGTTCAATATGTGAAGCTACAGAAGCTAGCTGTGTAAAGCTATTACTTTCTAGGCAAGTTGCGAGTTTATTTTTTAAGGATTGAAGCTCAGCTGAAATGGAAGAACTGTTTTCTAACTTTTCAATTTCAAGGTGGATATAGTTGGCAATATCAAATATCTCTTCTTTGTCGGCCCTAATTATCCGTTTACGTTGAAAGAAATAATATATAAGTGCAAAACCACCTAAAATTCCTGCCTCTACTAAATATCCCCACCATTTACTGTCCAAACGCTCACCTTATACGATTAAAATACAATTAAAAAAGTTTATATAAAATAATCCATTCTCTCATATGTAGTTAAGAATGAAAAGTTTCTTTAGTAGATTGAGCATTTCGCCGATGAGTATAGTGTTAGAAGGAGCAGTAGATGTATTACGCTAAAGGCATGAAAGATTTTTTACAAACGACTCAATTAAATATGGAATTTTTTAATGATTTAGACTCTTTCCAGTTACACTTTATCGAAATGTGCTTTAAGCAATCTATAGATAATAAAATGGGACTGATGTCCGAAGTCGAACGATATAATTATCATTTATACGAAGAGTATAAAATGCAAAAGATTGAAGATATGTATGGAGTTGATGCAGATTACTTTAAGAAGGCTGCTTAAGAAACTCGACCTCAAGTTGTGACTGGTGAAGAAGCATTTCTTCATCAACACCGATCATTTCACCGTTTTTCATTCGTAACCATATGTTTTCACCTTGAAGCTCTTCACTTGAGAATAGAAGGTGTTTTATCTGATGACCTTTATCGGAAGGGTTTACACAGTTTTCACCGTAGAATGCACATGTTTCACTTTCAGAACATTTAGTCTTATAGGTACTGTATTTTAATTGCAAACCGCCGTTAAAAGCAATCATGGTCTTGCCGGTTGTTAGTATAAAGGTGAGATGCGATTCAGCAGGGTTGGACTCTAAACCACCATAGAGTGGCCCTGTAAATTTACAAATAATATCGCAGAGTTCTTGAGTTGATTCTTTCAATGTTTGAAAAGAAGGTGTCGTGTTTGTAAGCTTATGCTTTTTCTTAATCAATGAAATAAGAAGATAAAAAATAACTTCACTGTCAGTTGTTCCTAGTACAAAACGCCTAAGATCTTCATCAATATATTTCATAAGTTCATTTTTATAACAATCAAAATCTTTTAAATTTCCATTATGAGCAAAAACCCACTTACCATATTGAAAGGGGTGAGAATTTAAAATACTAAGTTTTCCTTGAGTTGCCTTGCGAATATGGGCAATAACAGTCTGAGAGGATACAACTCCGCTAATCATATGAAATATTTGGTCGTCTACAGCTCGATCAGTAGACTTAATTAGGTGAGGAGTATTTTCTCTGTAGTATGCAACTCCCCAGCCGTCAGGGTGGTCGAGACTTTGTGATATAAGAGCATTGTCTGCGTGGACTAAGCTTGAGTGTACTTGACTGTTAATGACTGAGCGAAAACCGAATAATCTGCACATGAGTTATTATGTCGAATCTCTTAATCTGATTCAAGAGGTCACTTTCTACCTATTCTAAATATCGAGAATTACGATATAATTAAGTATGAAAAAATTGATAACCATATCTGGCCTACTACTTTTTATAATCCTATTTTTTGTTCTTAAGCCAAGAATATCAGCTGACACTGAAAAAACTTTGAATCTGGTCATTAACAATGAAGTGAGATCTTTCGATCCCGCAGTTGCATTTAATGATGATGCCTTATTTGTCATGTCCCAATCTCATGAAACATTATATCAATATCATTATTTGAAAAGACCTTTTGAGGTCATTCCTTCACTTGCTGATGGTATGCCTGAAATTTCAAAGGACGGATTAGTCTATATAATTAAGGTTAAGAAAGATATTTACTATCACGAGGCAGATGGGGTTTTAAAAAGCGATAGAACCCTAAAGGTTGATGACTTTATTTGGCAAATCAAGCGCCTTGCTTATAAACCATTAAAAAGTACCGGTAAGTGGTTATTCGAAGGCAAACTTAAGGGGTTTAGTGAATTTAGTGAGGTTGTTGGGGATGATTTTCAAAAGTTTTTAATAACAGATATTTCAGGGCTCATAAAAGTTGATGATCACACATTTAAAATTATTCTAGACAGACCAGAGCCAAATCTGTTGTACTTTTTATCCATGCAATTTACAGTACCTGTCCCATTAGAGGTTATAGATCATACTAAGAATGACTTATCTAAAACGTTAGTCGGAACAGGGCCTTATGAATTTATAAATCATAGTAATTTAAAGTATTACTTTAAAAAGTTTGATAACTTTCATGATGAGTTCTACCCCAGCTCGGGGGATCGATATGCAAACACTGAAAATTTACTTGGGTCTTCCAAGAAGAAACTTCCTTTCGTATCAAATGTCATCTTTGAGGTTATCTCAGATGAGAGTTTACGTTGGGAAAAATTTTTAAGTAAAAATATTGATATTCTTGATGTTCCTACAAAGTATTTGGTTAAACTTTCTAACCCTACATCAGAGGCAAATCAAAATTTTAAAAAGAAAGAAATAAATGTAAAGCATTTCTCAAGGCAAACAACGAGATGGCTTGGGTTTAATATGAATGATCCTATCTTAGGTGAAAACCTAAACCTAAGGTTGGCAATTGCTCACGCTATTAATTATGATCGCTATATTGAAGTGATAACAAATAATACGAACTTAAGATCAAACTCTATGTTTAATCCTTCTATTCAGGGCTACAGACCTACACATCAATTACCTTATGATTATAATTTAACGAAAGCGAAGAGCTTCTTAAGTAAGTCAGGGATCAAACCAGGAGAGTTAACTTTAACTTATTCAACACGTGGGAAACAGCAAATTCACTTCGATGAGGCTGAGTTTCTTCAAAGCCAACTTAAAAGAATTGGAATTGCTTTAAAGATTAATGTGATTGAATTTTCCGATTTCCTAAGGCTAGGACGGGCAGGAGAACTTCAGTTTTGGACTGATAATTGGATTTATGACTATCCGGATGCAGAGAATTTACTGCAGCTATTAATATCAAAGAACCATCCAGGAATTAATAAAAGCGGTTATTCAAATGATAAAGTGGATCAGCTATACGATAAACTATCGAAAACTTTACAGAAAGAAGATAGACAGAAGATTATGTATGAGATTGAAAAAATCGTTGAAACTGAACTCCCATGGATAATGCTAATGTATGAGAGCACATATATTCTTCAGCAAAAAAATATTCGTAATTTTAGGAAATCATTCTTTATTAGGAACTTTATTAAATACCTTGATAAAGACTAGGTGATAACCAACAGCTTGGTTGCTTGTATGCTTCATTGGTACAGGTAAGGAATAAGTCTTCACTCTTGGATAGGTCTCGAACTTCTTGGTATAGTAAGGCCGCAATGAGTGCGTCTAGGCGACACTGAGGATTAAGGTGTTTTCTAATCGTTTGGTGAGCGATTCTGTCATCTTTTTTTACAAAGCTAAGCTTTCTCTTCCAGAATTTGATATCCGCATATATTTTGGCCACTTTATAGCTAGCAAGTGCAACCTCTTTACATAGATCATTCTGACAAATCTTATTTATTTCTGTCTTAAGAGTTTGTGCAACATTAGATAAATCTTTTTTAATACTATTTGATTTCTTTATAATTTTTTTCATACAAATAGAGGTTAAGTAAAAGTCTGCTTGCCCTTCAGCAGTACTCCAACTTTTTCGATCTGATCTTACTCTCATTTGCTTAGGTTCCCCGCCAATGAAGTGTCCGAGTTCGTGGCAAACCATTAACTTTAGTACGTTTTTTGTTGCGAGTTTGTGATCTAGTAATCCTCTTGAAATAACAATTAGTAGGTAGTCATCATCAGTGTAAGTTGCGTAAGCATTAATTCTATCTGAATCCTGTATTTCAAACTTAATCTTTTCCGTATATTGAGTATTAATATCAACGACAACTTTAAATTTTACATTCAACTCTGCTTTGTTTAAAAACCTTGAGTCTAGACCATGTGCCCCGGGCATAAATAGGGAATAACTGATCCTTGGAAGCGATAACAGTAGGATTGTCAGTATTAAGTTCATTTTCTTCATGGGCCAAATATACCTAGATTCATATTTAAAGAACTTGATCTATATCAGTTTTTTATATATTTATTCACATGTAATTGCCTGTTATAACCAGTATTCGATCAGTGAACTGAGAGATACTTTGTGTATGTAATAAAAAATTAAATAGTCTCATCGGAGGGAATTATGAAAAAAATAACAATTTTATTCTTATTAACGGTAGCAGCTTTGGCCAACGCGTCGACTCCTACGTAAAAATTAGTACCTGTAGATCATATCTACGTACCAACTGGATTTGATAGTAACGACACAGTAGAGGTTGTTATTACTGGCTATTTACCGAACCTATGTCACAAGTCGCCTTGGGAGCTTAATGAAAAGATGAAGGTTACTGAGTCTACAAGTAATGCTGTAGATGACTTTCAGTATGCTTATGTAAATTATATTGATAAAGAAGAGCAAAGTTTTGGTGAAGTGACTCTTAAAGGTTATAACCCAAGTGACTGTTTTGAATTATATACAATTGAATATGTTCACAACGGTAAAGATACTTACTCGGTATTACCAAAAATGAAGCAAGTAAGAAGTTTTTGTCCAATGAAGATGGTTCCATTTAAATACAAGTGGAAGGTTCCAAGTGACTTAAATAAATCAAGAGTACTTATTCATGTAAGAACAATGGATGGTAAATCTGTAAATACAATCTTTTCGAAATAAAATTGGGTTTGAATTGATTGATAATAAGCCCCTCTTAAAAAGAAGGGCTTATTTATGTATTGACTCGGTGTTTCTTTTTAGCTAGATTTTATTATATGAACTCACATCGAAACAAACTTTTTCTACACTTCGGTCCGGGAGGAAACCCTCTCATTGATAAGGAAATTATCTCAGATGACTCTGTTCATTTTTGGCATCAGCCCGGATATAATAATCATGAAAGCTATATCTCTTTCTTGATCAAATCCACTGAAGACGAAATTAAGAGAATGCATGAAGCGTGTGGCGAGCAAGTCGATTTAATTGCTCATTCATTTGGAGCTTTTATAGCGATGAATCTCAATCAGAGCACCAAACAACTGATTAAAAAGTATACTTTTATAGCTCCAACATTCAGCTTCCAAGATGCGATTGTTAACTTAGTATCTCGCGTAAGTTCTCATGAAAGTCAGTACAATATCTTAGAAACGGTTGATAACTTCAAGAACGACCAAACACCTGAAAAATTCTGGGAGATGTTCCAAGCTTTTTCAACAAAGTACCCTGATTATTTAAAATTCTATTGGAGTCTAGAAGAAAATTATAGTAAATACTTAACACTTTGCACTAAGTACCCTGAGTTAGACGAATCGACTCTTGTTAGGGCAACGAATGAGTTAATTCTTGGGCATAAAAAATTGTTACTAGATTACGATCGAATTGATTCCGAAACTTTAGTTTATTTAGGTGAGTTTGACCCTCTTGTTTCAGAGGAGCAAATTAAAGAAATAAAATTCTTCTTCGGAGATAAGGCTGTGCAAATACTTGCAACAGGGCATTTTCCACATCTTGAAACGAAAATTATTTTTTAATATGAGTCTCGGTACTTATCTCTAGGGTAGATAAATCTATCTTTATAAAATTAGGCATAATGGGAGTTTTCTTTATTTTTGTACCAAGGATTTCTTCTCCAAGAAAATCACATAAAATTCTAGTGACAACTATTGAATGTCCAAGAAGACAAGAAGGTCCAAAGATTGGAACGCCAAAATTTAAAGATGTTTTTTTAAATTCAAGAAGGTTCTTTCCCTTAAGATAGGGAGGTGTCGGTGAAACTATCTTCTCTACAACTTCGTCAAAAATTTCAGCATCTTTCATTTCAGCTGTGTACTTCAAGAAGTCTTCGAACTTAAAATCTTCCCCTTGAAATTTGTAAAAATGTACACCTAGACCTACTACGTATGCACTGTAAACGGGGATATTATGTTTCCTACATACCTTATGTAAAATATAGTGAGCTTCAAGCGGAAATACATCAATTTCATCAACAATGAAGTCACAGCCTGTTACAAAGCTCTCAACTGTTTCTTCAGTAATCCCTTGCTCAAATAGATGTAGTATTGCGTCAGGAGCTATTTTTTTTAACTCGTTAATGGAAGCCTCTGACTTTTTTTGACCAACAGAGTCAAGATTGGCTATGACTTGTCTGTTTATATTGGATACATCGATAGTGTCATTGTCAGCAAGCCTAAGCTCTCCTACACCAATTCGGGCCAAGTACTCTGCGATGTTTGAGCCCATGCCGCCAAGACCTGCAATTCCGATTTTTAAGTTCCTGATAGCACTTTGCCCTTTGTGACCACCTATGAAAAATTGGTTTCTCTGTGTTCTTTCGAAGTATACATGGTCCTCTTTACTTTTTTTTATTGCATTGCTCATTCTTAGGCCTCGAGAGTTTAATATTATATGGTTATTTATGTTATCTGTACTTTCTATGCTTGTATTTTCGGCTTAACTTTCCATTTACTTTAGCTATATTCTAAGTAGAATATAACTAAATATTAAATTGATAATTACCTGCTGGAGATATTTATGGGTTCAAGTGATAAGGTCGTAAGAGAAAAAACTGCAAATATCTTTAGGGCAGCAAGAAAAGTTCGAGGCTTTAAGCAATCTGATATGGCCCAGAGCTTAGGTATAACACAGGGGATGGTATCTAAACTCGAAAGTGCCACCTTAGCTCCAGATGCAGGTTTATGGTATGATTTTTGTAAACTCTTGGGTGTTGATGGTGACTTAACGTATACCTCTGGTTATCTGTTTACATCTAACATTAATGAGGAACTTTCATTAGACTCATTTAATATTGGGAAAATGGAAAAAAGCACTTTAATCAAGGTAAAAGAATGTATTCCGTTCATTCATACTATTCGTGATATGAAACTTATGGATGACTTTAGTACTCTGTTAAAAAAGCATCAAATAGATATCGATGTATTTACTGTACCCGAATACCAAGTACCAATGAACCTATTAGCGCTTATCTTTGACTTCTTAAATGAAAATTTATCACAGATTAAGTATATGAATTACTCTTCAAAATATTTTGCTAATGACTTTGACTACTTTATGAGTGGAGTCGATAGCTCGATTGATAAATTGATCCAAAAATTACAATATTTGGAACAGATATTTGAATATGAAAAGAATAAGCATTCTCTAACAATCTCTCTAAGTCCAACATTTAAGTATTCCATAAGTGACGATACCTTTGTGAAATCTTATATGAGGTATAAAGCACAACTTCTAAAAACAGTTTGTTCTAATATTTACGATCTTAAAAATATAAAACTTTATAAGTTGGACCCACTCAACTATGAAATTCAGTACACAGCATGAATTTACCGAATACCTTTTGGGATAATATTAAAAAGATTAAATTGATTTTATCTTTAGAGGATATTGATATTGCTCATATGCTCACAATTAAAGAACGAGAGTACGCAAATATTAAACAATTACACCAGATTCCTTCTGTAGAGAATGTAATATCACTTTGCCGCTCTTTAGGAGTTAGTCTTGATAATTTTTTTGAAAATAAACTAGATCTAATACAAATTAGAAACCAGTATTTTGGAGCCGTTTACGACCTGCCTTCTAGGTACGACTATGGAAAGCTTTCTAAGTCGCGAACAGTTACAAACTGTCTTGATTTTCTCGATCTTAAATACGGTGAAGGTCTTAAGAAGAGTCTTCTAAGATCTATGCAAATTGACCCACGTTTTTTTGAGTCGCAAGATAGAGATATGAATATTAATGTTCTAACAGACTTATGTGAGCACTTAAGAAAGTTGGGTTTCACTGATACCGACTATAAACAACTGGGGCAAAGATCTTACGATGTAAATAAGAATACCGACTTGGGGAAAAAGTTAAGCTCTTACAATAGTGTTTATGATTTGTTTGAAGATGTATGCACAAATCTAAGTACAAAGTTTGATCAAAACTTTACTTATAATATTTCAAAGATGAAAGCCGGTGAGATTTATATAGAGTCTCGTCCAACAGAAATCGCACAAGACCTAATGCATACGAATAATATTGGAAACCACCTTGTCTGTCAGACAAAGCTGGGAGTCTTTGGTAGTTTTCCAAAGTATCTTGGAATTTATCACTCAGATGCAGTTAAAACGAAATGTATTTATGATACAGATTCAGTCATTGAGTACAGAGTTACATTCTAAGTCTTTAATTTCTTTTAAAATACGACATTATCTTTTTTATTACTGAATTCTATATGGAATGATCCGAAGAGGTCTCATACTCTGGAGGTTTTGTATGACAAAAGATGATCTACAAATAGTTGTAATTGAAAATTTAAAAGAGCACTGGGATAACAGTGATGTTAGAGATTTATACTGCGATATGATGAAGCTTAAACTTGATGGCTATGGTGCCGTTTATGGAGAGAATGTAATCTCAGCGGATAAAGCTGATTTTTTTGGCACGCACTTAATAGTGTGTCAGAAGGGATTACGTCTTAAACCTCTTTTTGGGTATAAGTCAGTCACCTTAAACAAATGTGATGAATTCTTATATAAGTTTCCTGCTCTTTCATTAGTTAGTAGTGATGCTGAACCTGAATGTTTGAAAGAATTAGAAAATATTCTTGAGAGAGCTAAGAAGAATAACCAGAGTATTTCTTTTGATTATTCTTGGGCGCAGGATCCTAGTATCAAGGCAACAAGATCAGAGAGTATGGCCAAGATGTTTCGTGATTTAGTCATGGTACTTGTAGTGAATCACCATAAGGACTACGAGATCGATGAAATGATAACCTGTGGAGTTGTAAAAGTTAAGACAGATCAATTTTTTGATCGAATGGGCTTTTCTAAAATATCTAATAAATCTCTTTTTTCTCAAGCTGATTTGAATGGTGATGATGTACACGTTTTTCACACTAAAACATATTCAGAATACGCTAATCAAGTAGCTAAAGAGTACAAAGACCTATGGAATAACAGATTAGAGTTCTCGGGTACAGCGGGTAATGTTAAGTTGAAGAGATCAGCTTAAGTTCTTTACAGATTTTTTTTCTTCTGTATACTATATGGAATATGGTGTGTTTTGCTTTGCACTCTGATATTTATGAAGCCACTCAAAGTCACTGACTTCATTTGGAGAATACTATGAGTAAAAAAGATCCAATTGATTATGAGCTTGCAGGTAAGCAAGCTGTATATCTACTGCATGATTTAAATAACTACCTTACTATTTTAAATTCAAGCTTTAGTTTATTGAATAAAATGTCTACAACTAGTGAAAACCTTTCTGAAAAAGAAAAGGTCACTCTAAGGCGAGGAAGTAAGGGAATGCTTGAGCTTAATAATCTTTGCTCTACATATTCCTTATTGATTTTGAATAGATACACGCTGAATTTCAAAAAATACAAAAGAAGTGAAGTCTTTGAATGCGTAATGAACACTCTGAGTGAAGGGTATGATCTTAGCTTGTTTCAAATCAATATTGATGTATGCGAGGAAGAAGAGATAAATACTGACAAGCCTCTGTTATTACAATGTCTAATTAATTTATTAAAAAATGCAATCGAACATCAAAAAAGTTACCCAGATAAAAAACTAAGTATAGTCTGGGATACTACAAAGTTAAAAATTACAAATCCAATCGATGAAAATTACTGTGAATCATCGTCCTATGAACGCGGGATTGGGCTCAGCTTTGTTACTGAAACCTCTAAAAAACTTGGTCTTACTTTTGAAGTGAGTAGCGATGTTGAGTTCTGCTCAACAATATATTTTAAGAAATAGACACAATTAATAACGAAGGAATTCTTGAAAAATCTGCATTTGATCTGCAAATGATTTTGACAAAAGAAAGTGCTTCTTAATGGCAACACCATCTGGTAGGTCGTCAAATATATATCGGCTTACGCTTTTGAGTCTTTTAATTCTGGAAGCTTCCTCTAAATTTTGTTTTAAAGTTTCTTGATAGAAAGCATGGAAGTATTTACTTGCTTCATGCATTCTAAGCTCAGGAGTATCATCTAGTTTTTGGTGATACATCTTCGCAAGCCATGGAGTTTTTAGGGCAGATCTCGCAAGCATAATAGAGTGGCATCCTGTGTAGTCATAATACTTTTCAATATCATCGGTCGTCCAGATATCACCATTACCTATAATTGGGATATTAACCATTTTTACAGCGTCTTTAACATACTCCCAACGAGCTACGCCTTTATAGAGTTCGTCCCTAGTTCTTGCATGAATGGTAATCCCATCCACTCCTTCATCTTCAAGCATCTTTAAAATATTCTCAAAATTAGAGTCATCCCTGTATCCAACTCTTATCTTGCAAGTAAAGGTGGACTTAAAATTCTCACGAATTAGTTTTATAATTGGCCTTAAGGTATCAAGATCACTTAAAAGATATGATCCACCTTGATTTCTACAAACAGTTTTTGATGGACAGCCAAGATTAAGGTCAAGCCAATGACTCCCAAGTTTTTGAATACTTTGTACTGTATCGAGAGTATGTGCATGAGGAGTTGTTAATATCTGATAGATAGTCTTAGAGAACAGCTCTTTGTTTGCAATAACCCCTTCTCCCATATGTTTTCTAACGTGTTTGTACGGGTAGGGACCAGGAGTTGGAGCTCTTAAGAAATCACAAGAGAATGTATCCCATTCCGGATACAGCTTACCTACAAAGTTTCTGTAATATTCATCTGTTACACCCTCCATGGGTGCAAACATAAGTGAATGGGGCTTTATGGGAAGCAATTTCATGAGCTAAATTCCTATAAATATTATCATGTTGCAAGTAATTTCTATCGCCAAGCATAAAATGACTATATAACCAATAAAAAATTTTATTAATATGTACGGAGAATTTATGAAATTTTTACTAGTAGGACTTTTATCAGTAAGTTCAGTTTTTGCTGCTTCAATAAAAGATTATGATCATTATAACTATGATGTATTTTTCACAAATCCTTTATGCCAGGCATATGAATTTGAAGACACTGTTTACTCATTTGATGGAAAGCCACTAAATGCAAAGCCAGAGAATGTCTATTGTAAGTATAACGATGCTCGTAGTAACGAGAAAAGAAAATCTTCACCTCATTATAACCTCATTAAATTAATTTCTGATAAAGATGTTGTCGAACTTAGAATGGCCTACTTGTCATTTTCAAGTTCAGGAATCTTAAAAACTCTATGTGACACAACAATTAAGAAGAATAATACCAAACTAGTGTTAATCGTAGATAAGGGCAATAAGTCAGACGAAAGAAAACTAGAAAAGCTAACAACTCTCGCAGCTTGTAAGCCTGCAAAGAAGTTCATTGATAATGGAACTGCAAACTATCCTATTATTGAGTATAGAGGACAAAATGGTGGACTTGGTTATGCTCATAATAAAATTATTATGGCCTCTTACAAATCGAATAAAGATAAAGTCACTTTAGTATATTCTTCGGCAAATATGTCTTCAGGAACAACTCTTCACCACGAGAACTGGCATTTCTTAACGACTTCAAAGAAATCTTACATGGCGCAAGCTCATGTATGTATCCTCGATGGTATGATGGATCATTCTAACTCAATTAGAGGTAGTCGAAGTGCTGGAAGAGCGAGTGTTACTGGAATAAATAACTTTAAAAACTTTGTAAACAAATGTCGTAAAGAAATTGATGTTGAGGAAGAGGAAGATATTAAGCTATCTATTGTTCCTGCTGATGGTAAGAAAACAATGGATAATATTGTTGATAAAATTAAAAAATCAAAAAGAATTTCTGTCGCTGTTCATAGATTTTCACACAAGGATTTAAAGAGTGCTCTAATGAAAGCTGGGAAAAGAAAATCTCAAGAAGTTCGTTTTATCGCTGATGATGATATTTTCTGGTCAGGTAAAGCAAATGAAATGGAGAATGGAAGAATAGAGTGTAATCCAAAAAAGAATCCAGGAGCAGTTCCTAGAGTTGGTGCTAATATGTGTAATGAATACTTTAATATTCAAAGCCTAGTTAGAAGTAAAGTTGATGTGAAGTATATGGAAACAAATCAAAGCTTATTCTTACTTCACCATAACAAGTATATTGTATTTGAATTAAAGGATGGTACATCTGCTGTTCACTGTGGAGCAGGAAACTTTACACACGCAGCCTTCTCTAAGAACTTTGAGAACTATTATTATATAACAATTCCTGAGGTTGTAGAGAAGTTCAAGGCTCAGTATGACTACGTTTGGAATGATCTTGCTACAGCTGAAAAAGATCTACCAGTTAAGCAAGTTCTACCTTAATGTTTAAATCATTCTTTTTAATATTTGCAATGACTTCAATTGCATACGGATCAGAGGCGGTGCTAAAACTGCCTCTTTCTGTTTATAGCAAGATTCCTTTCTCATCTCAATTTATGGAGGATGGAGCGCTAATAAGAAACATCAACTATGATGCAGTTAAAAGACTTGTTCCTCAAATAGAAAAACTTAGAGGAATAAAGCTAACAACTAGAGGCGAATCTCATATCACTGTGATTTCTCCACCAGAGGCAAAAGGATGGTTTCACCCTAGTCGAAAGGGAGTCGATTCACTGATTAGCTGGAAAGAGTTACACCGAAAGTATTTCAATACATTACAAAGTACTAAGTTCACTGTGAAGTGTATTGGTGAGAGCATGGAAGGGGATAAGCATGTCTTCTTTCTTATCGTGACATCTCCTGAGCTAAGGGCGATTCGGGCAGACATCCAGGATGAACTTGAAAGTAGGGCCAAATTTTCAGGTATGAAAACACACTTTGATGCTGGTGCTTATGAACCTCATATTACTATTGGTTATATTGGGGGAGATGTTTTCTCAAATCCAAAGACTAAGTGTGTTGAAGATATAGTCCTTAATATTAGTAAGTAAGTTTTCCAGACTCTAGCATTTTTTGAATTCGAAAAATACCCAGAGCATCAATATTCCACTGCATTTTACCTGTTTCAAAAAAAATTAGAATCTCAGCTATAGTGTAAGCTTTAACTGAGACAATTGTATCCTCGCCATCGGGGTTAGGGATTTTGGATGGTACTAGATTCGTAGCAATGATTTGATAAAAATGATTATTAAGAGTACCACTAGATTCCCTATGCATTAAGACTTCAAGATGGCTTGCTTTAAGGCCAATCTCTTCTTGCATTTCTCTATTGGCAGTATCAAGAGGGTCTTCATCCTCTTTGTCCATTAGGCCTGTGACAAATTTAAGTCGAACGGGGCTTTTCTCGTGAGGTCTTTTTTCTTCAATGAGGTATATTTTACCCTCTGATGTAATAGGAAAGACCTGGACACCACTTTGAATATAAGCTCGTTCCCAAACAGCTCCGTCCATTATTTCTTCAGTTACCTTTATAAATCTACCTTCGTACTTTGTTATTTCCATAAATATGACTATAATATAAAAAGCAATTGGAGAACAGCATGGATTTAGTAAAAATAGCCGTTATGGGATTAAATGAAGCAAAACAGTTTCAAAAAGATTGTTCCGTTAAGGACATTGAGTTAGTTCTTAATCATGATGACGCTTCGTGTACGCGTGGTTGTGCAGTAACAGTTGAGGTTCATGCTAAAGAAACTGACCTTCCAGTTGTTCAAGAAATTTACTCTTCAAATTATATGAAACTTCTCGAGGGGCATGACGTTGATCCAGAAACTCTCAATGCTGTTTTCGATCCATCTGCAGAGTCTGCTACATGTCCCGCATGTGGACATACTTTCTCAACGACAAATAGTGAATGCCCTGATTGTGGTCTGATGTTTTAAAAGTCATTTTTATTCAGTACGACATTTAACAGGCTTGTAGATATGCTCATAACGTTTAAGAGTATCTCCACAACTAGCAGGTAACTCAATATCTCTATCAATAAGCTGATTTATAAGCCTAAAAAAACTAGGTGAGTGGGTATCAAATTCACTGTAGTCAAGGTTGATATATGCATAGGTCTTATTACTACTTGGTAGAAAGGCACATTGTTGAAAGTTGTTTGGATTACCAAGTTCGTTCTTTCCTCGATATATTCTATTTGATAAATAGTCTGCAAAGTCCTCCTCTGAGTTAAGATGATCCTCACTAAAGGTTTTATAGTTTAAATTATAGTTTGGAAGAAGAACTTTTCCATTTACACATTTTCTAAGTTTTTTAAATTGTTTCGCAGATGAACTTGAAGCTCCATCAGAGTTTATAAAATCACTAAGCATATGAGTTAGTTCATGGGTAAAAATTTGCTCCCCATGTTCAGGATGATCACATGTGTAAGACGATATATTAAGAGTATTAGAGTATGGATTATAGTAATCATCTACTAGCAGTAGTGAGTCATCGAATAGATTACAAGAAGCCTGTGTGGAAGATAGAAAGTCCCAGGGACTCAGAAGACTCTTGATGATTTTGCCATCTGAGTACTTGGTTATATCGGATGCTTTATATACTTTCGATTGATTGATTAAGTTTGTCGATTTCCAATACACCGGTTTTTGAGGACTCGACTGGCCTCTTATGGCGGTATTGGTAGCGTAAGTTAACTGTCCATTAAATTCCTCTGCTGTTTGCATAGAATAACTAAAAGCTATGTGATCAAGGAACTTCTTTAATGAATTCATCAAGTTGGCTTGAGTATTTCTAAGCGAAGCTTCTTCTACGGACTTTGCATTATATGCGTCTAAATAGAAGGCTGACTTACACGAGTCAATGATGGCATCAGGATCTTGTTCTATTTGATCAAGTGAGCCGCTAATCTTTTCAAGTTGAGACTGAATTTTATTCGTAAGAAAGTTTTTAAACAGTTCATCGCAACTATCTTTTTGACAAAAATCATACTTTGGTAAGAGATCGACTTTGTATTTATTCAGAACAGTATATCTTAGTTCTCTAAGGCGTAAAATAATATCTCTGTACATCGTTGGCTTATTTACGTTGTTGGCTTCGAGTGATTCAAGGTGTCTTTTAGTTCCATTGAAGTAGTCAATAAACTGCATGTCTATAATGCCCTTGTCTTCTATCACTGTATCTATCGCTTCTAAAACACTTTTACCATGGGACACGACTTCATTAAGGGATAACTGTTGATTAAGGTCAAATTTCAATTCAATATTCGAACCTATTTCATTATTGATATATTCGGCTAATTGATCGAACCCTTGTTTTACAACTTCGTTTTTTTGTTCATAGAGATCATAGGTAGAGTTTGCTTTACCTGTCTCTAGATTCATTTCAAAGTTAAGGTTCTTTTTAAAAACATCAAATAAAATATTTGATTTCTCAGAAGTACTTAATGAAAGCTCACCCTCTTTTTTATATTTTTCAATAATTTTTTTGATACTTACTAGAATTGCCTTCCTATTGGTTAGACTCGCTAGAATCGCTTTGCGCATATCTGGTCTGACCGATTCAAGGGATTTATCGGCGGCCTCAAAATTAAAATTATCAAATTCTTCCCCTGAAAGGAAAGCCGATTTAACTTCTGCTGCAGGACCGCAAATTGTTTGGACGCATTCTTTTGCTTTCTGTTGTATGAAATTGCCTTGCTTTTCGCAAGTAAGATTTTCTAAAGGCTCTAAATTGTTTTCTATTGCATTCGTGGTAAGTAGGTTTGGATCAAAGTTTTGAGTGTAACCTAAACTTGCATAGAGAGAGAAAAAAATTGCGAGATATTTATTCACAGTTTATTTTCTCCGCAAGTTTTAGCCTTGATACATGCCTTTTTAAATTATAAAAGAAACTACCCGTTGGGGAACTCTTGGATAGGCGAATAGATTTATTATTATATTTAAGCTGAAACGATTTTGAATCTGTTGCTACAGTTCGCAAACGTAGTTGTGCCTTAATTCTTTTTTTTAGTTGAAAAATATATTTCTGATTACAATCTGTGCTAAATATAAAGTATTCTGCAAACTGTGATTTGAATGAAACACCGTACTCATCAATTTTAAAATCATAATTTCGCTTTTGGTCGCGGAACTTTAAGTCCATAGCATGTACTGTCGAACTAGTTAAAATGAAGAGTAAGATTATTTTATACATCACAATCTCATCGGTATTTAAGTCTAGAATGTAGAAAAAGATATTAATGGCGGTAATCGCTACCTTACTTGAGTAATCCTCTTACCATCTTAGCATAATTGCCAGGCGCATCAGTACTGGTACTGAGGTATAAGCAAGGCTCTATCAACTCAACTTCAATGACTTGGTAGTTTCCATTATTATCTTGAAGTAGATCAACCCTGGCATAGTTAATAGGGTGCTTTAGTTCTGTGAATACTCTCGAGGCCACTTGAATAGCTTCTTTAGTTGGAGACCAATTACTAATATTAGATCCATACTCTTCTTGGCACCTAAATTCGCCTTGCTTTGGAAGTTTACATATTGCATGACTGAACTTTCCTTCAAAGAAAAATAAGGAGTGTTCACCGACCTCTTGAATTTTTGGCTGAAGGGGTTGAATAAACCATTCTCCTTTTTGAACTTCTTTAAAGTCGGATACATCTTTGATGAATTGTATTCCAATGGAAGAAGCTCCTACACAGGGTTTTATTACGATACCATCACTATATTTTGGATCAGATAGGAGAGAGGCAATTTCACTTCTTTCAATTTTTTCACGTAATAGACTTGGAATTGTAGGGATACCAATCTCACCCAACTCAAGAAGGTATTTCTTATTAGAATTCCAAATGAGAGTTTCTAAGGGATTAATCAGTTTTGTCTTCGAATCGATTTCAGCTAAAACTTTATGAAAGAGTTCAAGTTTCTCCATATAGTCCCAGGTCGTTCTTACGATGACCAAGTCATATTCTTCCCAGTTTTGAGGACTATCCCATATTAACTCATCGATGGAGTGTCCTTGGGCCCTGAGTAGCTCAAATGCTAAATAATCATCAACTGTCGTGTCTGGATTTACTTCTTTGCAAGTAAGGCTAGCTATTTTCATTCGTGATGACTCTTTTCAAGATAATCCTTAACTATCTCCTGCTCAATAAGACCTTTCATCTTTGCAGGTACTGTTATGCGAACAATAAGGTTAAGTGTTTCAGGGCTTAAAAATTTGATTGTAATCTTTGGTGCGATAGCAGGCATATCAACTTGCCTTTTGTTTGTTAATTCCTTAAAGAACTTTGTCGCCGGATCTGTGTACTTATCACAGATAAGGTTTGTACTCTCGTATAGTGTATCTTTATGATCATTCCAATGGGTATCATTCTTAATTGGCACCATAAAAACATGTAGAGTAAAATCGGTTTCATGATTAACAGAGTCGGTTTCATTAAGAATTTGTTTCGTCAGGAAAGTTGAATTAGGTATTGTGACTGTTCGCCCTGTAAATTGATGAGTTAAGTCTTTGGGACCAACTTCAAGTAACTGAGTGCCAAATAGCCCTATATCTACGACATCACCACGAGTACCGTTAATTTCTATTCTATCACCAACAACAAAGGGGCTAGCGAAACCTCGATAAAAAGATCCTCCTAAGCAGAGAAACACTTCTTTCGTAGCAATTGCAAAACCTGCAGCAATGGCTGCAATAGAGATTATAAATTGATAGAGCTCAGTGGCCCAGAGAATAAATATGAGAATAAAGAGAGTAAAAAGAAATAGATACTTTAGCTTTGCTATCGTTCTTCTTTTTTGGTCATTATGCATTCTAGATTTTTTAATTGATTTTCCGCTTAGAACGTAAAGGAGTAATAGGATTAAAGCAGTAATGATAAAGATATAAACATCTTCAAGACTAAGTAGGTATTTTAAGTTTAGATTCATAGTCACATTATACTGAAGTTATGTGACTAGGTGAATAGTGGTAGATATTAGCTATTCTCTTTTTCTGAGAAGAAACTAAGGGGTTGTCTAACTGCAACTCGTCCACCACCTTTTGGCTTCGGAAAGTCGATGATTGCCAGTACATCGGCCATACAGTTGGTTCCCTTTTTCGAAAATCTTGAGTCTTTTGCTCTAACTTTAATCTTTCCAACTTTACCAGAAGCAGATATTTCAAAGTTTAGGTCTACAATACCTTTTATATCGTCAGAGTTGTAAGCAAGTTCTTGCTGATAACAATGCCTAAATTGAGGTAAGTATTGTTGTAGTATTTTTCTAAGCAACTCTGGATCCATTGACCCAAGTACGACAGTTTCAGTTTGAATATAAGCTGTATCTCTTCCTGACTTGGATGATAGTCCTTTCGACCCCATGCTGGCCGCTGCTCTCCCGGCAGAGTCAGATCCCATATTACCAATAGCATTTGAACTCGTACCATTCACTTTAGTACTAAGGCTTCCAGATACTGAAGATGTTGTCTTGACAGTACTTGCTGAGTTACTGTTTGCAACCGCAACAGATTTAGAAGTATTGAATAGTGAGTTAACATTTGTGGCCATCTTAAAGTTATAAGCTTTCGTTTTAGCTTTTGCTTTACTTGCAGGCTTCTTAGCCGCTGACTTGGCAACTTTCTTTTGAGCCGATTTTTTAGGTTGAGACTTTTGACCTGATTTACTATGAGCAATTTTTTTATCGGGTTGCTTTGTACTCTTATGACCAGTATTTTTCTTCGTATCATTCGGATTTGTACTCGCCATTTTTTTATTATCTTGAGTCGCCTTAGTAGGTTTCTTATAAATAATTGAAAGTTCTTTAATTGGCTTTTTCATTTCAATAGTGAAGTCAACTAACAATAGAAGTAGCATTGGTAGAATGACTGCTGCAAACCTCTTGGCCGTATCTTGTATAAAGGCTTTATCTCTTCTTAGTGATGAAATATGTATAAGTTTGTTAGGAACATTCGATGTCTCAATAAAGACCTGATAAGTCCCTCTTGAAAGAACAAGGACTTTGTTATCTGTAAGGTTCATAGAAGTTTGACTTAAGTTGAAGTCTTCAACTTCAGATAGGGAAATTACTCCGTCTTGAACATTAAAAAGTGGTATTGGTTTTTCACTATTTAATATATCAACGACAACATGCCCTTTCTTTTCTTTATTGGAAGCTTTAATAACACCATCTGCGATGGGATAGTAGTACTGTTCGAGCATACTACCGTTTAATGAAGTTGTAACTTGAATACATTGACCATCATTCTGTTCAACCATGTTAAATGAGTTTTCAAACTCTTCAGTCTCAACATAAGACTCTTTATCAATTTGAAAACCTAATAAAGGATTTGAATTTAATGTTTCAAAGTTCGAGTCATCAAAAACGACATCACAGTATTCATCATCAATAAGTATTTCATTTTCATTGGCAGCAGCTGGAACATAAACTTTCTCAGCTTGAAGCTCTTCATAAACTTGAACTTCTCCGTCTTGATTTGCAAACTCTACAACTTCATTCGTTTCAATTAATTCACAATGAACCTTACCAAGAGATAGTGTATCTCCATCAAAGAGAGCATGTTTTGTACCAACTTTAACACCATTTATATATGTGCCATTTTGACTTTCAAGATCCAAAATCATGGCCGTATTATTCTCAATAAAGGCCATGGCATGATAGTGAGATATACTATCGTGTTGAATTTTAATATCTGCATTCTCAGCTGATCCAATCAGAAGCTTATTCGTATTTAATGAATAAGACTCACCATTAATGATGAGCTTTAATGAGACTTTTGATTTCATTTATTTTCCTGTGGCCTTGTCTAATTTCTTTAAAATATCAACTTGGGCGGCCGAGTAAAAGCTATCTTCCTTATCGGCATTATTGAGAGTACTTTTAGCATTATCATAGAGACCAAGCATAAAATATGTCATGGCCATATTAGTGGCAATATCATCACGTGATCTATAGGCCTTAGGGATCTTATTAAAAAATACTAGTGCCTGTTTATACCTGTTCTGCATAAGTTCAATATGAGCATAAGAGTTAAGGAAATCAATATCTTGGGCATTTCGCTTCAGAAGTGTCTTTATTTGCTCTTGTGCCTTGTTGTAGAGGCCAAACTTCATAAATACCTGGGAAAGGTTATATCTAGGGCTTAAAGCCGCTTTATTAAGGGCTATGGCCTTCTTGAAGTAGTCTTTAGCTTCCTGATAGTTCTCTGTCTCTAACTGAACTACGCCAATATTATTAAGAATTAGAGATTTGTGTACCTTTGTTTTAGCTGTACTCATAGCAATATCCAGGAACTTTTTAGCCTGGGTATACTCCTTTTTTAAGATGTAACATGTACTAATCTGGTTCCAGTAATCATAGTTGTTTAGATTTTTATCTAATCTATCCTTAAAAATATCATTTGCATCATTATACTCAGCTCTCTGACACAGGGCCACAGGATTTTGGAGTTTGACCTGTTTATCCAATCTGACTAAATCATAGCGATTAAATGACTCAAATCTGAGCCCATCGTACTTATCCTCTTTAATCTGCCTCATATTGTTGTAAGAAGAACATGAGGCAATAAGAAAAAATAATGAAAGATTAATTAGGGGCTTGATCATATTATTTACTCATTCCTATCGTTATGGCCATTTCACTCGCTTTCGGTCTTATATCAGAAATCCTTAGGATATCGTACGCTAGGTGACTCTCATCTCTTTGAGTGAGTAATAGCTCATATTTTTCAATTAAGCTTTGCGACTTTAACTTAAATCCATCACTTTGAGATGAAATATTCTTAGTAAGCATATTCATCTGTCCCTTAAATTGCTTTTGAAAGTTTTTATCGTTTATGGGAATAGAATAACTTGCAACTTCTCTAGAAAGGTCATTGGTAATTTTTGTAAGGACATCATAGGTCATAACAGAAACTTGACCATGGCCTTTCTTGAGTATTGTATCAGCAAATGAAATGATTGGCTGAAGGTTTCCAAGTCGTCGTTGTAAACTTGCTGAAAAATTATTAGGATCTGGCTTCTCTTTATTAATACTAATGCGAACCTTAGAGAATGTATTTACTTTCTTTAGTATCTTTTTATAATCTTTCAACGCAGCTAAAAGTAATAATGAGTTCTTTGTTTTAATTTGCTTGAGTCGAGTAGAATACTTACTACTTTTTGATGGGGAAGATTCGTAGTACTTCCAGAACAGACGCTCATAATATGTACCAACAAGGTCTGGGAAAACAATATTCAGTTTATGTTGATCGATAAAGGAAATCATATCCGACTCATGTTTATTCTCATAAAGGTGATAAAGGATTTCTTGTTTTAAACTTTGTGGAACTAGCTTGATACATTTTTTATAAGATTTAATTGTATAAAAGACCTTGCTAATATAGTCATTGGCCAAGTCATTACGTATTGCAGAAGTAAAGACTTTAAGATTCTTTTTCTTTTCAGAACAATAACTCTTTAAGATAAATTGATCTATTTTTGCTGCATAAAGAAAGTCATGTAATAAAGTTGTTCTAAGTGACATTTTTTCTAAAAAGACTCTCTTTGAATTTATTTCTTTCTTCGAGTAAAATTTAAAGGACTTTTCATACCACTTTATTGCATTGTTATGATCTTGGGTGTCAGTATATATCATTCCCATATTAAATGCAGCTTCAGCTTTAATTGATTTAGGATAATAATCAGTAAAATGAACTTTTTGATATCCGGCAAGGGCCTCATCAGGTTTTCCGTCGGTATTAAGCTTTTTGAAGCTATTGAAGAGAATATTAGCAAGAATTGTCTCTGACTTTTTAACTTCCTGCTTATCAAAAGCAAGATATCCTTTTTGCATTTGATTAATCTTTCCTGAAAGCAATGTCGTATTTTCTGTTTTAATTAGTAGATCAAGTTGTAAACGGTAAAGATCACGCTGTTTCTTTAAGTCTTTATTGAAGTTTGCGATATATCGATCTAAAGTAGACTGCATGTTTGAGAAGTCTTTTCTTGTAAGATATATTCCAAAAAGACGTGGGAAGATCGTTTGAGCTTTCTTGTCTTTAGGCCAATAAGAAAGATATTTATTGAAAGCAAAGACTAACTCTTTTGATTCTTCAACTTTATTAAACTCTATATAATCAATACATGAAAAGATCGCATCGATATTTTTCAATCTTAGATCTTCTGTGGCAAGTTTGTCTTCATAGTCAACTAGAGAAATTTTATAATTCTTTAATGCATCTCTGAATCTATGGACAGAGTAATAAGTTTCTGCTTTATAGTATTCATAAAGCCCTTTTTCCTTGTTGTTTACAACAGCAAGGATATCAAAATAGGAGATTATCTCTGTTAAAATTCCTCTGTCATAAGATTGATCATGCTTAGAAAAATCTTTCTTTAAAATGACTTGTTTTGCTCCTACAACTTCAGCGATTTTTGTTGTCGCATCTTCTTGCTGATAGTCTGAGAACTTTATTGTCTTGAACATTTGAGCAATATTCATTAGTTTTTTAGGCTTATGATATTGATTGTATAAATCAAATTGAAATAACCTTAAATCAGCATATAGTTCAGTTTCTTTCTTGGCGCTAACTCTGTCTTCTAAGAGTGAAACAATTGTTTCAGTCTCTTTGTAATGACCTTTAGCAGACGATTTCCTTGCTAGTTTTAAGAACGAATTATTCTTTTCACTCTCAATTGTAAACTTATCAATGAATTTGATACCTCGTTCTATTTGCTTTCCGAGAACATAAAAAGAAATAAGTCCCGTCATCGCTTGATCTCTAACATCTACGTAGAATTCATCACCACTTAGTTTGTAAGATTGTTCAAGAGATGTAATCGCAATTTCAAACTTTTGGCTTTTAAGTTTACACCAACCATAATTAAGTAAATTTTTTGAATACCATTCGTCATCTTTATTATTGAGAACGATATCATATTGGTATATTGCTGCTTTCCAGTTTTTCTTATTGTAGTAATACTCCGCAAGGCTTGTTCTTGCTAAATAATTAACATTCCTCTGCCCTTTAGAGAATTCAATGGCCCTTCTTAGATAGGTTAGCTCTTTACTATCATAAGAGAAATCTCGTGAATTTAAGGCGAGAGTATAGTAAATTGCAGCTTTATATCTTGTTCTAGGATACTTTTTTAAGAGATTAAGGCCATATGCATTAGCACTCCTGTATAATTTTAATGTCTTTTTAAATATATCTTTTCTTTTAATTTTCTTTCCATATTTCATCTTTTTGATCATGAACTCTTTATTTTCTTTCTCTTTATATAATTTTACTTTTTCAGACTTTAGTTCAAACAATCTGTACTGAAGCTTTTGTGATTTCTTTCTAACCTTCATGATTGTGGAGATTTCATCCTCTATCAGTTGGTGGATTTTAGTCCATCTTTTCTTTTCAAACTCTTCCTTTGACATTACCTTCTCAGGGCCTTTAGACAAAACACTAAAGCTAAGAGAGATTAAAAGAAGATAAAAAGAGGTGTACTTCATTAATAATTACCTTGAACAATAAATTTAAACTCAGTATACCCAGCAATAGCAGACGTATGCATAACACCCTTCATAACTTTATAAGGAACCGATTTATCAAATACTAAGTTAACTGACTTTGACTTCGCCTCTGCTGGTGATCTTATATTATCTTTTATACGTTTTAATTCAGCAAGTAAGTTTTGATGTTCTCCAGATGCTGTTATTTTTCCAATTTCTTTTTGATTAACAAAAATATTTTTATCAGCATCAATCTGTACAATTATTGCATGATTGCCTAACTTTCTTGCATCGGAGACAGGAACAGTTAAGTTCTTAATAAGGTCCAGCTTTAAATCTGATGCATTATAACTCTTAAGTAAGAAAACAAGTAAAATAACAAGAACATCTAGTAGAGATGTTATATCAATCTCCATTGGCTCTTTTGCTCTTCTTTGTTTACCTTTAAAAAACATTCTATTCATAACTAGTCCTGTGTCTCAAATATTATTTTTTCAAATAATACTTTTGATGGATACTTCTTATTATCTTTATCTAAAGCCGTAATATAGTAATCTGGCTTAACAATTTCTCTTGTGTGGTCAATGACTTTTACAATCTTGTCATACTTGAAATTATGCGCAGGCTTAAGGATGGCAGAAGTTTCAGTCGGGTTTTGCTTTTTAAGTTCGATGAGCGTATCGTTTAACTTTCCGAGGTCTGATACAGAAAAAGACTTATATACATTTTCATCCAATCCTGTTTTTACAACAACTTTATTTCCACTTAGCACAATCGTTAAGTTTAATGGTGGCTTATCCATCTTCATGTTAGTAGTAGAGGTAATTGGAGCATCACTACCAATTTCATAAATATCGATAAACTGTGCCGACATAAGAAGGAAGAATATAAAAATAAATATCGCATCCAAAATCGGTATTAAGTTTAACTTTTGTGGTTTCTTTAATTTCCTACGCATCATTTTCTCCTGCTTTCCTTGAGACGAATCTGTTAGGCAGCATCACTATGTTCAGGTTGTGCTTTATTAGTCTTTCTTGTGGATAATAGATCTACTAATTTTACAGAGTAGTGCTCTAGATCACCCATAATCTTTTCAGACTTAGTTGTCAGTATTTGATGTGCAACCATAATTGTAATTGCCGATATTAGTCCAAATGCTGTCGTATTCATGGCCTTGGAAATTCCGAGTGCTAGTAACTCTGCTTTAGATGCTGCATCTGCAGATGCAACCGCTGCGAATGACTGGATCAAACCATAAATTGTTCCTAATAGACCAATTAGAGTTGAAACGTTTGCAATTAATGAGAGATACCCAAGTCTCTTTTCAACATGAGGAATTGCCTCAAGCATCGAAGACTCCAGAGCATCTTGAATTTGCTCTTTGGATTGATTCGCTCTTTTTAATCCGTTTCTTAGCACACCGGCCAGAAGAGATTTATTTGTTGAGCAATCTTGTATTGATGTTTGAACTTCATTTGTAAGAACATTCTTCTTGATCTCACTCATTAAGCTTGTTCCATCAATATCAAATTTAAATAGATTTTTAAAACGCTCTACAGCGATGATAACTCCGAGTACCCATATGGCCAATATGATCCACATGAAAACCCCACCATCATCCATAAACTTGGCAAATCCTTGAACTGAATTCAATTCTTCTTGTGGACTGCCGGGTACTTGTTCAACGGTCTCATTCCCCTGAACTGTTGCTTCTGTTGTTTCATTCATAATAATTGCTCCTTATTACCTCAAAAATTTGATCTCATCGATTATTTTTTTATCAAAATCCTCTCTATTTAAGAGATCTCGCTCAAACACTTTTCTTCTTCTTTCTTTTACAGATATATCTCCAGGAGCAATTACACTCCCTTTAATTTCAAGGTCTCCAAGATCAAATTTCTCATATTCCTTGTACTTGTAAATGACTTTTTTCTTTTGGGCCCAGACAGGAAACGTGCAGCAGAAGGCGATAATTAATACGATTATCTTATTCATTTTTACTGATTCTCCTTGTTTTACACGTTGAACTTAAAGCAAGTGAATAATCTCCAAGCTCATCTGCCCAAAACTCTGTTTTGAATGTCCAGAACTCTTGATTTTTTTCACGCTTGATGTTTTTGAAATCACCACGACTTCTATCTTTATTAAATGTTCTATTCTTATAGGCGAGATCTCTTTTTCTAGATAGAATCTCTAGTTTTAAATTGAACATTTCTGTTGATAGAGAATGGATTTCATTTATAAACTTATACATTGACACTTTTACATAATGATTTATTTGCTCTTTTAAATCTCTCTTCATTCTTTCGAGTAACTTTAGGTTCGCACCTTTGTTTGCTCTTACAATCTCAGCGTTCATTTGGTAGTATGAATTTAAATCTAAGTTGTACTTAATTCTTTTTGAAGCTTGTGTTATAAGGTTTCTTAGAAATTTGTTTTCTTTTTCTGATTCACTTATTGGAGAGAACATTAAATCAAAGAAATATAAATCTTTCTTGCCTTGACCATTGATCATACGTTTCAATTTTTCACTTCGAGGTGCAAATGTCGTGTAATAATCATCTACGACCTTTAAAGCATCTTCATAAAGGCATAGCTTAAAATAGTTTAATGCTTTTAGTACTTCTGCTTCTGGCATAAAGTAACTCTCTAATAGGGGAGAGTTATATGTCATTAGTATGCCTAAAGAACGATTATAGTTACCAGTGTAATAATAGGCCCAAGCTTTTTCTAGTAATGTATATGGCCACTTAAACGATCTCTTTGGAATATTCTCATAGTTTCTTATCGCTTGCTTATAATTTTTTTCCTTAAAGTGGATTCTTGCAATATTTATAATGCAGGTCTCTTTAATTACTGAAAAGTAATTCTGCTGTCTATTGTCTGTTTTCTTTTCCCAACCGAATGCGTTTTCTGTACACTTCTTATATGTCTCAATCGCCTTCATATACTTTTTAGCCATTAAATATGCAGTACCTTTTACCAGAAGAGACTCAGCGTAAAGTCTATGACCTTTGGGCATTCTTTTTAACCTTTTATGTGTATATTTAAACTTTCTTAAATATAAATTCCTTTTGGCCATTATTAGGTCAGTTGTTGGGATATTCATTTTTCGTAGTTCTAGATCTGAGAACGTATTAAAGAAATGTGTTCCAGTATGTCCTACCAATTGTTCAATATAATATTGCATGTTCTGATCGGGAGTATTGTACTTGTATTGTCTCGCCACTGTCTCTAAGGCAGTAAAGTAGTCTTCTTTCTGAAAGTGCTTTAAAGACTTTAGATATAGAGTATCTTTTTTAGACTTTTTTGCAAGTACAGTAAAACTACTCATAGTGAATATGATTATCAGTAGAAGTTTCATTAGAATGAAGCTCCTATACTAAAAATAATATCATTATTATTTGTCCATGCTTTTGAATTAGGGTTCTTAGGAGTTCCAGCCTGGTAGTTTGTATTTAGGTATTCGATTCCCAAATGAACCGATCTATTTAAATGAAATTTGAAATTTGTTTTTAATTGAACTGGAGTATAAGTTTCAGACTTATAAACATCTCGTGTTTTTAATTGTGCTGTATCTAAATTACTTTCCATTATGTATTGACCAGTTCCTAAACCAAAAGACCAGTCAAAGTAAAAAATTTGATTAAAGGTATTAATTTTTCCATAAAATGGAGACCAAATCATAAAAATAGAGGTTGAGCTTAAAGGCCTTCTTACAAAGGGTGCTAATCCAGAAACAATCTCAACGCTTTCATATGCAGCATTATCTGAGTTTGAGTATTGCATATAATTAAGTTCGATTGCCCACTCTTCATGAAAATAGTACCCAAGCTTAAATTGACCACCAATAGTATCTTGAAAGTTCGAAGTAAGGTTTGAAATAAGACCTATATCCATATAAATGGATTTCTTTTTTTCAAAGATCTTATTTTGAAGAACATAAACAGACTTATCTGGATCTAGCCATAAAAAGTCGTAAAGATCTTTTTCACCAGCAAATACATTAGAAATT
The DNA here is from genome assembly GCA_913058265.1 of uncultured Oligoflexia bacterium. Lineage (GTDB taxonomy): Bacteria > Bdellovibrionota > Bacteriovoracia > Bacteriovoracales > Bacteriovoracaceae. The sequence goes on from CAJXPQ010000002.1 coordinate 203,700, forward strand.
AGTAGAGAACTGAATATAAATAGAGATATAAATTTTTTCATAGTTTTTAGTTTTCCTTAAGCTTACTTAACTTGTCGGCTAATAGAATTCATACTTGAGATTTTCTCTAGACTAAATGGGGGTGAAATCTGATTTCACCCCCAAGTTTAATAGTTTAAGACAGTTAGCCTACTTGGCTTATTTATCTTCTACTGAGTAAATAACTTCTATTTGTGCGTTATCAGTTGGAGCTGCATCAACATTGAACTGAATTGAGTTAGAGGCTGAAACATAGTTCCATTCAGTAACTTCAACACCATCAACAAGGACCCTTATATCTGTAGTATCATAAGGCACAGCTGATAAAGAGAATTGTGTTGTTAATGTAGCGATTTGAGATCCCATATCAAGAAGTGTTTCATGAAAATCACCCTTGATACTAGAACTCGATCCACCAGTTCTTTCACTCATTTCTAAATATCTCTCATGACCTCTTTGAATACCTCTTCTGCCTTTGTAGCTTGAAGGATTCTGATTTTGATAAGAAAGATCCACAATACTGTAGGCCTTAATTAAATTGTCATTTTCTTTCCATTTAGAAATTTGCTTTAAATGCTCTGCAACTTCTTTTTCAGACTGGTCAGCTTCATCTGATACATAAACTATTGCATAGTATGCATCATCTCTAAGCCACTTGTTTTGGAAACGGTTAGTAAAAACTTCAGAAGCTTTTAACCCTTTTTCCCATCCAGATCCTCTAACGCCAACTTTTACCATGTCTTTAAAGTCAGTCATGAACTGATCTTTGTCAGTATTAAGTTTAGTCGTTGTTAGTCTTGAAATTGAGTCTTTGAACTCTTTACCAGCATTATTACCCTGAGTATCGGTCGTCGTAACGGCCATTTGAAAATCGACACCTTTTTCCACAAATTCTTTGATAAAGGCATCAAAATTTTCACCTAAGGCTTTTTGCTCATCACCCATTGAACCAGAGTTATCAATAACCCAAAGGATATCGATTTTTTGTCCACTAGCTTCTTGCTTGAATTCATCACTCGCTGTTTTTAGGATAACCCCTGGAGGAGTTGTGTCATCGTCATCATTTCCGTCATCGTTTCCGTCATCGTTTCCGTCATCATTTCCGTCATCATTTCCGTCATCGTTTCCGTCATCACCTGGAAGGTCAGGCTTTCCATCATCGTCAACGTCTTCCCAAGGAAGTTCCGCAATTTCATCTGGAAGATTCTCTGCATCGTATTGATCCTGAAGGGTATCAATATACTCTTTCTCGTAAAACTCTTCTTCCTTACATGAAGTAAGACTGGTGCACAATAAGGTGACCAGTAGAAGACTTGCTAGTCCTTTTGTTTTCATAAACCGCTCCCGATTGGGCGTCATAGGCAAACAGAAGTAATAATACAATAAAAAAAAGTATCAAAACTTTTGAATATAAAGGGTAGTCTGCCAAGCGGTTACTCTGATTTGATCCACATTAAACGAACAGCAACAACGTACGTACCACACAAGACCAGAGTGTTTTTTTGAATTCCCTCTATTTTCGACTATTTGAGTGTAATTATCAAGTATTACCTTTGTAATTCTTCTGATATTTAGGAATTACGTATGCTTAGGTATAAATTTCCGAGGAAAACTTTGCCAAAGCTAAAGTTTGGATAATGTTAAGTCAGACCTTCGACCGATAGAAATTGTGCGAGGTGAATATGATTAATGTTGGAAAATTTTTAAAAAGAGAATTAAGTAAAGATGAAATGGTAAATTTTGTTTTAGAGCAAGAGGAGCATCGTTGGATATCTGAAAATAATTATGTGAAAGCAAATTTTACTGATTTCCTGGAGAGGTTACCAAAAAGAGTTCTACAAAAAGTATTCTTTGAGAAGGTAACAACATTTGCTAGATCTAATGGACGATATGCTTGTGCTGTAAGTCCTCTTCAGCAAAATGTAATCATTATATTTCCGGAACTATTTGAATTGTTAACAAAAACATTTGACGGGTGGGCCAGGGCAGTACTTGCTCATGAAGTAGGTCACATTATGTTAGAGCACTCTGAAAACTCTGATGACCCTATGGAAGCTCAGGTTGACGCAGATACTTTTGCATGCGACATGGGTTATCTAGACCAGTTGGAATCATTCTTACATGAACAACCCGAGACTGTTGAAAAAAGAGTGAGACTTACATTCTTAACGAATTACTATTTCGCTAATAACTAAAATTTTTCATTTGCTGTTAAAATAGATGGAACCGTTAGAATTTCTCTAGCGGTAACTTTCTTTACTCTAATGGCGTCAGTGGTGTCCGATGTTAATCTTTCAATCGACCTTGGGTGACCATTAATATAGATATTTAGAATTCTCATTTCTTGAGTGAGATCATGTGTCTCTTCAGTCATGCTAATAACTTTTACATTTTCCATTTCTAGAATATGAATAACTGTTTGCTGAACCGAACCGTATGATAGAACCTCAACATGATAATTATTTCTTTCATCTTCCCGTTCAATTAATTTATTTATTGGATTAAGTAACCTAAGTACAACTAAAACGGTTAAAGAGAACATCGTTGCAACGAAAGGATAACCAACACCAATAGTGTACCCAATGGCCGCTACAACCCAAATCGTTGCTGCTGTTGTAAGACCTGAAACACTCCCTCTTCCTTGAATAATAGCACCGGCTCCTAAAAAACCTATTCCACTTACAATCTGAGCTGCGATTCGATTAGGATCAATCATATTACTATAGTCGGAAGTGTGAAGATTGAGTAAGGATATAGTGGTGTAGAGGGTTGCCCCAATACAAATCATAATATTTGTTTTAAAACCTGCAGCTTTCATTTTGACTTCTCGGTCGTATCCTACAAGTCCACCTAGTAATAGTGCAAAAAGAATTTGGACACCAATACCAAAGTAAATTGATACATTTCCAAAAACTTCCAATTCCATTGTTGTGTCAGCAAAGTTTATCATTGTTATTCCTTTGGTATTGATTGTAACTTATTTGTATAAGCTCGCAAAGGAGTATAAGATTTTTGCAATGATTTAATAAGTTATGGAGATGTATATGAGTATTTTTTCTTTTTTTAAAAATGAAAACGAGAGTGATGTAAAAAAATATAGTGCTCTTCATGAGAAGCTACAAAAAGAATACCCTTCTATGGAAGAGAAAGAATTGGTTATTACTAGTTGTGTTGCAGGCCTTCTGGCCAGAGTTGCATATGTGGACTTTGAGTTAGATCCAGGAGAGATGGAGCAAATTAAAGAGACTCTTAAGATTTGGAGTATTAGTAGTCTGGTTCACTCAGACTTAATCGCACTTATGGCGATTGACCACATTAAAGAGATGGCCGGCTTAGAGAATCATCTCTACGTTCATCCACTAAAAGAACATTTGAATAGTGATGACCGGTTTATGTTACTTAAAGCATTATTTATACTAGCTGCAAGCGATGGTGAAGTAGCGTCAGTAGAGTCTGAAGAAATACGTACAATTACAAAAGGACTTGAGCTTTCTAATCAACATTTCTTAGCAGCAAGAGCAGAAGTGGCCACGTTTCTTAAAGCATTGAAGTAAGATTGTCATTTTTCTTTAAATTCTAAAGAGCTTTATGCTAGAATATAATTGACGATTGTAGAACTAGAACAGGATGTTCATGGCATTAGCAAAGAAAGTTAAACAACAAGACGTTTATAAGCGATTTGATCAACTGGATGGATCCCATCCATTTAAAAAAGTCCTGCCAGAAGGATTTGTAGATTATCCGGCACGAATTAGAAAGGGTGGTAAGGTATCCTACTTTAACTTCACTCTTGCTAAAGAAATGGGACTAATTCCAGCAGATCATGATGGAAAGATAACTCCTGAACTTGAAGCTAAGATTCTACAGACTTTCAGTATCCAAATCATTAATGAATTTGATCAAGAACAGGAAAGAAAATTTCCTGAGGCAGATATGAAGTCTGGGACTTATATGGCCACTAGATATCTCCAATTACAACATGATAATAAACAAGGTAAAACTTCTGGTGACGGAAGAAGTGTTTGGAACGGCCAAGTCAAGTACAGAAGTAAAGTTTGGGATATTTCATCTGGCGGTACTGGGGCGACAAAATTAAGTCCAGCAACTAGTAAGTTTGGACGTTATTTTGAAACCGGAGATCCTACAATATCTTATGGTTGTGGATACGCTGAGGTCGATGAAGGCTTTGCGACCGCAATTTTAAGCCGAGTGTTTAATCAAAATAATTACTCTACAGAGAGATCTCTGGCAATTATTGAGTTCAAAAATAATATCTCCATAAATATCAGAGCTCATAGAAATCTAATTCGCCCAAGTCATATGTTTTTATACTTAAAACAAGATGATCACCAATCCTTAAAGAGTATTGTGGATTACTATATCGAGAGACAGAGAGAATCTGAGGTGTGGAAAGATTGTCCTCAAAATTATCGTAAATATGACTTTTTCCTTAATCAAATCAAAGACACATTTGCAAAATTATCTGCAAGGTTTGAAGATGATTATATTTTTTGTTGGCTTGACTGGGATGGAGATAATATTCTTATGGATGGTGGTATTATTGACTATGGGTCCGTAAGACAATTTGGACTTTGCCATTATGAGTACAGGTATGATGATGTAGAACGTTTCTCTACCAATTTATATGAGCAAAAAACGAAAGCAAAATATATAGTTCAAACTTTTGCTCAGGTCGTAAACTATATACGAACCAAAGAGAAAGGCAGTATTACAGATTTTGCAAATCACGAAGTCCTTAATAGCTTTGAAGATGTATACGAGAATCAAAAGGACTTAAACCTACTTCATCGATTAGGATTAAGCGAAAGAAAAGTAAAGCAAGTTCAAAAACGTGATCCTAAGTTGGTTGAAAACTTACGTAAATCATTTTCATATTTTGAAAAAATGAAAACGAAAAAAGGTGAAGTTAAAATCTCTGATGGAAAAACTTGGGATGCTATCTTTAATATGCGTGATTTATTGAGAGAGTTACCTCAGGCTTTTATGCTGAGTGACTCTAACTTAGTTGCCGAGCAATTTGTCGAAATTATGACATCCTCGCTTGCTTCAAAAGAAGACTTAGAAATAAACTCATATAAAAAGCAGAAGATCGAAGAATTTCAAAAGTTGTATAAAGATATTATCAAGAAAACTGCAAAAATTTTTCAAGAAACAGAGAAAAAGACTCTGCTTGATATTTCACGAAGATCCCAAGTTATTAATAAGCCTAATCGTATAACTGGAGATGCTACGACCTTTATTATTAATGAAATATTGAAAAAAAGAAAAGAACTTTCAAACGAGAAGATTAATAACCTTCTAAATGCTCTTGAAGCAACTCAAAACCTTAACCCTGATCATAAAGTTAAATTTCCGCAAAAATATCCAGAAGGCATTTTGAATAAATTTATGGAAATCATAGAGGAACATAGAGAAGGGATATGAAACTAGTCTTTTATGGTGGTGGTGATGCTGAGGAGAATAGAACCTTAGATTCTAAGCTACTATCATTAATTAAAAATCAAAAAGAGCCTATCATCACCTTTATCCCAGCCTGTGGCCATGATTCGGATGAGTACTTTAATGATATTGTCGATCAATATTCATCTCTCGGAGTTTCAAGAATTTTAAGATTAAATATTGACCAGCCATTTAGTGAATTTATGAAGGACAGTATTTTCTTATCAGATATTATTCACCTTGGTGGGGGAAATACTTATTACTTCCTAAAACACTTAAAGAAATCAGGGATGATGCAAGGTCTTAAGGACTGGGCCCTCAAAGGAGGAATACTTTGCGGATTAAGTGCCGGCGCGATAATTATGACTCCTAGAATTGATACTGCTGGTTTTCCTGAATTTGATAAAGATGACAATGAGGAAAATATTAAGAACTTAAACTCAATGAAATTAGTCAACTTTGACTTCTTTCCTCACTATAGAAATTCTAAGCGCTATGACGAAGCGCTAAGAAAGTACTCTCTTGGCAATAGCGCGCCAGTGTATGCTTGTCCAGACGGTGTAGGTATCATCGTGGAGGGCGAAGAGGTCCGATTTGTTGGAAAAGTTGCCTGTTTTTACGAAGGTAAAAAGCATTTTATAAATAAATAAGATCCTGAATTCATTAAGTTTTAGTACATATTTTCGATAAGTTATTCATGGCGATTACAAAAGAAAATTTTTTAAAGTTAGTTAAGTCAGCAGTCGTGAATGGTGTCAGTGATATCCATATTCGGACAGATGAAAAACCTTGTTTCCGAATGAGAGGAGATCTTATTCCTGTTAAGATGGATGACCTTACAGCTGTTGATCTTAAAACGATTGCTCGCATCTTGGTAAAGAGTGAAGAAGCAAAGGCAGACTTGGATAATTTGAAAGAACTTGATGGTTCATTCCAGATCCTTAAACTATGTAGACTTAGATATAATCTTCTTAGGTATCAGGGAAAGCTTGGTATCATCCTACGAATTATCGATGTTGATGTACCAACTACTGAGGCCTTAGGAATACCACTCGTGGTTAATAAAATAGCAAGTACTCATAATGGACTTGTCCTTGTAACCGGAGCAACGGGATCGGGAAAAAGTTCTACACTTGCAGCAATGATCAATCATGTGAATAGGACTAAACCACTGCATATTCTTACATTGGAAGATCCAGTTGAGTATATACATACGCCAATAAAAGCTCGCATAACTCAACGTGAAATTGGCGAAGACACCGAGGACTTTGCATCTGCTCTTAGATCTGCTTTAAGGCAAGATCCAGATATTATCTTAATTGGTGAGATGAGAGATGCTGAAACAATTGGTATCGCCTTAAAAGCTGCTGAGACGGGGCATCTCGTTTTTGGAACTGTCCATACCACAGATGCACTTAATACAATTGGAAGACTTATTTCCATGTTTCCTCCTGAAGAGCAGGATGCTGTACGCGCAAGAATTGCAGATAATCTCTATGCCACAATTTCTCAGAGACTGCTAAAAACTATTGATGGGAAGGGGAGAGTTGCTGCTCAGGAAATTATGATTACTTCTCCAGGTATCAAAGAGGCCATTGCTGATGCAAACCGTATTGGTGAAATTTATACCTATATCAAGAAAGGAAAAAATGGATCTGGAAGTCAAACCTTTGATCAGCATATCACTGACTTGTATAAGGCTAAAAAAATCACTATGGAAGAAGCCAAAATCAATGCGAGTAGCCCAGATGACTTTGAAAGAAACCTGATGTTTGGCGATGATGATGATGAATAGTTCTTTAGAAGTTTAGTATAAAAGTAACCGGTCCATCATTGGTTGAGACAACTTTCATTTCTGCCCCAAACAATCCACTCCCTACATTCAATCCAGACTCCTTTAATTTGTCATTAAAGGTAGGATAAAAAATTTTAGCTTGCTGTGGAGGCATCGATTTTTCTAAACTCGGGCGATGGCCTTTAGATGCATCCCAACTGAGTGTGAATTGGCTAATGGATAAAATCGCTCCCTTCTTTTCAAAAATATCATGGTTCATTTTCGAATTTTCATCTTCAATGATTCTAAGCTTTTTTATCTTGTTAACAGCTTATTCAATGCTATTAACGATATCTTGATTTTCAAAACAAACATAGAGTAGATAGCCATGTTCAATACTTCCAATCACCTCTTCATTAACAGTGACTGATGCTGATAAAACCCGTTGTACTAAAACCTTCATTAGAACATCCTCTTTTGATGATCTTTGTATTGAAAGTCTAGTAGGATCTTTAGACGCATTTCTTCAAAGAAACCCTTGTTTACTTTGAGCTTTTCTAAAATATCTTTTAAATTAAAATCATTCGATATATTCTTTTGTGTCCTAAGGTATAGATACTCACCAAAAAGATGCCCAACTCTGACAGAGATTTCAAAGCGATTATTAGTATTAACTCCCTTGAGAACTTGGCTTAGTGTGTTGCCATCAATAACCTCTATGACTTTTTTACTGATATCATCATCTGACTTTTTATAGTCAAGGTATAGATCACACTTTCTGTGAGGATTTATAACCTTAGAGAAGAAGTAAGCCACGATTGTTTCAAGAGTGATGAGAATGAATTTTTGTACAGAGCTTTTTGATTGTATAATCTGATCGGTATCGATATCTTTTCGCTGAAAAAAAACATGAAGAATATGTATCCCTGCTAGATATGAAATTCGATTCATAGAATAGCTAGAGCAATAAAAGGTATTTGTCTTGGGAAGTCGAAAGGATTTATTTGTTGAAATAAGATAATTGTAAAACTGGAAGGGACTTGGTTTAAGTACTTGTCCTAGCTTTTCCTCAACATATTCGAGGTTGGTATGATCGTAAAGGTTAAAGTCTTCAAGGTCATTCTTATCAATGTCCAACTTTAAGTGCTCAACCAGCATTGTGGATATATTATAAAAATTATCATTGGTATCTTCAGAAAATATTTTCTTACCGTTTTCAATAATGTATTCGTGGATGTCGAACTCAGGGTCATCACAGAGGTTCTCGTACCAATAAATCATACTCTCGTACTTAATCCAAGGGGGAGCGGAGACAATGCAGTACTCATTACTTGAAAATGAAACAACTCCCGACTCAATATTCTGTCTAATCAATTTCCAATAAACTTCATCTAAATTTTGATGAATAATTAAGGCGTTTATTTCGGGACAAACTTTTTTTAACAATGCTGGAATTTTATTTAAAGAGATGTGTAGCTCTCCGTAAAGAACTAGCATTATTGTCGATGGATTTTCGAGGTGTATATGTTTGAGCTTTTCAGCTGCAAACTCATCTCTTTCAATTAAAGATCCCTTCGTATTTAATCCAACCACTTTTAACTTGAACTCTTTTGCTAGCTCAAAGATTAGTTTGTAATGAGTCCAAGGAAACCTCCAAGAGCTATGATAGTTTACGCTCTCTAGGAACTCTAGGTCTGTCAGGTGACCTTGAATGTAAGCATCAATATAGACTTGGTCCTCAGCCGCAACCATCTCTAAACCTAAGATACATTCAGATTTTTGCGAAATAATATAACGAAGAATTCTTAAAACAGTTCTTACGTTTTGATTAAATGTATGAAAATCTCCAATAAAGAGAACATCATTATCTGTGACTCTTTCTTTTAGTGAATCCATATCTGACATTTTAAATTTTCTCTTTGAGTATTCTTTCTGATTGTTTGCGTATTCACTAAGTTCAGAGTTAAAAGACTCGTAAGACATAGCTTTGTCTTTCAAGTTCTTATAAATCTTTTTTCGTAATCGTATGATATCTGATTTCAAGTGCTTAGCTCCCTATTTAAAGTTTATAGGGAATTAGGGAATTATCAATAGATGGAAGTATCAGCCTTGAATGATGGCCCTATTTAAGTAGATATTGAAGTCATTATTAAGCTGAGTGTAGACCTCGGTCAATGACCGACTTAGAGACTGGTAAGAAGATATAATAGACTTCAGATCATCAAGCTTTGGAACTTGTACCCCTTGAAGAATCTTAGAGATTGGTACGTCGATAACATTTGCAAGAATAAACTCTAAAAACTGAATAACAACCTCATCACTATAAAGCGTGGCAACCAGATCTTGTCCAGAGTAAAGAGCAATACCATAAGTCGTATACTGATCTTTCTTTACCATTGTACGCTTCACAGATGAGAGGTTGTTATGGATAAGGTTTATAGCTTCAGAGTGGAACTCTGTGTATATATCAGTATTATCCGGATAAATAGAGTACGTCTTAGAAAGCAAGAGAGGCGACTTTAATACGGGATTATTAAAGTTAATAGCGCTTCTATTTGCTTCCGATATCTCTACAGATCTTTGAATAACTCGTTTGAAGTTTGCCAGTTTAGAGAGCACCTCTGAAGGATAAGTTGTAATCACAGTATTTAGGAATTGCGATATTTCTTCATAACTTTTTATGAGTTGAGTCGGGTGAGTATCGAATACTTTCTCTACATCGAGATCAAGGAAGGAAAAAGCTGAGTGTAAGTGATGGGGTAGTTCTTTATTTTCATTAAAGAATTTAGGAACTAAGAGCTTAGAAAGATTCGCTTTAACTTTTGTATGCTCATTGTGAAATGTAAGTCCGGTCAACTGCATACCAATAGAGGAGCTAAAGAATTCTTTGAAAGTATTGATGTTGATACCATTCCACTTTGGATATATATGAAAGTAAGAACATAGCGCATGTCCATAATCATAAGCTTTAGCTTCAAGTGACTTTGTCGGTATGATCTCAAGTTTGACAGAGCTTTTCTGACGTTGATCGACTATGATCGTAAACTCAGAACTATCTCGAGTAAAACTCTGGGATAAATCGAAAAGAGAGTTTGAATCATCTTTTGTAAGTCCGTGATTAAAGTCAACACTTTGAATATCAAAGAAATAGTCAAATGAATTACAAACACTCATTAATTTATTGAAGTAGTTTGGGTGAGTCACTTGCGTTGAGTCTTTATTTGCTGAATTGATGAGTTTTCCTTCAACGATTGCATCTTGAAAGAATTCCAATCTAAAACCTTGATAGGATTTTTGGTAAAGAGGGGGGGTCTCATCAAAATTGTCATGAAAGAACATTTGTGTGAGATTTGTAAGGCATGAAAACTCATGGAATGACTGTAAGTCTCCATGATACCTTAAGCGATAGCAAGACTGTTTTTCTTCTGTTCTAGGAAGAAACTCTGGTTGTCTTTTTAGGATATAAATATAAGATCCAAGTTCACCCTTTCCTTCTAAGCTACTTAAGCTAACTATACATTCAACTTTAAAGTCTTTTAGAAGAGTTGTGACTTTTGTTTTTTGGCTTGGAACAAATATTTTTTTGGAAGTATGGAGGTAAATAAAACCATTCTCTTTTAAGTATTGTTTCTGGGCCGTGACCTGGTTAAGTATATAGTGCTGAGGATTACTCTTAGGTATTATATTTAAGTTCAGTACAATCCTGTCATAGGTAGACTGCTGTGACTGAGAATCGCTAAGCAGTGTTCTTTGAATATCATCAGTATTCTTACGGTTGTACAAATGAGAGCGTGTTATTTGACTTACAAAAAGCTTAGGCTCTCTACCTTGAATATTAGCTATCTGGGATAAGAAGGTAAGAAACTGAATTTGGTTTATAACTTTTAAATAGCTACCTGTTGTAAATTCAAAGCCCTTAAAGTCTGGACATAGAATTTGATTCCACTTTATATTTTTATTAGCATCTTGTGCCAGCCAGTGAGACAAAGAGAGTGATTCGATAAAGTCACCTGCAAACTTACAACTTATAATCTCCATTTCATTGTTCAATGCCATGTAAGCATTAGGAGTTTTACTTTGTTGGTTATTTAGCCAGGCAGGGAAGTTTATAAGCATACAATTTGTAAACAAACCGAAATTTTTGTGACTAAGAGAGTGTGAATAGTCTGAGCTTGAGAGGCCCAATATTTTTTCTGACTTTGTCGAAATAGTTTTTACGATTTCCGTAATATTTAAATCATGGCAAATTATTGAGAATTTTTTTAAAGCATCACCCATACACTCATTAGGTCGGTACCAGCTGAATATATTCTGTTCAAACGCTGTAGCTTTAAGTTCAAATGAACTACCGGGTCTAAACTCTTTTGAGATTGTGGCGTTAGGGTTAAATAAATCTGTTTTTGTAATCTCAACCTTACGCTGCTCTTTCATTGTAATTAAGAAGCGAACCTTAAGTAAGTAAATAACAGCAATTCGAAAGCTTAGAATTTCTACAAACTCTTCAAAGGCCTGAGCGTATTCTGACTCAGGATTTTTTAGTTCAGTCCAAAAACTAGTGTAGTGATCGATATTGGCACAATTTATATTTTTAAATTCCGCAAAAGCCAAGAATTCATTATAAAGGCCTAGTTTTAGTTTTCGGGATAACTCATCTTTTGAGTTGAAGGTTTTCTTAGCATCCGCTTTGAGCTCATCAAGAATTTTTGTGAATACATTTACATTTCTTGATGTAAGAGACTCACCTTTCCAACCAGGAACAAAGTATTTATTAAAAGAATTATCTTCAAGGGGCGGAGTAGAAGAGTTGTGATAAAAAGGTGCTAGAATGTTTTCGACAGAGTCCACGGCTGCAGCTTGAGTTGCGACCTTTTTGGGCTCAGCACTCTCATCTTGAATGAACCAATTACTGGCCGTAAAATTCTTCTTATCCAATTCTCACTCTCTCTAAAAAGTAAATAAAATTAGTTGCTTGTGCGATTTTTTAGTGGAGTAATTTGTATAAGTTTAGGGCTATTTTGTCATCTAAAAAGAAAAATTTTCCCTACTATAAATCTTGCTAAATAACGCAGTTCGTTCTTCCGAAAGGCTTAGTGATAATGATCTTAGGGGGATAACCTTCTAGACAAGGATATTTATTTAGAGGAGCGTAGCATGGATAAAGGATTTAACGATGATGAATTAGCAGACATCATGAATGAAATTGAAAATTTGGAACAAGAATTTACAGAAGAAGTTGTAGCAGCAGCTCCAACTCCAGCTCCAACTGAAGAGGTTGAATTGACAGCGGAGGCTGAAGCGAAAGTTGAGGAACCTGTGGCATCGACTCCACATGTCGAAGTTGACCAGGAAATGGAAGATGTTCTTAATGAGCTTTCTGAAATGTCGGTTGAAGAAGTATCTGGCGATACAGTTCAGGCCCACGATGACAATGTAGTTTCACTTCATGACACATCGGCTAATACGCCAAGCTCAGAGCATACTGCTCCAGCAGAATTTGCTCCAAGTGGAGGACATTCTCAAATGAGCTTCAGTGTAGAAGGTGATATGAGACTTGATCTTTCATTTAATGTTTCTGGGAAAATTGTCCATTTACATATTGGTGAAAACGGCTTTGAACTAGAACTTGATAGCGGAATGAAATTTAGTATTCCTCTTGATGAGAGTGCTCACAAAAAAGCTGCCTAATAAATAAATGTCCTTAAATATTCTAGGAGGCGTGGCCAAGGGATTTTCCTTGGTCACCCCCAAATCTTTTAAAACCAGACCCACATCGATTCTACTTAAAAGAAGATTGTTTGATTCAATTCAGGACTTTTCTGGTTGTACCTTTATTGATCTCTGCGCAGGATCCGGCAGTATAGGCCTTGAAGCTTTATCTCGTAATGCACACACTACATACTTAGTAGAATTAAACTCTCAAGCCTTGAGTTGTATAAAGACAAATACTAAGAAATTGAATGAAAAATATCTCGAATTGGGAGAATGTTTTGTGCATAAGGATGATTGCATTAAATGGTTAAACAAAAATCAAGGAATCCTAAGCTCTAATGATAACCTTTTATTCTTTGATCCTCCATATGAGATGATAGAACTCTATAAGAAATTCTTTGTAACTATTCGAGGCCTGAATTATCAAGGGAAAATAATTGTTGAGGCATGTACTCAGAAAACCATGGGTTTAAATGAGTTTGGTGACCTCTTTGGTGAACCAGATAAAATTTTTAAACAGGGCACAAGTTTCTTTGCCATTTATGATTTCAAATAATTAGCTATAATGATCTAGTAAACCTAAAATAGGAAACTATATGAGAAAATCAGCATTATATGCAGGTTCATTTGATCCATTTACTAATGGTCACTTTGATATTGTACAAAGAGCACTAACTATCTTTGATGAAATAACAATTGTTGTTGCCGTCTCTCCTTCAAAAAAACATTTTTTAAGTAAGGAAGAACGCAAGGAAATTTTAGTGAAATTATATGCAGATAACGAACGAGTTAAGATTGATACATGGGACGGATTGATTGTAGACTATGTTGATAAGCATAAAATATCTGCAATCGTGAGAGGACTAAGACCTACTGGAGACTTTGAGATAGAATTCCAGATGGCATCAATGAACAGAAGACTTAATGAAAATGTTGAAACGGTATTTTTAATGACAGGTGAGAACTTGTATTATATTTCTTCATCTCTTGTAAAAGAAGTTTTTAATCACGGTGGGGATATTAAAAAGTTTGTTCCGGAAGTGATCTATGAAGAGTTAAAGAAGAGGAAACAATGATACTAAGTGAAAGAATAAAAGATACTAAAGCAAGTATAACTCTTAAAGTTAATGAGAAAATAAATGTTTTAATTCAACAGGGAAAGCATGTCTACAATATGACCAGTGGACAGTTACCGTTTAAACCCTCTAGTGAATTTGTTAGTGCTCTTGGTAAACAATTAAACTTTTTAAAGAGTTATCAATATAGTCCTATTGCAGGGATGAGTGGGCTAAGAGTTAAGTTTTTAAATTACTATGAGGAAAAAAGAAATTTAAAATTCTCTGATTGTACGCAAGAATTTGACTGCGTTATTAGTAATGGTTCAAAGCATTCCATTTACAACCTTCTAGGGGTTTTGATCAACCCTGGGGATGAAGTTATTCTTCTTACACCATATTGGGTTTCATACCCTGAGATGATTAAGTTTTGGGGAGGAACTCCAGTTGTTGTTAAGTCTCATGCCTTTGATGCTTACACTCCATATATTGAAGAGATCGAAAAAGCGATAAGCCCAAAAACAAAAGCTATTATTGTTAATAGTCCAAATAATCCAGCTGGTATTCATTACTCTGAGGAGTGGATGAAGAGCTTTGGTACTTTTTTGAAAAACTATCCCGACCTATTGGTCATATCAGATGAAATATACTCTGAGCTAAGTTACTTTGACCCTGAGCCAAGCTATTTCTATCAGTTTGATAAAAGTCTCTTAGCGCAAACAGTAATTATAAATGGTATCTCTAAATCTTTTGCAGCAACGGGTTTAAGAGTTGGATATTGTATCGCTGATGCAAGAATTACTAAGGCGATGGCAAAGATTCAAAGTCAGACAACTTCAGGCCCTAATAGTCTTGTGCAAAGAGCTTTACTTGATTTTAATTTTAGCGATCTAGATAATTACTTTGACCCTGTTAAGGCACAGCTACGTGATTGTGCTCAAATGATACGGGCAGCTTTTAGGGAAGCGAACCTTCCTCATTGTTATTACCAGACAACCTCGGCCTTCTATTATTTATTAGATTTCTCGCGTATGCCAATCTATGAGAAATTTAAAGATGATAAAAATAGTGATTGTAGCAAAGAAATAGTTGAGGATATACTTGAAAAAACAGGTGTGGCACTTGTTCCTGGATCAGCTTTTGGTTATCCAAACTCTGCCAGAATGAGTATGACACTTGATTCAGCTCCTTTTAAAGAGGCCATTAACAAACTTGTTACCTATGTCGCACAGAAATAGTCGGACTTAGCGGCTAATATTGCTCTATACATTTAATGCGTATGCTTCTGTAAAATGAATAGTGGAGAGTTGTATGCAATTTTGTAAAATTTTTCTATTATTCACAGTTTTATTTCAATTCATGTCTTGTGCAAAAACTGAAGATGAAGAGGTTCGCTCTGCCATCAATGAAGCAAACTACCACCTCAATTCTATGAGCTGTTCTGATGCTCAGGATGTACTTGATGATGTAGATTTTCAAGATGACAATGCAGATTACCTTTCAGTTTATGCTGCAAGTCTTGCTTGTTATGCAGGCTACAAAGAGCTAGATATTCTCTTTGGTGGAAACCTTGATGATATTAATTCAACAAGTTTAATTGCTTCATTAGCAGGCTTTTCTAGTTCTAATGAGACTGAAGCTGATAGCTCCGACTTTACCTATTTATTACAAGCGATAAAAACTCTCATCGAAAATGATGGTGGAGATCAGCCTAGCACAGTAACAAGAAACAGTAAGTTTGGCATTAAGGAGAGTGGAGATTTAAGTCTTCAGGCACTGTACCTTATCTTTGTTAGCATGGGGAAGTTCTATGCTTACTATGGTAATGCAGACAACACCGGAACAAAGGGTGGGGGGACACAATCCAACTCCTGTTTATTTTCTTATACAACCCAGGATGCAGTTGACTGGATTGGTGATACGAATCCTGGATCCTGTATTGCTGCAACCGGATCTGAAGGAAGTGATGATTTGGAATTACCAGTTACGGCCGCGGTAATAAAAAGAAGAATGTGTGAAGGCATATATCTTTATCAAAATATGATGAACATTTTAAGTAATATCACTCTACCAGGTAGTTCAGAGTTAGGTGATGTTGGAAATGTGCAAACCACTCTAGCAACACTCTATACAGCAGGGATAACAGCAGAAACAACTGCCGGAGGCGGAATCTACAATAATGGTGCCGCTGCTGGACAAAATGCGATGACAACGTTTCAAGATATTACCGGCGTCGATGAGTGTGAAGCTGAAGCAATTGAAAAAATTGAAAAGTTTTATGCCATCTTTTTGGAGACAATCTTTTAGTGAAAAGAAACCTGATCATCCTATTTGTTTTTAGCTTATGTGCATTTAATACTAATGCAGGATATGAACGTTCACTTGGTAAGAGTGCCAAAGGTTTATTGATGGGCGATGCCTTTACGACCTTAGCTTACGAAGATAGAACACTCTTTTATAATCCGGCCTTACTTGCAAGACATAAAGGATTTAGCTTTTACCCTCTAAACCCTATCTTTTCGGCACCGAATGTTGTGAATGACATGGATACTTATACAGATCTTGGTTCGGACCCCGCTGATGTCGCAGATGTCTTACTTGGGACTCCCATCCATCTTGGAATTGACTACGCTCCAGGCTTTAAGATGGGACAATTTGGGCTTAGTGCTATTATGAATTACGATTCAAATTTTTCCTTACAAAACCAAGTCACACCCTCTTTAAATGTTGATCATCGTTATGATAAAGGGTTTATAGCTGGAGTAGGTTTCAATGTTACAAATGAGATTGCTGCGGGAGCGAGCATTAAATATATTAAGCGAGAATCGATATATGGGTCTTATAACCTAACGGGATATACTTTACTTGATGCTTTAAATGCTGGAGAGATTACCGATGTACTAGATTCTTTGGGTAAAATTCAAGGATCAGGCTGGGGAGTTGATGCTGGTATAGATTATAGAAAAATTACTGATGGTGATAGCTTCTTTAGTATGGGCTTTGTTCTTCAAGATATTTATACAATTCTTCAGACAGAAGAAAACGAAGATGATTTAGAGGTTCAAGCACAGCCATTAGTTGCAAGTTTCGGAACAGCATGGAGTTCGAAGGTCGGTGGAGGCTTTGGGCTAACTCTTTCTGCAGATATCAAGCACCTTGAAAAACAAATGGAATTTATGCAGAGAGTTCACCTCGGAATGGAGCTTGCACTTTCACCTGCCCTGACTTTATTTGCAGGAGTGAACGCAATCGATAATTATAGCTATGGTTTTAAAGTTAACCTTTTTATCGTAGATGTCTTTATAGGAGCGTACTCACGGGAGATTGGTGAGAAGTTGCAACAACAACAGTCTGATGAAGTCCTAGTTTATGTAAGCCTGTTCGATTTCACCTTTGACACTCTTTAGTTGACTATTTGTCACGGTTACCATTAGTTTATGGCCATACACTTATTTTTTCCTTAAAATTTGCTTAAAGACAAAATCCAAATCGGGGAGAATATTTTTGGCAAATAATGATAAAAAGACTTTTGTTCTAGACACTAACGTACTTCTTTTTGATCCACTATCAATTAATAAATTTGGTAATAATAAAGTATATATACCTCTGATTGTCGTTGAAGAGTTAGATCGATTTAAAAAAGATCAAAATGAAAACGGACGAAATGCCAGACATTTTGCCAGACTAGTAGATGGTCTTCGAGCTAAAGGTTCTCTCGTTAAAGGTGTCGCTTTAGACGGAGCAGGAATATTACAGATAAGTATTCTTAGAGACCCTTCAACGACTCATGTCGGAATTGATCTAAGCATTAATGATAATCTCATCTTGGCAAATGCACTTTATTTAAAAGAAAATAATGAAAGCGTTGTTCTTATTACAAAAGATATCAATCTACGTTTAAAAGCTGATGCTCTTGGACTTGAAGCTGAAGACTACGAAACTTCAGAGATGACTATTGATGAATTATACTCAGGACAAAGATCATTTGAAGTTGATGTTCAGCGTTTAGTAGATTTTGAAAAAAATAGATATTTAGGTCTCTCCGAAGAGGAAAAGAAACAATTCTTTGCCAATGAGTACCTAATTATTCACGAAGAGGGTAATCCTCAGCACAGACAACTTGGAAGATATCACGAGAAGAAGGGAGGAATTGTTCCTTTAATTAAAAGTCGTGAAGGTGTTTGGGGTGTTCATCCAAAAAATATCGAGCAGCAGTTTGCGTTTGATGCTTTATTGAATCATGAAATTAGTTTGGTTTCTCTTGTTGGAAAAGCTGGAACGGGTAAAACCTTACTTGCAATTGCCGCAGGTCTTGAGGTCGCCATTGGTCAGCAACACTTTTCAAGAGTTCTTGTCTCTAGACCTATTGTACCTATGGGAAGAGACTTAGGTTATTTACCTGGAGATGTTAATGAAAAGTTAGCGCCATGGATGCAGCCAATCTTTGATAATATTGATTTTCTTTTTGGAAATCAACGAGCGAATAACCAAACTACGACTTGGGACGAATTAATTAATCAGGGCTTGCTTCATGTTGAACCGCTTACTTATATTCGAGGGAGATCCCTTCCGGGACAATACATGATTGTCGATGAAGCTCAGAACTTAACTCCTCATGAAATTAAAACAATTATTACCAGAGCAGGAGAAGGAACTAAAATCGTACTTACTGGAGACAGTGAGCAAATTGATAATCCTTACCTTGACTCAATTAATAATGGTCTTGTTTATTGTATTGATAGACTTAAAAAAGAAGATATTGTGGCCCACACTCGATTAGTACAAGGAGAGAGATCGCCACTATCTGAGATAGCAAGTGAGCTTCTATAGATGGAATATCAATCTACTGGATATCAACGTAGATATTTAAGAGCACCTTTCAAGCATGATATTTTGTATGTTGATCAAGATTTCTCATTTAAGGGGAGCGCATTAAATATATCTGAGGGGGGCCTGCTGCTGAATAGCGTTGGTCATTTTCCAGATGGGGACAGAGTTCAATTTATGCTTTGTTTACCGCAGTATCCTTTGTTTAAGAATTTCTCTCTAGAACGTTTAAGTAATTATACTCCAAGTACACTTGAGTCTAGGACGATTCGATTTAAAGCTAAAATGGTGAGAAAGCTTTCTAGTAATTCAAAGGCTGAGGGTGTTCTCCTGCATAAAATGGGACTTATGATCCAAGAGATTGATCCTGTAAGCCAGGCTAAGATTGCACAATATGTTGAAGACTTTTCTAGCAATCTCATTTATCTGCAAGTCCTTATTGACTCAATAAATGATGATAAGAAGAATCTTCCAAAGATACGACTTGTCTCTAGGTTTTTAGGTTATGAAACAGATATTAAGGTTGCACTTTTAAGAACCTTTGTAGAGCATGACTATAAAAGTTTGCAATGGCTCTAGTCTAAGAAAATTTATTTAAATAATTTATATGGTCTTGTAGAAATTTTTTTAAGTCGTTTAAGTACTCTTTATCAATAGCTTCTTTTTGCTCAAACTTATCAGTGATCATTTTATTAATAACTTCTATGCGAATGGCATTGTTGGCGAAGTCATGTTTTAGTTGATCACTGATTTTCATAAAGTTATTGCAGCTTCTTATCTAAGCGGGCCCTAATATTGGTTGAAAACTTTGTAATAGTGTTAGACATCTTAGTTGCCTCCACTCTATTCGCTAGTTCTTCCATTAATAGTGCACTCTTTAATAGAAACTCTTCTGAAAGGTTTTCTTCATGAACCTTATTAATAATATGATTTGCCTCATATTGAAGCTCTTCATGTTTCAGCTGTGTCAGGTAACCTTTAAAGCTCACTTCTTGCTCTTTAAGGCTCTTAAGTCTACGCTGTTGATCTAAGGATATAATATTTGAACTCATAACTGTACGTACTCCTGTCGCTCGTAATAATGAACCATCGTTGATTCATCTCTCTCTCTATGAAGCAAAAAGAATGCCAAAAATTTTGTCTCTCAAATTTCTTTTAACTTGATCCTTTTATAGGTATTTGGGTGCACTTCTTCAAGGATACCCTGAAAATTATTCCGTTATTTTAATTAATAAGTGTTTTTCGTGTAATTTTTATAAACGCAACGTGATACCAGCAATATTTGCTGGAGATGGTTTGACCCTGAGTAAATTAGTGCGTTTATTTTGTAAATCGAAAAGATTTAGAAGGTCAAGTGCTCAATATTATTGAAGTATTTTTGCTATTATAAAAAAATATCATTAGAATAAATTCTTAAGTTATTTGTGACTTAGCCGAAAAGTTTACTGTTAAACCAAACTATTTTAAAAGGAAATTTAATGAGTACTCCTAAAATGTACATTCCAAATCCAGTCGTAATTGAACAAACTGCTCGCGGTGAAAGACAATATGATATCTATTCAAGACTCTTGTTAGATAGAATTATTTTCTTGGGGACAGAGGTTAATGACACAGTTTCTAACCTATTAATTGCGCAAATGCTTTTCTTGGAGCAATCAGATAGTGAAGCTCCAATACATTTTTATATTAATAGTCCTGGGGGATCTGTGTACGCGGGTCTTGGTATCTACGATATTATGCAACATATCTCATGCCCAGTTTATACTTACTGTGTAGGACTGGCAGCCTCTATGGGATCATTGCTTCTATCTGCGGGACATAAAGGCAATAGACACTCACTACCACATTCAAGAATTATGATTCACCAACCATTAGGTGGAGCACGTGGGCAAGCAAGTGATATACAAATCCAGGCTCAAGAAATTCAAGATCTAAAGCAACAATTAACTCAAATCTATGTTGATCATACCTCTGAAGGTAAGTCGTATTCTGATTACGAGACAGCTATGGATAGAGATAATTACTTAAGTCCAGGTTCAGCAAAAGAGATGGGACTTATTGATAAGATCATTTTACCTAAGGGTAAAGCAGAGCCAAAAGAAGAATAAAAAAAGGATAGTATATATGACAACGAAAAAAGGTGCTGAAAACGCAGGAAACCTAAACTGTAACTTTTGTGGGAAATCACAAAAGGAAGTTAAGAAGCTTATTGCTGGACCAGGAGTCTACATTTGTGATGAATGTATTGAGTTATGTAATGATATTATTTTTGAAGACTCAGTAAAGTCAGTCTCAAAAACAGCGTTAGATAATGTTCCAAAGCCACATGAGATTAAAGAACATCTAGACACCTATGTTATTGGGCAAGAGAGAGCTAAAAAGATTATCTCTGTAGCTGTTCATAATCACTATAAAAGAATTGCTCACAAGCCATCGTCTAAGAAAGGTAATGAGGTTGAATTAGCTAAATCAAATATTCTTTTAGCAGGACCAACTGGTTCTGGTAAAACATTAATTGCTCAATCTCTTGCTAAGTACTTAAATGTTCCTTTCGCAATTGCAGATGCAACCTCATTAACTGAGGCCGGATATGTTGGAGAAGATGTTGAGAATATTATTCTTAATCTTTTACAGTCTTGTGATTACGATATTGAAAGAGCCGAGAGAGGGATTGTCTATATTGATGAGATCGATAAGATTGCTAGAAAGTCTGAGAACCCTTCCATCACCAGAGATGTTTCTGGAGAGGGTGTGCAGCAAGCACTACTTAAGCTTGTAGAGGGAACAGTTGCTTCTGTACCACCTAAAGGCGGAAGAAAGCATCCACAGCAAGAGTTTTTACAGGTAAATACAAAGAATATCTTATTCATTGTAGCTGGAGCTTTTGTGGGGCTTGATAAAATTATTGAAAAGAGACAAGTCAAAAAGCCAGCACTAGGTCTTGCTGGAAAAGTTGAAAAGAGTAAAACAAAAGTAGAGGTAACAGCAGTAGAGACTTTAGGTGGAATCGAGCCTGAAGATTTATCTAAATTCGGCTTAATTCCAGAATTTATTGGGCGTCTTCCAGTAAATGCTCTGCTTGAAGAGCTGGATGAAGAGGCTTTAGTGAGAATTCTCACTGAACCAAAGAATGCGATTACAAAGCAGTATCAAAAGTTATTTGAATTTGATGGAATTGAAATTGAATTTGAAGAAGATGCTCTTCTTCAAGTGGCAAAAACGGCGATTAAGAAGAAAACTGGTGCTAGGGGACTTCGGTCTATACTTGAGCAAACTATGTTGGATGTGATGTATGAAATTCCGTCAAACGATAAGATCTGTAAGTGTATTGTCACAAAAGCATCTATAGAGGGAAAAGAGCAACCGAAGCTCATAGAGGGGGAAAAGAAAGATTTTGGTGCTGTATCGAAAGGTAAAGCAACAGTAAATACCGCCTCTTAAAATAATGATTACAACTTAAAAAGGTACCGGGCCCATGAATATGGGCCCTTTTTTATTGTAAAATTTTCAATTAGTGAAACCTTGTCTAAGTCCATTGAATCTATGGTGTGCCGCATATAAACAAGAACGTTTTTTCCTTATAAAAGACATTTGATCTGAAAGCCGATACATGGGAAAATATTTGTAAGTTTAGGTTTTCATAATTTAAACGATTAAAAAGTAAAAGCGCAGGAGGTGCTATGTCGGACAAGAAGTCAGCAAACTCAAAAAACTATCCGTTATTACCATTACGGGATGTTATTATTTTTCCTCATATGGTCGTACCTCTCTTTGTAGGTCGTGAGAAGTCCATTTCAGCTCTTGAAAAAGCAGCTAAGGAAGGGAACGAATTATTCCTAGTCACTCAAAAAGATGCAAGTGTACTAAATCCTGAGAGGGATGACGTTTATACGATTGGTACGGTTGTAAATATTATTCAAATGCTTAGGCTGCCAGATAATACAGTAAAAGTTCTTATCGAGGGGAAGCATAGGGCCTCGATTGATAATTTTGAATGTAAACCTGAAGGTTACTTTGCTGACGTAACTGAATGTGTAGACATTACTGAGAATGAAGTTGCGCTTGAAGCAACAGTAAGATCAGTTAAAAATATTTTTGAGCAATATGTAAAACTAAATAAAAGAATCCCACCTGAATTATTGATGAGTATTTCTTCAATAACAGATCCTTCAAGACTTGCAGATATTATTGTTGCCCACCTCACAATGAAAATACCTGAAAAACAAGAAATCCTTGATGCTGTAGATGTGGAATCAAGACTGAAACTTCTCCTTGAAAAAATGCAAGGTGAGATAGAAGTTATTAATGTAGAAAAGAAAATCAGATCACGTGTTAAAGCGCAGATGGAAAAATCTCAAAAAGAGTACTATTTAAATGAGCAAATGAATGCCATTCAAAAAGAACTTGGTAACAAGGATGATGGTAAATCTGAATCCGGGGAAATGGAAGATAAGCTTGCAGCGAAAAATATGCCAAAAGAGGCTCGCGACAAGGTTGAAAAAGAAGTTAAGAAACTTAAGTCGATGTCACCTATGTCTGCAGAATCAGCAGTCGTAAGAAACTATATTGATTGGATGCTTAACCTTCCTTGGGATGAGTACTCTGAAGAAGATAATAGTGTAAAACATGCTAAGAAAGTTTTAGATGAAGATCACTTTGGTTTAGAAGACGTTAAAGATAGAATTATTGAATATCTTGCCGTTAAAAATCTAGTTGGTGATAATAGTAAAACAACAGGAACAATCCTATGTTTAGCTGGACCTCCAGGAGTTGGTAAGACTTCAATTTGTAAGTCACTTGCAACATCAATGGGAAGAGAATTTGTAAGAGTTTCTCTCGGTGGTGTAAGAGATGAAGCTGAGATTCGTGGACACAGAAGAACATATGTTGGAGCAATGCCTGGTAAGATCATGCAAGCGATGAAAAAAGCGGGAACTGGAAATCCAGTTATCCTTCTAGATGAAATCGACAAAATGAGTTCTGATCAAAGAGGGGATCCATCTTCAGCTATGCTAGAAGTTCTAGATCCTGCACAAAATAAAAACTTTGCAGATCACTATATTGAAGTTGAGTACGACTTATCCAAAGTTATGTTTGTTATGACTGCTAATGATATCGGAAGAATCCCAGGACCACTTAGAGATAGAATGGAAATTATCAATATCCCTGGATATACTCCTGATGAAAAATTACAAATAGCTAAGAAGTACCTTATTAATAGATCGGTTGAAAATCACGGACTAGGTGATTATCCAGTAAGCTTATCTGATAAAACTTTTATGAAAATTATCAGAGGTTATACGAAAGAGGCCGGTGTAAGGGGACTTGAAAGACAAATGAATACAATCGCTAGAAAAATAGCAACTGATGTTGTTACTAACGATATTGAAAAAGGTAAGAAGTACAAAGTGACTGATAAGGTTGTTGAGAAATACTTAGGACCTATGAAGTTTGAGGGAACAGTAATTGAAACGACACCTCAAATTGGACTTGTTAACGGTTTAGCTTGGACAAGTGTGGGTGGAGAACTTTTAAATATTGAAGTGGTCACAGTTCCTGGAAATGGAAAGATTCAGGTTACTGGTAAATTAGGTGACGTTATGCAGGAATCAGCTAAAGCAGCTCTTTCTTGGGTAAGATCTATCTCAGACCTTATTGAAGTGGATCACAAGTGGTACTCTGAGCATGATATCCATATACATGTACCAGATGGTGCAACACCAAAAGATGGACCATCTGCTGGTATTACAATGGCAACAGCTCTAACTTCAGCAATTACGAATATCCCAGTAAGACAGGATGTGGCGATGACTGGAGAGATTTCTCTTAGAGGGAGAGTTCTTCCGATTGGTGGCCTTAAAGAGAAGCTACTTGCTGCTAAGCAAGCCGGAATTCAGACAATTGTTATTCCTCAGAAAAATGAGAAAGACTTAGCTGATATCCCCGAAGAAATTAAGAGCGGACTTTCAATTCACCCTGTATCAAATGCTGATAGAGTCTTAAAGATAGCATTAGACCTTGAGCATCCAGAGGAATTCTTGAAAGAAAGACATCTTAATCTTATTAAAGATAAAGAGTCAGGACAAGATCAAGCAGTTGCAAACTAGTTAAAGTTAAATTTACAAATAATTGAGGGAGAGCTTAGGTTCTCCCTTTTTTTTGGACAATATGCTAATAACTCTAAAATTATATTGACAGAAAATTGGTAATTGACTAAATTAACAGCTCGAGAACTAGTGGGCGTTTAGCTCAGCTGGGAGAGCGCTACCCTTACAAGGTAGATGTCGGGGGTTCGATCCCCTCAACGCCCACCACTTTTTCTATAATAGAGACCTTTTTAAGGTCTTTTTTTTTGTCTGAAATTTTTCCCGGGCCTTTAGCTCAGCTGGGAGAGCGCTTCGCTGGCAGTGAAGAGGTCAGCGGTTCGATCCCGCTAAGGTCCACCATTCTCTTAGTAAACACCTAGCTGCTTGATACAATTATACTTAGCAATTAAAGTCATATTCTGAACTAGAACCAGCTCCATTGTTTCGAGATTAAGCTTAGCAGTGACTCTAAAGTCATTTTGATAAGTTGATAGCTCGCTAGAGTTATTTGTGTAAATTATAAAGTCTCTATCACTATCTACTGAACCGCTTACATATTGTTCAGGTGAAACAATTCTTAACTCTTCACTCCAGTCAATCTCTGGGATTTGCGGAAATTCATTGCCAATTAGAATATGATGAATTTCACCAGTACTAATGTCTGAACACTTGTATTGAGGACTATGCATTTCTTGTGCAAATGAGTTAAAGCTCATAAGTAGTGAAGCCATTATTAGTAGTTTTTTCATATTAAATCTCCAGATTAGCCAGGTTTTACCACTTATTAGTCGTTTTGCGCAGTGCGAATGTAACAATTACTGACATGCTCGAGTATTTTGCTCGTATTTCACCTATGTTAAAAGGTAATACCGGAAAATTTTGTTAGACTGATATAAACCTTATTTGCGGGTAAAATAGTCTTAATTATGGATTGATAAAGATTTAGGAATTTTCATGAAGAAAATATTAATACAAATAGCATTGCTCTTATCACTTGTTTCATGTGGTGATCTATTCACAAAGGCAACAGACTCTGGAGAGGTTGCCTTAAGCCAACTCGGCTCTTGTGAGCTCAATATGGACGCCTTCAGCTATATCCTTGAAAAGAACATTAAAGGTGACATCAAATGTCTTGAAGAGAAACTAAATGTCTTTATGGACTTTGTAAGGACTGAACGCCCTGGCTATATGTCTAAAGCAGCATTAAAAGATTTTCTACTCAACGGACCGATGGATGTTGATCCTGATATCGCAGATATAGTTGATTCTGTATTTGATCTAAGTTTTCTTATTAGAGGAACAGAGAAAGAATTTATAAAAAGGGCCGATGTAGGTGTCTTGCTTGATTTCCTTGTTAAATTTAATGAGCATATTTGGAAATCAAATCAGCTCTTTAAGTCTGAAGACAAAGTTAACTACTATCGACATTTGAGTGAGAGAAGTACCATCTTTAATGAATTTGCCATTATTGCAGAGGAGCTAGAGGCGATCTACATACCAAATAGAAGTCAGTTGGATCGAATTGATACTCAACAGTTTATTTATAATTTTTTTCAGGGAGATATATCAAATTTAGAAAAACTAAGAAGTCTTATGTTTCTTAAAAGAGTTTTTCTTGGTGGTGATATATGGGACCTAACTCATATCGAGTTTAAAGACTCACTATCGACCTTGCCTTATTTGGCCCAAGCAGCTTTTGATATCGTAAAGATGGATCGCTATGAATTTGCAGACAAACAAAGTTCACTTATTAAAATTTTTATGAAAGATATTGAAATTGTAAAAAGACTTATGTTTTTTGATGGCTCTTCTCATGAGCCAGTGTTCTCTATCACAAGTGCCACAAATGCTATTAAGATTGCAGCACCAGATCTTTTACCCGTTGACATCACAGACTATGAAAATGAAATTAGAAAGCTAAAGGATGTCTTGGTAGGGAGTGACTCTGATGACGTTTCTGCAAGAGAGTTAATCGCTTTTCTTGATTTGGGAATGGATGTCTTTCAAGAAGGAGATCTTTTCTACCGTGCTTATGAAATGTATGCAGACGAACTTAACTCTAAAGAACCTATCACTCATAGCTTTGAAGACTTTCCTGTTCGAAATTCATTAGAGCAAGAGTTTTTAGATAACTTTGCAACCATTGCTCAAAACTATAAATTTATTAAAGGAAGTTTTACCTCTCCATTCTTTACCTACGAATTTAATCGTAATGCAAATGCATTTTTTCAAATAGGAGTACTTGAATACTTTGTAAAGAAGGTTATGGGACACTATGGAAATGCTAACCCTAATGCACGAGGTGGCTTCGATATGTCTCTCGATCAAACCGTTGGAGTTATTGATGATTTTAAATGGTTTTTAAAGGATCAAGGAATCATCACTATTGGTAGAACTGGCGGTGGGGAAGTTGCCGGAGTTGCTGATAACTTGGTTTTAATGTCTACTTTGTTTCAATACCAATCTGACGGTTGTGGCGACCTTTCCTGTATGGAGGTACCAGAGATTACAGAATTCTTGATTGGTCTGCTTACCGCCTTAGAAGTTAAGGATTATTTTACAGATACAATGATGGAGTTATGTAAAGATCACCTTGATCAGTTTGATCGTATTGCTCCTGCTTGTTTTAGAAATAACTTTGTTAAGGTTTTGGAGAATCCAATTCCAGAAGATGGGAGATCCATTTCTGATTATATGCCGTATCTTTATCAGTATGTGAATGAGCTTACCAAAGATGTTCCGGCCGGCTCGCCCATAACAGATTCTGAGGGCTATATGACTTTTATCACTGAAACAGAGTCGTTTACAAGAACTTGTACTTACTACGATGAAGAAGAAACTGACGAAGTGTATCTAAGAGTAAACGATGCCTTTGCCGTTTTTGCGGGATTACTAAATGTAGAGTCAACCTTGATAAGATTTGATCAAGATCAAAACAATATTATTGATTCAACAAATTCGAGTAAAAAGAATGAAGTGATGACCGCCTATAGTGAAGTTTATAAGGGCGCTCTTATTGCACTTGCTGAGCAAAAGTTAGGGAATGCAACACTTGCAAAGGTTTTAGCGAAGCCGATCTTTAAATACTTAGTTAAATACGGAGATGTACCAGACACAAGTAATTTCGGATCTATTTGGAAGTTCGTGAAATTTATTTTAAAGCGTAATCAAAGTGCAGATATATCTAGAACAACAGTTGCTACGATTTTAAAAATTATAAGTGAACAATCTGAAAATGCTGATCTTCACCCGTTTAAATGTGAAGAGTGTCTAAGGGATCCAAATATTGAATGTCTTCCTGAGGGAGAGCCTTGGGATCCTAGGTAATCAATCTAGGTAGGAGAGGAATGAGAACAGCACTAGTCTTAATGCCAATGTAGAGCGTTGACACGGCACCTTTGGCGTTGGCATATCTATAGCGGTCAGTATGAGAAAAGCTGAGCTTGAGACCCTAATCTTTGATATTAACCAAGAAATTTGGAATGAATCTGTCAAAGAAGATAGTATTAATTCTAATTATTGGGGTGAGACTTTAGCGAAAAAACTGGGAGTTTAAAGCTAGCTACTTTGAGGTCATTCATCCTAAGCTATCGAATAAAATAAAAAAGAAAACAACAAAATTAATTAAAACTTTAATCAAAAATAAGGTGGAAGTGGTAGGCTTCACTGTATATGACACAGCCTTATACCCTACAGTATTTGCTATTAGTATGAATAAAGAATTTCTTCCTCATGTAAAAGTAGTGCTTGGGGGTCCTTCGATGTCTTTAGATTATTGTCAAACACATCTCTTGAAAGAATTTAAAGCCGGGCTAATTGATGTGGCCGTTTTAAAGGAAGGTGAAATTACTTTAGTTGAACTCGTTAAAAAGTGGCGTGTTGACGAGAATATAAATGAAGTGACTGGATTATTGATGCCTAAACAGGGGAGTATAGTTTCAACAGGATCTCGTATTCTGGCCAATCTAAATGAAACCCCAATGCCCGACTTTAGTGATCTTAATCTAAATAATTATAGGTATAAAGCAATTCCCACCTTAATGTCTAAGGGATGTGTGGCCCAGTGTATTTTTTGCAGTGAGGTAACATACTGGGAGCGCTTTAGGTTTAGAGATACTGATTTGATATTGGAAGAAATAAAAAATCATGTAGCAGAATATAATATCAATCATGTGATGTTCCTTGATTCATTAATTAATGGCCATCACCGTCACCTTGAAGAGCTCGTCGGCTTAATTTTAGACGACGGCTTAAAGATATCATTTAATGGAAACGCAAGAGTATCTAATAGACTTACAAAGAGCCTGATAGAACAAATGAGCGCTGCCGGGTGTTCTGACTTAGTTTTCGGCCTTGAGAGTGGTTCACAAAAAGTTTCAGATTTAATGAAAAAAGGAATAAAGCTTGAATGGGCAGATGAAAACTTTAAAGATTGCTTCAAAAATAATATTGGGGTTATTTTGAATATAATTATTGGCTATCCAGGGGAAAGTGAAGAGGACTTTCAACAAACATTGGACTTAATTGATCGTTATAAAAAATGTATTACACATGTTAATGTTGGTAATGGTTTAGCGATCTATAAGGGAATGTCGTTGTATCCAATCGCTGCTAAACTCGGTGTTGCAAGCGATGAGCAAGGTGAAGTTATTTTTGATGAAAATGAGAATTGGAGTATGGCAGACGGTTCGAGTGACATTAATACTAGAAGATTAAGGATTTCTAGATTGCGTAATTTTCTTGCTAGTAAGAATATGAACTATTCTTAGATATCAAGAATGTTATTTTTTACTAAAATATCTAAAATCAATTCAGACATTACTTTCTCTCCCTTAGGGGAGTAGTGATAACTTTTTGGATACTCATAATCGATAAGAGTATTGCCGTCCAACTTATAAATTTCTATTTGCTCTTCTTTCGATTTATTATATAGATCTGTTAGGAATTTGTGCCCAAAAAAATGTAGGAGTACTACGAGTTTTGATTTAGGGAAAGATTCTTTTATCACTTTTTCAAGCTCTTTAAAAACTGTAATAATTAACATCATCTCATCTTCATCTAAGGTATCTTTTACTCCGTAAACACCGAACTGATCCTTGAGCATTCTTTTCCAGCAATGATTCATAAGACTGGCTTTAAATGTTCTAGGTAAGACTTTTATTAAAGTTGATTGAAGTAATTCTGATTCATTAAAAGTCCCCTGATATTTAAGACGTTTGTTTGTTAACGAATATTTCGGTGCGTTGATATTGGAGTCATGTACGTTAAAGCATATATCACCCAGAATACCTCTTGCATGAGAAGTATTAAACAATAGAAGAGCAATTCCTTCTTCTTGGGGAATTTCTTCTTTTAAGGGAAAGTTTCGAAATCGTCTCAAGTGCTGTGTTGGAGCGTACCACCAACCTCCGTAGACATAGGGACTAAAGTTTTTAAGTTTTTTTGCGATGTGATAGGCATAGGTTTCATTATCATTAACAGTGTCAGAAAGAACATATGAGCCTCCAATGAATAAGAGAAATTTACTTCTCTTATTAAGATTTTCTATGGGGATTACTCTTCTCCCAAAGTGATCAATACTCAAAGTCGCATCAAATATTTTTTTTCCATTTTGAACTGACCAATGTCTTCTCTTCGAATCGAACTCAAATCCCCAACCTAGAAGCTCGTTAACTGCGATTCTTCTTTTTCTAACTTCCTTAGATTCATTGTTTTCCGAAACATCAGCATTATAATTGATCGCTCTCTCTTCCTGTAACGCAATTGTGTACTGAGTAAAGGCGAAGAATACACAGATGATAACTAAACAACAAAGGGACAAAATCATTAATGATTTTTTTTTTAACATTTTGAAGGTTCTCTTTGTGTCGATGAGATGTTTTTATTATTCAATCCTAATTCAAATGTTATAAGGTCTTCTCTAAACTGTTGTCTTGATTCAGGATACTTATTGAAGTTGTAGTATCCCGTATTTCCAAAAATGTTAACGAAAAGATCATTTTCGAGGGCCAGGTAAGAGCAGTCGATGTAAACAGCGTCATCAATTGATGTACTAGAAAGTGCATTGTGGTTTAGTGTTTCCTGAAGGTTACTATTCCTCTGAAGATAAAATCTTTGTACGAGAATTCCAGAGCATAAATCAGCAACCCTTTTAAGGTGTTTAATTGTTAGAAGTGCATCTTCAATACTTTCATCTGGATAGCCAAACATATACATTGGTTGAACATTAATACCAGCTTGATGCAGTCTCTCAATGAACGGTTCAATATTCTCAGAGATAACCCCTTTTCTCATTCCATTTAAAGTTTTTTGACTATAGCTTTCAACCCCTAAATATAGTTCCTTACATCCACTCTTACTTAGGAGACTTATGAGCGCTGAGTCCATTCTTGGATCGACTCTACACATCGAGTACCACTCGATTTCTAATTTTTTTTCAACAACCTTAGTTGCGACCTCTTTGAGCCAATTAAGATCTCCATTTATTAGAGAATCAACAAAGTTGAACTTTCGGATACCATATTTAGAATTCATATGTTGTAAGAGCTCAATAACCTTGTCTGGACTGAGCTTTCTAAATGTTCTCCAATAGTTCACTTCTGAACAAAATCTACATCTTGCGATGCAACCTCTGGTCAGGCTTAAGGCCGCGGTACTTTTAGAAGAACTAAAAAATGTCTCCTTGAAATCACTAAAATCAGGAAAAGGTAAGTCATCCATTTTAACTTGAATTTGAACTTTATTTTCTATAATATTGCCATTCTCTCTGATAATTGAGCTCGAAATCGGCCCTGTAAAGTCACCGTTTAAACTATCTATATATTGTTTGAAGCCAATTTCTCCTTCTCCAACGATGACTGCATCGATAAAAGGGAAGTCTAGCATGACATTCTTTACTTGGGTCAAGTTACCCCATTGTGGTCCACCGCATACAATTTTAAGTTGAGGCATCAAATCTTTTAGGAATGAAGCTACAAGTAGACTCATTAAGTAGTCATCCTCGTAGAGTGAAAAACCGATAACAGCAGGTTTTAATTCTAGAATTTTTTTACTGTAGTAAATTATACTTTTGTAGAGATTTTCATTCTTTTTATAAGACTCTAGAATGCCTTGAATATTAGATTTACTCTCTTTTTGTACCGTTTCTGTAATGAGGCTTGAAATTTCACCCGATAGATAAAAAACATTTGTATTACATGTAATATTTTTGGATTGGATATAAGCCTTTAGAGACGCTATTCCCAGCGGAGGTTCAACAGCAAAACCTGTTGGAATCTCGTAATCAGACCTCCAGTTCGTATGATAAAATTTAACTAGTTGAACATGCATAAAAGCCATTATAGCTTAGATTTATCTGAATGAAACCTCGTAAGTAGGCTAAAAGTATTGTGATCCATTAGGTAATGATATATGTTAAGCTATGTTTATTAACTGACATGTGGAGTTGAATGAAAGTATGTCTTGTTTTATTGCCTCAGTGGGATACACAATCGCCACCCTTGGGAATCAACTATGTTGGAAAAGCCTTACGAGAAGCTAACCATAGTGTGAGTTTATTGGACTATAATAATGAAATGAGACTAAGGGCCAACCAACTCAATGATATTGAGGCTATTAGTCTGTGGGATGATACACATCTTGCTTATTGGTTTACTCAAGAGTCCTATAATTCCAGAGTCTTTCCCGTATTAAGAAATTTATTTGCAGAATTTGAGCATAAGCTGATTGCTTATATTGAAAAGCATAATATTGAGGTGTTAGGCTTTTCAATGTTTTATACTAATCGATTTGTATCACTAGATTTTATTAAAAGGATTAAGAAAGAGTTCCCTCAGTTGTTGGTCGTTTTGGGAGGACCTTCCGCGTCATTAACTCAGGAGATACTAAAGTTTCTCTATGCTGGTTTAATCGATGCTATTATACCGAACGAGGGTGATCAGTCTATTGTCGATCTAATAGACGCCTGGGAGTCCGGAAAGCCAATTGATTCTATTGCTGGAGTTAGGGGGAGAGAAACTAAGAGGTTTCAACCACGTCCAGCTATGGACATGAATGAGTTACCAATAATTGATTATGTAGACTTCAACTTTGAAGAATATCAAGAGATTCAAATACCCATTATGATGTCTCGAGGCTGTGTAGCTAAATGTACTTTTTGTGATGAACCAGGGTACTGGGGGAAATTTAGATTTCGAAAACCCGAGGGTATCTTAAACGAGATGAAGCTTAATGCCGAAAAATACGGAATAAAAGATTTTGAGTTTATGGATTCATTAATAAATGGACATATTAGATACTTAAAAGAATTGGCCAGCCTGCTAAGAGATGAGAAACTAGACCTTGCTTTCGGTGGTAATGCTAGAGTTTCAAATAAGATGGACTATGAATTTCTTAAGTTACTTAAGGAAGCAGGGTGTAGTCATCTTGTGTTTGGTATGGAAAGCGGCTCTCAAGCAATACTAGATTTAATGAAAAAAAATATTAAAACTGAGTGGGCATATGAAAATTTTAAGAACTGTTTTGAATTAGGAATAGAAGTCCATATCAACCTAATTGTTGGTTTTCCAGGTGAAACAGAGAAAGACTTTCAGGAGACAATTAAATTTGTTAGATCAGTTCAGAAATATTTGAAAAGAACATTTGTGATGAATATGGAACTTTTACCTGGAACGGATGTTTTTATGAACCCTCAGAAATATGATATTAAGCTAAATGATGATGGTTCAATATTCTTCGACTCCTATGTTGATAGCTGGATTAATAAAGACGGTTTAAATAACTTAGATATAAGATTGAAGCGCAGATCTCAACTTCAACAGGTTATTGCGGAAAACCCAAATATTATTAATTATCCTTTATATCTGAATGAGAAGTAATAGCTAAGTCCTTAATTTTACTCTTGTGTAAACTCAGGCATAAGTTATAATTAACACGATCAGACTATTAGGGGAAAATCTATATGAAAACTGTCTCATTTCCATTACTTACATCTTTACTCTTTTCAATCAACTCTGCCATGGCGCTAGATGTGCCACAGAAAGATAATAAAGCCCTGCATGTTATTAAATGGAAAATAGCACATGCTCCTAAAGAATACTTTGAGCACACAGCTAAAGAATTTAAAAAAAGAATTGAAAGAAGAACTGAAGGTAGAGTAAAAGTTGAAATTGAATCGGCACTATTTGATAAGGTTAATCATGATTTTCAGGCTCAAGTAGATGATGTTCGGAGTAATAAGAATCAGGTGAGCCAGGTGTACCTTTCACAACTATATAAAGTTCAGCCAGATTTTAAAGTATTAAACCTGCCATTTTTATTTAAAAATAATCTTCATGTTGATAAAGTGGTCGATGGAAAAATCGGTAAAGAGTTACTTGCCAGTATGAAGGATGATAAAATTGAAGGACTGTCTTATACTTATTCAGGTGGCTTTATTAATGTTGTATCAGTTAAGCCCCTAGAGATCGTTGAAGATTTTAAGAATTTAGCTTACAGGGCGTTTAGCGGTGAAGTAAATTCTTTAGTTCAGTCTCAAATGAAGACAGATGTCACGAATGAATATATTAAAAACAAAGATGGTACTTATAGCTATCTTACTATAGATAAAATGCTTGAAAGAGGCTTGATTTCTGCTGGTGATGCTACATCTAATGATGCAAGATGGGCCACTAGTATCCCAAAGAACAACCAGGCTAAGTACTTAACTAAAACAGAACATTTTGTTCTTTTTACGGCCTTAATTATTAATAAAGAGTTTATATCGAGTTTAAGTCAGAAGGATGGCGAGATCGTAAGATCAACAGCTAAAGAAGTTTCCAAAATAGAAAGAGATTATGTTGTTAGAGACGGGTTAAAAGCAGAGATTGAATTAGCTAAAGCCGGCGTGAGTGTTTCTTCCTTCCCTCAAAGTGAGCGTATGAAATTAAAAAAAAGAATGGTTAAAGAAATTTATCCAATAATTGAAAGTCAGGTAAGTAAAGGATTAATTATTAAAGTTAGAGATGCTTATACCCCTAAAGTATACAAACCTAGACTCATTACAGAAAACTAATATTAAAAATTCTCTTATGATTAGCATATTGATAGTCACATCCAACCTGTGTTATTCACAGGTTGCAGACACGGTTTTTTTGAATTCAAAAGTTTACAACAGCGATCTCAGGAATTTCTCACAAGCATTTGCCATTAAAAAAGGAAAGTTTCTTCACGTGGGAACAAATGCACAAGTTCAAAAATATATTGGTAAAAATACACAGATATTAGATGGTAAGGGCAAGTTAGCTTTACCAAGTTTCTTTGATTCCCATCTTCACTTTCTAGATATTATCTGGAGTAGGAAAGGTTGTTCTTTAGATAATAAGCCTTTGGGTACAAAAGAAGTGATCACGAATATAAAAAATTGTATAAAAAAACAAAATACTCAAAGAATACTACTCGTAAAAAACTGGAACTATTCACATACAGCAAAACGACATAAAGAATTGATAAACGAGTTAAATAAATTGAAGTTAGGGCTACCCATACTATTAGTAGGCTCAGATCAACTGCATTACTCCGGAAACTCTCAGTTATTATCTTTAGTAAATAACAAGAACTCACTTGGAGTTTTTGGTTTTGAGTCATTAAAAGACCTAAGCGGCTATGAGAAAGAATTATTTTTCAAGCCAAATATAGAAGAAGCAAAATCTTTAATAGCAGAGCTAAATTCACAAGGTATCACGTCTGTTTTAGATGCATTTGTAATTTATAAACATTTAGATTTTTATGAAAAGCTGTTTCGTGAACCGGACGCAACTCTTAATTTTAATATGGCGCTGCACCCTTACTTTAGTAAAGAGGAGCTTGGAAGCACTAAGCTACTAGGATCACATTTGAACGCAATCACAATGTTAAGAAAAAAGTATTCAAAAGAGTCAAAGATGACACTCAGTTCATTGAAAATTGTATTAGATGGATCGCTTGAGGGAAACCCCTATAGTAAACCAGTTACCTACCCAACTGCAGCAGTGAAAAATCCTTATTTTTCCCCACATATCGATACACATGGAGATCTAACTTATGATCTCCAAAAAGATAAAAAAGGCGTATTACTATATACAGAAGGAGAACTCAAAAGCTTAATAACAATGGCAAATAAAGAGAAGCTTTCAACTCATATTCATGTCATGGGAAATCGATCGTATAAAGTTTTAATTGATATTTTCGAAAGTATAGGAGATTTAAAAGCACCACATTCCCTTGCTCACGTTCAATTTGCTGACATTGAGGATGTTAAACGAGCTGGTAAACTTGGATTATTTCAAACAATGACCTATTCTTGGATAGATACTGATCTAGAATATGATTCACTTGTCTTTCCTTTTGTTAGTAAGTTCAAGACTGTCAGGGATTTATATAAAGGGAGCAGTCATATTTTTAAATCCAGCTATCCTGTAAAGAATTTTCAACACTTTGGAGGAACTTTAACTTTTGGTAGTGATGCACCTGTTGAGTCCAATAAAATTAGTCCTTTTCTTAACATCTACCATGCTTTGAAAAGAAGAAGTCCAAAAAAGAAAATCAGCTTAAATACGAAAGAATCAATAGATATTTATGATGCTGTTGATAGCCTTACCATTAATGGAGCTCGACTTGTAAGGCAAGCACACAGGACAGGATCTATTACTAAGGGAAAGGATGCCGACTTTCTTTTAGTTGATCGAGATATATTTCAACTATATAAAACTCAGAAATTTGAATTAATAGCGAAAACAAAGATTTTAAAAACTTTTTATCGAGGTAAACTTGTTTTTAATCAAGTAGATACTCATTCTCAAGACGGTAAGCACTAATCGGGTTCCACCCAATCCAACCATCAATCATTTTTTCGGGCTCAAACCCCATTAATTCTAGAATAGAAATATCTTTTTTAAGCTTATTATAGAAACCTGTAAAAGGTAGTAAGAGATCTTTAGATGAAAGGAATTCATTTATCTCCAGTGCATTATAGTTAAAGCGGATATCCCAATCTTCTGATATGTGAGTTTCTTTAAGTGTAAGCTCTCCATTTTCTAGGATCAGAAAATCATAGTGATCTTTACCATTCAAGACACGAACAAATACAGTACAATTCGATGTTATAATGTTAGTCCACATCCTGTGTCTACAGTCTTTTAAATTTTTAAGCAAAGACTCTTGTACAAAAACCCTCCAATTTAAGTGACTTGTTAACAATCCATGATTTTTTAATATAGATTGTTTAAATTTTGTAGGATTAAAGGGGTGCTTTACTGGGCCTTTCTTTTCACAGGTAACTATGCTTGAATCCGAGAAACTAATTTCTGCTTCCGCTATTTCAAATTTCTCTCCAGGGTGACCACAATGAACTTTGAATGAGCAATGTTCTTTCTCTAAATCCTTTTTAAAATCCAATATATTAATCGGATAAAGACCATAATTCATTCTTTCATCAAGTGATTTTAAACCTGAAGAACTTGGAATTAAGTATTTAGTATTAAAAGACCTTGTAATCATCTTTAGTCGTTCATATCTTCTAGTAGGAAATTCACACTCCTGAGGCCAGTTGGCAGCGTGCTCAAGTAATAGTTGATAAGGACAGAAAATAAGACTGAACTTAGACGTCACTCTTTCTGAAACTTGTTTCAAAATTGATGGAGTGATGACTGTATCAACTTGATTCCATATATATAAACCTTTTACAGATAATATAAAGCCATACTCAAGATGAATCGGAGAGTCAGAGGGGGTAGGTGTAATGGTCAGACTTTCAAGCTTTATTGGAGAGAATTTAGAAATAGCTTTAATGTTTTTAAATCCCTCTTTTTTTAGGAATAAAATGTGATACGCACTCTTCGGACAGTAAATTGGTGTTTCAAGCCCGACTATCTTTAAGGATTGAATGTCGAAATGGTCATCATGAAAGTGAGAAAGAAAAACGGCATCTATCTTTGGTATTTGATTAACATGAATCTTTCGATCGGGGAATGGTATTGATTCTCCGTTTTCAAATGTGCTTCCGAAAACAGGATCGATAAGAATATTTATATTGTTGCTTTGAATAAGATAACTTGCATGACCTAATGCTGTAATCCTCATATTATTCCAGTGCCTTTCTAAGAGCGTCCCAACGAACTCCTACTTGATTAACTTCACAATTAACTGAAATATTCACCCCAAAGCTTTTGGTAGCATGCCACCAATCTTTAGGCATTATTAATAGATCTCCGGGATTGAGAGTAATTTCGAAACCTGTAATTGATTCTATCAAATTGCTATTATCATTAAAAGCCAAGACATCTGACCAGACCGTTTCTTCTCCATATGACTTGGCAACTTTTGTGTGATTTAAAAATTTAAAGAGTGCATCTATTTTTTGTTTGGTAATTATTTTCATTTTATCATCAAAGGACGGTGCAACGAACCTCACTACTTTTTTTCCATAAATTTGTAATAAAAAAGCACTTTTTGAATCTTTGTGAAAATCAATAACTCTATTATTTCCATTAATCCAAAGTGTAAGCGCGTCTGGCCCAAGAGATGATGAGGTAAATCGGGATAGATCTATTAAGTCACTATTTAATTCAGGGTTCTCAATAATGACTCTAGGACACTCCTCAACAGCTTTATTCTCAAACAAACCGTTTTTCATCTGACAATTGACTTCCTTAATTGATAAAAATTCTGTATTTGAAAAACTTTGTATAAAGTTCATTGCACTGTGTGAGGGCAGGTATTTACTAACACTAACCTTTTGATGAGGGCAAATGCTATTTAGGTAATCCATATTCCACTTTTGTACTGCAGGACTATCTTTCATTACACGCGGAAATATCTGAGGATATTGGAGAGTTTCAACATTAAATAGCGGTAATGATTTAAACATAAGTTGGCTCATTTTGAAATGATACAAGGAAATTTAGACTTTTCCAATGACTATCATGAATGTTAGGCTAAGTCTGATGAGCATAGTAATTTATGAAAATTCAGATCAAGCTTGGCTGAGCATGAAGAAGATTGTACCTGGACTTAGCTCTTGTTATCGCGAATTCCTTTCTGGTCAGGATTCTTTATTTATTACAAATTTATCCGAGTTAAGTTCTGAGAATTATAGTACCGTTGTAAGTTTAGATGGTAAACTTGAGAAGCTGTATTTGATCTGCGAAAACTGTACTTTTGGGCAATTAATTATCCATATTCATGGTGACTTTATGGATAGGCTATCCGATTGGATGGATTTTCTTGAATCACAGATAAAAGAGAATATTAAACTTGTTTGTTCTACAACCGCACAGCAGCGCTTAATTTTTAATCTCATGAGGTATGAGAGCTATATTCTTCCACCATTCCAATTAAACGATAAAAAAATTAGTCTGTTGAAGAAAGACTCATATAAATTTATATATTTTGGACGTATTAGCGAAAATAAAAATATCGACTGGTTGATCCAATACTTTGATAAATTTCAACGTCTGACTAATAGGTCTGATGAGCTCATCATTCGCGGTCCAGTTGATGATATAAAATGTATGCTTAAAGATATGTCTCGAATCCCTACTAAACTTGATGCTTACCTTGAGCGATTATGTGCAGAAGCTCACGGCCATATTGATTTGAAGTTCGGTCAGTTTCCACTATCAGAGTTGGATGGCTCCGATTTCTTTATAAGTCTCAGTACATATCATGATGAAGATTATGGGCTTGCAGCTTTTGAGGCAATAGAAAAAAACCTTATTCCTATCCTTACCAACTGGGGCGGTTATAAGAGTTTCAACCGGGCATGTGGAGTGGATGGTATTAATGTTAAACTTACCACGAATGGCGCAACTCTGAATGTTATGAGCTTCACAAAGCAAATGTTATTCTTTCTTAATGGTCTGGATTTAAAGGTTTCAAGTCTGGAACAAGATGACTTGGAGACGATAATAACCGGCGAAAGATTTTTTACGAAAGAAAATTTCATTGAGCTAAAAAAAGCGGATACATTTAAAAATGATATTGGAATCACGGATTTTTTTAGTGAGGTAGAAGCTCTCACTTATTTTAAACTATACAATAGTTCATATTGCTAATATAAGTAGAGATTACATAGAGGTCAAAGGGATGAGTCTGGTAAAGTGTAGTGACATCGTATTTCCAAAGTTAATCTCAAGGATGGGTATTAAGTGGCAAGCTCTAAAAAAATGGGATGGTAACTATTTTATTCGCAAGGTTCCAAATCATGAGTTTCTTGTTTCATTCTATAGTTCAGACGTTTCATATTTAGACTCCGCTTATAAAAACTTAAAAAAGATGAGAACTACTGAGTTCG
This sequence comes from uncultured Oligoflexia bacterium, assembly GCA_913058265.1. GTDB lineage: Bacteria > Bdellovibrionota > Bacteriovoracia > Bacteriovoracales > Bacteriovoracaceae. Next base: position 243,936 of record CAJXPQ010000002.1, read on the forward strand.
TAAAAAAATTATCAAGCGAGCAGGTTGATAGTTTTGCTGCAGAAGAGTCAACAGGATTAATTTTCACCCATACCGACTTAATTAAGGATTTAGATTTTTTCAAACCAATTCTAAGTGGAGAGGTGGGAGAGCGGATGATTTCACTATGGTGGTCATCTAAGAATAAAGTTACAGACTGGCATACCGACAATATCCCTTTAGTTCTTTGCCAAATTAAGGGAACAAAAACAATAAAACTCCTTTCTCCTGAGAATGAGGCCGATATTAAGCCCATTACTGCTCGTGATTTTATGAAAAGGTTAATTTCCTTAGGGTGGGATAAGAGCGATGCCTATCAAGAAGTGCAAAGTACTCGATTTGCTGATAAAAAAGCATTTTTTGAAAATTCACAATCTCAAAATATTTTAAGCTATGAGTTATCCCCAGGCGATTGTATTTATATTCCTAAAGGGTGGTGGCATGCTACCAGAGCTGAGGAGGAGTCAATGGCAATTAATTTTGAAGTTTTTGAATCCGACCAACTAAACTTGGGCTAAACTCTTTTTTCAAGACCCTAGTATACTTATCAAACTCTTGGTAAGGTTTGAGCATGGACTATATTGCTTATAATAAAAAAATTTGGAATTTTTTATCTCAAAAGAAAAATCTCTTAAATATAGAGCCAACAGAAGAGCTTCTCGAGAAAGCTAGATCTGGTAAACCAGAAATATATACCGCATTTGAAAGTCCCATTGCTCAGGATTGGTTTCCTAGCTCCAATTGGAAAGACTCAAGTATTTTACTACTTGGAGCTGGAGGTGGAAATGTATCTCCTTTACTGGCCTTAGCTGGGGCAAATGTACACTTAGTCGACTTTTCTAAGGGGCAGTTAGATATTGATCGTGCTCTAAACAAAAAACTTGGCCAAGATGTTTGTTATTATGAACAAGACTTTCAAGACTTATCTTCTTTTTCAGATAATCAATTTGACCTAATTATACAGCCTTCCTCAACTTTTTACATTGAAGACACTGAACGACTTTGGAGAGAGACCTACAGAGTTTTAAAAGAGGGAGGAACTTATATTACAACTGTTGTTAATCCTATCTATTATATGGCCGACTTAGATACCTTGAAAGGAAGTCAGGTCCTTATTAGACCTCAGGGTAAAACTAAACCTGAAATTAGCTCAACGAAATTCGACGGAATACAATTTGCGGAGTTTGGTCACAGTCTTAATAGTTTAATTGGAGAACCTTTAAAGACCGGCTTTAAGCTAGCGCGCTTCGAGGAGAGTGGCTGGGGGAAGTATGACGATATTGGAATTGATAAAGCCTTTCAGTCATTTATCACTATGAAACTAATAAAGTAAATTTGACTTTAACTTATTCCAATCAATCAGATTATTATCGACTTCAAGGTTTACTGCAAAAGAGTAATCTAGGGATTTCGTTGAGTGCCACCAATCTTTTGGTATAAATAATACATCCCCAGGTTGTAATAATACTTCATAATAATCAAAGTTTTCTAGTTCATCAGAAAATGATTTTAGCTTTGAATAGTTAGATGTATTAAGTTGAATGGTAGCAGCTATCTTTTCATTCATAGGTAAATTATTTTCTTTAAAGAAGTTCATTGCTTCACTTTTTGAAATGGCTTGTAATGAATTTTGATCAGTAGCCTTGTCAAGAAGTCGGACTCTTTTTTCTGAAGAGATCTGGAATAAAAAAAGATCAACATTATCGGTATGAAGATCTGTAATGCTATCTTTACTACCATACCAAAAGGAATAAAAAGTTTCTGCTGGTATCGTCTCTGTATTACAAAAAGGTGAAAAATATTTTAGATCTTCAAATAATTTAGTATTTTGTTTTAAGAGGTCAGTAGATTCATGAATTGAGTAGGAGTCTGGCTTAGACATAATCTCTTGAAAAGATTTTGCTTTTGAATCCAGGTAGTTTTGGTAGAAGTATGGAAGTTCTACTTCTTCATTATAATGATTAATATTTAATTGAGCCTTAGGAAACTCTTCTTTAAAGTAATCAATGGACCATTTTCTTATTGCCGGCCAATGAGAACAGGCCTGGGGAAAATACTGGGGGATGCACAGGTCAAGAGGGATGGATGCCTTTGGTACTTTCATCTTTTAACCTTGGACACTATATACCCATGACTCATTAGCCATTGATTTTGATGTTCATCTTTTGGAATTAATGTACTTCCTCTATGGGGATCTTTAATTTCAATGCATGTTTCCTTGATGCTGACCCAGGGTGCCAGTTCAAACTTAGTATATTGAGTATCAACTAATTTAAGCTTTTTAGCACCATAGATTTCAAAGATCTTTTGTACCAAAGCATCAGCATATGAGTGATAAATGACTCCGTGTTGGGGCCATTCACGGTCTCCAAGTTTAACTTGCGGACTGATAACAGCTTGCTTGTGTATTTTTCTGGCAAAATCCGTATACATCATAGGGGATTTATTCTCTTCTAGAGCTTCTAGCTCAATCAAAGGGGGAGATATATACTTTTTAAATTCTGTTTCAGTAGCAACTTCAAAATGAAGCTGCTCAATGGTAGACAGTACGAGTTCGGAGGTTTTTTGTGGGTCAATAAAGGGACCTGCTTCTGATTGATTTACCGTAACTCCTTCAACTAAACCTGGAAAGTCATCAATGAAGTTTGAATATCCTTCCCAGTTACTAATAATACTGGGGATACCAAGCGTACAACACTCCAAAATTGAAAAACCAAAATCTTCATCAGAGTGTAAACTTAGTGAAATATTTAAGCAGTTTAATGCGAGAATTCTTTTATAAAGAAGTTCTATTTTTGGCTGAAACTCTTCGAAGATAACTAAATCAAGAATTCCCATTTTTGTACAGTAAGAATAGAGTTCCTCAAGATAGGCGCCACTGGGCAGGCCCATGTTAGGACTTCCTAAGTTATCTTGATGGCCAAAGACGTATAATTTAATTCCTTTTTCTCTCAGATCTCGTTGTATTAAACCTATAGTCCAAAGAGTAGTATGCAAGTTTTTTTGTGGGGAGATTCTTCCAATATAGCAAAGATTCTTTATAGGTCCTTTAAATTTACCAAGAGATAACAGGTCCTTATTAATCATACCTGGAACATGAAAGGATGGCATATTTGTTAGTAAGGAAATCAAGGCTTGATCTCTCTTATTTTGAGCGATTAATATATCACTAGTTTTTAGTACTAATTCAAGATGAAGACTTTTATAGTTAAAAAAACCTATTGAAGGAGATTCTTCAGTATATGAAATGACTCTTGCTGTTGTATTAATACTTTTTCTAACGGCTTCAAGGAATGGAGCTGTCTTAGCATCAAGTCTTAAAAAAATGAGGAAATCCATTCCAGCAGTTTTAATTAAGTCAGATGGGAGAAATGGGTAATTGATATGATCTAAAGTGGTTATTTGATAATTGTCTTTATATTGGGTCCAGTAATCTATAAAACTATTTCGCAAAGAAGAAATACTCGTCCAGAGGTCATCTTCATGACAGGTGATAAGTAAGATTCTTTTTTTTTGATCAGTCATACTTTAGATTATTCTCTACATATTTGAGTAAAATAGGAGCAACAATAGTTGCATCAGACTCGATCATAAATGATTTACTTTCAAGGTTTAGTTTTCCCCAACTAATTTTCTCATTAGGTGGGGCTCCGCTATAGCTTCCAAAACTTGTAGTACTCTCAGATATTTGACAAAAATATTTCCACCTCTTGGTTTCTTTCTTGCTCATTAGAGTTAACATTGGGACAACACATATACTAAAGTCTCCAGCTATTCCCCCTCCAAGTTGTAAAAATCCTAGGTCATGTTGAGTCGACTTTTGGATATAAAAAAGAGCTAAGTGTTTCATGTACTCAAGACCGGATTTAATATTATTAGTATTTATCTTTTTATTTCCAGCGAGATGTTTTGCAATCAGATAGTTACTAAAGGTACAGTCCTCAAATCCTGGGACATAGATTGGAGTTTTTGTTTTATAGCAGTTGTAAACCCAGCTTTCTTTGGCGAGTCTATTTTCGTCAATTCTTCCCTCTTTTATAAGCTTCTCAAGGAGCAGGTACACGGCCTCATGTGGGAAAATAGGGTTTTGTAAAGATTCAACGATAAGGATAAATTCTTCTGCTAATTCGTTAAAGGTTCCGCCATCTAGAAGTGTATCAGTAACTCTTAGTTCGTCTCTTTTATAGAATGCCATCTCTTCTTCTGGCTTAAGCTCTCGCCAGTCAACTTTTTGATATTTTCCAGTGAAGACCCGTAAGATATCTTCTTCAAGGTTTGCAGCTGTTGAAGTAATGGCACTGATCTTTCCATTTTTAATTAAACCAGAAAGACTTTTCCCTATTCCCGCAGTTGATAGTGCTCCTGCAATCGTTACCATTATACTGTTGCCTGAGTTAAAGTGCTCAACTAGTTCATCACCAGCTGATTTTAACTCCCTGGAGTTAAAAGATTCAAAACAATCAAAAATATCATTTATAGTATTCATTACTTAAAACCTTTATTTGCGAGCTTAATTACTAATTCTTTTAAAAGTGTTCCAACAAACACGGTACTTATAGAACTCTTATCTAGCGGAGGAGATAACTCAGTTATGTCAGCGCCTACGATCTGGCCTAAACTAAAAAAATCTATGATTTTGAGGAAGGTATTGTAATCCTGTCCGCCTGGTACTGGACAACCTGTACCGGGAACAAAAGCAGGATCGAAAAAATCTACATCAATTGAAAGGTACCAAGGATCATTATTTGAGCTAATCATTTCTTCAAGGCCCGCTAGGGATTCAACGATGTGAATTTGTGGATGATTTTTAACGTAGTTATATTCATCTTTAAGTGCTGCACGGATACCATATTGGTAAATGTGTTGATCTTCATTAAGCTCTTTAGAGGCATGACGGAAAACGGTCGCATTAGAGTGTGGCTTTCCCATATAGTCATCAATACAATCAGTATGTGCGTCAAGGTGTAGAATATTAAGTTTATTAAAGTGACTCTTGTAGAGAGATAGAGGGTTTATAGCAATTGAATGGTCCCCTCCAAGTGTAATCAGGCAATGACTCTCTGGAGCGAAATTCTGGGTGAGGTCACTAAATTTTTCCTTAATGTCTAGGTAGGCGTCAGCATCGTTGAGACTTGCAGCAGCTTTGATGTCCCCAAGATCGAAAATACTTGAAATATCACTAAGGCAGAGGTTCTGTTGAATTGAGAAGGTTTCATTCACTTTTGAATAAAGCCTTAATGCACTAGGAGCAAATCTGGCCCCTCGTCCTACCTCGCAGCCCCCATCGTATGGAACACCTAGTAGGTAGACCCCAGGCTCGTTAAAACTGCCAATTTTCTGAGCAAATTCGAATGCATTCATATGTGAACATTAGCACGCAAGTGAATTAAAAGGCAAAGTTAGGGAGGGGGGCGACTTATATCATTACCTAGATTGACTGTAATGCAATCTGTTGATAAAGTGACTATATGGAAAATAAAAGCGAAACTTTAGCCGATTATGGCAAATTTGGAAAAATCGAGAAAGTTGACCTTCAAGAAGTGTTTAATGAGTCAGTGTTATTAGCGGCAGCTTGTTTTCATCCTTCTAGTTTAGTCGCTATGGAAGATGGTACGAATAAGTCTCTTGCTAGTATTGAGATTGGCGACATAACGAAAGTTGGCGGCAAAGTCTATATGAAGTTGGAGTCTATCTCGAACGATCTTTACCTTTTGGATGATATACTTGTTTCTGGTAATCATGCAGTATTTGATGAAGAGGGACGAGGTGAGTGGATATACGTGAAAGATTTTAGTCGTGCAAAATCTGTTCCCGGCGCTTGTCAGGTCATAAGTATAGCGACTGAGAACCATGTTATTAAAGCCGCTTCAGGAAAAATGTATTCTGATTATTATATGACAGACAACTTTTCAAATTTACTAAATAAAGAGTTGCTATATTGCATTCAAAAAGAGCTCCCGGCATCTAAGCTCGCTAAGCTGGGTGGCAAATGAAGTTAAGTAAGTTAAGCAGTGATGTTTTAGTACATGATGACGGCGAAGTAATTATTGCGTTTAAGTTAACTTCTGATGAGTTTATGTATCGCTTTCATGGAGTTACAGGTCAACTTATCAAAAAACTATCTGAGAATTCATACGATCAAGGAGCACTTGCCTCGACAGTAATTGAAAGTATGCAGGATACAAGTGAATCGGATGCAACCGAATTTGTGTCCAGATTCATTAGAGACCTAGAGAAACATGAATTTTTAGAGGATTGATTTTGCTAATGCACACTTAAAAGTTCTTGGTTTTATCTCCTTTACCATTTATAGTAATCACATGAGATTCTTGGCATCCCTTTGGGAAAGTATTTTGGCATTCGCGGCTGTTAGGTTTCTATGGAAACTTAAGGGCATTAGGCACCAGGCCATTCAGTCCTTTCAAGCAACAGAGGCAGATGGGGTTTGGCATTTATTTAGAGGTCTAGATAAAGAGACTGATCCAAAGTTGAAGGCTTCGCTTTTTTCTCATCTAATTGAGGAACAATCTCACGCTGATTTATTTGCCAAAACCTACAAAGAAGAAACTGGAAGAGCTTTTCAATATAAAAATGTCGAGAGATTTGATATATATTCTCACTTAGAACCTTCTTGGAAAAACCTAGTTTACGTACATGTCGGTGAAATTGAAGCGGTTAGTAGATTTGGAAAAATAATAAATAACTTAACTCCTTCACCGCTACGAACTTCCTTGGAATCTATTTTAAAGGATGAGGAAGGACACGTTGATCTGACTATGGATGGTGTTCTGGAGTTAGGTATTGAAGAACGACAATTTAAAGCTGAATTAAATAGAATTCAGAGAAAAAGATTTAAGGAAGCGTGGATGAGAACTGGTGGACGAGGAGTTGATAATTTTTCTAATCTTCTGCTGTCGACACTTTACTTTTTCTTGGTGGGGCCATTTTTATTTCTATTCGCTCGAAAAAAGATTGATAGTAAAACTGTCGTTTATGATAATAACACCATTAAAGAAGTTAAACTATGATTGTTCTGGGACTTTCCTTTGGGTATCACGATTCAACAGTTGCACTAGTCGAAGATGGTGTCGTAAAAAGAGTCATCTCTGAAGAGAGACTGACTTTACAGAAGCATGATTTTAATTTTCCAAAGTTTGCTATAGAAAAATGCCTTGAAGTCGAAGGACTTTCATTTAAGGATATCGATCTTTTTGTTTACCATGAGGATCCACATAATAAGTTTTCTCGAGTTTTATGTAGTTCATTGTATCACTTTCCATTCTCTCAAAAGGAATTCGTTAATAGTGTGAAAGCTTGGATGGGGAAAAAACTATGGGCGATAGGTAAAATATCAAATTACTTTAATTGTGCTCATGAAAAGGTATCTTACTTAAATCACCACTACAGTCATGCTCTTCAGGCTTTTATGGGATCTGGACAAGAGTCTGCAGCTATTTTAATTGTTGATGCTGTTGGAGATTGGTCTAGTACGGCTTTCTATAAAGGAAAATGGATTGATGGAGTCCCATTTGTTGAAAAAATAAAAGAAGTGGCGTACCCGGATTCATTAGGTTTGGTGTATTCCGCTGTAACAGGATATCTTGGATTTACTCCCAATGATAGCGAATGTAGTACCATGGCCCTGGCCGCTTTCGGAACTCCCCGTTTTCTTAAAAAAGTAGACTCAGTTATTACATCTGATAATGATAGTACCTATAGTGTGGTGCAGAAATATTTTCATTTCATGGATTTCTATAAAGGAACTACAACTAAAGACTTTATCTCATTGTTTGGTGAGGGAAAAGAAGTAAACGAAGAGTATGACTTAAGTAGCTTCAAAGATTTAAGCGAACAAGAAATATCTTCTAAAAACCAGCAACTTGCAGATATAGCTGCTTCATTTCAAACAAAATTAGAACTAGTAATCCTAGAATTATGTGAAGAACTTAAAGAAATAACAGGTGAAACGAACTTGTGTTACGCAGGTGGAGTTGCTCTAAACTGTGTTGCGAATAAAACAATTTTAGATAGTAACTTATTTGAAAGTGTGTATATACCACCTGATCCAGGCGATGGAGGGACTGCTGTTGGAATTGCCCTCTATCAAAGCTACCAGAAAAAGAAAGAGACAAGTGATAAATCTGTGTACGGACCCTATCAGGGAGTTGAGTTTAAAGGTCAATTCGTTACAGAAATGATTGAAGAGTTAAGGGATAAGTCGTTTAAAAAGTATCTGAAATCAAATGTTACGTCATGTGATGATTGGAGTGTAGATGAATATTCAAATGAAACAGAGCTGAATCGTGCTATTTCTAAAGATTTAATGGATAGTCTAATTGTTGGTTGGTTCCAGGGAGCCTTTGAGCTTGGACCAAGGGCCTTAGGAAATCGCTCAATTCTTTTTAGACCCGACTGCCTCGATACTGCGAACAAAGTCAGCACTACCGTTAAAGAAAGAGCATCTTTTAGGCCTTACGCACTATCAATGACAATTGAAGATGCTGGAAAAGTTTTAAAGACAGAGCAAGCGCTTGAGAATTTTAAATGGATGCAATTTGCATGTGATGTTAACACAGATGTTGTTAAGCAAGTTCGATCAGGATTGCATGCTGACCTAACTACGCGACCTCAAGTCTGTAGTGCTCAAGATAACCCAAAGTTCCATTCACTTCTAAGTCACTTTGGAGAGAAGTTTGGACTCTCTGCTTTAGTTAATACTAGTTTTAATCCTAAAGGCTATCCTATAGTATCATCGCCCTATGAGGCACTTGCAATGTTTGCCAGGACAGATATGAATGTTCTAGTTATTAATAATACGATTATAAGAAAGGTCTACAATTGAATATATTTAGAAAAATAAAGTATTTATTATTTACTTTAGGACAAACGGTTAAGAGTTTTAACTTAAATAAAATGCCTGCTTTTCTCCCCTTCGTCTTAGTACTCTTTTTAACTGCAGGAATATTAGTTTTGGTTAATTTTCTTACTCCTGTTATTCCGTTTGTATACTCTCTAATATAGCAATGGGTTTACCTTATTGATTCAACTCAAAAAAATTATCGAATTCTTTGCTAGTCATGAGGAATGGAGATTCAAGTATGAGCTAAATCCTTCCGAACTAGAGTCCCTTTTTATTGAAAGACTCAAAGAGTGTCCTCACCATATAGAATATTTTATGCCAGAGGTCATTCATCTATCAAGCAACTTCAAATTTTATCTTCTAAGTAAGTCAACTAATATCGTGATTTTATTTTACTTTAAGCCAGGTCAAATTAATGGTCTGGTACTAAACTCTTATTTCGGTAAAGGTGAGCGCGTTAAGATAGAGGATTTATTCTTATCCCTAAAAAGTCTATCGTTGGAAAATACTGTGATCGACATGGTTTCTTGTGAGGAACCTTATGAGATAGGAAGTATACTTGAGATTGAGACCATTGCCAGGCTAGACTATGTCATATCAACAGAAAAATACACAAGTGCTATGGAAAATGAGAAATTTAAAAAATCTATAAACTATCTAGTCGATAGAGGCTTTAAAACTACTTCTAAGATACTTACACCACTTGAACTAAAATCAAATTTTGATATGTTACTTCAGTTTTCTAAATACAAAGAATTTGAAAAATTAATACCAGTTGGAATTGAAAAAGCATTATCTAATAAAGAAGATTATTCTTTTATTTTATCAAAGACTCAACATAAACTTCAAACAGAAGAGGCCGTCGCGATTTATCTCATTTATGGAGATAGGGCGCTACAGTTATGGCAATTTGATAACCGCTACGAAATCAGTTTTGGGAAGAAGGCGCTAATCAGATTTAATTTATATAACTCAATTAAAGATTTAAAAACTAACTACGGAATAAAATTGATTAATTTGGGGCATATAGGTGAGAAAAATGAAAAAATCACGACTGAAAAAAAGTATTATGAAGGGAATCAAGTCGAGTATCAATTAGTCAAAGTTAAATTGTAATTGATATTTTATTGAAAATTGAAAGAGTGAGTAGCATCATCGTTCTTTCTAACAGCTGAAATATCACAATCTAAACTTTCAAGTATGACTTTTGGAACTTGAATCGCACGATATTTCTTACCATTGGATAGTCTAATCCAGTATCCATCAATAACTTCACGATCATTTGTTGTTAACTTTATTGGCTTAATTGAGACAATATGTTCAAGATTAATGAGCATATTTGTTTGCTCTTCTGATTGTTGATTCTCATTTTGAGTAATAACTGTAAATCTTTTTAAAATCATATTTAACTCCAATAATACCTATCGTTTATACCAAAGGATAAGAACTATTGGAGTTTGTTATATAAAACTATGTAATTTTTACTTGAATCCAAGTTGATTTGCGACCTTAGTCACAATACTTCCAACGCCGTAAGGAACGCTAAAAGGTCTAATATCACTGTGGTAGTATTCATGTCCAAAGCCCATCTTGTGAGTCCATTCATGTGCCATATTTGCAGCAACATCCACTGGAGTCCATGATTTCCTTCTATAGAACTTAGAGTGTATCCAAATTCTGTTTGTATCTGGCTTCGTATAACCTTTAACTTTAGACCATGGATTCTTACTGCGATACATTTTGAGATCAAAATCCATCACATGATTGACTTCACCATTTAGAACCTCAGCACCTGTCATAAGATGGTTGTAGATATCAATATTGGTCATACCTTGATCATCTTGTTCATTAAATTTAAACTCTAGTAAAGCCGTTTTAAACTCTTCTGAGTTCATAACTGTCTTTAGAACCTCTATGGCATGGGTTAACTTAACTTTATCTTTTGAAGTAAAGCGAGTAGTTTTTACGTCTATAGTAATCTCTTTGTCGGCAGCATTCGCCTGACTAAAAGAGACAAGCAAAAACAGAGTATACATTGTAAAAAGTTTTTTCATTTTATCTTCCTTAGTTTGTTTATGATTAACCTTCGGCAGTTGGAAGAATCTATTTAAATCAAATTACAAGTGGGGCAGAGTTTACCTGAGAGTAAGACAACGGCTTTATCCATAAATTTAACATATGAAAAATTTTGAAACTCCTATATAATATGTTCATATATTATTAAAAAATTATACATTTCAAGGAGACAGAAATGACTAAGGCGGTAAGGGCACAAGCAGTTGTTAATACCTTTAAGATCCCAACTAGAAAGTTTGACGTACCATCTGATATTAATGGACATCCATTAAGAGTCAGTGAGTATTACGGCGAAAATGTTTTTGACTATCATAAATCTGAAATCCTAACGAAACAGGATAAGCAAGATATTGCAGACATCTTAGTTAAGAAAAAAGAACTTAGTAAAGAGATGGCAGATAAGTTTGCAAATGCGGTTTTAAATTGGGCCACAGGTAAAGGAGCAACTCACTTTACTCATTGGTTTCAACCTCTAACAGGTTCGACAGCTGAGAAGCATGATGCCTTTTTATCTATTGAGGGAGGAAAGCCAGTTGAAAAGCTTTCTGCAACACAACTGATCCAAGGAGAGCCGGATGCTTCGTCTTTTCCAAATGGTGGCTCTAGATCAACTTTTGAAGCCAGGGGATACACGTCTTGGGATTTATCTTCTCCCATTTTTTTAAATACGCATGAAAATGGAAAGACCTTAACTATTCCAACGGCATTTGTTTCTTATAACGGAGAAGCCTTAGATATTAAGACACCGGTATTGCGTTCAATAACTCAGCTTTCATTAGCTGCAACTAAGTTTTTAGATTTAACTAATGACTCAAATAGAGAAGCTGATATGCATGATAAAGTCAAAGTGACTTGTGGCTGTGAGCAAGAGTATTTCTTAATAGATAAAGGTCTTTACTTTGAAAGACCTGACCTTGTAATGGGTGGGAGAACTTTGTTTGGTGCTAGTACTTCAAGAAATCAACAATTAGATGATCATTATTTTGGAACGATTCCTGAAAGAGTGCTCGCGTTTATGTCAGAGGTTGAGGTTGAACTATATAGATTAGGAATTCCAGCAAAGACAAGACATAACGAAGTTGCTCCTGGGCAGTTTGAGTTAGCTCCTATATTTGACGATGCTAATGTTGCCGTTGATCAGAATCAAATGGTCATGTCAGTTTTAAAGTCAGTAGCTATAAAGCATGAATTTATTTGTTTGTTACATGAGAAGCCATTTGCAGGAATTAATGGATCAGGGAAGCATATGAATTGGTCTCTGGGATGTTCTAAGCATGGTAATATGTTAGAGCCAACAGCAACACCTCATAAAAATTTAAAGTTCTTAGCAACAGTTGCAGTTATCTGTGAGGCACTTTTCCGTCATGGAGCTTCTCTAAGAACCGCTATCGCTTCTCATTCAAACGATCATAGACTTGGGGCAAATGAGGCACCTCCAAGTATTATCTCTGCTTTCCTGGGAGATACACTTACAAAGATTTTAGATGCCTATGGTGCAGGTGAGAGTTATACAGACGATAACGATAAGTTCATGGATCTTGGAGCTGATCAACTGGCAAGATTAGTAAAAGATAATACAGATCGAAATAGAACATCTCCTTTTGCTTTCACTGGTAATAAATTTGAATTTAGAGCGGTTGGATCTTCTCAGAATGTCGGGATTCCAATGACTGTTTTAAATGGAGCTGTAGCTTCTGTATTTAACGAAGTTAATATTAGAGTTGAAAAAGAGAAAGGTGAAGGCAAGGCAATGGATGATATTCTTATGGGGGTTATAAAAGATCTTTATAATAATTCAAAAGCGGTAGTCTTCAACGGAGATGGGTACTCTCAAGAGTGGCAAGATGAAGCAGCGAAAAGAGGTTTACCTAACCTTAGAACTTCAGCTGACGCCTTAAAAGTGATTGCGAATACAAAAGCAAACACTTTCCTAACAGACCTTGGAATTTACTCAGAGTCTGAACTGATAACGAGATATAATGTTCGTGTTGAGCAGTATTGCTTACATCGAATTATTGAATTTAGAACACTCTTAAGTATGATTCATAAAGATATTCTACCTGCCGCAATTGAGTTTAAAGGCAGACTTGCTAAATCCATAGATGATCAGCAAGACGTAAAGATCGATCCAAGAGTTGATAAAGAATTACTAAGTCAAATCAATGATCATGTGAACAATCTTTATGATAAAGCAAAGAAGCTAAATGCACCCTTAGATGGTCTTGGGCATGAAATTGAGGATGCAGAAAAAATTGCAAATGAGCTACTTCCTTTATCCGAAGAGATTGCTATTGAAATTGCCTACTTGGAAGAAAATGTTTCAGAAGAGCTTTGGCCACTACCTACGTACTACGATTTATTATTTGTTAGATAATAACAATATGGTAAGCTCCCTAGAGAAGAATAGATTCTCTAGGGAGCTTTTTTTATGCTTAAAATTCAATCAATATTACTTTTATCCTTGATGCTCACTCTTATCTCATGTGGAAAAGCAGAGGGTGAGGGAACTCAATCTGATGGCCTTGCGGATAGTGATCACCGGGTTTTCGCTACTTCTAGTAGTTACTCTGGTAATATGGGAGGCTTAAGTGGAGCAGACTCTAATTGTCAAAGCGCAGCAAGTGCAGCGGGCTTAACAAGAACCTATAAGGCAATATTAAGTGATTCAGGCAATGATGCTGAGGACAGGCTAATTATATCTGGTGAAGTATATATAATTGATTCACTCGATAATTCAAATCTAGTTGTAAATTCAGGAGTAGCTCTGTGGAATACAGACAGTATAAACCTACTTTCAAGCATCGATTTAGATGAGAATGGTAATACTGTGAATGACTCTGTTTGGACTGGAACCGGAAGTGATGGTGGAGTCTTCTTTACAGATAATTGTACTAACTGGACAAGCTCAGGTGGCGGTACAGACGGTTTTACTGGTTCCTCAGCAAGCTTAAATGATCAATGGGTGGAATCACTATCTGAAGCCTGTAGTAATTCAAATCGTCTCTATTGTATAAGCCAGAAGCAGTAAGTATATAGAAATTATAGAGTTTTTCATTTTTTTAAAGAATATTACATTTTTTTCTTTTCAATTTAATTCTCAGGCGATAGATACTTCAAACAATTTGACTCAGTAAATAAACACATATATTTCGGAGCTCATCTCAGGAGATTTTGAACTGGATTTGTAAATATCAAATCTGCGAGAATCAGTCTTTTGAATGAAGTCTCACACAATTTTGGTAGGGCCTGCATTTATGCGGGCCCTTTATTTTTAGACCTTAAATTCACCGCTTAAATGAACAGACATATGATCGTCGGAAAGAATTCTAACTTGATACTTATTCTCTTTTAGCTCTCTGATGTATACGTGAACCTGGCACCCCAGATAAACTGGTTTTAGAAACCGGATATCGATCTCTTTAATCTCAAAGTGGTGAGACTCAATAGATTCAAATAAGAGTGCAAATAACCCAAAACCATGCATGATAGAACCCTTAAGGCCCATTAGCTTTGCAATATTTTTATTGAGATGGATTGGGTTTACATCTCCAGAAGTGTAGGCATAGCTTTTGGCATCATCTTTTGTGATAGATAAGCTTTCAATATGCCTTAGCTTTGAGACATCTATTTTTTGGCTGGCCTTCTTAGCCTTTAGATATTTTTTTGGATTCTTTAAGATGACTGCATAAATCTCGGCAACTATCGCCTCTGGATTCGAGCTAGGCCCTGTGGTTAGTCGTTGATTTATACGATATTTTTGCTCCATATTTTTAATATCATAAATATCAATCTTTGAGTTAAATGGAACCGATCGATCTAGCTTTGAATTAATTGTGAGCTTACAGCCTTGATTTAAAACTTTGTGCAGTGGAAGGTTGAGTGATCGACCAAGCTTAAAGAGTTTAGGGTAAGTCCAAAGTGGAAATAGATGTGGGGCAATTGTATCTGAGTATTTGTCCGATTTCTCAAACCACTGATGGTAAGCATTTAGAATTTCTGGATGTACTGAGATATCTTTTACTTCTGAACTTAAGTGCTTTTCGATCAGTTTTTTTCTAGAAAATGTAAAAGCATTGAGGATAATTTTAGCAATAGTTTCAAGCATGGCACTTTGATGTTTTAGTAGTGATATATTTGCATGCATTGTCTCGTTCCTTTATGGATAATTAACTGATCAAAGATGCCATGAATATGGTGCGTTGACCTTAACTTAAGTTAAATTCTAGGGATTTTATACAGTACAGACCCAAGTTTCCTCATTGTAAATACAGTAGCCTAGACTATAATTATAGCAACAAGTCATTAATCGCTAAAGATAGTGGTCACCTTGTAACTTTAAAGGCTTTGTAACTCCTTGTTATTTTGAGTCAGAGGTAAGGAGCTTATACATAGAGGTATAATGCTATATGGAAGATTTTATTAGAAATATATTTAAGGGTAGGGGCGGTTTCTCAATTGTAGAAGTGCTAACTGCTATTGCTCTATCTGGACTGATAACTTTAGGTGTTATGAGGCTTACGGACGAGAGTCAGGACCAAGCACTGATAGTTAAGCAAAACTTTGAACAAGATAACTACATGAGAGCTTTTAGAAAGTTTCTAATGAACAAAACCACTTGTGATACCGCCGTAACTAGTTCGGGGTCTGGTATTCAAGTTCGAGCGAATGCCTTTGATTATGATTTTGATACAGGTATAACTATCAAGAGAACACGTGTCTTATTACCACAACTAACAGCTGGTAAGGTAGAAGTTGTGCCTGTAACAATTCTAGTAGATTTCAATCGTAATATCTCAGGTCTTGAAAATACTCACTCTGTGAAAAAAACAACAGCAGCAATTGAATTTAACGATAGAGTTTTTGTAGGTTGTTCAAATTATGATGCAGAGTCTGAGAAAGCGGCCTATAAACTAACCTGTGAAATGCTAGGCGGTACTTTCGTGGATGGTATTTCTGGTAGTGAAAGCTGCTCTTTTGATGTTGTAGATCCAAATAGTGATATCCTTGATAAGGCCAAGAGAAAAATCTGTACTACAGTTTATGGGGGGACTTATATAAACGGTAAGTGTACTTCGCTGAATATGCCTTTAACTGCAGTTGGGCAAAACATCAAAACAAATTCATATGTTCTAAGTGGTAATTCCGTTTCAACATTTAATCAATTATGTTCTGGGAGTAATAACTTTGTTGGTGGAGCAAACTCTAATGGTAGTGCAAATTGTAAAACGGTAAAGTTTTGTACTAAGTGCGATGCTAACTGCCCCGCGAGCGGCGGAGTTTGTAGAGGCGCAAACCCTACAGTTATAACTCCTCCAGTGGATCCATATACTGGTGGCCCATTAGCGAATAGTGTTTGTTCTACAGATGATCGTGTTCCGGGCTATCCTATATGTGGAAAAGGAACTAAAGATTGTTCTGGTTCTGTGAACAATCCAGTAAATCAAACATCTACAAATTGTTGGAATGAAAATTATTCAGATACGGATATGACTAAAATAAATCCTTTAGGATACCCAACAACTAGATGGGATTGTGGGGGAAGTACGAGACCTGCATCAATCTCTAACCTAAGTGGCCCTTGTAATATTGGTGATATTTGTAATTTTGACTTTAAATACGGAACTAAAGTATTTACCTGTGAGGAAGATACTGGTCAATGTCCAGGTAGTGTTTCGCTGCCGCGTGATCCCGCTCCCGATCCAGAGCCAGAACCAGAGCCAGAAGTTGGAAAAGCTGATTGTACATACATTAGTCCCTATGGATGGACGCAAATGCACAGTGGTATCCTACATTACTGCGTTGAGTACTATACCACTTCGGGAGGTACGAATAAAACCCTAAAACACGGAGAAACAAAAGTGTTTCGAGACGCTCGTTATTGTCTGAGAGGTGGAGTACCTGGAAATGCGATTCCGCGTCGAACAGAAAGCTCTGTAAGTTGTAATGATGGTGTTAAGACTTGGAGACCTGAAGCTGAGCAAAGGTGTTTTTGTAAAAAGGGAATAATAGATTGATGAAACAGGAACTAAAAAAAGATATTAAACAGATTTTAAAAAGTGCTGCTGGAAATGCATTACTAACTGTCATTATGACTTCAGTTGCCGTTGGTGCTGGGGCAGTCTTACTCACAAAGACTGGTGGGATGCGCATGATGATGAACGCAGATATAAATCAAAATACACTCATTGAAAATACTATGTTTGAGATAAAAACATATCTTGCTGATGATCAAAACTGTAAAGTGGCGCTAGATAGTAACTTTACGGATCTTGGAAAGTATTCAGTTGGGGCCGACATAGATAGCAATACTAAAGTTGAATCTATTAAAGATCAAAATCCTGGAGCGAGGACAAGGACAATACTCTTTGTGTTTAAGAAAACAAAAAGCACTGGAGAGACCTCAAGAAAACCAGATAAAGTTCAAATTCAAACTTACGAAGTTCCTAGTCCTGCTAACCCAGCAGTTAAAATTCCAACATGTACCAGTTTTGAAACAACTGGTGTTGATGCTAGTGTAAAGAGATTATGTGAATCTCTTGGTGGAGAGTACGACGAATTAAAAGGTTCTTGTGACTTGAAATTTGATAACTCTGGCTTTACAGACGACTTAAATTTATTGTCTTGTGAGGCTTTAGGTGGAGTTTATAGTTCAGGGACATGCTCGCAAATTGATATTGCAGGAAGTATTCAATCTGGACACTTTAAAACTCAAAATATTCAATTATCTGGAGTAGCACGTACAGACTCTAAGACTCAAAACTGTGGTCCCACGCAAATTGCTAGTGGAATAAATCAAGACGGATCTATTAACTGTAAAAATATTGCATGTCCAAGTCCAAGCGGTGCTGGTGCTTCAACATATAGACCAAGAGTCGTGTCCAATCAATTGTACTGTGAATGTGATCGAAGAAGAGGAAGTGAGTTAGATTGTGGTTCGGAGAATCCTAATCGTAACGCTTGTTCAGATATAACTGTAAGTGATGGATGTGGAACCGGTAATACATGTGTCATTAGAAGACATAGAAGTATTTGTCCTAGAGCAGCTGCTTGTGGTGAAGTCATAAGAGATCAATGTGGAGCAATATGTTCAAGAGGTCCTCCTTGTCCAGTGGACCCACCACCTCCGATAGATCCACCTCCTTCTGTAGATCCAGATCCACCTGCTGATCCATGTGCAGGTAAACCTCCCGCATCCACTGTGTGTGCAGGAGATAACTTAGTTCCAGGTGCCCCCTCTTGTGGAAAGGGATCTCGTGACTGTACTACATGTAATCCTTCATGGGTTCCAGGAAGAGGGACAACATGTTCCAATACTACTCTTACGCAAACAGATGGCTGTGGAGAAGAGAGGACTGTCAGAGGAACTAAAGCTCCTAGCTGGACTCCTACAAACTTAAGTAATACATGTACCACCGATACAATTCTTCAAACAGATGGCTGTGGTGGAAGAAGAAATATAAGCGGTATAAAAGCTTGTGGCTGTACTGAAGGTGCAAGGAAGAGATTGGCCAGTTGGGACAATGAACAATGTTGTATCCAAAGAAGTTCTGTTAGAGGATGTACCGAGCCTGGTGTGGGAATGGCCACCTGTAGTGGAGGTGTATGGATAAATGCTTGTGAGGATCCTCGTGGCCCTCAACCGACATGTAGAAATGGTGAAACTAAGAGCGATATATGCTCTAATCCAACTCCATGTGAACCTGGTAAGAGATCATGTATTGATCCTGTGGGATCCTTTACCTGTGTTGCTGGTAATTGGAGACAGAACTCTTGTCGCCAGTTTTGCCAAGAAATAGAGCAAGCATGTATTTAGACTACTTAATTAAAAAGTGGGTAACAAAATGAATAATAAGACGAAGAAAAAAATTCTCAATCAACTCGGTGTCTCTGCTATGGAGCTGGTAGTCGCGATAGCTATTTTTGGTGGAGTCTCGACGATCATCTTTAAAAATATTGAAGATCAACAAAGTATGGTTGTAAGAAATAGCCAAGATATGGCAGTCGAAAGTTCACTTAAAGCAATCTCTGATATATTTAAGAAAAGACAAATGTGTGAAACGATTCTAAATAGTTTACCGCAAAGCCAATTAATGAGTGGCGATGGTATGACAATCACTGCTTCGGATACAGTTAAGCCTGGAGAAATGGAAAATTCTGAAGAAGTAGGAATTAATGCCATCAATAGAATGATGAACTCAGCAGGAGCTAACCTTGATAGTGGCTTGAAGGTAGAGTGGGTCAAAATGAAGATGGCCTCCCCTGACACTTTTGAAATGAAAATGAATTTTGCAAGAGGCGGAACGATAAACGCCAGTGGGAATAGAGTTGGTGGAGTTAATATTGAAAGATCAATTGTTACTAATGTGACCATGGTAGATGGCAATATAAATTGTGTTGGTTATTCTGGAGCAGATATTGAAGATAACTCATTTAGAAGAATCTGTGAGTCTATAGGCGGAACAGTGAGTGGTGATCAATGTAATGTTGATCGAATTATAACTAGTCTTCGGAACAGATTAAAACAAGCAATGTGTGAGGCTTTAAATAAAACGAGCTCTTCTGGGCTATTACTTGGGAGTGGGAAGTGCGCCACGATAGATGTTGCTAATACAATTGAAACGAATAATATCGGGATAAATAAATTAAAAATAAACAACCAGACCAGGGTTAAGTTTGATAATTCAAACTGTGGTAGTTATTTACGAGGTCATACAGTTGCAGGAGAGAAGTCATGTAGCGGTATTATTGCTGCATTTTCTCGGAATCCTGCTGGTCCAATAACAACTCCAAAAGTTCCAACAAGTCCTTCTGTAGTGGGAGAAGCGATTACTCCTCCCGTTGTTGTGAGTAATCCCACAAAACCCCCTGGTGGTGGTGGCGCAGTATCTCCTCCAGTTACAACTCCACCCGTAAAACCTCCATGTGTAGAAGGTTCATTTACGAGTAAGATAGGAAGGAGTTCTTGTCAGCCAGAAGATTTAAGAGCTTATTGTCCTAAGTTCTGTGAAGCAGAGGCTATTTATATCTGTAAAAATAGTAAGTATGAATATAAAAGATGTGCCCAAATCTGTGTGAATACAACCCAAGAGTGTCCATAAAAACAGGCAAATTTATAATTTTTTATAAGAAATATCAGCATGTTGCATCTTTTTCTACTATGATTCAGCGATTATGAGATAATAAGACCATCACGAAAGAGGTTTTATAATGATCACAATTGAAACACACCATTTTACCATCGGAAGAAGTGAGGGATGCGATCTTATGATTAAACACCCATCAGTTAGTCGCGCCCATTTAAAAGTTTATTATACGGGAGATAGTATTCTCGTTGAGGATCTTAACTCTGAAGACGGAACATATGTTTTTTATAATGGTGAATTTAAAAGAGTTCGAAGTGCTAAAATAAGGCCGGAAACAAAAGTACGTTTAGGAAACTCACTTGAAGCAATGCCAATCAGTGAACTTATAAACGACTTCAAAAGACTTAAAGAAAAAGAAAAAAATGATATATCAAAACGAGTGAAGTCAGTAGGACTAAAACGTTGTTTTGACTGCGGAACAGTTATGAGTAAAAATAAGATACACTGTGAATGTTGTGGGGCGATCCTTGAAGAAACTGCTTAATATAAAAGGGCTTACTCAGAACTTTGTTATTTGTATCCTCGGACTGTTTATAGTTAATATATTCTTTAGTTTTTTTCCATTGTTTTGGACTCAAATGTTTCTTGGTAAAAGTGAGATGTCACTAACAATAACATTTCAAGATATAATGTGGATTGTTTTTATCATTGGATTGATACAGCTTAAAAATCGAATAACAAAAATAAAAAATATTAAGTCTTATCAACAATCGAACTACCTACCTGAAGATTTTGAAACGATTATTGATAATCAAGTCTTAACAGAGATTATTCGCTCTGTTAAGAACGATGCAAAAGAAAAAGAAGGGATTCTACCTTATATGATTCTTCAAATTTCATTACAATTTAGAACGAATAATTCCATTTCTATCACTTCTGATTTTTTAACTAAACAGTTAGAGCTTTTTCTGCATGAAATAGAGCTTAATTATAATAAACTAAAATATATTATTTGGCTTATACCTTCTCTCGGATTTATGGGAACCGTTTATGGTATTGGACTTGCTGTATCTCAGTTAGGAGAAGGAAGTATAGACGATCCAAACCTTCTGACTCAAATGGCAGGCTCTCTTGGAGTCGCATTTAACACAACTCTTGTGGCGCTAGTTTTATCGGTTATCTTACAATACTTTACTCAGCACTATGAAGCGATGGAAGAAAGAGTGATTAATGATTTTGGAAAGTATACGCTAGATAATTTAATCAATAAAATAGTCGAGAAAAAATAGGATCCTATGCGGACGAAAAAAAACAGAGAAGTTAACATATTTTCAGCTTCTGTTGTCGATCTTTTTGCATCGGGCCTTGGTGTATTTCTTATCGTTGCCATAATCGCTCTTGCAAATCAAAAGAAACATAATAGTCCGACCTCCGAAACTGAGAAGCCTAAAGTCGGTGAATCTGAATTGATTGGAAAAATTGAATCATTGAGTAGTGAACTAAAAAAGAAGTCTGATGAAATCATTAATCTCAAATTCGCAGCGATGCAAGATAAACAGGCGATAAATAAAAAAGTCAAATCTAAAGATGAAACTCTCTCGATTGAAGTCTTAAAAGCAAAAATGCAAACTATGGAAACTAAGTATCTGATAGAGAAGTCTGAGCTTAAGAAGCAGATGGAAAATAAAGATACGATTATTGACGATCTTGAGATAGCACTAAAGAAACAAAAAGAAATGACCAAAGACTCTATTAAGGGTGAAGGCAGTGG
Source organism: uncultured Oligoflexia bacterium (assembly GCA_913058265.1). GTDB lineage: Bacteria > Bdellovibrionota > Bacteriovoracia > Bacteriovoracales > Bacteriovoracaceae. Next base: position 265,744 of record CAJXPQ010000002.1, read on the forward strand.
AGTTAAGTATAATGATTATGCAGTAGGGTCAAGAATCAGGCTTGAAAATGTTCATTTTTACCCTGGGACAGGAAATGCCATAGAGCCTTATGCTAGTAGAGAAATACAGGAGTTTGCTGTGTTTATGATTAATAACCCGCAAATCATGGTTGAAGTCTCTGGTCATATTTTTGAAACTAAAAGTAGTATTGAGGCCGGAAAAGCAGAAGATGTTTACAATCTCTCCGGAGAGCGGGCAAAGTTTGTATGTAAGAAGTTAGTTGAGTTTGGAGTTAAGAATAAAAGACTTAGCTGTATGGGATATGGAGCAACAAGACCAATTATCTTGACTGAAGATCAGTACTCTCAAGAAGCTCAATCAAATAGAAGAGTTGAAATCGAAATCCTATCAAAATAAAAACTAAATTGTCGCGATGATATCTGATGCTTTAATTTCTGAAGAGCATTTGAAGTGTCCTAGTGGACATGATTTGTATCCGTGAAGGCCACAAGGCATGCACTCAAGTCTTGGATGAACTTGAATCACTGCTTTATTATCGGAAAGTGGGTAATAGCCGAAGTCAGGAACAGTTGAACAAAAGATGGCGGTAGTTTTAGCATTGACGGAGCTGGCCAAGTGGAGTGGTGCAGAATCATTTACAAACACTCTTTTCGCATCTCTCATTAAAAGTGCAGATTCTCTCAAGGAGAGCTTTCCTGCAATGTTTAACACATTGTCATTTATAAGTGTTAACGGTGAGAGGTAGTCATGGTCTGTTGGCGCACCAATAAGGTAGATCGTTCCCATAGGGCCGATTTTTTGAATAAGCTCTTTCCAGCGCTCAATATGCCATTGCTTTGTATACCAAACACTTGCAGGTGCAAGAACAAAGTATTCACCCGAATCTTTTTTGATCTTCGTGACATTTGTCATGTCAGAATCTGTAAAATAGATCTTTGGCTTAAGTTCGTTGTCTTTAAGCAGTTCAAAGTTTGAAGTCATCTTTGATAAGAGTCTTTGATTTCTTTGAACTTCGTGAAGGTAGGTATCATTATGCTTGAAGGGAATTTTATGATCTATCTTGTGAGTAAAGCTAAAAGACAGAGGATTATTATGAAAGCCGACTTTATATTTCGCCCCTGAAAGAAGTGTAACGAGACCAGAATTAAAAAAACGCTGAATATTTATCACATAATCGTACTTTTCACTTCTAACTTGTTTTATTAACCTAATAAGAGATCTTATTTTACCTCTAGATTTATCCCAAATATATAGTTTTGTAATATGAGGCGAAGTTTCTAGTATCGATTGGTTGCCCTTACGTAGGAAAAAATCAATTTGTGCATTTGGAAATTGGTTTCTCGTGTGTTCCACAAGACTTGTTGCAAGAATAACATCACCAATAAAGGCGGTTTGAATAATTAAAATCTTTTGCTCTTTATTCATTAATCTGACCTATCATTTCTTGAACTTTATTTTAATAACAGCTTCACCTTTCCAGACACATTCTATTTATTTTACAGTAGGCTCACGTTCGGATATTCCTTGAAGATTTTTGTATTGTGCTCTTCGTTAAAATGGGAGTAGTTGCTATCATGTTTTCCATCAAAATATCCTTCATTTAATGATGTGAACTAATTAGTGATTCAAGTAGAATATATAAAGTATTAAATAGATAATGCGTTTAGTAAACCTATTGATTTCGCGAGCTTTTAATTGTCTGATGCTACTTTTTAAGGGAAAATATTAAAGAAAAAAGATTTGGTGCTCAAGGCGGGACTTGAACCCGCACAGCCATAAGGCCGAGGGATTTTAAATCCCTTGTGTCTACCGATTCCACCACTCGAGCATGATTGATAGTAAGGTTGATATATTGAATGAATTGAAAAGGATAGTCAATAAAAAATGAGATGGATGATAAAAAGATTTTTAATTATAACTTTCTTAATTTCTCTTTGTTCATGTAGCTGGATAAAGAGGGATCAGTCGGATGAAAATGATGCCATCTTTGGGACTAAGGATTATGCAGACTCACTCGTGTCTACGATTGCTCCTTTATGGTTTACCGGCTCTGTAGACTTTCGTCTTCTTTCTTCTGCTGGGAGACCTGCTTCTCACTTACTTTATGATACCAAGCCAACCATAGACATGGAGAATAAAACATTAAATTTTGTTGTAAAAACACCTGTCGCTAGCGAGTTTAAATACGAATTAAATCTTGTTTCTGGGCAAAGGTATGTATCCAAGAGGTTTTGTCCCCAGGAAGACGTCTGGGAAACTTTCAAGAAAGAAGTTGATAAACCTAACTATACGACAGGAATAATAACACGAATAATGGATCAAATCGGAGAGCCTCAAGAAATAATTGTTTTCGGTGGAGAGAATTATATCCAAAAAAATTATAAGCAAAATTACTTTGATGCAAGAGTTATAGGTGGGGTTATTGAGCAGGTCTGTCCTTTTGGCGGGTGTCTCAAATTAGGTGAGTGGAAATCACGAATAAAGTTAATTGGAGTCTTAGTTGGTGATAAAAAATATAAAAATATTGAGAGTGTAAAGGACCTACGCAAAGCTGTTGATTGGGCATATACGAAAGCATTTATGCAAAATGGTGGAGGGAAAAATATTATAGCAAAAAATCCTTATCCGGCCATAAGGATTGGGGCCGAACTGTCTGCTACTCAGGCTCTTCGCTATATAGATAAGAACTCTATATTGTTAAGTAATAAGAAATTATTTAGCATGCGTAAAACATGTCATAAATTATATAACTATATTTGGGAGAATGTAGGTAAGCTGTCTTCCACTGAAGAAGAAGCATTAAAGTTTAGAAAGTTAGCTCTTAGAGAAGTATACTTCACCAAAAATAGATCCAAAGTAAAGACTCTTTTTTATAAACGCTTTATAAAGTATTTTCGAAAGTATCATGAACAATATTTAACTTGCTCTGAGTATATTTATCCTTCTAGTGTTAATGAAGATCCGGCCAGGCATTGGTTCTTCACTTACCTTTCAAGTATTCATTATATTCATAAATTAGGTTTTACTTTTGATTGTAACCGAACGGTTTGGACTCAAAATCCTTACACCATTTCAGGGAAAAGGATGATTTCTTTGAATCAAACATTTGAGGGGTGTGATGCAAGAAAGCTTGATTTTGCTTTTGAGTATGCCCCTAATTATTTGTATAACTTAAGATCTAAGAACTTAAAAAGCTATCGGTATATTGACTATGATGGAGGGCCTTATGGTACGCATAACAAAATATACTCTTGGGTAAAAACAGACCCAAGGTCATTTCAGTGTAGTGATAAGTTTAAAGAAATTGTCGACACTGAAAATACATTTCCAGAGGATGTTAATTGGAAACGTAGATCCTTACAGATTAAGTTTGTTGGTGGAGATCATTTGTAATGAAAATTATAGATAATTTCCTTGAAAGTATTAGCAATCATTTTGAGGGGATCGCTACCTATCAACATTCTCAAATTAGTTTTTGGGGGAATGATCTTAGGGATAATTTTCTTCAGGGAGTTAATCTATTTAACCATATTGAAGAGCTTAAACCTCTTAACGGCTTCAACGATGAATCAATTGATATCATTCTTATTCTAGGGGCCCTGAATCATAAAAGCTTAAAGCAATTAAAAGATCAAACCCAAAAGATTGAAGGCACATATTATATTATTCATGCGCCTGGGGCATTCTCTAAAGTGAATAGAAAAAGATCATATAATCTTGTATCCGACCTCAGTGATGTTTTGAAGATTGATTATACTTATTCTAAATTTCCCGTAGATGCCTCTGATATCCTAACAGTTATCAAAGAGCTAAAATTGGGGCATCATGACGAATAATACTTTGAAAATACACAGGCTCACTTATTGTGAACAAAAAAACAATACTGAGACTTATACATGTTCCCGTTCTGATTTTGCGACCATCTGCTTTCATCTCATAGGGGAGTACCCTTATGTGTGGCTAATAGATTTTTTTGTTGAGACTAAAGATTCGTTGACTGCAAATTATATCTTCTTAGATATGGAAGAGGCGAGATCATTTAAGATATCATTTGATTTTCATATGCAGGATGAACTCCCGAGTATAACTCACTTATGGCGGAATGCATTTGTTTTTGAACAAGATGCTTTTGAGTTATATGGCGTCACATTTTCTAGACAGTACTCTCGAAAATATTTCACAGATGACTCTGGCTTTCCTATGTTGAATCCAAACTCTAAGATAGTTCCAAGAGTAGATACTATGAACTATGACTATTGTACAAGCTTGGACAACCACTTTCATCGAAATTCAGTTTTAATAAAGGCAAAGGTTGAGAATAATTTAATTGATAATTGCTCCATAGATAGAGGCGGATTCCATATTGGTGTCGAGCATATCCTTGAATCTATGAGTATTAAGGATACTTATGCTTACCTCGAAGGGTATTTTTTTTCTCAAGGTATTGTATATTCAGACTTACTCTCGCGAGGCCTTGAGAAACAACTGAGTGTTAAAATTCCAAATAGGGCACAGTCAATTAGAATGGTTTTGATAGAGTTTAATCGAGTCTTAGAGCATTACCGCTATCTAGAGCAGCTATGTTATGAGTTTAAACTCTCAAGTGTATACTCCCAAGTTCAGCTTGCAATCAAAAAAATTCAAGCAATTCTAATTAGCTACTGTGGAAATGAGTCCTTATCAGGAGTCATTAGATTTGGTGGAGTTACAAAAGACACCTCTCAAGTATGGCTATCAAGAGTCTTGTCAGAAATTACATGGATGGAAGGTTCTTTACTTAATATTTATCAAAATATATTCGTAAAAGAGACTTTCCGAGATATGCTAGATATTCAATTATTATCTAAGAAGCTTGCTATGGCCTGGGGAGTAACGGGTCCTCTTGCAAGATGTGCAGGACTTAATGTCGATTTACGGAAAATTTCTCCATCATATTTTTACTCGGATATTAATTTTGAAGTACCAATTGGAGTTAAGGGATCTGTCTATGACTCTCTTCTCGTAAACGTTGAAGAGATTTTTCAGTCTTATAAAATTATCATTCAGGTTTTAGATAACCTTCCAACTGGTGCGATACTTTCAAGTGATATGGATTCATTTAGAAGTATAACGGATTTTGAAGAGCAGGGTGCTGAGCAGAACTATATTAGCCTTGTAGGAAGTGACTTACAGGTAAAAATAGCTCACTTCTCTGAAATGATAGAGGGTCCTCGTGGAATCTACAACCTTTATTTAAGTCATGATCAAGGAAAGAATAATCGCTTGAAAATTGCATCGCCCTCAACTATTAATGTGCAGCTTTTTGAGAATGTTTGTAAGGGAAAGGAATTGGAGAAGATTAAACCCTTTTGGGCCAGTTTCAATATTAATCTAAAAGAGGCTGAAAAATAATGATTGTTAATATACAGAATATCGAAAAATTTTTGCTAATTAAAAATGTTTTTAGGTTTATAAAAATGTTTTATTTAGACCTTATTCAGCATCGGGTAAAAAGACAGTTAATTATAGATACAGAAAAACTAAAATCTTTTTTTCAAACGAGATATCCAAAACTGGCGACAGATAGTAACTCCAACATTCTTTGTGTTAGTTGTGACCTTTGCCAGACAGTTTGTCCCACTCAGGCAATTGAAGTTAAAAAAGCTAATATGGTTAATTTTCCAAAATCATTAACCTCTGGTGAAGCGCCAATGCATTTTTATCTAGATCTTACGAAATGTATCAAGTGTGGGGAATGTAGCGATGTTTGTCTGGTTAACGCGATTGAAATGACAGCAGATTACTCTACTCCTAAGGTTGATTTAGCCCTTCGTGAGAGTTCCTAAAAATTTGCTTCCTAGTTTTCTTTACAGATATTGATTTTGAAAGCAGTTCTATAAAGTCTTTTCGATCACAATATTCTCCACCCATCGACTGAATGACGGGAGTAACCATCTGAGTATCAAGCCACTTTATCTGATTTGATTTTAGCACCTGAACAAGAGCATGAAGTGCAACTTTCGATGCATTTGTTTCCTCAAAGAACATCGATTCTCCTGAAATATACTCACCTATAATAACTCCGTATAGGCCGCCCACTAACTTCTCGTTTTGGTAAACTTCAACTGAGTACGCATGGCCATCATCAAAAAAACTATGATAGGCATTGATGATCTCATTTGTAATCCAGGTCCCTTCCTCATGTTTGCGATCAATTAAACAACATTTTTCTATCACACTTCTAAAATCACTATTAAATTTAACCTTAAATGGATTCTTTTTTAAAAATTTTAGGAATGATTTTGATGTGTGAAAGTTTTCGATGTAGAGTAAACCCCTCGGATCAGGCGAGAACCAAGTCAGTGGAGTTTCTTTTGAGACTGGCCAAGGAAAAATACCTTGGGTGTAAGCTGCTAGTAGAGTTTCATTATCTAAGTTTCCACCGATGGCAAGTAGTCCTTCATCTGAAGCACTCTCAATAGGAGGGAATACGATAACTGGCATTGTTACATCACCTCAGTAAATGCATTCATTATTTTTCGCGAACTATTTAAAGTTTCGTCAGGCTCTACCACTCCTTCTTTACTATGGGTACTTCTTACAAATGGTGCTACTTCACACAAGTCAGCACCAGTAACTTTAAAGTTCTTTCCAATCTCTTGGATGAACTTCACACATGTCTCAGGATTTAGACCATTGTCTTCTGGAGTACCTGTTGCACTAGCATACCTAGCATCCAGTGCATCTATATCAAAGCTTATATAAATTTCATCGACTTTTTTAGATTTAAGTTTTTCAATAACTTCTTTTAAAACTTGAGATTCATTTTCTATAATTTCATTTGCCCAATACTGTGAAACTCCTAGCTTGGATTCCCAATGCTGTTTGTCTTGTCCACTTGATCTAATGCCAAGCTGGATAATATCGTCAGGAGCCTCTAACTCTTCGAGCATATGGTAGGCCCAGGATGCAAAACAAATATCGATACCGAGTCTTTTAGGCATTAAATCGGTGTGAGCATCAAAGTGAATTATCGCAACTTTTTTATTTTGTGATCTTTTGGCCCTGATCCAAGGCTTTACTAGTGAGTAGCTCACCGAATGATCTCCACCCATACCGATAATTTTTTTGTGTGGATATTGTTGATAGAAGTTCTGGCAAAAATGCTCCGTAATACTAAGAGCACTAACTGGAAGAAGAGGTTGACCTGAATAGAGGGCCTCCCTGCAACTTTTTATTGTTTCTGTATTTAAGTATTTATCATGAAGTAGATGAGGAATGGTTTTAACATCACCTAAGTCAAAGAAGTGATGAAAATCTAATTGTTGTCTTATAAAAAGTGGCCCCCAGTTGGCACCTCTTTGTATTCCACCACCTGTATCAATAGTAACCCCAAGTAAACAAGGTTTTGTATTAGTATCTAAGGACTTGTAGCTTTCTTTCCACTTTGTTGTAACTTTATTAAGATCGTCAGTATTATAGAGACTTTGATGCAGCTTCTGTTTATTTTCTTTGGCGGTATGGACTGTAAAAACACCGTTACCGGGTGGACATAGGTACTGAAAGCTTAGTTCCTTTAAATCGATTTTCGTATTCATAAATATTATTCCTTTAACTTACTCATAAAATTTTAGATCAAAATATCGAGACATACTAGCGAAATTAGAATTTCCCGTGTAGTATGCCCCCTGAGAGGTATATATGATTTCAATTAAATCGACGAGAGAAATAGAGATAATGAGACAATCTTGCCAATTGGCAGCAAGAACTCTTAACTATATAGACAGTAAATTAGAGATTGGCATGACAACAGAAGATGTTAACACGCTTTGTCACGATTTTATTATTGCTCACGATGCTTACCCTTCGCCATTAAATTATCACGGATTTCCAAAATCAGTATGTACTTCTTTAAATGAGGTTATTTGCCATGGAATTCCATCTACGAAAGATAAGCTCAAAGATGGTGACATTCTTAATATTGATGTCACAACTTACTTAAAAAACTTTCACGGTGACACAAACAGAACTTACTTCATTGGCAATGTAGATCCAAAGATACAAAAACTAGTTAAAGTGACTTATGAGTGCATGATGGCCGGAATAGCAGTTTGTAAGCCCGGCGCTAAAATGGGAGATATTGGAGCTATTATAGAGCAGATGGCCCATGATAATGGTTATACTGTTGTGCAGGAGTATTGTGGTCATGGGATCGGACGAGAGTTCCACGAAGAGCCACAAGTATTGCACTATGGTAAGAGTGGTACTGGTGCAGAAATGAAACCTGGTATGACTTTTACAATAGAACCAATGATTAATCTTGGTAAGAGACACTGTCGTCTGTTGAAGGATGACTGGACAGTAGTGACAAAAGATAAGAAGCCGTCAGCGCAGTTTGAACACACGATTCTTATTACTGAGAGCGGATCTGAAATCCTAACACTAGATCCAGAAAACCCTTATGATCCGAAATTTGATTAGTGAAGTCGAGGAGCTTAAGTACTTTAGGTCACACTTAGAGACTAAAGAGAACTTCAACTTCTTTATAAGACTGGACTCAAAAAATAAAGTTTTTAAGTTTCACTACTGTGCGCCTAAGAGGTTCTGTCCTTATTTTGAGCTCATTGGAGACTTTATCCAAGATAAAGAGTTCCATGAACTTAACTCGAGTCTTTCTTCACAGATTGAATTACATTATCAACAAGAACTATCGCTCGATTTTGATCTGGCAGTTACTGGCCTAAAGAGATATTTATGGGAACTTACTGGCAGAATGATTGATGAATCAGTCAACTCGAATCAAGTCATATGTCGTTGCCAGAGGATTGATAGAAGTAAACTGTGTGAGTTCGCAAATAATTGTGATTTTGATCAAAAGAAAGTCATTAAAGCTTCAAATATTTCTATGATTTGTGGTGCCTGTGAAGAAGAATTCAAGGAAAGCTGGGATGAATTGCTAACAGTCCTTAAATAAATTAGGTGCAGTGATTTTTTTAAAAATAAGTTCGTAATTATGTTTATTTTCAATTAAATCTTTAAAGCCAACGTCCTCTAGAAGATATCTTCCGTTTTGATAGAAAACACGTAGTTCTGGAATTTTTTTCTGAAGGCAATCGGCTTTTGGACTCTCTGCTTGAATCGCATTAATAAAGATAATAAGTAATTTAATTGAGTCAATCTTCAATTGCTTAATAAGCTTCATATCTATGGCGTGTTCTTTTATTGAGTTCGTATCGACTGATGAGTAGAAGGTGTTTCCTCTAAGTAGGATAAACTTAAGTAGGCTTAAACTTTTAAAAGAATTATCCTTATCACAAACAACCTCTAGATATTTATCATTAAGCTTGACCGTTTTTGGAAGTTGTAAGAGTTCACTGATCATCTCTTGATTTAACTTATTATAAGCACCACTCTGTTTCTTTTGATGAATAATCTTTTCTTCTTGCCCAAGGCAGAATAGCAGGTAGTTATCACTAGCTATGGAGTTAAGAGATGTTATTAATGTTAAAATCAATAAAAAGTATTTCATAAACAGATTATAACTTCCGATTAAGAAAATGTCCTTTTTTGTTTGAAGTTTCCTGTAATCTGACTAGAATAGTCAGTTCAAAGGGACATGAGAGAATTATGAAAGAAATGGCATTAACGGATCATCTAACAGAGCTACGCACACGAGTTATTCGTGTCGTGCTAATTTTGTTTGTGGCCTTTGGGATCTGCTATCACTTTGGTGAACAAATACAGAATATACTTTTAGCACCCTTAAGAGAAGCACTCGGTTCTGATGGAAAAGTCGTATTCATAGGTTTGTTAGATAAGATCTTGGCGCAATTCCAATTATCTTTTTGGAGCGCTATCATCTTTTCTTCCCCTTTGTGGTTTACTCAAATTTGGCTTTTTATTCGCCCAGGTCTCTATGATAAAGAAGCTAAAATCATTATGCCTTTTCTATTCTTTAGTTTTGTCCTTTTTTGGCTAGGTATATGCTTTGGATATTTTATAGTTTTTCCTTATACATTTGAAACAATCCTAAACTTTGGAGTTCAAGGCGTAGAGGCAACAATGAGTCTAAAAGATTATATTGTCCTTTCAAGTAAGGTCCTTGTTTTCCTAGGTCTATTGTTTCAATTACCTAATATCATGCTTATCTTAGGCTTTATGGGCATAGTAGATAGTAAGAAATTATCAGAGATTCGCCCTTATGTTCTTACAGGCTTTGCGTTTTTATCGGCCTTAATGACACCTCCAGATCCTATTACTATGATGGCGCTATGGATTCCTCTTGTGATTCTTTATGAGCTTGGTCTTTTGACGGTTCGCTTCCTTGCAGATCCCTTTACTAAGAAAAAAGACAGTGAGTTACAGGTCAATTCAGAAGATTAAATTATAGCTTCCGTCTATGTTTTCAAAGCTAGTTAAATACCTTAACTTTATGTCATGGTTTTACGTATAGTCTTAGGTAATCAATTATTCCCAACTGCATATTATAAAAAGGATGATCTTCTTTTTATGTGTGAAGACTATGAATTATGTACTCATTATAAGTACCATAAGCATAAAATAATTTTCTTTTTGGCCAGTATGCGAAACTTTAAAGATGAGTTAGTTTCCCTTGGCAAACAGGTTGAGTATTTCTCTTTAAATAAAAAGAATAGTTTTTTTTCTAACTTGGAAAAAACAATTGATAAAAACAAAGTAACAAGTATTTTAATTTACGAGGTTGAGGATAAATTTTTTGAAAAAAAAATAAGAGATTTCTGTCGCAAGTCTAATATTGAGGTTCAGTTTGAAAAGTCGCCAATGTTCTTAGTTTCTCGTGATTCATTTAAAAAATATAATGCAAATGTTAAAAAGCCCTTTATGAAATCTTTTTATGAAGGTTTAAGACAAAATACCAACATACTTATGACCGAGGATGGTAAACCTGTTGGTGGTAAATATAGTTTTGATGCAGAAAATAGAAAAAAAATACCAAAAAAGTTTGATGTCATAAATAATCCAGTAGTTACTGAACATGACAAAAATACCGTCGAGGTAATCGACCTTGTGGCAAAAACATTCAAAGATCATCCAGGACAAGGAAAGGACTTCTGGCTACATACTTCCAGAAGAGGAGCCTTAAAAGAACTCAATTATTTTTTTAAACAGAAGTTTGATCTGTTTGGAACTTATGAAGATGCCCTGGACAATAGGGATCCATTTTTATACCACTCAGTAATGAGTCCTTATTTAAATATAGGTTTTATTACCCCAGAAGAAATAGTCAAAAAAGCTCTGAAAATTGATGTCAGTATCAACTCGAAAGAAGGTTTTGTAAGACAAATAATCGGCTGGCGTGAATTTGTTAGAGGAATCTATCAAGAGTACTCAGTAGAGCAAGAGTCTTCTAACTTTTTTAATCATAAGAAAAAATTAACTAAGAGTTGGTATGGGGGAAATACTGGTATTCCACCCCTTGATGATGCAATTAATAAAACTCAAAAGTATGGCTACTCCCATCATATTGAGCGTTTAATGGTCATCTCTAACTTAATGCTTCTATGTGAAATTGATCCCAAGGAAGTCCACAAATGGTTTATGGAGATGTATGTCGACTCAAGTGATTGGGTTATGGGACCAAATATTTACGGTATGGCGCAATTCAGTGATGGTGGTATATTCGCTACAAAACCTTATATTTGTGGTTCCAACTATATTCATAAAATGGGGCATTATCCTAAGGGTGATTGGAATGATGTTATGGATGGTCTGTATTGGAGATTTATAGATCGTAACCAAGATTTTTTAAAAAAAAATTACCGGATGAGTATGATGGTTAAGCTCTTAGAAAAAATGGATGACACAAAGAGGGAACGTATCTTTAAAGTCGCTGAAAAATTTATTTCGGATAATACGATTTGAATATTGTTTGGCTAAAAAGAGATTTGCGACTATTAGATAATCCGGCCTTAAGTTTTGCCAGTCAGCAAGAATTCGTTGTTATTTATATTTTTGAACCTAGTATGTCATATAACTATGACTTCGATATAAGACATTGGCGCTTTGTTTATCAATCGCTAACAAATCTGGAAGAGCAAGGTCTTAAAGTTATAAAGCTTTATGGTGAAGCTGTTGATGTCTTCACCGCTCTTAATGCTAAGTATAATAAAATCACAATTTATAGTCATCAAGAAACAGGAAATGACCTAAGCTTTAAAAGAGATTTAAGGATTAAGAAATTGTTTGCGTCCGAGAATTGTCTTTGGAGAGAAAGTAAGGCTTATGGAGTCTCAAGAGGTTTAAAGAGCAGAAAAACATGGGACTATGATTGGCTTAGATATGTGAAAGACCAGAATAACTACGATGTGATATTAGGCCATAATATTCATGACAAAGAAATTGAGAGTGAGTTTCGATTAGGGGAATCGTTCCTAAATGATCTAAGTATAGTTGATCCAAACATGCAATATGGTGGTGAAGGTTTTGCTCAAGAGAATTTAAAATCTTTCTTAGAAGAAAGAATCGACAAATATTTGGGAGCAATTTCTTACCCGGAAAAAAGTCGCTACTATTGCTCTCGTATCTCTACACATATCTCTTGGGGGAACATCTCTATACGCCAAATCTATCAGGCATGTGAGAGAGTAAAACCTAGTTTTAATAATAAAAAACCGATCAATCAATTTATGGCACGGCTCAAATGGCATTGTCATTTTATTCAAAAGCTTGAGTCAGAACCGAGAATAGAATTTGAAAATTTAAATATGGTCTTTAATAATATTAGACAGAAGAAGAATAAAGCGTATCTTAAAGCTTGGAAGCAAGGGCAAACTGGTTATCCTCTCATCGATGCAGCAATGAGATGTGTTGAGGTAACGGGATATCTCAATTTTAGATTAAGGGCGACAGTTGTCTCATTTTTAACTCATATTCTGTGGCAACCTTGGCAGGAGGGGAGCGGACATCTTGCAAGAAAGTTTTTGGACTATGAACCAGGTATTCATTTTTCTCAATTTCAAATGCAAGCAGGGACCACAGGCATCAATACAATACGTATTTATAATCCGATTAAGCAATCTCTAGAAAAAGATAAAGATGGAATCTTCATCAAAAAGTGGGTCCCGGAGCTTGCAAATCTTCCTAGTTCTCTTATTCATGAACCTTGGAATATAGCGCCTATGGATGAAATATTGTACGGATTTACTCCCGGGAAAGACTACCCTAAACCTATTATTAAGTTTGAAGTTGCATATCGTAATGCTCAAGATAAGCTTTGGTCCTTAAAGAAATCCGATCAAAGCAAGAGCTTTTCTAAGAAAATTCTTAGAAAGCATGCAAGAAAAGTAAGATCATAAAGATACTAGCGTCTTTTTACGCCTAAAAACAGCATCTTAAGTTGGTTTGTTAGGGATTAAATCCAATTCATTTACTTCAGATACCCCCTATTTAGCCGAAAAGCTATATGAGGTATTACATATGATTATCGATTTTCAAAATGCGACTTATACCATTCCAAACGGTGAGACTTTATTTAAAAGTCTAAATTTTCGCTTATTTCCCAATGAGTATTATGGGTTACTTGGTGAGAATGGTGCGGGAAAATCCACACTTATTGAGATGATCATGGGGCTGAGAAAACTTTCAGAGGGTAAGATCAATGTCTTTGGAGAGGATCCTAGTGCAAGTTCAAGAACTCAGAAAGATCGAATCTTTGTTTTAACACATGATATGGAAGTTCCAGGTTTTGTTGTTGTAAAAGATCTTTTAGATTATTACAAAACCTTTTATCCTCGATATAGTATCGAGATCGAGCAAGAGCTATTAGTTCTTTTTGATATAGATCCAAAGAAAAAGTTTGGTTCACTATCCACGGGACAAAAAATTAAGGCCGTTCTTTGTGCTGCTTTTGCTGCCAAAGCTGATCTTTATTTATTTGATGAAGTTACAGCAGTACTTGATCCTAGATCTCGTAAAAATTTCTTCTATTTTTTACATAAATTTAGAGAGTATCATCAGTGTTCAATAATCTTAGCAACAAATATCGCAGAGGACTTAATTCAATCAGTTGAAAAAGTCATTTTTATTGATGGAGATCATAGAGCTCTCATTAAAAACATCGATGAAATTGAGAAACTCTTTAACATCAAAGAAATGTATAGGAAGGACTCGGCATGAATCGTATCTGGAGACTCATAAAATATAGTGTGATCTTTCACAAAGTAAATATGGCCTACTTGCTTGGAGTGAGCCTTTGTGTTTATTCAATTATCACATTTTTAAATGATACCAATAAAGAAATTGGAGAACAGTTAATGACATATAGTATGTATGTCATTTTTATGAACTCAATGCTCAAAGCCGCTCCTAAATCGAGTGCGACGTTTGACCTAAAACACTTACTGGGTCTTCCTTTAACACGAATGGAAATCATTTTTGTTAAGTCATTTACAGATATTGTGATTTTATTACCTGTGATTTGTCTTGCCATGTATGGATACTATCTTTCTGAGTACCCATATAATTTTGCTGTTGTATTTGCCTTTACAATCCTAGCACTCGGACTTATGAACATCATCATCCTTTATCGTAGAATAGATGGGGCAAGAGCACAACATGTAAAAGGTTCGTTCATTTCTAACTTTAAGCATCTTCAAAAGTTTTTAGACTTTATGTTTATCAGTTTACTGGGAACAACAGTCTTTTTAATTTTAAAAGTAACTGCGGATAAGAATACCATCTTACTTCAGTATGGTGTCGGAGTAATCTTAATTACTGGTGTTTTCTATATGACCCATAAAACATTAAAACTATTTAAGGATGAGAGCTTATCATATTTTTTGATGAAGAGAGATGGCTTCTCCATTGGCTGGAAAGTTTTATTTGTTATTATTCCCCTGGTGGTTGTGACATCATCAAATAAAGAAGCTTATACAAAACTATTGAAAACTTATGGTGCAAATGACAGTCAACTCGTAGAGCTTCAATTTGCTATTGATAAGATGAATAATATTAAACAGAAAAGAATTCTTCTCGCAATTCTAGAGAATGATATGGAAAGCTTCGATAAATATTTAAATGAGGATGGAAAACTTGCATTATCTGCACAGGTTCTAGGAAATTACCCTGCTCACGTTGCTGCCAGAAAGAAAAGAGTTGTCATGTTTAAAAAGATCGTTGAAATCGATCCCGAATCAGTTAATAAAGTAGGTAAGTATAGGCTACGGACACCTATCTTCTCAGCATTAAAGAACTGCGATATGGAGATGTTACAAGTCATTGCTGATGCTGGTGGGAATATTGATCAGCAGGATAAGGATGGTATTACACCTATGATTTTTGCTGCCAGTAAAAACTGCTATGGTGGAGTTCTTAAGCTTCAAGCAATGGGTGCCAAGGAAGATATCCTTACGAATAAAGGTTATAATGTCGCTAACTATATCAAGTCCAACTCCGGGATTAGAGCGTTTGTAAGTGTTAAGCCTATAGTTAAGAAAAAGACTGATAGAGGTGTTGCCTCAAAGGTAAAAAGATAAAAGATTAGTTCTTATTGCGCCATAGCTCCTAAAATTTCAGCTGCTAGAATTGCACCGCCTACAAAAATTGCAGTATTTGCTGCCTTATCGGATATTCCTATGCCAGGTCGATTCATTTTATTCGCCGTATTTGATTCTATCAGTTTAGTTTTTTGCTTCAGTAAGTAATCAGTAACCTCATTACTTTTTTTCATACTCTCAGTTACTCCAAGGTCGGATACTGTAATGAGTCTTAACTTCGTTAAGTTAAAAAACATTATAAAGCTTGATTCATCTCGGTTTGATTTTTTTAACTCAGTTTCACCGAAGATTTGAACAAGCTTACCTTCAAAGTTTTGCATATTTTTAATCGTTGATCTTGGAGATACAGGATAGGCATACTTCTTTTTATTCTGAGTGAATACGACAAAGTAATTCGTTCCTTCAGTTTCATGTTTTGTCTTAATAATCTTCCCAGCGATAGGAGTCTTCTCAGTACTTAGGACTGGTAGTAAGAAAATAAGTGATAAAATTAAAATTATGGACTTCATATGTCTTCCTTTCTTTGTACTTTACTCTACCTATGAGTTTCTTATTAGAATATGATCTAGCTTAGTTTTATTGAAGTGCTAAGAGGGTTTCTCGGCAAACTTTTGCTGCAAACACTGAGGAATTACCTGTTGTATCAATCATTGGAGCAAGCTCAACAATATCAGCGCCTACTAGGTTCTTTTCTTTTAAAATTTTCATTATTTTTATAAAACTATGAAAGTTCTCTCCTCCGGGTTCAGGAGTTCCTGTACCTGGCATAAATGAAGGGTCAAAAAAATCAAGATCTAGTGTCATATATATGGGTCTATCAGTAGGAATCGCTTTAATTTTCTGTAAACATTCATCAAGTGAAGTTGCTTGAGTTTTATGTTCTTGCATAAATTCAAACTCCTCTTTGAGCCCAGATCTGATACCGTACTGAAGAAGTTCATTGTTCTCTGTCATATGATCCCAGACTCTTCTTATGATAGATGCATGGGAAAATTTCTCTCCAAGGTATCCATCTCTGAGATCTGTGTGAGCATCTAGATGAAGTATAAAGAGATCATCGTATTGATCAAGACAAAGTCTGATCGGCCCATAGGATACAGAATGCTCTCCACCAATGGTTAAAATTTTTACTCTGTCACTTTTAAGATTTAGATCTTTAGTAATGTCATGAAAGTATTCATTAGTTAGCTTCCATTTACTGGGATAAATAGGAAGGTTTCCACAATCAATAATATTGTAATCTTGAATGTCACGATCAAGATAGGGAGAATATGTCTCTTGTCCAAAACTCGCATCTCTTAAAGCATCTGGTCCAAATCTCGCACCTGGACGAAAGCTTGTAGTTCCATCAAAACAGAAACCCATGATATGTGTACTGTCTTTATGAATTTCAGTTTTGAAGTCAGCACTAAGAAAAGGTTTTGAATCTTCCATCTTATCTAGTTTTTTTATCATCTTAGTATTGACCTATTTTTTGTTTATGAAAGTTACTTATGGCAAAGGCACCTCTATGCCAATCCATATTATACCATTTTAAACTTCTTTGAAGTGTGCTCATGGCCAATGATTTCTCTGGATTAAGATGAGTGCCCATGTATTTTTTTGAAGAGAATCCGAATGTCCAGAAGACACCTGGATAAATACTCATAGGAGCAGTAAATGATTGTACAAACGGAAAGGAGTTTCTCATATTATTATAAATTTTTTTAACACCCCATTCATCTAAGAACGGATTCTCAGTTTGATTCATCATAATACCATCTTCAGTTAAGGCATTATAAACATCTGTGTAGAATTCAGTTGTAAATAGGCCTGAGGCAAAGTCCTCTGGGTCCGTTGAGTCTATAATAATAATATCGTATTCATTTTTCTTTGCTTTAATAAAAGCAAATCCATCTTGAGGTAAAATATTTACTCTTGGATCATCAAGTGCCGAGGTACATTCTGGGAAAAATTCTCTGCTCACCTCTATGACTTTCTCATCAATTTCCACAAGGTCTATTTGTTGGATTGATTTATGTTTTGCAAATTCTCTAACAACACCACCGTCACCACCACCGATGATAAGAACCTTTTTACACTTTCTCGAAACCATATAAGGGATGTGTGCCATGACTTCATGATAAACAAACTCATCTAGGTCACTAACCATTGTCTTTCCATCTAGCAGTAAGAGACGTCCAACAGCATCTGTTTCAACAACATCAATTTTTTGAAACTTAGATTGCTCTGAATGTAGTACTTTTTTAACTTTCCAGCCCATGGAGAAAGTTCCATTGAATGATCTTTCGTAAAACCAACCATTATCTAGCATGCGATGCACCTCATATTTTAATAAATTCACCTAGTTTTAGCGCGAATGAGATAGATTTTAAATACTTAATATGTTATTTTTAATGCATTGTTTCCCATAAAAGAGGTCTTATATGTATATTGTTACTGGCGCAGCAGGATTTATAGGTAGCTGCATAGTTAAAAAATTAAATGATCTTGGAATTGAGAACATTGTTGTTGTCGATCGTCTTGAATCTGATGATAAGTGGTTAAACCTTCGCGGCGTGAAATTTCAAGAGTATGTTCATGCTGATGAATTTATTCAGCCTGATATTTTAAGCTCAATCTTTGAAGAAGGAGTCACGCAGATTTACCATATGGGAGCTATTTCTAGCACGACAGAAACAGATGTTGATCTTCTTATGCGAAATAATACTGAGTATTCACAAATACTTTTTAGGTACTGTACCCAATTTGATGTTCCTTATTGTTACGCTTCTAGTGCAGCAACGTATGGGGCGGGTGAGCAAGGATACCTTGACGAAGAAGATGATCTTGAAAAGCTTCTTCCCTTAAATCCCTACGGTTGGTCAAAACAACTTATGGATGAGTGGGTAATAAAACAACTGCAAAGACCAAAAAAATGGTATGGAGTAAAATTCTTTAATGTTTACGGTCCGAACGAATATCATAAAGGAAATATGAAATCTGTTGTCTGTCAGGCACATAAGCAAATTACTGAAAATGGAACTGTAAAACTTTTTAAATCCTACCATCCAGGTTATGCGGATGGTGGTCAGCTTAGAGATTTTGTTTACGTAAAAGATGTGGTCGATGCTATGTTAACGCTTATGCTGAATGAGCATAAAGGAGTTAACGGTATTTACAATCTTGGAACAGGACAGGCGAGAAGTTTTGATGACCTGGTTAAATCTACTTTTAAAGCAATGGATAAAAAAGAGAATATTGAATATATTGAAATGCCTGAACATCTTAAAAATCAATATCAATATTACACTCAAGCAGAAATGAATAAACTTAAGACTGCACTCCCTGATTTTAAATTTCATAGTTTAGAAGAAGGGGTTCGTGATTACGTAAAGAATTATCTTGATACAGATAATCGCTTTGAGAGCTCAAGGAAATAATATGTTTAAAGGTGGAGTTAAAGAGGCAGCAAAAATGCTTGCAGGACTTACTCCTGCTGCAGGTAAGAAGCTTTTGGAAGAGATCAAACTTAAAGATCCAAAGATGGCGGCGCTACTTGAGCAAAATCTTATTACGATGGAAGACTTACAATATGTAACTTCAGCCATGCTAGTTGGCCTACTTCGTGACGTCGATCTTGAAGAGTTTGGTTTGGCCCTTCGAGGAATTGATCAAAGTATTTCAAACAAATTACTAGATATGGTTTCTACTGGAATTAAGCTCGACATCGAAGATGGGCTGAAAGGGAAGCCACGTAAACTATCTGAGGTGGAAGCTGCTCAGGCTAAGATCTTAGAAATTGTTCGCAAGAAAGTGGACCTAGGCCATATCGTTATTAATCCAGATGGTGACGAGCTCGTTTAACCCTTTAATTTTCTTACATTAAGACAAAGTGGCCGGAGGCAAAACGCACTTTTGACACTTTGGCACTGTGTCTAAAGTTGCCTTAAGTAGCATAAGTCTTTGAAATTAGAGTCGGTAATAGTTGGCACGAATCCTGCTTTAGGTAATGTAACACAGGAAGAGCAGGAAGCTCACTCTGTAGCACCTATATGGATATTCGCGCAACTTACATCATGAGGATGAAAGGGAGCCCCGAAAAGGATTTTTAGGGTTTAAATCAGGAAGATTTTATACCAATCAGACATGAACATAATTATCGAAGGAGTTTAGGATGAACAATTTAAACCACCAAAAATTTATGAGTATCTTCAACGATCTACTTACAGACAAGAATGGTACTAAAGCACTTAACCAAATGCTTAAGCAAGGAGATGCTGGAGACGAGGTTGATAAGGTGATGTTAAATAAAGAAAGATCTCTAGAAATTAGATTAGATCAAAGAAATATCCTATTTCTTAAAAAAGTAGAGGAAGCAAAACAGAAAATTCTTAATGGTACATATGGAGACTGCGAAGATTGTGGTGATAGTATCTCTCCCAAAAGACTTCAGGCTCGACCAACTGCTGGACTTTGTATCTCTTGTCAGGAAGATAAGGAAAGAGTCGACTTTAGTACTATCAATAAGAGAAGAGATTTAAATAGTAAAAAAATAACAGAAGAAAACGATGAGCATATACTTGAAAATGCTACATTTAATAGCATTAATGATATCGCATTTGAGAGCGTAGTAGATTTGTAAAGCGTACCGATAGCAGGGGGGCAGCAGCAAATTGACGACACTGTCTCCCTACTATGCAATGATAATCTTTTAGGTCTATAATTCAGTATGAAAAAAAGCCTCTTTGTATTATTATCATCAACCTTGATAAGCTGTACCTCCACTGAAATCCAAGACACCAGTGAGGATTACTCCAAGTTAAATCATATCATTTTTGTTCCTGGATTCTATGGGACAAAACTAAAGAGTGAAAAGAACAATTCTCCCATTTGGCTTACCGCAAAGAACTCTTTTTTTGGTGTTCAAAGTGTTGGAGTTCATGGTCTTGAACTTCCTAATACTCAAAAGCTAATACCCACAACTATTCTCGATAAAGTTACAGTTATCCCCGGTCTTTATGCCAAAGATGTTTACGGAGATGCAGTAGATATTTTAAAGAATGAGCTGGGAGATAATGTTAGGGTTCACACTTTAAGTTTTGATTGGAGGAAAGACTATTTCTTGGCAGTAAAAAAACTAGATAAATTAGTTCGAAGAATTCAGTCTGATGGAGGACAAAAAGTTAGTCTGGTGGCCCATAGCCTTGGAGGTCTAGTAAGTACATATTATTTGCGTTATGGAACTCAAGAGCCTGATACAGCTAAAGATAGCTGGCATGGAGCAAAACAATTTGATAAAGCTTTAATTGCAACTGTTCCATATAAAGGTAGCCTTCTCTCTTTTCGAAATGTCTTCAAGGGAGTGAATTTTATTTATAATAAAAACCTTATTAATGCAGACGTCTTATCCTCATTCGAAACAAACTATCAAATGCTTCCCACTTATAAAAACAGCTTCCTTGATAATGATCTCAACATAATTGATGAATCAGTTCTTCCGTTTAATAAGTGGAGAGACAACAAATGGGGGTTTCTTTCAAGTACGGAAAATATTAGTGCTGTAGCAAAAGCAAAAAGACTTTCCTTCGTAGAGAATACTCTTAAAAAAACACAGTTGATGAGTCAAAGAATACATGCACCCATTATAGGCCAGGCCCCGGTCAGTTTAAAAGTCGCCTATATTCGTGGTGTAAAGCGTCCGACAATGACCAGAGGAATTCTATTTAGATCTAAGAATCAGATAATCCCAATCTTTGATAAAGAAGATATCGTGAAGTACTTTCCTGAGGATAGCTATGAGAAGCTATTTGGGGAAGGTGATGAAACCTTGGCAAGCGAGTCGGCGGAGTTCCCTGCGGCCTATAAGGAAGCGTTTCATGGCCAATTAGAGCTGAAAGACGTTGAGGCGGTACATTCACGTATTTTCGATAACTTAGAAGTTAAGCAACTACTTAAAAGGTTCTTTAGCTTCGATCAAGATGCATAAACTCATTCTTTTATCTAAAATTGTGTTCTGTCTATTTAACCTTTGTTGATAGAGAGCATACTTATGGTCCATGAAAAAAATCCTTATCGTCTCATTTCTACTGTCAATCCCTCTTAGCTTTAGTCTTAGCGCTTTTGGTGAATCTAACTTTAAGGTTCATTTTAAAAGCTTTGCTAACTTTACAGGGGCAGGGATTTTAGAGCAGAGAGCAGAGAGCAGAGAGCAGAGAGCAGAGAGCAGACCTTTTAATTTATTCAGACGTGCTAAATGACAAAGTTACTCGTCTAGATTTAAAAACAAAAGAATGGAATACTCAATACTATATCTATAATGAACTTTCTGAAGAATTCGTAGGATCAAAAGTTGAAATTCGACCAACAACCTTTATGGAGTACACAATGTGGTTTGTTGATTGTACCAAGACAAGTCCAAGTTATATGTGTGGCCAAAGAAACTACCAGCGAGCGCAAGAACTTCACTATTCACCATCAAGGTGGAGTTATGATGTTATGGACATCATGAATGATGCTGTTAAGGGACCTTGGGCCGTTGTGGACTCTGACATTGTAGTTGAATCAAATCAGACTAGTTTAGCAATAACTGAAACTCTAGACCGTGGTGGCTACACTATCTATAAAACTGATTGGTCAAATCATAAGGAACTAGCTTTTATAACAAATAAGTACGATGAAAATCTAAAAATTAACTCCTTAGATATGAAGGTGAGAATTGATTACTATCAAAATCAGAGTTCTCAACTGATGCGAGTCTTCTATAAGTACAAAAGTAAAGACGGAGTTTGGTTCGAAAGCCCAGTGGGACCAACTATCTTTTGTAATAATTGTTCTAATCTATTGTAATCACCAATTCTTGTTCACTTAGTTTGTCGATAATTTTGACACCAATGAAATAAATACTAATACGACAGCGCACCCTCTTAGTTCGTTATATCATTTTATAAAAAGAACCACCTAAGAAGGAAGCTTATGAAAAATCTAATAATTTTACTGGTCGCTGGTCTCATATCATTTAGCTCTCTTGCAAATGACAAGATTGCCTATGTACAAGTATCTCTTCTGAAAACTGCAGACGCATTTAAAAGTATCCATAAAGATGATCTAAAAATAGCATGTGCTGAATTGGCACTAACTAAAGAGGTTTTGATTGAAACTTTAACAAACGAGGGCATTGAGACTCTAGGCTATAGTACAGACTATCAATTAATAACAGATGTTTGTGATGGAAAGATTAAGTTAAAAAAGAAACCTTATGATGAACTCGGAAGTTACTTAGTTGAATTCGCAAATGATCCGTATTTAGTAAATTATATCAAATAAGTTAATAACTTGTAATTTCAGCTGGAGACAGATCTTCAAATTCTTCTGTCTCTGGGAAATCTTCGTCGTACTCATCTTCGGCCAAAAATAAGTGATCATCTTCTAGGTAGTATTCAAAGAATTCATTATCATCAGTGAACAAATAAGTTTTACCATTTAGCTTACATAGAGATACTGTTGAATGGTTGGCAAAGTTTCCATAAGATCTAAACATACCAAGCTCATCTTTTGAGTTTGCGTAGATTTGGACCCCGAATGTGATATCCATTTTATTAGTAGAAAATAAGCCGACAGGCGTTTCTTCATTAGTAAATCCCATCGCATCGACTTCATCTAAGGTGCTTGCACAACTCATGACGACTTCATTTGAAGCGACAGATTGTGAGCCTGTAAAGCTTACTAGAGAGCCAATAATAGCTGCTCCGAATAAAAGTTTTTTCATAATTCCTCAATTTTGAAACTTCTTTTCAGTGCTTATATCAGATCCAGTGAAAATAGATAGACATAGACGCGTCGCATGAAGTATTTACAGGGTAAAAAAAGGGCCCTGATGGGCCCCTAGTAGGTATTATAAAGCTAAGTTTGAAAGTTCTGAGATAAGATCTTGAGATCTATGCACAAAGTCCTTTCTTTTATCATCCGTTAAACCCTCACCACTAATGGCCGCAAGGTCTTGGATATGATGACAAATCTTTTCTGATAGATCTTTTTTACTATCAGCTAATTTGAAAGCATTCTTTACAAGGTTGTGAGAAGGGTTAAGAACTAATGTTTTCTTAGATGGCATTTCCATACCAGCATTTCCCATCGCCTTTGTCATTTGCTGAAAGCGCTTCATTTGCTCGTCAACTTTAAAGTAAGCCGCTGTGGTAGAATTCTTAAAGTTCTTAACTTCAATTTCCATTGTCGCAGGAGTTTTTTCATCCGTTGCTCCAACAAGAATATTTGTAAAGAGGTCTTTAATTTTCATATCATCTTCTGATGCATTTTCTGTTTCAAGAACATCTTCGATAGCATTATCAACTAACTTATATTTGATTGCCTCATCGCCTTGTTTTTGCATTTCTGTATGTTGCATAAAGTGAGGATCAATATAGTTATCTGTTGTGATCGC
This sequence comes from uncultured Oligoflexia bacterium, assembly GCA_913058265.1. Classification (GTDB taxonomy): domain Bacteria; phylum Bdellovibrionota; class Bacteriovoracia; order Bacteriovoracales; family Bacteriovoracaceae. Next base: position 289,676 of record CAJXPQ010000002.1, read on the forward strand.
GTGAACACCTTCTGTTAAAAGCTGTGTTCGAAGATTTGCGTCACTTGCATGCTCTTCAAAGTAAACAATAGTATCTTTAAGCTTCTCAGTATGCTTTTCAGGGATAGATTCTTTGTACTCAGAAAGTGTTACTAGCTTATCTTCTGAGTTTTTAAATAGAATTCTGTCTCTCATAAGTTCATCAAATTTCGGATCCGATACAACACCATACTTTGTGAATAGCCCAATATCTTCCCAAGATGAATCATAAGCAGATCTATCATTTTTAAATCTCTTTTTAAGAGATTCAGCAACTTTCTTAACAATATAGTTTGAGATTTTCTTAATGTTTGGGTCACCCTGTAGAGCAGATCTTGAAACGTTAAGTGGGATATCAGTTGAATCAATTGTTCCCTTAAGAAGAGATAAAAATTCAGGAATAACATCTTTAACGTTATCACTAACAAATACTTGCTTACAGTAAAGCTTAATTGTTGATTCATTTACGGGCTTGTTAGGGTTTAGCTTTGGAAAGAATAAAACCCCTTGAAGTGTAAATGGATGGTCGACATTTAAGTGTAACCAAAAGAGAGGTTCTGGATCCATTGGATATAATTTTTTATAAAAGTCTTTATAGTCTTGATCTGATAGTGATGCAGGATCTTTTTTCCAAAGAGGTTCAGTATCATTTATGATATCAGTGTCAGGTATAGGCTTTTTATCTTCTTCTTTTTCAGCTGCAGCGTTCTCTGCTGTGATCTTTGCAATATCATTTAGATCTTTAAGATAGATTGAGTAAGGCATGAAGTTACAGTATGAACTTAGAGTTTCTCTCGTTTTCCATGAGTCTAGAAATTCTTTACTTTCTTCATTAATATGAAGTGTAATTTCAGTTCCAACAGTTGTTTTATCTGAATCAGAAAATTCGTAATCTGTATTTCCTTCACATGTCCACTTGGTAGCTTTTGCACCTTCTTCCATAGATAGAGATTCAACTTCAACTTTATCAGCGACCATAAATGCAGAATAGAAACCTAATCCGAATTTACCGATAATATCATTGCTTTCTTCTCCAGAGTCTTTCATCTTTTGGACAAATTCTTCAGCTCCTGAGAATGCTAATTGAGCGATATATTTTTCAACATCGGCTTCGTTCATCCCAAGACCGTTATCTTTAAAAGTAATAGTCTTAGCTTCTTTATCGAGAAGAACTTGAACTTCACCTGTAGGCATCTCTTGACCTGTTGTTCTGGCCAAAGTTGTTCTCTTAGTGATGGCATCACAACCATTTGATACTAATTCTCTAATAAAGATATCGTGCTCAGAGTAGAGCCATTTCTTAATAATTGGAAAAATATCAGTAGTACTTACCGAGATATGTCCTTTACGCGCTGTCATATTTACTCCTTGTTGTTAAAAATCTTACTTAGCAAATATGGTGTGAAATTCGCCCGAGTCAAGGTTAGCAAATGAAAAAAATTACCTTATTTATTGAATTTCATTGACCCATAGTGTTGAGCCTCATATATTCAAGCCATTAGAGAGGCCACATGAAAGATTTAAATAAATGGACAAGAATTAATATTATCACCACCGGTGGTACCATAGAGAAAACTTACGATGAAAATGATGGAACTCTTTTTAATAGAGAAACTGTTATCAAAAAAAAGCTCAATGATAAGTTAAGACTGCCTTACACTGAAATTGTTATCTCCTCTTTAATGAGTATTGATTCTCTTGATATGGACTTAGAGCACCGTCAAAAAATTCTTTATAAAATTACTGACTTAATTGAACAAGAGAAAGCACCCGTTGTTATTCTTCATGGGACAGATACCATGCAGATGACTGCTGAATATGTTAAGTCAGAGTTAATTAATCCAGAGGTTCCAATACTTTTTACCGGAGCAATGAAACCTCTTGGTTTTGATGACTCCGATGCCCTCCAAAATGTTACTGAGGCGCTAATTGCAGCACAAATTCTAAGCGCTGGTGTGTATATCTCCTTTCATAACAGAATCTATGAAATCCCTGGAGCTCGGAAAAATAAAGGGATGGGGACTTTTGAGCAGTTTTAGATTTGTATAGTTTCACTATTGCTACTATAATTTATCTAAAAGGCTTATTATGTTTAAAAATGCTTCAGGTATATCTCTTGTCGAAGTTATTATTGCTGGAACAGTGATGATTGGTATCGGTCTTGGCGTTTCAAAAATGACCACAAACGTAAATAAAAATATTAAATTATCTGAGAAAAATTTAGAAGTGGTCTCCTTGCTTGGAGAGATGCGAGGAGTTTTATCTGCTCCAACCGCCTGTAAGAATTCATTCGATACACTTAACGGAAAATTATCCTCACTTTTAGATATTAGAACATTTCAAGGAGCATCAGCCGGAATTAAAAATAGTAATAATGAGTATGTGTTTGAAGTTGATAAAAATTATGGCTCTTCGGGAGTCAAGCTTAGCTCAATCGAAATAAATGACTCTCAAGACGATGTGGCGATTACAACTAATGGGCAAGGTAGTACAAACTTGTTAATCACTTTTGATCGCGGCGAGAAGAGTTCAGGCGTAAGATTTATTTCTAAAAAAATCCGATTAAACGTAAATGCAATAGGCGATAATATTTCGTCGTGTAATGCATTTGCTTCTGGAGAGAGTAGTATTTGGACTCGTAATACAGCAGACCCAAATACTATTTATTACAATTATGGAAGTATTGGAGTTGGTACAACAACTCCTGGATCAAAACTCGAAGTTTATGATGGAAATATTATTGCAAATGATAGCGATAGTAACTTTGTTCAATTGTGGTCTGACAACGCTGTCATTGCGGGAAGAAACGGTTCCATGGATTCCTTAAGGTTTGGTTTTGCTGACGATGCATCGGCAACAGGTTGGTCTGAGAAAGTTAGGATCGAAGATAATTCAGGCAATGTTGGAATTGGAGTCACTAATCCCCAGGCAAAGTTAGATATTGCCGGTGGAATCAAACTGGGAAGTCCCACTGTATGTAATGCAAGTCTAGAGGGTCTTATCAAGTACGATCCAGGGGTTCCGGGTCTTACTAAAAAGGGATTAAGCTTTTGTGATGGAGTCTCCTTTAGAAGGACCTCCCATTTTTTCCCATCAGTATCCCATGCGACTTTAAAAACATTTCATCCCGACGTAATTATTGGTAACTGTGTAAGTTGGAATACTCTTATCTCTGCGTGTAACCGCTATTGTAGGGCAAGAGGTTACTCCTTTGGAACTAGTACAGAGTGTAATGCTGCCGGTGAGAAGTCAGCATGTGGCTGTACATACTAATACTATAAGACGACTTGCCCATCCTATAAGCCTCCTTATCTAGGCATCATTTAGTCGGGTATATCCTTTACCCTCGTGAAATTAGATACTTGGAAGCTGCATCCGGCGATATTATCTAATCCCCTTATAATAGTTAAATGATAGTAATTACGTGCCGATAAGTTGGGTAGGATGAATAGAACTTTAACTTTGTTACTTATTCTTTGTTTTGGACTGACCTCTTGTTTCGAGCCGGCCCAAAATGCTCGCACAACTACTGATGCACAAGATGTTACTGGTGGTGGAGCTGTCGGTGGCGGCGGATCTGGTAGCGGTGATGGTGTAACAAATACTGACGGAACTGTTGGCGGCGAAGATGATGATATTATTGCAAAGGTTGAAATTCGTCACTTGATTGAGCCTAAGGTCGATGATGATAGTGATGGTGGAGAATATAAAAGAAAGTTAACTATTCCAAAAAACTATAATGGCTACCTTTATCTGGCCGGCATCAACATAACATCCCTAAACTCTAAAACTGTAAAAGTTAGGTTTAACTTTGGTTATGATTCTCAAAGTAAAACAATTGATGCAACTATAAGTACAGCTCCAGGACTTACACCACAAACTAATGTCGAGGTTCTTGTTCTCGATATGCGTTCATCTCCTTTCGAGGATGTTCAACTTGTATATGATTTATTTGATTATAATACTTATGACTTTGATGACTCTGGCAGTGATCCCGGAGCATTAACTGAACCTGTTACTTCTAATAGAGATGACAATCTTTATTGTAGAGGTTTATCCCTAAAAGATGACCCTACTTATACTGGGACTTTATCTGCAGAATGTGATGCAACAGATAGCGTTTGTAAGTATGCTTATGCAAAAGTTGTAGACAAGGGTCTTGTCTTATCAGGCACGCCTAATATTCCAATTGTTCCTAGTGAAATCAATGCCATGAGTGGCTCGCTTGGATACTATGAAGATACTGAAGCTATAAAGTTACAACGTTGTCTTCCTGATGATCCAAGTCTAAGTGCAATCTTATTTGCATTCGATGCTGCAAATCCTTTTTCTGCCTACAATGAAACAAGTACTAATAAAATTGATGATGAGTTTTATATTTACCAAGGTCCTTATAGAACAATCAACTCTGATCAATGGGAAATTAAAGACAATGCTATGTATGGGCCGTTTGGGATCTTTGGTGATCTCATGAATGCAGCAGATATTGATTCCGGATATAAGAGTAAGTTATTTCCACTTTATACAAAATCAGATTTTTTAAAAGATGAACAATATCTTGGAAGTATTACTCCTGATGACGAAAAAGAAGTTCTGACTATGCCGAGTAACGGTGAGTCTTTTTGGATGGATGGCTGTAATGAAAGAGCTAGAACTGTTCATAATATTACCGGTGAAAGTATTGGTTCTTGTTCTGTCACAGCAACTATCGAAATCATCGCAATTGATGATGATTTAAAAGAAACAGTTGTAGATATAACTGATGAAGTAAAACTTCAATTAGTTAAACCAACTCAGTTAGATACAGCAGGGGATAACGTTCTGCTTTCTAGTTTTCAACAGTGTTCAAGTTCTTCCCAATGTGGATCAGATTCTTGTTGTATCAATAAGAGATGTTGGTCAAAAACGATTGTCTCTCAATGTGTAGAGGATCTGCCAAACTATGGAAATAAAGTCACTGGAGAATCTTGTACTTCTGATTACCAATGCTCTAGTTATTGTTGTAATACAATCGATGGACGATGTGCTCCACATGATACAGTTTCTGAGAACCCAGTTCTTTGTTCTAAGCCAAGTGGTCAAGCATGTGTGGCCAAAGAGTGGTGTATGAAGCACCCAGTTACAACTTGTGCAATTGTCTTAACTAATACAGATCCACTAGGAAACAAAACTTGTGCTCTTCGTTGTATTACTGCCGAGGTATTTGGTGAGTGTGTATCCTCTGACGGTGTTGGAGTAGGAAGTTGTGTTCCACCAACTCAGCCAGCATCACCTACATATAACCCGACTGATCCAAATCGCTGTGATGAGGCCATAACACTTGATCAACTAATCGAATTAGCAAATAACCCTCAATAAAAACGATATCTAATTAATTAAATTTGATTCGTTGCCAATGAAAGTATAAACTGTGCTGGTGATGAGTTTAACCCAAAAGGATTAGGTATATGCTGCCAGAGTTAGAAAATTGTATTTTAGATCATATTGCAATTGCTGTGGAGAATATTGAAGACTCAGTAGAGACGTTCTCCAAACTGGGGTTGAAGTTTGATAGTAAACGAGAGATCGTTGAATCTCAGAAAGTTAAAACTGCGTTTTGTCCGATTGATGAAAATGCCAAAATAGAATTACTGGAACCAACTTCTGAAGACTCTACCATTGCTAAATTTATAGCAAAGAAGGGAGCAGGACTTCATCATCTATGCTTTACTGTTAAGGATGTCACAAAGAAGCAAGCTGAGCTAGAGAGTTCAGGCATTAAGTTTATTTATGAAAAACCCTTTCATGGGGCACATAATTGTCTTGTAAATTTTATTCACCCAAAGTCGATGAATGGAATTCTTATTGAACTTTCACAAACGACTAAAGGATTATAGTGCAGTCACAAATGTATGTTCCACCACTTTCAAAACTTAACAAATACATCATAATTCTTTATGTCGCATTGTTTATTCTTGGTAAGATTCTTCTTTCAAACGGAATTAATTTATCAAGCTATCTTGCCTTAACATCTGGTGGAATCAAGTCAGGATTGATTTTTCAACTCATAACTTTTCCATTTATAGATACTCAATTTATTACGGTGCTGTTCAATTGTCTTATTCTTTGGTTCATTGGAAGTGAACTTGAAAATAAGTGGAGCGCATTGTTCTACGTGAAGTTTTTGGGAGTTGTTACCTATCTTCCTGGTGTTGTCTTTCTGTTGATGGGATTAATTATTGGGAAGAGTATGAACTTCGTCCCGTACTTTGGACTGAATGGTCTCAACTTAGGACTTCTTGTTGCCTATGCAATGATATTCTCCGAAAGAACTATGCTTTTTATGTTCATTTTTCCTATGAAGGCGAAGTATTTCTGCATGCTTTTGGCCGGGGTTGAAATGTATATGGCCTTGTCAGGTAATGCTTATTCCAGCTCATGGATGCACCTTCTTTCTATGGGGCTTGCATATGGATATTTGTGCTATATGTCATATGTCGCTAGAGGTGGCAGTCTTATGGCCTATAAGGCCAAAATGGATCGTGAAAAAATGAAAGGCAAGCTTACTCTCATCAAGAATGAAGAAGAAGAGAAGCCAAAATCATCTGATCCCAAGTATTGGCAGTAGGCTCTTTACAAATTTTGCCAAGATATGATAGAAAATGAACAAATTAGATAAAAAGTAAAAGGGAAGTAATATGAAATTAGCTAAAGCATTATCAGAAAAAGTACTTGATGTTCGTTTAATGGATAGATTATTAGCAGAAGGTAAAATTACAAAAGCAGAAATCGATGCTCAACTTTCTAAACTTGAAGATGAAGAAGGTAATTACTCTCAAGTAGAGTAGGCTTTTACTGTATAATAAACTTGGTAAAGAGAATTTTCTTTATCAATTTTTTCTTAGAAAACTCATTAAATTTATTTTTAATTCTTTCCTCAAGGATAAGTCTCCCTGTAACTGAATTCAACTCACTTGGACGCATATTGCCGCCAATATCAATTAGTATATCAAAAATGAAGGGCTTCATTTGAGTCACTGTTTCTCTGTCAGCTTCCTCAAACAATATAATGTTCATTTGTGTATTTAGGAATCTAAGTCTGGCTTCTCTAGAGTATAGGTTTACAAGAATTTCATCTAGAACTACCGGTGGTTTCTGATATTCATTTACCGAGTTTTCAATCAGGTTTCCAAACTCCGCGTCTTGAGCGGTAGGAGCTGGATTCATTTGTGTATGAGCGAATACTACTAAGCCTGTAGCTGCTAGAACCACAACACCGTTGAGCATAAGAAGAATTTTGTCGAGGCCAGAGTTCCCTGTCATGAAATTATACTAACATAACAGGGGGGGATTATATATATTTAGAGATATTTTCCTGGGTCTAGTGGTGTAAATGGTAATTCTAAATCTTGAGCGACTTGCTCGTATACTAGATCACCCTTGTATATATTTACTCCAAGTGCAAGAGGCTGGTCCATAGCAATAGCTTTATCTACACCATGATTTGCAAGCATTCTTGCATACCTAAGCGTGACATTAGTAAGTGCGTATGTCGATGTTCTTGGTACAGCTCCTGGCATATTTGCTACACAGTAGTGGATAACTCCATCTACTTCAAAGGTAGGATTTTGGTGAGTTGTTGGCTTACAGGTCTCAATACATCCACCTTGATCAACAGCAATATCAACAACAACAGATCCAGGCTCCATCTTAGAAATCATATCTCTTGTTACTAGTTTCGGTGCCTTTGCTCCAGCAACTAGTACGGCCCCAATAACTAGATCAGAGTTAATTACGGCTTCTTCAATATTTTGTGCATTAGAGTAAAGTGTTGTGACTCTATTATCAAAAAGGTCATCCATCTCTGCTAAACGCTTAACGCTTAAATCAATACAAGTAACGTCGGCCCCAAGTCCCATTGCCATTTTTGCAGCATTTGTTCCGGCAATACCACAACCAATAATGGTTACTCTTGCTCTGTGAACACCCGGTACACCACCGAGAAGTATTCCTTTACCACCTTTGTCTTTTTGTAAGCACATCGTACCAACCTGTGTAGACATTCTTCCAGCAACTTCAGACATTGGAACAAGTAATGGAAGAGAGTTGTCTGGGTATTGAATTGTCTCGTAGGCAATACATGTTGAGCCTGATTTCATTAGTCCTTCAGTTAGTGGTTTATCTGCTGCTAAGTGAAGGTAAGTGTAAAGAATATGATGAGGTCTTAGTAAAGCAATCTCTACTGGTTGAGGTTCCTTAACTTTTACAATCATCTCGCCTTTTGCAAAACAATCTTCAAGAGAATTTAGAATTGTAGCACCTGCTTCAACATACATTTCATCAGTGATACCAATTCCTAGACCTGCTGTCGTTTGAACAAATAACTCATGTCCATCTTGAACAAGTTGTCTGACACCAGAAGGTACTAAACCAACTCTACTTTCATTATTTTTAATTTCCTTAGGAACTGCAATTTTCATAAATGACCTCATAAAAAAGTTATATAAATATCTAAAATTCGAAATAGTTATACAGTAAATTACTATTTTTAACACTCAAATATACTTAAAAAGAAATAAAAATTAGTGTTTTTGCTGCGCGTCTATTTCTGTGGAGATTTTCTTTCCCTCAAAGAGATAAATATCTAAAATTATGTATAATGAGACTCTAATAATTGGAGTTAAAAATGATGAAGAATCTCAAAAAGCTATTATGTTTCATGATTGGGATGGGAAGCTTGTATGCCTGCTCACAAATGAAGACGAAAGATGCTGACTCTAGCATGGGATCTGAAAATCCCGAGCTTAAGGTCTCTATTGACGTAAAAGAACGTACTTTAAGTAATGGACTAAAGATTCTAGTTGTTGAAAATCATAAATTACCAATCTTTTCATATTATACTTACTTTAAAGTGGGCGGAAAATATGAGAGTCCAGGAATTACAGGGTCCTCTCACTTACTTGAACATATGATGTTTAAGGGAGGAAAAAAATACGGAGATAAGGTTTTTGATAAATTAGTTGAAGGCAATGGCGGACGAAATAATGCCTACACCACAAATGATTTAACTGTTTATTATCAGAGCTTACCCAGTGAACACTTTGAAGTTATGGCCGATTTAGAGGCAGATAGAATACAAAATCTTTTACTTGAAAAAGATTCATTTGAGAAAGAGCGTAAAGTCGTTCTAGAAGAAAGAAGAATGCGCTATGAAAACTCTGATAGAGGAAAACTCTATTTAAAGATGATGAAGGAAGTCTTTAAAGGGACTCCATATGGGTTGTCTGTCATAGGAACAGTTCCAGACTTAAAGACAGTTTCAAGAGATCAGGTTTGGGATTATTTTAAAAAGTACTATGCACCTAATAATGCTGTGATTGTGATTGTTGGTAATGTTAAGGCGGATGATGTTTTTGATACAATTGATAAGAAATTTGGTGGAATTGCTGCTGTTAAAGGACTTGAAGAGACTAAGAAAAAGCATATCGAAAGTATGGGATATAACTTTCGAAAAGATTTTAAACAAAGAATACAGTTGAAGGGAGATTCACCTACACCTACATTTACTTTGGCCTATAAAGGACTTGCGATAGGAAGTAGAGAGGCATTCGCCTTAGACCTGCTTTCATCAATGTTAGGTGATGGAGAGAGTTCATACTTTAATCAAAGATTTGTTTCAGCCAAAAAAGCAACTCTATTAAAAATCTATGCCGCAAACTATACCTTACAGGATAGTGGAGTCCTATTTATTGGTGGCCAATTACTGGAAAAAGTAAACTTGAAAACCTTCGAGAAAAAATTAAGAAGTGAGATTAAAGCAAGTTGTGAAAATGGAATCTCGGCCAGAGCACTTCAGAAAGTACTAAATCAGTACATGGTGTCCAATCTGACAGGGCTTGATACCAATGAGGGGATTGCCCGTTTTATTGGAGATAAAGAAGTTTATTACGGTGACTATAATTTCTACAAGAAAGAAATGAGCATCTATAATTCAATCACTATTGATGAGGTTAGGGATGTCTGTCGTAAATACTTGGCAACTGACGAAAATATGTTGATTACTATTTGGAATAAACACTAGGAAAAAAAATGAAATATATTTTACTACTATCACTAATTTCAACCACTACTTTTGCGAAGAATTATCTGGATGATAATTTAAGAAAAGAAACCTGGAATGATATTGAAGTTATTTGGTTAGAAGATAACTCTCTACCTACTTACGATGTCGCTTTTTACTTTAGTGAAGGTGCGATTTCTGATCGTAAAGGGAAGTATGGTGAAACAGAACTGATGTTTGCTGGGCTTTCTTTTGGTACTCGTCGTTATAGTCAAAATGCTATTGCTGAGTCCCTGGAGTTTTATGGCGCCGAGTATGGAAGTCGAGTGACTCATGAATATTCAACCTTCTCTGTAAGAGGCTTGGTTAAAGACTTAATCCCAACGATGAAAATGATATGTCATATGTTTGATGATGCGACTTATCCAAAAAAAGAGCTGAAAAAAACCAAAAGAAGAGTCTCTTCAGGTTTTAAAAGTATGGTAACAAATCACTCACAATTAGCGAATCATATCTTTCGATATGAGAGTTTGAGAGGCTCTGGAATTGAGCAGCCTACAACAGGCTCAATTAAGAGTATTAATAAAATTACTTCACGAGACTTAACCAAGAGGTTGGGCCACTTTAATAAGAATGTAAAGAAACGTATCTATCTGAGAGGGCCTAAGACAATTTCAAGCCTTAAAGAGATCGTAATGAATGACTGTAGGTGGAAGCAATCAAAGAAAACTTCTACAGCAATAGCAAAGAAAAAGCAGTTAAAGAATAGTTCAATTATCTTTGTGCCTGTACCAAATGCAAACCAAGCACAAATAAGAATTGGTCGCTATATAAATAAGAGCGAAATATCTTTTGAAAATGCAGAGATGAAGTCTTTTACTGCGAAGTTTATTGGAGGAGGCTTTACATCTCGTCTGGTACAAAGGTTAAGAGTTGAAAAAGGGCTTACTTATTCGGCAGGTGCCTATGCTTCGGAACAAAAAAACTATGGGCGTAGTGGTATATCAACATTTACTAAGAATGAAACGGTTGTCACAACACTTAATGAAATAAAGAAGCTTATAGATGAAAACTCTCAAGGTATACCTGTAGAGTTGTTTAAACTTAATCAAAAGAGTGCTAAGGGCCAATACTTGCTATCACTAGAGTCGACATCAGACTTTCTTGAGACGCTACTATTCTTTGATCATATAAACCGTCCATACCGCGATATTTATAATTACTCCAATAAAGTAGATTCTTACTCTGAGGTTGCTTTAGCTAAAATGGTTAAAGAGCTTTTTGATTGGGATAGGCAAACTGTTTTAATCCTAGGTAATAAGAAGCTGATAAAGAGTTTACGTAAGGCAGGCTATAAGGTTGTAGAGAAAAACTATAAGAACTACCTATAGTTTAGCTCTTTGTTGAATTTTCTTCTGTATGCCCTTCCATATTAATCTGGGCACCAGGGAAAATACTCATCTTATTCGCACGTATTTCTCCAGATATTTTGGCTGAAGATCTTGCAGATAATGTTCCAGATGCATTAATCTTTCCGGTGAACTGACCAAAAATTTCTATATCATGACAGCTGATTTCCGCATCAACGATAGAGTTTCTCTCAATGATCACTTTGCCTTCATCTAGCATTGTTAGCGAGCCTGATAGCTTGCTTCCTAGCAGTATATCTCCCCGAAACTTGAAGTCTCCTGACAGAGTTGAGTCTTGTCCTAAGACAGAAAAGTTCAAGGTTTTAAAGTCACTTACTTCCATGATTTACTCGATGTTGAATGGACCAATTTGCTTTAAGGAAATTAGGTCACCAGTTCTAGAAAAAATAAAAATTTTATATTGTACACTCTCTGAGCCTAACTTTTTAAAGCTAACTTTTGTGGGTCTTAATCTGGAGAAACCAAAACTTTCACCTTGAGTGTATTCAAGTCTTAAGTTCTTTTGGCCCAAGTCAGCAGCAGGGTAGTATTGAACTGACTGTCCTTGATATTGTGTCACGATGATATGGCCAGATAGTTTTTGATTATCAGGAGTTTTATTATCCAAATTAAAAGTGAGTCGTATCTCCTTACTTGAAGATGTTACTTTGAAGTCAGTAAAGTCAATTGACTCCATACCTCTTTTATCAACCAGACCAACTGGAGGAGTAATTAACCCAAACAAACTAACAGGAGAGTCTACACTGGCCCCCATAGAAAGTTTTTTTGTGAGTAGGTTATTATTTTTTTGTAGCATAGAGATTTTATTTAATAGCTGAGAGTTTCTCCCATTTAAATCTGCTATGATCTTAGGTTCTTTAGCTTTTAAGTCATTAACTTTATTTTTTAAGTACATTGAATACATAAATGACATTGAAATAAATAGAATGACTAAGGTTGGTACAATTAAAACAAAAAAGCGTATAAGCTTCTTGTTTAGCTTAAGATACCTAGGAGGACTAGGCGTATTATAAACTATTAGTGTTAAATCTTTAGATGGATTCTGAATCATTCGCAATTTCTTCTTTTCTATTCTCAGAGAAAAATCTCATTGAAGGTGTAAACGCTAAATTTCTGTTGGCATCTAGCTTTTGGAAAGATTCATGAATAATTTTCCATTCATAGTGCTCATTCTTCTTTAAATATAATGTCTTTTTTCCAATATCTTTTATAATGGGAGAGTAATAGTCCTGCTCCATGGTGGCAATAACATAGTCGCCATTGTGAAGAATTGAGATGTTTCGAAAGTCAATGACGGGTTTGTCTTTACGCGAAAAGACTCTTCTTTTATAGTTCTTATAAGCTCTAAAGCCTCCTCTAGAAGATGAGAAGAACTCTTTTGTCGAGTATGACGAAATATAATTATCAAAGTCTTTATTTGTCCAAGCTTGAGACCACTTTGTGATCACATCTGATACATCATCACGATTTTTTAGCCATGTTTCTTTTGTTATAAAATTTAGATTTTGAACAATAATAGCAGGTGTGTTTTCCAGGTCAATGTATTGAGAAATATCCTTTAGATCAGAATCAATTGCAACAACACAACCTCTGGAATCTAAGCCTTTTGAAACTCTGGCATCATCGTCAGTAGAGTGGAGCCAGATACCTCCACCAGTTTTGCCATTTCTTCTGTCCATAACATTAGGGTAATTTAATGTGAACGCACCGGCACCGTAGATAAGGCCTGTCTTGCCATACTTCTCGATAAGATTATCTGCAGAGTGGAACTTTTGAAAGAAGTATATTCCTTCTGGAGTTCTTTTATCTCCTTGAATCAACTTATTACCAATTTTTTTACCTGTAGCAATCTGATACTTTTTAATCAGCTTTGGAACTTGGTTGTCATATTGGTAGAGAAATAATGTATGAGTAGCTTTCTCAACCACAATTACATGATGAGTAAACTTTTTATCAAGCTGAAAGATAGTACTCGGCATGAAATCTTCAGCTGAGGCTGAAAATGTAAATACTAGTGTAAGAAAAAGAAGTAATGCATTAATTTTCATAAAACTGGTCCTCTAAAATGAAACTTAGAATTTCTCTTTAATATATATAATTCTAAGCATTCACTGATTGAATATCAATAATAAAATGATTTCAAATAGTTGTCATCATTTACCTATCTATTAATCGGCATATCTATTTGTTATTATTAGTATTATAACATGGAGATTTATTGTGAATATTTATGCTTTATCTACAAAGAACAGTGATTTCAATGGCTTACTAGCTGAGGTTGGAAAGCTTATTCCCATTCAAGAGTTTGATGATAATGATGCATTGGCATTAGGCGTTAGTGAGGCTGCCGCTGTTCTATTAGATTTGGATGATAATCAGAGAAATTGCGATAAGTTGATAAAAAAGCTCAGGAAGTTGGACCCAGAAGTACCTATATTTGTTTTAAGTACAAACCTAGATGCTAAGAAGATGACTAAGCATCAGGCAGGAAAAAGCTCCGTCGATTTGTACTTTAGTTATCCGATAGATGGCGAAGTCTTGAAACTTATGTTGAGTGAGTACTTTGATTTTGGTGACAATGTTGAAGTTGAAGTTGGTGATGATGTTGTTGCCAATCCACATGAAGAAGCCATTTCAGTATCTGATGAAAGTAAAAATCTTAGTGATAGTTTGGATAATGTATTCTCTGGTGTTTACGTTGATGAATACAGTGGATCAAACGAGGGGGTGTTAGCTGAGACGGATCCGTCCTCTGCTGGCGCTGAAGAATTTTCCCTCGATGAGGATGTCTCTTCAGTCGACCATGGAGTAGGTATGTCTGCAGAGATCGATCTCTCTGTTGGAGATTCATCAGACGATGATTTAGAGATTGCGTTAGGGGAAGACTTCTCTGATGATGCTGGCGAGAAATTAGAAACTAGTGATGCCGACCCAGGCCTTAGTGAAATAAACTTAGATGAAGATCTAAGTCTTGGAGAAGAAGGTTTAGACCTTGGTGATGAAAGTTTAGATCTTGGTGATGAAAGTTTAGACCTTGGTGATGAAAGTTTAGATCTTGGAGCAGTCTCTGAGAGTGCAGGTGAGACGACCCCTAGTATGGTTTTTGATCTTGGAGACGATGAAGATGATGCTGATATAGATGCAGCCTTAGATCTTTCTAGTGAATCTCAATCAAGCAGTGAAGATGATGTGAATACAAGTGCCCAGATAGTAACCGACCTGGGAGTTGATACTGATGACGCTAGTGGACCAGTTAACTTAGATACATTATTTGATAATGATGAAGACCCATTAGAGAGTAGTGACTTGAGTCTTGGTAATGATGATGATGGATTAAGTCTTGGTGATGTTGATCTATTAGATGAGGAAGATAAAACAATCGTTGGTGTCGGTTTAACTGCAGAGTTAGTGAAGGATGAAAGTGTTGATCATGAACTGACTGTTACAAAGACGAATCTATTAGCTCAAAATATTCCACTCGGTGACGATGATAGCCCTATTGAAACATTAATTGAAGATGGTGACGGAGAGCATGAATTCTTAAACGAAAATACTGGTATTAATGATGAGAGTACTGAGCAAGTAGTTAGTGGCAAGAAACTTCCAGACTCTGCTCCGAATATTGATGATGAACTAGATTATGGTTTTGATTCTCTGGACGACCTAAGTGAGGCAGAGAATTTCAAAGCTGATCCAGTCGCGGAAGAGCCTGTGGTTGAGGAAATAGTTACTCTTGAGCCAGTTGTGGCGGTAGCTGAAGCTAAGGCGATAGTAGAAAGCGAAAGTGAAAGTGATGATACCAAAGCTGCTATGGAGGTTCATGATCATATTGCCTCTAATAAAATAAAAGAAGAGCATCGTGATTATGTGCAAACACATAACGAAGAGCTTATCCGTATGGGTGAGACAATACAAAACTTAAGAGAAGACAGAGAGATGTTAATTGAAAAGGTTGCTCATCTTGAAGACACTCATCATACTGAATTAAATGACTTCTTAGGTTTAAAAGCTCAATTAGATGAAAGAAAGATTGAAATCGAAGTACTGAAAAAGAGATATAAGGATCAGATTGAAGACCTTAAATTGCGATATGACTTGGCGGCGGATAAAAAAGCAGTTCTTGAAACTAAAAATAAGTATTTGCAGGAAGAATTTGATAAACTAAGTCGAGATAAAAGAGTCGATATAAATAATATTAGACACAGAGAAAGAGAGCTTGAGGAAAAGCTTGAGTTACTTCGAGCTGACGCAGAAATACAGATTAGAAATCGAGATCATAAAATCTTAGATTTAAAGCGTCGTATTGATACTTTAGAGTTTGATATAGAGAATGTTCATATTAGTGAGAAGAGGACCAAATCTGGAAATATCGAACTAGAAGAGAAGATGAATCAGGTCATTAGAACTCTTAGAGGAGCCATTACGCAACTTGAAGAAGAGTCCGACTTAGAAGAAAGAAAAAAGATAATAAAAGATAATTTAGACTTATGAAGAAAGAACAAGTTTTAGCCTATAACTTAAGCGCACCTAATTTAGACTTGATTAAAAGTAAGTCTGATGACTTACAACTTAAAACCGTTGTGCTTGAAGACTTGAGAAAACCTTATGCAACGATGGAATCGGCTTTTAGTCTTTTTGTTGAAGTTGATAGTAATTTAAAAGTAGAAGACTTATTAGCGATATTTACTTCTTTTGAATCAATCCCAATTAATATTATCTTCAAGGAAGAGAATTTTGATCTTTTACTTGTCTCTTTTAAATATCAAGTAAGTATGGTTTTTACACTTGAATCTCTTGAGAGTGATATTGATAGTGCTCTGCTTAAGGCAGAGCTAATTAATCAAAAACGTGAAAATAAACTACCTATTGAGCAAATACTTAAATTATTCTCGATCCCAGTCAAAATCAGAACGGATGAAGATCTACACTTAAAGCTTAAGAGCTACCTAGAAGATGTTGCAGGAATGCTTGAATTTTCCATTCTTAAGTTGTCAGGGGAAGAGGATCAGTCATTTGGTACGCCTGTACCTGCACATATTGTATCTAAAGTTAGAGATTGGAAGCTCCCAAGAAAATATATATCGTTAGAGAATACCATTGATGACTGGATTGTGACGCCGACCTTCTCAAATGGAGATGAGAGCTCTTTTCTTTGTCTTAAAATAGATAAAGAGTATAAAGATTATGTTCTAAATGAGCACTTTTATAAATTTCTAGAGAATACTCTGATCTATAGGATGAATTTATTAAAAAAAGAAAAACTAGAGCTTCTTGCTTCAACTGATGAAATAACTGGTCTGTACAATCAAAGAAAGCTTGCTGAGGACCTAGAGAAAACAATAAAGAGCCACTCTAAGGAGCATGAGACATTTAGTCTTATGTTTATTGATGTTGACCATTTCAAAGATGTAAATGATAACTATGGCCATATTGTAGGGTCTCAATTACTAGTAGATATTGGAACTGTTCTTCATAATATTTTAAGACAGTCAGACCATATCTATAGGTATGGAGGAGACGAATTTGTTGTCATCATGCCTTATGTTGATATAAAACTTGTCCACGAGATCGCAACAAGAGTATTAACTCAAATAAAATCAAAAGACTTTCTTATAGATAATGGTGAGATTTACAAACTATCCGTCTCAATAGGTATTGCAGAATATCCTACAGACGCTAACTCAGCAAAAGAGATTATCAAATTTGCTGATGAGATGATGTATATGTCTAAAAGGTCTGGTCGAGGTAAAGTTTTTCATGTTGGAGAAGTAGAAGATGCAAGTACTAGTTCTTAGTGACTTCCATTTAGGGAAGGGAAAGTTTCTTGATAATGGTCATATTAATTTATTAGAAGACTTTGATGAAGACGAAAAATTTTCTGAGTTCTTAGATTATCACTCGACGGGTACATATTACTTTACTGATGTGAATGTTGTTTTAAATGGCGATATCTTTAATCTTATTCAAATGGATGTTGACGGTGTATTTACTCACTTATTAACTGAAGATCACATAACGAAAATGGTTCATGAGATTATTGAGGGACATCCTCTTTTCTTTCAAGCCATTAAAAAGTACCTCTCTCGTCCGAATAAAAAGTTAACCTATGTCTTTGGAAATCATGACATTGGAATGGTATTTGAAAAAGCTCAAAAAGCTTTTATGGAAGCTGTTGACGGTGAAGTCGAGTTTACTCATCAGTTTGTTTATAAGGGAGTTCTCATTGAGCATGGACATCGCTTTGAACCTATCAATACTGTTCCAAGAAGTAAGCTGACAGTCGAGGGACCCAATAAGAAACCCATTATTAACCTTCCTTGGGCTTCGCTTTTTTGTATCTATCTTTTACCTAAGCTTAAGGAGAGCCGACCATTTATAGACAAGGTAAGGCCTTTGTCACTTTATGTTAAGTGGACGATCCTGCATGATTTTAGGTTTTTTCTTTATCTGACGTGGGTTGTAGTGACTTATTTTATTCGAACTCAGTTTAGACCATTTGGTAGGTTTAATAAAAACTTTAAAATGTCCCTACGACAAATTTTTAAAATTGCAGTACATCCAAAATATGAAAAAAATGCCAAACGTGTCTTGGCAACGAGACCTGATGTGAAAATTGTTGTTATGGGGCATACACATATTACTGAATGGAGAAGATTTAAGGATGGTAAACTATACTTCAATACTGGAACCTGGAATCAGGTGCCATCTATAGATGCAGCTCTTCACAAGAGTATTACAAATCTAACGTACGTGAGTATTGAGGTTAATGAGAAGAAGGGAACGATAACAAATGCTTTCTTAAATGTGTGGCAGGGTAAATGGCGGCCTTACAGAGAGGAAGTATCTACTTCCTATCTTCCGTAAGGCCAATGATTCTATTTCTTTTTAACTGGTGCTTTTTTTGCTCTTGTTGAAGCTTTAGCAACTTTTTTTGTTGTTTTAGCTTTCTTTGCAACTTTTTTCGTTGCTTTCTTAGTTACTTTCTTCGTTGTCTTCGCTTTCTTAGCAACTTTTTTTGTCGCTTTCTTTGCTGGAGACTTTTTCTTATTAGCTGGAACTAATTTTTCAAGTTTCTTTTGAAGTTTATTTAATTCTTTCTTTTGACCATCTACAAATTTCTTTGCTTTCTTGATTTCGTCGTTTACAACTTTCTCAATCTTTTTCTCTAACTGAGTCGCTTCTTTTTTGATTTTAGATCTAACTTTCGTCACATCTTTATCAACAAGATTTGATAAGTCCTTTTGTGCACTTGTCACAAGCTTTTTTACGCTTTTTTGAAGTTGCTCAACATCTTTGTCTTTTACAAATTTGTTGACATCTTTTTGAAGCTTCTTCCACGATTCTAAAATTTGTTTTTTGTTCATGCTCATAATGAGTCTCCTTTACCTTTCTTAATATATTATTACTTTAAATAAAAATCTGTATTCTTACTTAACGGGATTCTATACCCAAAACCAAAGCTTTTCGAGCTAATTTTTATAATCGGGCAAAATTGATAGCGTTTATATTCATTTCTTCTGTAGAGGTGAAATGTTGTTTCCACATCATCTTTGGAAAACCCCAGATCTTCGAGGTCTTTTTTTGTATAACGATAATTCAATAGCCCCTCTAAAATCCCATCAAGAATTTCATAAGCTGGAAGGCTGTCAGTATCAACTTGTCCCTCTCTAAGCTCAGCGGTAGGCTCTCGGGTAATAATCTTTTCAGGAATGACCTGGTTGTATGTCTTGTTAATATATTCGCAGAGTCGGTAAACTTCAGACTTATAGAGATCCCCTAGGAGGCTAATAGCACCCACACTATCTCCGTATTGAGTCGAATATCCAACAGCAAGTTCTGATTTATTTGATGTGTTTACAACCATCGAACCCGTTTGGTTTGATCTGGTGTAGAGAAGCATTCCTCTGAGCCTAGATTGAACATTTTCATCTGTTAAGCCTTCAAATGAGTCTGAATAGGAGCTTGTGAATAAGTTCTTGGCGGTAGAGTGAAGGAATTTGATTGGCAAAGTCTTCACTGGCACAGAAAGATTCTCACATATATCTAAGCATAGATCATAACTAAGAGGGCTTGAGTGAATACTAGGCATGTATATTGCCTCTAGTTGCTGATCTGGGGTAAGGCTTAACTTTATTAGCGCCAGGACTAAAGCAGAGTCGACTCCGCCTGATAGTGCAACGGTAAACTTATTAAAGCCGTTCTTTGTCGCATATTCTTGAAAACCAAATGTGAGACTCTTGAATATCTCTGCACAGTCCTGATCAGTCCAGGTATGTAACTTTGAAGGTGAGTGAGTAAAGTCTAACCTTGAGTTAAATAAATCCTCCCAAGATAAATCCTCCCAAGATAAATCCTTGTTTCCAGGTTTAACAACAGAATAGCTACCTGGAGGGATGGATTCGATCTCAATATCACACTTTTCGTAGAGAGGGGCTTGAGCGATGATATTATCACCTGCAACAACAAAGCTTGCCCCATCGAAGAGTATTTCATCTTCTCCACCTACTTTGTTCACATAGTAGAAGGGGCAGTTGAA
Source organism: uncultured Oligoflexia bacterium (assembly GCA_913058265.1). Lineage (GTDB taxonomy): Bacteria > Bdellovibrionota > Bacteriovoracia > Bacteriovoracales > Bacteriovoracaceae. Next base: position 309,699 of record CAJXPQ010000002.1, read on the forward strand.
AAGATTTGAGATATATTTGGCCCGGTCAATTCTTTTTTGATGCTTACCTAGTATGTATGGACTTGCGGAGAGGTTCACAATGGCATCAAGAGATTCTTTTTCACAGTCTTTAAACATGTCACTAACAGGATCAATATCATAGAAAGCTGAAGCCCACATATCTTCACAGATAAGTAGCCCTAATTTCTTGCCTTGAACTTCTAAGAACTTAGGCTCATGACCACTTGTGAAGTACTTTTTTTCGTCAAATATATCATAATTTGGAAGTAGTCTTTTTGTATATATAGCGTGAAACCCAGATCCAGACTCCCACTTGTAAATAACATTACGAATTGAAATTGGCATACCAGTTTTGGAGAGATCGTACTCGAGACCGCCAAATAAAACACATAAATTCTCTTGAGTAATATTCTTTTTTAGCCATGCCACTAGTTTTTTTTGATGAGCGATATAGGCACTTATGAAAGGCTTCTGGAGGACTAGGTCTTGAAGAGGGTAGCCGCATAGATAAAGTTCTGGAAAGACATGAACTCCTTCAGAACTTGGGGTAATCGTTTCTTTTATTGTCCCTAAAATCCCATCGAAATCAGCTATTGTGTTTCGAGTTTGATGAAGAGTTATTTTCATAATAATCTAACCTACTTTCTTGATTGACACTTTGCATGCAAGAAGGCATATTGGCGCCATCTAATCAAATTATAACACGTATTTAGGTGGATTGGCATGAACAAAAATAGAGTATTAGTTATTGGTGCAGGACTTGCTGGAGTAGAGGCAAGTCATTTCTTAGCAAACAACGGTATTGAAGTTGTATTGGCCGAAGCAAAAACAATAAATAGAAACCCTTCCCAAAAACTAGAAACTTTTGCTGAACTCGTTTGTACGAATTCTTTAAAGTCGAAAGATATAAGTTCCGCTCATGGACTTCTAAAGTCTGAAATGAGTCATTTTAATTCTCTGGTACTAAAAGCTGCCAATGAAACAGCTGTTCCTGCCGGAGATGCTTTGGCCGTTGATAGAGAGGCATTCTCAGAATTGATAACAAAGACATTAAAGAATCACGAAAACATAACTGTCGTAATGGCAGATGTTTCAGATCCATTAGCTTTTGCAAAAGAGCATAATTGCTCACAGATCATCATTGCTACTGGTCCACTTACTACTGAGAATCTTACAAAGTGGATCCAAACAGACCTAAGTAAAGAAGATTTTTACTTCTATGATGCCATTGCACCTGTGGTTGATAGTGATTCATTAGATTATTCTAAGCTTTACTTTAAAGACAGGCACAAAGAATTTGATGAATCTGCAGACTATCTAAATGCTCCAATGAATGAAGAACAGTACTATGCATTCGTAGAGGAATTAGTTAAGGCAGAGAAAGTTCCAGCTCAAGACTTCGAAGAATATAAATTTTTTGAAGCCTGTTTACCTGTAGATATAATGGCAGAACGTGGTAAAGATACTCCGAGATTTTCTTGTATGAAACCTATTGGGCTTACAATGGAAGATGGAACTGAGCCGTATGCAGTTGTTCAGTTGAGAAAGGAGAATCTATTGGGGTCAGCTTTTAACCTCGTTGGCTTTCAAACAAGACTAAAATACCCAGAGCAAAAGCGTGTCTTTAGTATGATTCCTGGTTTTGAGAATGCATCTTTCATTCACCTTGGATCGGTTCATAGGAACTCATTTCTCAATGCAAGAAATCTCCTTAACTGGGATCTAAGTTCAAAACATCACCCTCATGTACACTTTGCCGGACAAATGACTGGAGTTGAAGGCTATACGGAGAGTGCTAGTTGTGGTCTATATGTCGCATATAATCTTCTTCGTAAATTAACTGATAAAACTTTTGAAAAGTGGCCCGTAGAAACAGGTATGGGAGCACTTGTTAATTATATAATGACCATCGAGAAGCCTGTTCCTTCTAGTCTGAATTTTGGGTTAATCCCGCCAGTTCCTCTTACCAAAGATCAAAGACGTTTTAGAAAAGGCCGTAAAAAGCTTAAGAAGCAACTTGCTGCGACTCGAGCACGGGAAGTCTTTACTGGCTTTATGGAGTCACAAATTTGATTGGTATTTTACTCATTGTTCTTGCCTGTGGACTGTGGGCGCTAGATACACTGATCCGTTACCCCTTATTACAAGGGGGAGTCGATGCATTCTCTATTGTTTTTTACGAGCATTTATTTCTTTCAATCATTTTTCTTGTTGTTTTCTTTAAGTCTCTTCCTAAGTTAGGACGGATGAAACTATCTCATATATGGTACTTTTTTATCATTGGTGGAGTAGGTTCGGCCTCTGCGACTTTAGCTTTTACACATGCATTTAATTATTTAAACCCTTCTCTAGTTATTATCCTTCAAAAGTTTCAGCCTGTTGTCTCAATATCGCTGGCACACTTTGTTCTTAAAGAAAAAATTAAAAAAGAGTTCTTATTTTGGGCCTCTATTTGTCTCATCGGTGCCGTAATTATAAGCTACGACGATATACTTAAGATTATAGAAACTAAAGGGGAGCTATCCCATCTTTTCTTTCATTCTGACTCTTTTCAAGGTTATCTCTTGGTGGCTTATTCTGTTGTCGGCTGGGGGGCAGCTACCGTTTTCGGGAAGAAACTTTTAAAGCTTGGCTATCAAGACGAACAAGTCATGGGTGGACGATTTATTATGGGGTTGATTATTCTCCTACCATTTGTGTTCATTAATCAGAACCTTTTTTCACATTCAGTCGAAGTATACGGTAAAGTCTCTTTGATGATTTTTGTCTCTGGCTTACTAGCGATGTATCTTTTTTATCAAGGACTACGTAAAGTATCCGCTCGCTCAGGGTCTTTGGCGGAGTTATTCTTTCCTTTCATGGCCGTTATTGTAAATTGGATTTTCTTAGATGCAGTTCTTACACCGGTGCAAATCGTTGGAGGATGCTTTCTATTACTTGGCTCTGTTACTATTCAATTAAAACATTATTAATTCTTTGATCTAGGCGAGTAGTTCTTCAATTTTTTGGACAACGTCTGTAATGATATCTTCTCGTGAGTAATTTTCGGTCTTATTTATTAGTGTTGCGGCAGAGTGAGAATGGCCACCACCACCAAGGCTTATTGCAATTGTTCCAACGTCATATTCACCGCTAGAGCGAAAGCTAATCTTTACTTGGTTACCATCATCTCTGAACATACAAGCAACTTTAACATTATCAAGTATAAGTAGATGGTTGATAAAGCCATGAGTGTCTTCTATGTCGATATCAAAGTGCTTTAACTCTGCTTGTGATAATACCATCCATGCAACTTCTTCATTTGAATTTGAGTCAGCTGAGGAGAGAACTTTTCCTAACAGATGCATATGTTCTATTTTTTTTGTTCCATAGATTCCATTATAGGCCCGAGGTGGCTGAATTCCTGTTGCCATTAAGCGGGCAATCATTTCATGGGTCGCAGCAGTTACTGTAGGATATCTGAAACTACTAGTATCAATTAAGATCGCGGTGTAGAGTGGAAGCGCCATATACTCATCAAATTCAAGACCGATTCCAGTGATAAGTTCTCCAACAAGTTGTCCCGTAGCGGAAGCTTTAGTATCTATACAATGATCATCCTGTGTTTCTTGGGCACATGGGTGATGGTCAATAAAAAGTATGTCACAATTAAATTGTTCATAATAAGCTTTGAACTTCTTACCAGTTCGCTCAATAGTATTTGTATCCACTACGATAACGAGATCTGGTTTACCTGAGAATTCTGTGTGAAGAGTATCAACACTAAAAACAGTATTCATAGGATCGAGGTACTTATATCTTTCTAGAAGATCCTCATCGTTAGAACAAAAAGAATTTTTTCCCAGCTTTCTTAGCGCCAAGCAAAGACTAATTTGTGATCCAATGCCATCGGCATCAGGGAATGAGTGAGTCGAAATAATAATATTAGAAGCTTTCTCGACTGCGAGTACAAATTTATCAATAATTTCCATAAGATAACTATCGGGTATATAGTCATAAAACTCAACATTATATTTGAAGATTTCACATCTGGTGTAAAGCTTAGTACCCTGTAAGTACTTATGAATGCAATAGAAGTTGAACATATCAGTAAAGTTTATGGATCTCGTAGGGTACTTGATGACATTAGTTTTATTGTCAAGCAAGAGAGTATCCATGGTTTCTTGGGCCCTAATGGCGCAGGAAAAACGACCACCATGAGAATTATTACAGAATTAGCAAAATCTAGTTCAGGAACTGTAGATATTTTCTCCAATGGACAGAAAATTCATAAAACGAAGCTCTATCAGCATATTGGCTTCTTACTAGAAGAACCGCCTCTTTATAAAGATATGACTGTACTTGAATACATCCGTTTTGTTGCAAAGCTAAGAAAGATCCCCCAAGCAGACATTCAAAATTGTATTGATTACGCTATTGATGCTCTTGACCTAAGTGCAGTTGTAAATAGGTCAATTGAAAACTTATCTAAAGGCTATAAGCAGAGAGTTGGAATTGCCCAAGCCATAGTTCATAGACCTAAGATTCTTATCCTTGATGAGCCAACTGTAGGGCTTGATCCTCACTCAGTGAAAGAGATGAGAAACTTGATTTTAAATTTAAAGAAAGAACATACGATTTTAATCTCTAGTCACTTATTGCATGAAATGAGCTTAATTTGTGATGATATTACAATTATATCAAGCGGAACGATCCTAAAAACAGGAAGTATGGCGAGCCTTAAAAAAGACTTAGCGAATAAACAGGAAATACATCTAGTCTTTAAAAAGGTAAATGAGACATTTTATACTGAGTTAAAGCAGCTAGAGCTATTTGATAGTATAAACATCTCTGATTGTGATGAGGGTGTCTTGGTTGTTCTTAAGCCTAAAGACACTGGTGACTATAGAAATCTTTTGATAAAGAAGTCCGTTGAGCTCGATGTTGAACTTCTTGAAATCTCCAAAAAAGAATTTAGTTTAGAAGATTTATTTTTAGAGGTAACAGAAAGCCATGATTAGTACGATATATCTTAAAGAGATAAGATCTTTTTTCAGAAGTCCCATGGCCTATATTATTGCAGGCTTATTTGCTTTAATTATGGGGTGGATGTTCTTCAATCAATTAGTCTACTTTGCTGATAATGTTCAAAAACTTCCCCTTAATATGAGGCATGAGTACGATTTCGCGAATCAAGTCATTGTGAAGTTATTTGGTAGTATTAACTTTATCTTACTATTTATGACCCCCATCCTTGCGATGAAGTCATTCTCAGAAGAGCTTAGAGATGGAACTATTGAGCTTTATTATAGCTCACCAGTATCAGACCTTGAAGTTATCTTTGGAAAATACTTTGCATTAATCACAAAAGGCGCCTTTTTGATAAGTACGACTTTTATTCTTCCTATTTTTCTAGGGAAGGTGAATGTTAGTGATTACTCATTTGTTATTTCTGGGTATTTAGGTTTGTGGCTCAATTTTTGTTGTTTCGCAGCTCTGTCTATGTTTGCTTCATCCCTTACAAAAAATCAAGTTCTGGCGGCAATCATTGCATTTGTGTTAGTTCTGTTTTCTTGGATGTTCGCTATGTTTAGTCAGATGTCTGATAATTACTTACTTTCTGAAATATATAGATACCTTTCAGTTAATCACCATTTTGAAAATTTAGCGAAGGGTAAGCTTATCTTATCTGATTTTATTTTTTATATAAGTTTTATATCTTTTATACTTGTGGCCTTGAGAGTCCGGATGAAGGCGAGAAGATGGTAGGCTATCTAAAGTACTTTTTGATCTTCCTTATGAGCGGCTGCTACTTAGCTGCGATTGCTCTTGCTGTCGTTGCTCCAGAATACCCTGTTATTATTTATTCATTATTGGCCAGTGCTTTAATCTTAACGCTTGGTTTTGGATTAAAATATAGAGTACTTATTATTCAGTTTTTTCGGACAAACCTCTTTCGCCAAATGGTGTCAGAGTTTACAGGATTATTTTTAATCTTCTGCATACTTGGTGTGATTAATTACTTAGTTTTTAAGAATGACTTTGTTAAAGATATTACCTCACATAAAATACATACTCTCTCAAATCAATCAATAAAGGCGATGAAATCATTTGAAGATAAAAAAGTGTCTTTTAAAATTTTTGCCAAAAGAGAAGAGTGGGGAAGGTTCACCTCTCTGTTAGAGTTGTATCGTAACGCTCACCATTCATTAGATATTGAAGCAATCGATATTCAGCAAGACCCTGCACTTGTGGCCATTTATGGCGTAAAGGAAAGTGGAACATTAGTTATAGAAGTTGATGGTGATAGATTTAAGACTATTGCTAAAAATGAGCTAGCAATAACGAACTTACTGCTAAAAATATCAAATCCTAATAAATTAAAACTCTACCAAGTTGTAGGACATAATGAACTTTCACTTTCGGATAAGAATGTAATCGGAGGCAATTTTTTAAAGGAAAAAATAGAGTCTTCATCTTTTGAAATTCAACCATTAGAATTAACTTCGCCAATACCCTCTGATGCAAATGCAATCTTAATATTAAATCCACAGATAGATTACTTAGAAGAAGAAATAAAGAAACTTAAGAAGTATATCTCTAATGGTGGCGCACTTTTTATTACACTTTCGCCACAGTTTAATGGAAATATGCTAATCAAATTTTCTGACTTCTTAACTCATCTTGGGGTTCGGTTAGTTAATGGAATTGTTCTTGATAGATTAGCGACTCAGCAGGGGTCTCAGCCTTCAATTCCAGTTATTACAAATTATGGCGTGCATAAGATTCTTGAAAATTTTGAAGGAAGAACTCTTTTTCCTCTAACGACTTTTTTCGAAGTCTTAGTTGAAGCTCCATATAAGCTATCTCCTTTAGTAGGTACTGCACCTTTTCCCGCTAGTTGGGGAGAGGTTGACTTTGAACAAGTCAAATCTGGTCGTTCCAATTACGATGAAGGGTTTGATTATAAGGGACCATTAAGTATTTTCCTTGCGGGAGAATACGAAGACTCTCGAATAATTATTTCAGGCTCTACCGCTTTTGTTTCTAATCAGTTTCAGGGACAAAGTAATAACTTTAACTTGTTTTTAAATGCACTCTCGTGGGTGGTTAAGGAAGAAGCCTTGGTGAGTTTAGATCGCCCTCAACTAAAAGGAAATATTATCTATATTTCTGATATTCATGTCTCCCTTATTTTTTATTTTGCTATTTTAATCTTTCCATTCCTTTTCTTTATTATGGCGATATTTTCCTACCGAAAGAGGTTAAGTCGATAATGAAGAGGAACCTCCTTTACTTCCTTATCCTACTTATTCTCTTGAGTGTAACTTATTACTCTGAAGAAATTTATAAACCTAAGGGAGAATTAGATCGAAAACAAGCGACGCGACTTTTCTCAAATCCTGAAACTATAGCAAAAATAAGCCTAGGTAAAACAGAAATCGTAAAAGATATGCTTAGCTGGACCGTGCGACCAATTTTTCTTGAAAGAGATGAGGATGAGCTAAAGGATTTTTTGAATATTATAGAACATATTTCTGTTGTCTCATCTTTTGAAAAAAAAGATATATCTGCCTACCATAGAAGAATGAATCTCAAGTTTACAGTTAAGGAAGACAACATAGATAGAACCTTTTTCTTAGGAGATATTTCTGAGTCAACAGGTGCTTTTTATATTAGTGAAACTATAAACAACAAAAAAATTGTTCATATTTGTTATGATGAAAGTTTAATGCAAGACATTCATAAGAATCAATTAGACCTAGATTTCAAGAAGTATGTTCGCTTACAAGAATTTATTGAACTCAAGAATCTTAAACTACAAAATAAAAGTCTTTCACAGTTCTTTAATCTAGATGATATTGGGACTATTCACATTGATAACAAGCGAAATAAAAACTTCACTTTAAATCTAACTGGAAATGTGACAACTCCCTTACCTCCAAAGGGGATCATGCCTTATGAGCTCTCTTCTGCATTCCTAACGTATCTAGAGAATGTCTCTATAACGGAAGTTTATCCTAGTGGGCAATATTTACTGGATAATCCTACTGCAGAGATAAATTTTAAAGTGAAAGGTAATCAAGTTACCTTGAAACTCTATGCGAGTTTAAATGGAGAGTTCGGCCGATATCTAAAATTTTCGAATAAAGACTTTATTCTAAAAGTGAATTTAAAGTCTCCGAATGTTTTTTTCAGTAATATGCAGGACTATTGGGATAAAAGGCACTTGATATCAAAAGAAAAAGTGAAATCGGATCAAAGACTTAAGTTTAGTCTATCGCGTAATTCAAAGAGGTATGAATTCTATGTTGATGACTTTGATAAGTTTATTGTTGAATTTGATAAGACAAAAGTGCTAGGTGTTAGTCAGACTCATTTTAATATGCTGTTTAATTTACTTTTTAATTTAGTCGATTATAAAAGTGCTAAATATATTGTTCCAGCACAAAAAGAAAGCTTAGAAGGGATCATGATAGAACTACTTGGTGAGAGCTATCAGGTTCATTTTGATCAAGGTCTGTTGAGGGTCTTTGAGAGAAGCTCCCAAGTCGCTTACTATTATGACTATAATACTCAACTTATTGATGATGGTTTTTTTTCTAATATCTTTACAGTGAAATAGAATTCCTCCATTATATAGACATGAATACAATTGCAATTTTTCACTCATATTTTCATTATCTCATTCACCCTTTTAAGACACATGAATCATTTATGTACCCAGACTTAGGTGACGGATATAAACCAATGCGACTTAATCCTTATGAGTCATTAACTGCTTCTTGGTTTTTTGTTATTATTAACGCAATATTTAGAATGATCACTTTGAACTTCATGATTGTCTTTCTTTTAGATCTTTTAAACGACTCATCTGTGGACTATGCTAGTTTTATAAATCTGACTGAGTTTCCGAGTCTTTATTTCATCGTCTTATCTTCAATACTAGATATAATTTTCTTTCCTTTATTTGGCTTTTTCGTCATTCAATTCTGGGAAGCAACGATCAAAATATATGGAAATTTACTTGGAGTAAGTGGTGATCTTGCTGAGAAAGCATCTGATATCATTGCTGTAAGTTATAGCTCACACCTTTTTAAAATCGTGCCTGTTTTTGGTTCTCCACTTCAAAGTCTTTCCGGGATGATTTTAATGTATGCTGGTTTGAGAAAACAGCTGAACGCTTCACCTGTTTTGAGTGTCTGTATTATTCTGACTCCGGTTCTAATACTTATGTTATTAGCGAGTTTCTTAGTTATTATGTCATTATTTATTATGCAATTTTAATGTTTATTTTGTATCCGCATAGCGAGAGCATTGAATGAATTAAGCATAAGCTTGTGGTGACTTCTTCTTAGTTTTGGATTGTGCATTTTTAGAGCAATAGTCATACAGTGAATCCATTGATCTCGTTCAATATTTGATATTTCTACTTTTAGGTGTCTTGCTGCCATTCTTGGGTGCCCATAGGCTTCAACAAATAAATTGGGCCCACCAAACCATCCAGAAAGAAACATATAGAGTTTACTTTTAACTTCTTCAGGGATTCTATTATTGATGAGTTCGTGAACATGTAAACATTCTTTCGCCTTTGGATCGTTCTCCATCACTTCGTAGAAATTCTTAACAAGAAGACGTACACCTATATCTTCACCAACCATTTTATACATAGTGACTGGTACGGAAAATTGAAACTTTGCTCTAAGATGTCTAAATAAAGGATGCATGGGAGAAGAATACTCCCATGCAAAATATTAATCAAGTACTTTTACTTTATTAGTTTTGAAAGTTCGTTAAGGTAGAACTTTTGGTAACCTCTATATTCATATGTAAAATCGTCTCTAGTCGGACGATAGTTAATATCTGGTGAAGCACCATTATTCTCAATGGCAACAGCATTTGGGTGGTAGAATAAAGACTTTGTCATTCTTACACTAATCTGTGAACTCGATAGCGGTGGTAGCTTAATTACATGTCCACCAGCACCCATGGTTTGAGTCCCTAGAAGTTTTGCTCTTCCAATTCCTTGCATCATAGCTGGGAATGCATCTCCGCCAGAGCCACTGTTCTCATCAATTAGTACGATGATAGGCTTGGTGTAATTTGTTTGGTTCGGTTGCATAAGTTTTTTACCACTTAAAGAAGTTTTAACAGTAAGAAAATCAGTTGTATTCATCCAAGTATTCTTAACTAACTCAATAACTTTTTGAGACTCAACATAATCAAGTGTGTATTTATAGGCTTCTGATGACCACGATTTAAAGTCAATATAGCTTTGCTTATTCGCAAGCAGCTCGAACTGTACGGGTGCATAATCTTCTGTTGCAAATAAAGAAAGTATTTTGTGTAGGTAAGAAACTGATCCACCACAATTGTGATCTTGATCAATAATAAGTCCAACAGTGTTGGCTTCGAGAATACTTACAGCGTATTCATACTGTGAAAAACGAAGTTCATAAGCATTTAATTGCGGGTTCGTTTCTTTTGGAGAATAGTGAGGAAGTCTTAAGTAACCAATGTTTCCTTTCTCAGTTGGGTGGTAGTATGCAACAAATGGCTTTTCCATAATGATTGTAGCATCTTCAGGAATTTTAGTTCTTGTCGATCCTGAACATCTAAATGAGTTCTCAAATGATTCATCTCTTATAATCGAAATTTCATCAAAGTTTGTTTTTGTTAAAAGTGGGAAACGATTTTTATTCGCAGTAGGAACAAATTCATCAAGAGGTGTTCCTGATAGGTTCCACTCTAACTCTACTGTTTCAGTAAAGTCTGAAGTCCCTTTTCTAATTGTCACTTTCGTTTTTCCGTCAATAACAGGAACCAATGATCCAAATCTTGTTGAAACAAGTGTTCCCGCTTTCCTGAGAGAGGTAAGAGGTGTTCCTTGTCCCATGTTTGGTAGCAATTGATTCATGACTTTTAAAACAGGTACTCCGTCTAGTGATATAACTTCGTCACCTTTTTCAAAAGCAAAGTCCTCTTTTGAAAGAATTTTTCTATCGATACTTTCAATTAAAACCTTATTATCAACATAATCTGTTTTAAAGCCTAGAGTTCCTCTGTGATCTGTAGGAAGTCTCGCTCCAAAATGTGAATCATTAAACTCAGCAACGAATCTAACAATCAAATAGTAAAACTCAGAGTTATTTTTAGTTTCAGTGGCCAGCTTTGTGTACTTAGTAATCAATTTTTCTATATCGATTCCGTAATTATTCTTTTTGTACTCTAAAGGTCCGTAACCACCTTTAATCATCGCTGTTAATTCATTAAAGTCGTTTAGTTTTTGCTCTGTTGTTAAGTCTCTTGCAAAGATACTTAAGCTTAGAGAAAAACTTAGTAATAGTGCTATTAAACGCATGTGCTCTCCTTCATTGTATGTGTGCCGGATTAGTATCAAAACAAATATGGTTTGTCTTCTTGACGAGAGCGATGCACTAAAAATTATAGAATAAATAAGTAGTATTTAAGTTTTGAGAAACAGATTTCAAGTGCTTAGTTAAAAAGGTGTAAATACTGGCCAATTAAATCTTACAGTGATTGTCAGGTTTAGATTTTTTTGGAATTATGAATTTCAACACGCAGGCATTAAGAATTAGAAGTTAGAGGGGAAATCTATGACGTATAGCGCATTCAATAGTCATCATCATGGTGGAATTGAGGTTGTTTGTGGACCAATGTTTTCAGGCAAAACCGAGGAACTTATTAGAAGAGTTAAGAGGGCGCAAATTGCAAAGCAAAGAGTACAAATTTTTAAACCAGCTATTGATGTTAGGTATGACGAAACAAAGGTTGTTTCACATTCCGCTCAAGAAATTCAAAGTGAACCAGTAGAAAAATCAACAGATATATTAGTAAGATTGAAAGATACGACTCGTGTAGTGGCCATTGATGAAGTTCAATTTTTTGATATGGAAATAGTGAAAGTTGTCACAAAACTAGCTAATAGAGGTTATAGAGTTATTTGTGCTGGACTTGACTTAGATTATAGATCTGAGCCTTTTGGTCCAATGCCAGCGCTCCTAGCACGCGCAGATTCTGTTCAAAAGATTCAAGCAATCTGTACTGTTTGTGGTGCTCCTGCAACGAGAAGCCAAAGACTGTCAGATTGCACTGATACTGTTCTTCTTGGTGAAACTGATGCTTATGAAGCAAGGTGTAGAGGTCATTACTTCTTTGAGCCTGAAGATGAACAAGTTAGGCTACCAATAAAAGAAGAAGTTTCTCATTTCGTAAACTAGACCTTAGACAATTTTTTATTTTCCAAGTATGCTATCCTTAACAAAGGAAGGCATATGGAACATTTCACTCCGGAAGTATTAATATCTGAAGAAGATATTGCATTACGAATCGACGCTTTAGCTAAGGCAATTACAGAAGAATTTAACGGAGAGGAAATCATCGTTATCTGTGTCTTAAAAGGCGCATTCATGTTTTGCTCTGACCTTATTAAAAAGATTGAACTCCCTATTAAATTAGAATTTATGCAACTATCGTCTTACGGTGATGGAACTACAAGTAGTGGAAATGTTAAAATTGAAATGGATGTAACGGAAAATCTGAATGGTAAAAATGTTTTAATCGTAGAAGATATTGTTGATACAGGTCTGACTTTAACAACGTTACTTGAGATGTTAAAAGTAAGAAGTCCAAAGAGTTTAAAGTTGGCTTCACTGTTATTTAAACCTTCTCGAAATAAGCACCCTGTTACAATTGATTATCTTGGCTTTGAAATTGAAGATAAGTTTGTCATTGGCTATGGTCTTGACTATGCCGGCCGCTATAGAGAGCTGCCTTATGTTGGTGTGTTAAATGCAGGTAACTAGTGAAGGAAGTGTTAGGGTTGATTTAGTTGGGGGGACACTGGACCTTGAGCCAATTAACCTTATTCTGCCAAATGTTGTCACACTAAATGTCGCAACTTCGTTAAAAGCTAAAGTCACTATTGAAAAAATTAGTGAAGAAAAAATAATCATTGAATCTTTAGATTATAAAAAAACTTATGAATTTTCTCTTGAAGAAATGACGTCACAGAAACTCCATCACACTGATCACTTTAAAGAGATGAGCTTTGTTCTACAAATTGTTCATTACTTTAATATTAAAAGCGGCCTGAAAATATCTTTAAAGTCTGGTGCTCCTCCAGGTTCAGGGCTTGGAGGCTCATCTGCAATGGGGATGACCTTACTTAAAGCCTTGTGTAAGCTATCTAATCAAGAGTTTGAAGTTAATAAAGCTGTGTCTATAATTAAAGGTATCGAAGGGCGAATTTTAAATCAAGGTGTTCCAGGTTATCAGGACTATTATCCAGCTATGTTGGGAGGAATTCTTTGCTTAAGAGGGCTTCCTGGTGAAATAAGCTATGAACAACTTTACTCTAAAGAACTCACATCGTTTTTAGAAGAACATATCACTCTTGTTTATTCTGGGATCTCTCGTAATTCAGGTATTAATAATTGGGATGTGTATAAGGGATTTTTCGATGGGGCCAGTGATGTACGCTCTGGCATGAACCAGATCGCTGAAATCAGTTTTGAGGCTTACAATGCCATTAAAGCTAAGAGATACTATGATCTACTCGAGCTGATTGGTAATGAAGGGGAGAGTCGCAAGAGTTTGGCCGCTGGAATTGTTCCAGATATTATTCAAGACTTTCAAAAGGAATGTAATAGTTCATCACTGATCAAGGGACTCAAAATGTGCGGTGCCGGAGGCGGAGGATGTTTTATCTTAACTCATAGTAGTGACGCTACTGATGAAATAGAAAAATTACTGAGTAAATATAAATTCGAGAAACTAGATTTTAAAATTGAGTCACCATTGTGAAAATAGATAAATCTTCAAATTCTAAGTCTATTGCAGGTATGAGCCTTGGAGGTGGAAGAAAGGAGAATTTTTTCTTCTGTTTGCTGGAGTATTTTGCTGATGAAGAACGATGGTTTCTAACGTCATTAAATCAAGTGAATGAAGAGTCACACCTTAGTAAAGAAGAGGCGATTACTAATTGGATTGAAAGCTATGAACTAAAGCAGTTGATTGTTGATTTTCCTCTCTCCAAGCCACCATGTGAGACATGTGATCTTGTTTGTCCTGGAATTGAAGATTGTCATCACCCTGTTGTGGTCGATGTGAAAAAACGAATGCATCATCTTTTGGTCGACGATCAAAAGTTTATTAAAGAAAATCCTAAGAAATATGAACAAGAGAGAATTGATGACTCTATGGTGAACTACTCTCAAAATATCTTAGAGAAAGAAACACATCACCATATTCTTTCTAAATCATTTAAAAGAAAACTAAAGAAAGGTTTTATTCCATACTGGAATCGTCCAATCGATTTTTGGGTTTGGTATAATTACTACGATCAAATGTTGCAAATGTATAATCTAACTTATGATTCATTTGGAAATGTATCAGTCATGCTATTGCATAAATTTCATTATTTACTGAGACACTTGCCAAGAGATCTGCAGATTCATGAATCTAGTGTTCAGATTACTTTGCTGGAGCTATACCGAGCAGGGTTTATTAGTAAGAAAAATATTTTAGAGCTCCACGATAATGATATTGTCACTTTAGCAAGAGTTCGCATTGCTAAAAAAATTGAAGAGCATCTAAGTATCTTTATTTATAATAAGGATCTGGAGTTAATTTGTAAGAACCCAAAGGCTTTTGAGTCTTTTATTCTTGCCGTGGCCGGACATTCATTATTATTAAATAATAAGCAAGAGATTCCGGACTTTGGTTCAAAAGATAATTCTAAATTTATTGCTCCACTCTTTTCTTAAAGCGCTTGAAACCAAAATAACAAAATAGATAAATGAATGTTGTTACTACAGTGTAGGGATTGAGGATTTTTTCTGAAACACCGAGAATTAGAATTTCTAAAATTGAAAGAATTGAGCCCGTCAGCGCATAGCCTCTGACGTACTTCATTGCCCATCTGTAGCCCTTAAAGCAACATGCATAAATAACACCATTATAAAGAAGTATCATCCAGAATATATTCGATACCATCATTTTTGAGGCTTCAAGAAAGCTGTTTAACTCATGGACAGGTAGAGAGTTGATATTTATGCCTTGAAGTGCAAAAGCAGGGGCAAGGGCATTTATGGTCAATGCCTTGGCGAGATAAACATTATTGATATAGTAGAGTAAAATGATATCACTTAGAAGGCATAGGATGGGCGCAAGCTTTAAAAACTTATCAGCTCCAATTTGATCAAACTTTGCATTGAGAAACGTCATCATAACGTTTATTATTATAGTGTATGTTTATAACGTAAAGGGTTTTATGCTGGTTCCAGTATTATTGTTAGTGTTGGCGATTGTTGTTTTGTTCTTCGGTGCAGAGTTCTCTTTGGATGCATCAGAGAAAGTAGGAAAGAAAATCGGTTTATCTCCATTAGCTATTGGTATGCTTTTGGTAGGTTTTGGAACATCTTTACCAGAGTTCTTCGTGGGACATATTGCTGGTATAAACGGAAAAATGGACATTGCTATTGGAAGCCTTGTTGGTTCAAATATAGCAAATATGTTTCTTATTCTTGGGTTCTGTGGACTTTTTGTAAATATGAAACTTGATAATATCAAGCTTCGCCATCAGTTTATTGTTCATTTCGTTTTAGGCCTATTATTAGTATGGGTTCTTTCGCAATCTCATTTAAATATCTATACTGCATCACCATTAATCCTTCTTGCTGCTTCATACCTTTTACTTTTATATAAAGATTTGAAAGATGAAAAACAAGTTTATGATGACGACCTATCTGACTTCAATCCTATTAAAGAAGTGGTTAAAGTCTTCTTTGGTTTTGGAATGCTTTATTTAGGTGGAGAATTATTAGTTAAAGCGGGGACTGACTTGTGCAGTATTCTTGGAATTAGTGAATATATTGTTTCTGCTATTTTTATTGCTTTTGGAACGTCCTTCCCAGAGCTTGTAACATCACTATTGGCAGCATATAAAAAGAAAGATACGGATTTAATAATTGGTAACATTATAGGATCAAATTTGTTTAATTGTGCTCTCATCTTGGGGTCTCTTGGAATTTATGATTTCAGAATTACTGCTAACTATAACTTTGAATTATCTTTCTTAATTGCCGGATCTTTTTTCTTCATCCTACTCAATCTTTTGAAAATACAATTTAATAAAATTATTGGTATCTTTTTCTTATTAGGGTACGGCACTATCGTGAGTAGTTGGCTTAGTTTAATTTAGGAGTTTATATGTTTAATAACGAATCTTTTCTAGTTCTATTGGCAGCAATCTTAAACTTTTTGATGACCGTGATATGGTATTCAGTACTAAAAGATAAATGGATGAAGGCACTGTCTTTGAAAGAGTCGGACCTAAATGCTAAAGACCCCAAACCACTCCTTATCACTTTCATTGGTTCTCTATGGGCCAGTTATGGAATGTATTTGATACTTAAGCATATTCAGCCTAAGAACCTGGAAGAACTATTAGCGGTAGCTATTGGTACCTGGTTGTTTATCTATGTAGGAATGGGTGCCAAGCATTATGCGATGGCAAAGAGAAAGTTCTCTGCTTTTTCTATTAATTATGGGATCGATCTGTTGGGGTTTGTACTAATGGCCTTAATTATTTGGGGCTAGTCTAGTTCAAAGAATTCAATATCTGCAGAAGGGTATTCCCAGATATAGTATCCGTTTGTTGTTGGAATCTTTACTTTATAAAGCGCTAAAGGTGTTCCACCAAGCCTTCGAATTTTTTCGCTCCACTTTGAGATTTCAGTATTTAATTCAAATTGAATTTCATCAGCCTTTTCGTTTTGGCCTTTAAACGCTTCTAGTCTCGAGTTTAGTCCATTTATCTTTGTTTTGGCCTTATAGGATACAGGTAGGAATAAATTCACTAAATCTAGAGTTTGATCCTCTGTGAAGTTCTTATCTTTTTTAAGGTCATATATTGTGTGAACTGTTTCCATTTATTCGTATTTCCCTTGTCTTAACTTTCTATCAATTTCTTTTTCTTTGGTTGCCTCTCGCTTGTCGTGTATTTTCTTACCTTTAGCGAGTGCAATTTCAATTTTTATCAAGCTGCCTTTAAAATATATTTTTGTTGGTATCAATGTTTGACCCTTTGTGGCAAGGGCTTTTTGGATATAGGCTATTTCTTTCGCATTCAGTAGTAATTTTCTTTTTCTAGTTTCTGTGTGATTATCATAAGTTCCAAATTGATATGGCGCAATATTTAATTGCTGCACATAGACTTCATTCTTCTTGTCGATAGTACAGAACGCGTCATTCATGGTGCATTTACTGGCGCGAAGGCTCTTAACTTCTGTTCCTTGAAGCTGAATACCAGCTTCAAATTTATCTTCAAGCTGGTAGTCGTAACCGGCCCTTTTATTTCTTGAAATGAGTTTTATAACAGACATAGGGATATCTTAGCTGAAAATTTATTCTTCGTCTTGCTTTAATTCAAGGCGTTGTATAGGGCATAAACCTGATCCAGACCTAGTGCTTCGGCCCTTAGTTTTTCTGAAATATTTGTCTCAAGAAAAGCTTTTTCTAATTGCTCTTTGGAGTATCTGGATTTAAGCACGCTTTGAACTTGTTTTCTTTTTAAACTAAAAAGGAGTCGAGTAAAGCTATTAAGGCTTTTGTAATCACTAATAGAAATTTTTGGAGAGTTTTTTCTTTTGTAAGAGACTACGACAGAATCTACTTTTGGTGGAGGAGAGAAGCAGCCAGGGGAAACCTTACATAATTGTTTTGACTCAAAGTAGTTTAAGCTTAATGTAAGGAGACCATTCGTATGATTTTTCTCTTGTCTTAAATAGGTCTTATCTCCAACTTCTTTTTGAAACATCAAACTCATGAAAGTAATTTGTGGTACCTGTAAAAAATTTGTGAAAAGAACCGTCCCAACATTATAAGGAAGATTTGAAACTAACCATATTTTTTTATTTTCAAGTTTGTTCTCTGTAATAAAATCTTCCCAATTAAAACTGAGAGCATCTTGCATGAAGATATGATCTTCTTGGACATAAACTTCTAGGTGTTCCTTAAAGCGATGATCCATCTCGATAACATAGTACGGTTTATTTTTTTTTGATAAAAACTCAGTCAGTACCGCAGGTCCTGGGCCAACTTCTACTATGACATCAGCTTCATCTTCCCAGTCAGTAGTTATAGCATTAATAACCTTTTTATCTCTCAAGAAGTGTTGTCCGAGTTCTTTATTCGCTCGAGGTAACTTTGCCATTAGATATGGTCCTTTTTATTAATAAATCTGCCTCTTGCATCCAACTTTAAACTCTCAGGATATTTTATGGCAGTATCAAAAGTACGAAGACCATAGTTTGCTATCATAACACCGTTGTCTGTACAGTATTCTGGTTTTACAAAATAAGAATGAGAGTGTTTTTGATTTAGAAGTTCGCGAATTCTTGAATTACAGGCAACTCCACCGCCAACGATAATAGTGACATTCTGAGGAGCCTGAAATTTATCCTGTGCAATTTTTATGGCATATCTTAGTTTGAGTAATAAGGCCTTAGATATAGAATCTTGATAACTCGCACATAGATCATAGAAATCTTGTGATAATTTTTCTTTATCTTTATATTGAGAAGGCCTCTTTTCAAGGATTTCTGGGTTCTTTTCACAAAAAACTCTTAGTGATGTTTTTAGGCCTGAAAAGCTTAGGCGTGCATCGGCACTGGACTTTAATCCAATAGGGAAGGAGTACTTAGCGGGGTCTCCAAACTTTGCAAGGTGATCAATAATGTGACCTGCCGGATAACCTAAATTAAGAATTTTCCCACCCTTATCAAAAGCCTCGCCAGCAGCATCGTCAATAGTTGATCCAAGAACGTGAAAGTCTTGTGAGCTTTCAACCCAAAAATAAATACTATGGCCGCCGCTTATTAAAAGCCCGAGATAGGGATAATTAATTTTTTCAGTAAGGTGTATCGCCTCAAGATGAGCATAGAGGTGATTTACAGGAACTATCGGCTTCTTATGTATAAGTGACATTGTTTTTGCAGCATTCATACCTGTCAGTAGAGGTCCTAGTAAACCAGGGAGTGCAGTTACAGCTATTAGGTCTAATTCCTGTGCAGTAGTCTTTGATTGATCAAGTGCCGTTTTAATTAAGGGGGCAAGGCACTCAAGGTGATTTCTCGCAGCAATTTCAGGAACAACACCGCCCCATTTCGCTAGGATATCTTCTTGTCCTTGCTTCAAGTGTGCAAGAACTTCAGGAAAGTTATCTGAGTCACGAAGAATGGACACTGATGTATCGTCACAGCTTGTTTCAATGCCTAGGATTAGTTTAGTCTTTTTCAAGTTTTGGACAGCTCACCATTTTAAGTTTTTTTGCAAAATACTCATCATTTAAAGATGTGGCAAGTCCTTTAGGGTCTTTATTGTACCATTCAGGAGATTGATCAGCGGTATGGCATGATAAACATTTAGATTCATACATGTGATCTTTTTGCTCGTCTGGATTCAAATCAAATGGATGCTCAGAACTTTGGCTATGGCAGTTGAGGCATTGGACATTACCGTGATTTGCGATCACTTGTTTCTCGGTATCTAACTTAAGCCAATTCTTAGCAATTTTCTTTCTTTCTTTAGGTGGTAGCTTTCTGACTGGATGCTTTATCTTATTTTCTTTTATGAATTGATTCCAGTAATCTTTGTGATTAAATTCAGAGCTTTCACTTTGAACCATCTTATTAAAGTGATTAAAGCCACCTTCCTCTCTGAAGCCTAAAGAGTGACATCCAATACACTTAGGGTTATTGCTCTCCTTAGCATCAATGAGAGTTGTAAAAGCAATAGAGTGTGCTGTCTCTTGCCAGAAATCAACTTGCTTAGAGTGACATTCTGAACAAGAGATATAAGTTGTAAGCTTATTTGATGTCTCAGAGTTAAAGAGTGAGCCTGAGCCTTCGTTTTGATAAATCTTATCTAACTTAACTTTGTAATCTTCAAGCCATTTTTGCATACTAGATGGCGTTTTTACTAATTCTTTAAGTTCATCTCGAACCTCAACAAGTTGATACTTTTCTTTTCCTTTTGGATTATTTGGAATTTTAATTTCACCAAGGTAGTGATTTCGAGATAGTACTTGTGCAAGTTGAGTTGTCCCTACATCCTCAGAAAATCTGAGGTAAGACTGGCTATGGGCCCCAATGATCCAGCTTAACTTTGGTAGCTCTTTAGCTAAGTTTCGATCTGAATCAATGCCACTATGGGATAGTAGAATAAATTTTTTATTAGAGATTTTTTTATACTTTTCATTTATCAGAGTTAATTCTTTTTTTAGTGCCGCTAAGGGAGATGTAAATAATTTTCTATTTTTAACGCTAATAAGTTCGGGGGATGTTATCCCTAGAAAAAATAGGTTTTGCTTCCCAGACTTTATATAGGCATGTTTAATATGTTTTATTTTCATATCAATAGCAGAGTTTGTTATAAGAAATTTAAAGTTATGCTTCTTCGATACTTCAACTAAGAATTTTTCACCTAAAGCAAAATCTTGATCACCAGGTGTAAAAAATTTAAGTCCTAGAATATCAAAAGATTCAGCAATCTTATTTGCAGTGAAGGTACTCGACTTTTCAATGAAGTCTGGAACACTAATTGATTCAAAAAATGCATCACCAGTATCTAAATATATTTGATTTTCAGTTTTTGCAGTTGATTCCATATAGGCCTGCACTTGAATGAGTCCACCCAGTGGAAAGTTCCTACAACCACAGGGGTGTGTTTCACCATTAATATTGTGAGAGAAAAGGACTTGAGCCGCTGAGTCTGAGTTTTGATTAAGCTCCTCATAATAAGTGTCGTCGGTCATTGAAACAAACTTGGAGCAACTACTAAAAAGGAGGAGAAGAATCAGGGACAGGTACTTCATTTTTTATATCTCTTTCTGCGCTGTTGCAGCATGCTTTGATTTTGGATAATTTTTTATTAATTCCTGGTAACTAGCTTTTGCCTCATCTGTCTTACCGCTTTTACTAAATGCTCTTGCAATATAAAGAAGTGAGCGAGGTGCAAAAGAGCTTCTAGGGTACTTTGTATAGATTTTACTGAAATAAACCAGTGACTCGTTATACTTCTTATTCCAAAACTCAAGAAGTCCTAAATTAAAGTAGACATGATTTCTTTGAGCAGCATTTATCTTTCCACTTGATAGTACCGCATTATAAAGTTTCTTCGCTTTAGTCTTTTGATTTTTTTCAAATGCTTTATGAGCAATTTTTAACTGAGATGAACCGCTTGAAGAATTACTTCCAGACATTTTTGTTAGGGTTCCAGTTACTTTTTTTATAAACTTATTTTGTGAATCGACTTTGCTTGTTAAGTTTTTAATAAGCTCTTTATTTTCACGATTTTCCTGAGTTAAAATTTTCACCTGTTCCGAAAGCTGTGCCAGTGTTTCTGAGAAAGTTAACTCTTGTTCCTCTGAAGATTTTTGCCTTTTATAGTCAATCTCTTCAATTTTTCCAGATGTTGTTGATAGGCCATTTTGAACATTTTTAAGCTGGGTTGTTAAATCAGCAATAATTTTTGAACTTTGATTTAATTGAGTATCAATTTGTTTCTCTCTTTTTATTTGTTCAGCAGTTTTAAAACAACTTGTTAAACTTAATAGTAAAGAGAGTATTAATAGCTTATTCATATGACATCCTTATCAATTGAATTTAATTATCTAGAGTTACTTTTTTTATGGCCGCATACTCAGCCTTCTCAGAGAACTTAGTGCTAAGAGTTGCATATTGCTTGGCTTTGTTGAAGTATTTTCTTTTGTAAGCGGACTTTGCTTTAAGGTAATAAATTTCGGCTTTTCTGAAAAGTTGCGGTGAGTGAACTTCTGCTTTTGCTGCCTTTGCTGCTAAGAAAGCAGCTTGGGCAAGACTCATCTCTTGTTTAGGTCTCGTAGTCGCTAATCCGCAACTAAGAAGTAATAACAGAAGAAGAGCTTGCCATCTAAGCATTATAATTATTTAGCTGTAATTTTAAAGTTTGCTCTTCTGTTTTTTGACCAAGATTCTTCATCATGACCATAAGACACCGGGCTTTCTTTCCCTAAAGAAACAACATCAATTCTTGATGATTCAACACCGAAAGACTCTAAGTAACCTTTAACAGCATTAGCTCTTCTTTCTCCAAGAGCAAGGTTAAATTGTACTCCACCTCTTTCATCACAGTGACCTTCAACTTGAATATCTACTCCAGCTGTTGATTTAAGCCACATTGCATTTTGCTCTAAAGTTGATTTGGCAATATCACTTAACTCAGATGAGTTAAATGGGAAGTAAACTGTTCTTAGTGGACCAGCTGTTGCATCGTCTGATGAACCGTTTGCTTCAAAAGATACTGCATCTGCAGCATCGTCAACCATTGAGTCTGAAGAACTTCCAGAGTCTTTCTTAGCCCCAGATGAACAACCTACTAGAGTTAAAGTAACGGCCATTAGTAAAGTTAAACTACTGTTTTTGATTAGTGACTTCATCGCATTTCCTTTTTGTATATTTTCTATAATTATTATATAAGATATTGAAATCTTATATAACTATCCCATAATTTATTGATATTAGAAGTCTTTTCGGAAAAAAAAGTTAAATTCTTAATAGTTTATAAAGATCTTATCTTTTCTTTTTATGTTGCGTTGTGTTCTCTGACACTCTTTTCAAAAAAATGACTGTTTCAAGGTTGTTTTTTTAAGTGATTTTAGGCATTTAGATCATGCTGTTGATGTTTGAAACTTGGCACGGGTCTTGCTTAAGTAAAGGTGTGTGTGTGTTGGAGTTATGAAAAAAGGATTTTTTTATAGCTTCTCCTAATGTCTCTCAAAAAAAGCCCATATTCTCGTATGGGCTTTTTTATTTCTCAAAACTCAATACTAAATTATAAAGTCATAGATTATTCGTGCAATGGATCTCGCACCTAAATTAGATAGGTCGTCGTATACGGGATTGTATTCATATATGCCAAAGAAGTGATTTTTTGCTTTTAGTTGAGCGAAAGTATTTATGAGCAGGTAAGTATGATTAAGTGGAAGCCCAAGTCCGTTGACAGCACTTACACCTTTCATATTTGCCCCGTCTATAGCATCACTATCGAGGCTTATAACAATGGCAGTGTCAGGATCGATATCAAAAGGACATCCTGCAAGTAAATCGCTTTCATCTATTTTACCTATATTAGAGAAGCATTTTGTTGTATTGATGAGATCATTTATATGAAAGTGCTTTTCAGTTCCATTTTTTAGAGGAGTGAGCGTTGATTTTGAATTTGTAGCAATGTGAATACCATATTGAATTAAATGGAAAGGAGTAGAGGAAGTCAAATCAAAGTCTCTGAAGGGGGTTCCTGAATGGCTTCTTTGGTCAACTCGAGTATCACAATGGGCATCTATATTTAGTATCAATATATTTTTATACTTCTTAGAATCATTAATTGCCTTCAAGAGGGGATAGACATGATCGTGGCCACCACCAATGTGAACAAACTTTTGGTTATTATTTTTATGTTCCTCTAAGCTGCTTAAAATCTTCTTCGAGCTATTTAATTGCGCCTGCTCGAAGTTTAGTTTCTCCTCTGCTTGTGATGAGACCTGTATAACTGAAATAGAGTCATAGTCTTCCATGTGATCATTTAACTTTAAAAGTTGCTCCGTTATCGCCTTTGGTGCATATCTTGATCCATTGCGACCCGAATTCCTTCTAACTCCAATATCAGAAGGAGACGTAATAATAACTGGGGATAGAGAACTCTTCTCACTTGAATTATTGGTCATTGACCTTAATGACTCATCTTGTCTGTTTTTCATTGTATGAACCTCTTTTATGTATAATACTAATAATAAGGATTATTTTAAAGGTATTTTGCGAACGTTTATGAAATGGTTTTTAATACAAAATAACGAACATTTAGGTCCCTTCTCAGAAGAAACTCTTGATGAGCTTCAAAGAAAGGGAGAAATTACCGCAAATGACCTAATATGGACTGAGGGATGGGACAGACCTAAGCCTCTACATGAAGCACTTTCCGAGAATTCTACTGAGTTTGAGGTGTTGGGAGATGTTTCAGAAGTCATAAATTTTGAAGTTGAAGAAGCAGTTATAAAGGCGGAAGAAATTCCACCAGATTTACCTCCAGAGTTACCAATCGAAATTAAGAATCATTATAAAGAAAAACAGAAAATTCTAGCAGTATCTAAAGTTGAGATCGAAGAAGATATTGAGGAATTCGATGAACAAGATATTGATGAGAGCGATGACGAAGTTGAGATTGACTTTAAGGAGTTCGAGTTTGAGTACGAAAAAAATGAAAAATCAATTCTAAGAAAACTCCAAGTCTTGGCGATAGCCTTCATTATAATTGTCATTGCAATTCCAACATTCTTTTATATAAAAAGTCAGAATAAAACTTTGAACCGACCAGAGTCGATGTCTATGGTTGACTACGAAAGACTGAAGCTGGTTGCCTCTGACTTTAGAAGAGAGCTGCAGTTTGCAGTTGCATTAGCTCCAGATAAAAAAACTCTTTGGATTTCTACAAACCTTCCTCTATCGGGTGAGATTTTCCTGACAATGAAAAGTAAGCAAGGTCGAACTCTTGGAGAAAATGTCGAGTTGAAAGCCAAAGGTTTATTAAAAGATAATCTAATAGAGATAAATAATTTTCAATTTGTTCTTGGATCTAAGATTGTCGATGGGCATTATGATTTAGAAATTTATACTGTGGATGACCTAGGGACTCCATTTTATCAGCGCTTCTTTGAGTCTAGACCAAAGCAAATAAGATATATCAATCAGTTTTTAGTTACGAGTTTAAAGGCTAAGGATTTTGAGAAACAATTAAGTCTATTGCATGGTGAGAAGAATCTAAACTCTTCTGCTTTTTGGAAAGAATTACTTGAGAAATATCGAACTGTGAAGTTTATTGCTGTGAAGATTAGATCCGCTTTGGCGAAAAGCTTTGGGCCAAGTGAGGTCTCTTTTAATGATAAAGTGAACCAGTTTGAGTCAGATTACAAGAAACAATTTGGTGTCTTCTTTACTAGCTTTGTTCAGCTTAATGAGAAAAGTTATGAGCAGGTTGTTAAGAAAAATTATGCAGACAAAATTGATATTATGGCCGGTTTTTCCAATCTATCTGAACTTGCTGTTGATATTGGTGAAGCATCTATGGGGGCGTTAGAGAAGCTTAGGGCTTACGATTCTGACAACGGCTCTCCTGAAAACCTTAAAGAGTTACAAGCAGATGTATTGTTTGATTTTGATCGAATTATTCGGCAGTGTGATCGCAAAATCTCTAATATAAATATCGTCCCTTAAATTTCTAGTAATGAATTCTGATTAGACTTAAACTCTTCTTTCAGGGCATATCGACCCCGTTCATCTTTGTGAAGTGTTCCTCCCCAAACCTCATCGTCATGCTCAAAGATCATTTTTAAATTATGTTTTAAAATGTATTGGTAAAATTTTTCTTTATACACAGTCGTAGTTCCAGGCTCAATATCGTAACCCATTACCCAAGGTATATTTACATGGTGGCGCATTGGAACTAAGTCGGCCATGTAGATATAGTCCTTAACTATTGGATGAATCATATAGGGAGTATGTCCAAAGCTCGTTAAAAAAGATATTTCTTCTTCGCCGTCTTTAAGGATGTTTCCTTCGTTACCGCTAATGAAGTTGATTTGATTCTTGGCGATATATTGCTCGAGTAATGGTCGAAAATAATTTTTTTGAAACGATCCAGTATCTCTTAGTGTTGGATTTTTTGCATATTCAAAGTGATCTTTATGTAAGTGGATTGTAGCATTGGGGAAGGTTAGTTTATTACCTTCAGCTAGGCCTCCTACATGATCAAAATGCAGATGAGAGAGAATAATATCTGTTATGTCTTCCGTTTTAATTTCAAGCTCTTGTGAAAGTATATTGGTAATAGGTTTGGGCCTACTGTTGATATCAAATTGTTGGCAAAATTTTTCGTTGTGATAATCACCAATGCCAGTATCAATTAAAATGTTTCTATTTTTTGTTTGAATCAGCATAATTCTTAGGGACATGTGAATTCTGTTAAACTCATCAGGTCTAATTCTTTTTGACCACAGAGGTTTTGGGATTATCCCAAACATGGCACCTCCATCAAGTTTGAACGTAGCCGGATGCATCAAGTAAATTCTTGCCATTTAAAACCTCATTTATCAATTTAACCAACCTATCTACTCTAGATCTGCGCTGTGCGCATGTCAATGATGCACACGTTCTTTTTCTTAGGTTGATAAGGAGTAAAAAGTGTCTATAATTACCATAATTAACATTTGTAAACTTAAATTAATATAAGTTCATATCTAAGGAGTTCGTATGAACGTTCACGAGTATCAAGCTAAAGACCTGATGAGAGAAGCAGGGATTAGTGTTCTTAAAGGTGGAACAGCAAAGTCTGGAGATGAAGCTGTTGAAGTTGCTAAAAAGTTAGGTGGAAATATTTGGGTTGTAAAAGCTCAGATTCATGCTGGCGGCCGTGGAAAAGGTGGCGGGGTAAAACTTGCAAAATCTTTAGAAGAGGTTAAGCAATTTGGTGATGAAATTATGGGTATGACTTTAATTACTCATCAGACAGGTCCTGAAGGTAAAGTCGTAAATACTCTCTTAGTTGAAGAGGGCTGTGATATTGATCATGAATATTACGTTGGAATCGTATTAGATAGAGACACTTCAAGAATAACAATGATGGCCTCAAGAGAGGGGGGAGTTGATATTGAAGAAATCGCGAAAGACTCACCAGAAAAAATCATTAAAGTTGGAATTGATCCTGCTGTTGGTTACAACGCTTACGTAGGAAGGAAACTTGGTTTTGGAATTGGTCTTAAGGGAGATACTTTAAAGAAGGCAATGAAATTCTTTGAAGGTCTTTATGATATGTATATAGACAGAGATTGCTCTATCGCAGAAATCAATCCTCTTGTTACGACAAAGTCTGGGGATGTTATTGCTCTAGACGCAAAACTTAACTTTGATGATAATGCACTATACAGACAACCAGCAATTGAAGAATTAAGAGATGAGACAGAAGAATCATCTCAAGAGTTAGAAGCTGGTAAGTACGGACTTTCTTATATTTCATTAGACGGAAATATCGGTTGTTTAGTAAACGGTGCTGGTCTTGCGATGGGGACATTAGATATCATTAAAATTTTTGGTGGAGAGCCCGCAAACTTCCTAGATGTAGGGGGCGGGGCAACGAAAGAAACTGTTCAAAAAGCATTTGAAATTATTCTTGAAGACAAAAACGTTAAAGCAATACTTGTAAATATCTTTGGTGGGATCATGAAGTGTGACATCATTGCTGAGGGTGTTGTTGCTGCAGCAAAAGAATTAAAGCTTTCTGTTCCTCTTGTTGTTCGACTTGAGGGAACAAACGTTAATCTTGGAAAGAAAATACTAGAAGAATCAGGTCTTGCCATTACTCCGGCAGGCGATTTAGCTGATGCTGCAAAGAAAGTTGTTGCAGCTGCAAACGGGGAGGCGTAAATGACTATACTTGTAGGTAGAGATACAAAATTAATGACAGTTGGTTTAACAGGAAAGCAAGGAACATTTCACACATTACAATGCCGTGACTACGGAACAAATGTTGTTGGTGGAGTTACTCCTGGTAAAGGTGGGATTACTCACGAAGGTATTCCTGTATTTAATACAATTAATGAATGTATTGAAGTAACTGGCGCAAATGCAGCAATGGTATTCGTACCACCCCCATTTGCTGCAGATTCAATTCTTGAGTGTATTGAGTCTGGAATTCCTCTTATAATTGCTATTACGGAGGGGATTCCAATTAATGATATGGTTAAAGTTAGATCAGCACTTAAGGCTTCTAGTTCAATCCTAATCGGTCCTAACTGTCCTGGAATTATTACTCCGGGGGAATGTAAAATTGGAATCATGCCTGGGCATATTCATATGCCAGGTAGAGTTGGAGTTATTTCAAGATCAGGAACTCTAACTTATGAAGCAGTTTTTCAATTAACTCAAAGAGAAATCGGTCAATCAACTTGTGTTGGTATCGGTGGAGATCCTGTTAATGGAACAAGCTTTATTGATTGTTTAGACTTATTTGAAAAAGATCCAGATACAGATGCTGTTATTATGATTGGAGAGATCGGTGGTAATGCAGAATCAGATGCTGCGAGATGGATCAAAAAGAATATGACTAAGCCTGTTGTTTCTTTCATTGCTGGTGCTTCGGCCCCTGCAGGTAAAAGAATGGGACATGCGGGTGCAATTATTTCTGGTGGTGATGATACTGCAGAAGCTAAGTACAAAGTTTTAGAAGAGTGCGGTGTGACAATTGCTCGATCTCCTGCAGAACTTGGCGAAAAGGTTGCAGAAGTACTTAAATAGTTGTAAAAAGCGAAATAATTAATTTTTTAAGGAGACCAAAAAATGGCAATTGAAAAAACATTTTCTATTATTAAACCAAACTCAACTCTTGATAACAATATCGGTAACGTTATTGCTATGTTCGAGAAGAACGGTTTAAGAATTGCTGCTGCAAAATTCACTCATCTTTCTAAAGAGAAAGCTGAAGGTTTTTATATTGAGCATAAAGAAAGACCTTTCTTTGGAGAGCTTGTAGATTTTATGACATCTGGACCAGTAATGCTTATGTCACTTGAGGGTGAAAATGCAGTTATGAAGAACAGAGAGATTATGGGTGCAACTAATCCAGCGGAAGCTGCTGATGGAACTGTTAGAAAGCTATACGCTAAATCTATCGGTGAAAACTCAGTACACGGATCAGACTCAGCTGCTTCTGCAGAAAGAGAACTCGCTTACTTTTTTGAGAAAAGTGACCTTGTAGACAGATTCTAATAAATTTCAAAAAATGAGTATTTAAAGGCCACTCTTCATAGGGTGGCTTTTTTTTTATAATGAAAAATTTAAAATTTATCGCCTTAACTATATTTCTCATCCTTATTCTACCTAGCAGTTTTTTATATATGACCGTGAAGACGAATAACTGGACCAACTTTAAAAATCAGGAAATTGAGATGCCTGAGTGGGGGTATCCTCTACCTGAAGACCACTATTACGGCTTTTCTAGTTATAAAAATAATTACTTTGTTAATAAGAATACAATTTTCCAGTACTCCCTAGATCTTGATTCTTCTGAACATTTAATTCTTGCAGGCGGTTCAAATACATTTGGACAGGGAATTATTTCAGATAATTTAAAGCAGATACTTGAAAAAAAATGGCCAAAAAAAAATATTCAATATTTGGCCTATCCTGGCTGGGGGCCACCTCATGTTCTAAAGCGATTAGGCTCGCTTAATCTTAAGCAGTTAATTCCTCAAAGCGAAGGTCTTTTTATATATCACTATTACAGGTTTCACCTGAACCGCTCTTGCGTTTCATTATCTTTTTTAGAATGGAACAAGGGAGTGATACCTAGGTATGTTATTGAGAGCAATACTTTAGTCTCTAAGGGAATATACTCTGCTAGCGTAGCATTCCATATGAAGATGGTTTTACTGGGATTGAAGTACACCCTTAAGAGTTTATTTGGTCCAAGCGCAACTCTCGATAATTTTAATATTTTAAATATGGATAAGTGCCTTAAACTAAATGCAAAAATTTTGAAAGCAATGGAAAAAGAGTATCTGTCACAGTTTCCAAAAGGTAAATTTCTTGTCGCCTTGATGCCAGGTTTTAACGATGAGGTGGATTATGATGTCTATGAAAGCCTAACTGCAGAAAAAATTCAGACAATCAAAGGTCATGACCATGTTTCATTTTCACTTAAAGACATCTCAACAGATCAATACTTTCAAAACGATGGGCATGTAAAAACTAGGCTATTAGAGAAATTCCTTCCAATTTATAAGTTTATCTTCGAAGAACAGTAAATATTATTTAATACTATTAGGTAAGTTGTTGATATCCTGATGATGGAAGCTTGCAATCTAGTGTAAATTTTTCAATTGGTTTGAGACCTCTTACCCGTTGCGTTAATATGGAATAGTATTATTGCGGGAGTTTAAACCTGAAGGAATTATTATGTATGAAATTGGAAGTTATGCCGTATGTCCTGGTCATGGTGTTGGCCAAGTACTGAATCTGGAAACAAAAGATCTAGGTGACGAAGTAAAAACATTCTATATCGTTAAAATTGTATCTAACGGAATGACTGTAATGGTTCCCTCTGATAAGAAAGATGGTTTAAGAGAGCTAGTTACAGACTCTGAGATAGGTGAAATGTTCACACTACTAAGTGATCACGATGTAAAAGTAGATAACTCAACATGGAATAGAAGACATAGAGACTATCTGGCAAAAGTTAAAACAGGATCTCTTATTGAGATTGCTGATGTTTTAAGATCGTTATTCCTACTTAAAACAATGAAAAAACTCTCATTTGGAGAGAGAAAAATGATGGAGCAATGTAAAGAGCTAATTACACGTGAAATCGCTATAAAAACTGGAAATGAAGCCAAGAAGATTGATGGTGAAATCGATTCTTGCTTCGACGCTCAAGAATAAAACTTTTTAAATTACAATATAAAGAACAGGCCCTTTTGATAAGGGCCTTTTTTTTTGAATATATACAAACATCAATGCTATGATTGGCCCTGATTAGAAGGGTTTTATGAATTCAATGATGGTTTTCGAACTATTTATTCCTTTAATAAGCGCCAATATTCTCCATATGATTGTGGTGAAATATAATATATTTCCTTTCTTTAAATTTCCTTTTGCTGAAAGACTCTTTGGACCTAATAAGACCTATCGAGGCTTATTTTTTCTGGTGTTAATGACCTCAATATTACAGTTTATTTGTAATGGAATCTTATATGACGACTTTTCAATACAAGGTATTCTCTTAGGTGCTTATCT
Source organism: uncultured Oligoflexia bacterium (assembly GCA_913058265.1). Lineage (GTDB taxonomy): Bacteria > Bdellovibrionota > Bacteriovoracia > Bacteriovoracales > Bacteriovoracaceae. The sequence continues at coordinate 340,580 of CAJXPQ010000002.1, forward strand.
TGGTGGTATATATATTGCCTGTGAGCTACCCAACTCATTTCTTAAGCGAAATATAGGTATAGCTTCAGGAGAGAGAGCAAAGAACTATCCTTGGCTAACTGTCATTGCCGATAAAGCCGATTCTACCTTTGGAGTTTGTCTTTTTTTTACTATATATAAAGAGCTCGATATTCAATACTTCTTCCTATTATTTTTTGGAGCATTTATAGCACATCTAGTGACTTCTAAACTTCTACAGCTAATAAGGCTTAAGGAAACATTATGAGTTTAGTGTGTGATCTAGGGGAGAAAACTCAAAATATCAAAGAGGGCCTGATTGGTAGCAAGGCATTTAATCTATTAAAGCTTAGAGAGAATGGTGTCTCTGTACCTGCTGGCTTTATTCTTACGGCATCTCTTTATAAGGAAAGAGACAAAATAAATTTAGAGGAAATACTCTCAAAGTATCTAGGCGGACTTAAATCAAATTATCTAATGGTACGAAGCTCTGCTGTTGGTGAAGATGGAATTGAACACTCATTCGCAGGGCAGCTCGATTCATTTCAAGTGAGTAATAATGTTAAGGATGTTCTGAGTGGGGTCCATAAATGTTGGGAATCAATTGGTAACAGTAGAGTCTTAACTTACTCTGAGAGTTCAAAAATTGATTTAAAGGAGATGGCGGTCATTGTTCAAGAAATGATAGAGCCCGAATTCTCTGGTGTTCTTTTTACTGATGCTCCAGATTCACCAGGAAAGAAACTTATCGAATATGTAGCAGGCCACTGTGAAAAATTAGTGTCTGGCGAGGTTACTCCAACCTCTATTTACTTACCGACAACAGATTACCAAAATGATTTCACTAAAAAACTTGATAAGATATCTGATGATATTTTTAGTATCTATAATACTCATCAGGATATAGAGTGGGCCTATCAAAACGAGAAAATTTATATTGTTCAGAGTCGTCCGATAACACATCAATCAAGGCGAATTTCCTGGTCTAGTACTAATGTGAATGAAAACTATCCAGAGAAGCTATCGCCTCTACTTTATTCTGTCGCACGCAGAAGTTATTATCATTATTTTTATAATCTTTGTGAGGATTTTCGAATTAGAATTCCTTTTGAAGAGAGAGGATACTATTATAATATTATAGGTACCTGGGGAGAGAAGATGTATTATAATATGTCTGCGATTCATCAGATTATTGCTCTCACACCTTTTAAAGGACTTTTAAGTAAGTCTTTTGATAACTTTGTAGGCTATCAAAAAGAATTTAAAATCTTAAAAAAAGAAAACCAACTCAAAAGTAAAATCAAATTTATCTATAGCACAATTGAAAAATATATTAGTTTAGATTCATATGTAGAACGAATTGAAAATCGAGTGACTGAATATGTAAAAAAAGATTCCAACTTGAGCCTCTTTGCACTTTTTCATGAGTTTTTAGAGTTACGCTTTAATACTTGGCGATATGCTGCCTGTGCTGATTTCTTTGCTATGATTACACATGGTGCTTTAGGCAAATTTCTACAGTATATTCATTTTTCAGAATCGATGGGTCTACAAAACAAACTCGTTCAGTCCATACCTGATCTTATAAGTAATAAACCAATCTTTGAATTATGGAACTTAAAAAAGTATATTGAGAAACAAGAATACACTGATTTATTTACAAAACAATCCGCTGATGAAATCTGGAAAATTTTAAATTCTGAAAATGAGCATGAAGAAATCTTGATTAAGATTAATCGATATCTCAATGACTGGGGATTTAGATGTTCTGGAGAGTTAATGCTATTTACAGAAAACTATAGCGAAAACCCCTTGTTACTCATAGAGATGTTGAAAGCATTCATAACAAGTCACGAGCAGCAAGGCCCGGAATACCTCTTTGATATAAAACATAAAGAGCAAGTTCAGACACTAAAGAAGACTTGTGCTGAAGTTATCGATATGCATGGAATCCTGAAGGGAATGATCTATACCATTATTCTTAAGAGACTAGTGAAGGCGACAATGTTTAGTATCTCGTCCAGGGAGAGAGTGAGGCTTAAACAGGCACATATGTACTTTCAATTTAAAAAAGTATGTCTAAGTATCGAAAAAAGCTTAAGAGCTAAAGGTATACTTAATCATGAAAAAGATATCTTCTTTTTAGAGTACGATGAAATTTCTCGTATTTTAAATGAAGAATATATAGATAAGGACTATTTACAAGAATTAATTAAGATTAGAAAAATACGCTTTGAAAAAGTAGATGAATACCCTGAGAACTTTCATGGGGACAACTCAAACTTTTTAAATGCTTATTATGATCAAGATATAATTGAAGGTGAGCAGGTAGAAGGAACATACAAGGGACTTCCTGCTTGTGGGGGAGTCATTACTGGTAGAATCGTTGTTCTCGAATCCGTTACTCAAATTAATCAAATTAAAAAAGGCGATATATTGGTTACTAAACAAACAGACCCTGGATGGATCTGTGCCTTTCCTCTTATTTCTGGGTTGATTGTAGAGAGAGGGGGAATGTTATCTCACGGTGCTATAGTTGCACGAGAGTTTGGTATCCCTGCTATTGTAGGAATTAAAAGCATTACCACGATCCTTCAAACAGGTGATATGGTTTTACTTGATGGAAATAAAGGGATTGTTGAATGTCAAAAATAATAGAGTCTTGTGCTGTCTATTCAAAGGATAGGTTAACATTCTTTCCTTGGCTGATTATGCCACTTTTAATTATCGCGATTTCTCATGGAGATGAAAGAATTCGTTATATTCTCTTATACCCTTTATTGTGGGGGGTACTTTTTTTTAGAGTCTTTGATGATTTATGTTGTTTTAACTATGACCTGAAATTAAACAAGCTTCATACAAAACTTGGAATCAAACCCCTTTTATTATTAAGCTACTTTTTAGGATTAATCTACCTATCGAGTTTATTATTTATTTTTGATCCACAAATACTTATTTTAAATATAGCGCTGCTTACTGTCAGTGGAATTCTCTATTATGTTTTTAGACAACATAAACTCATTACAACAATTTCACTTCTAAAATATCCTGTTCTTATGTATATGGTAGCGATATTTACAAATGAGTCCAATTATCTTTGGTCAATTCTTGGTTGTACATTTTTCTTTTTAAGAGAATACTTTGAAGAATTTAAAGGACTAAGGAATAAGCGCTTTGAAATAATTTTCATATTAGGTTTAATCATAAACAAATATCTACTGAGGTTTTTATGAATACAATGGAACGTTTTGAGAAACTCGAAAACCCTTCTCATTATAAATTTGAAAAAGTAGCCTGTTATTTATGCGATAAAGAAGATGATGAATTTCTATTACACGGTGAAGAGGATCTAACAGGTAAGGAAGGTAATTTTCAATATGTAACTTGTTCTTCTTGTGGCCTAGCTTATCAAAACCCAAGGGTTTCAATGGAACAAATTAAAGACTTCTATGACTCTGAATATATTGCACACAGAAAAAAGAAGGACTGGGGTGTATTAACTCCTCTCTATGAGCGAGCAATGACAAAACACGACAGAGACAAAGAAAAGCTTGTTAGTAAGTATGTATCACTTAACAAGGACTCTAAAGTTCTTGATGTGGGATGTGCTGTAGGAAGCTTCTTACTCTATGTAAAAGATAAGCATGCCTGCCATATAAGTGGTGTCGACTTTAAGGAAGACTTGGCCTTTCCACGCTTTAATGAGATCGATTTTCATTGTGGATTATTTTATGAGCAAAAGAATCTTGAAGAGAATTCATATGATCTTATAACCATGTGGCATTACCTCGAACATTGTTATGATCCGATGTCATCTCTTGAGAAGGCAAAAAAAATATTAAAACCTAAGGGGAGACTTGTTGTTGAAGTTCCGCGACTAGATTCTCTCTCATATAAAATATTTAAAGATAAATGGCCTGGTGTTCAAGCCCCACAACATACAGTTATGTTTGATAAAGACCATTTTATTGCTATGGCCGAAAAAGCTGGTTTTAAAGTTTCTACTTATCTTCCATATGGAGCATTTCCTCCATATTTTTATCTTTTTGCAGGCTCTTATTTTAAGCTCTTTGGTAAGGGGATGGATTTAGATAAAATTGTTGCGCCTTACTTTATGGGACAATTACTGATGAAGCCGTTTTTATTATTTGAAAAGAAGCTTAATTTGGCGATGCAAACATTAATCCTAGAGAGAAAAGATTAATGATAACTTTCTATCGAAAGTCTATATCTCTCTTCGGAATGTTCATGATAGGAGTGATTACATCACTTGTGAGATATCTGAGCTTTGGATATGGGATTAAGCTCAATCGCAAATTCATTGCTCCTGGATTTGCATGGTGTATCCTGACTCTGCTAGGAATGAAAATAAGGTCTGATATTGATAGATCTCGTACTGAGACTTGTATTTACTTCTTTAATCATAATTCATTTCTAGATTTATTTTTAGTCCCTTATATCTCACTAGAGAATACAAGGTTTATTATTACCGAGGGAGTGAAGAGTATCTTACCACTTCATCTCTGTAATTTAGGTATTGATGTTTTGTATATTCCAGACACTCATAAAACTGAAGAGCGAATCCAATTTTTTAAGAGGGTATCTAAAGACTTAAGTGAAGGGAAGTATAGTGTTATTTGCTCACCTGAAGGGCGACACCCTTTTATAAATGGAATTGCTCCACTTAATAAAGGAGTTTTTCATATGGCCTTTGCGAGTAAAAGACCTATACATCAACTCTTCTTTGATATCAAAACGAGTGGTTCTCCAGACGCGATAAAGAATATTATAACTGGAGTGATTCATATTAAAACGATAGAGATAGTAGCGACAGAAAGTTGGAAAGAGGATGAGCTTCCAGTTCATATGAATTCAATGAGAAAAGAATTCTTATCCTATTATTATAAAGCTAATGGAGATTATGGTGAATCCAAACTTGAAGCTTGAGAGATCACGGGCCATTTCAAAGAGTGATCTTAAAGCATTTAAGCTTCTAGTCATTCCGTTCCTTTGTTTGTGCATGATGACTTTAACTCTTAATAGTCATTTATATATTCTTGGACAGATTTTTGGCGCTATCTTTTTTACTCAATCATTTATACTTCTTCATGAATTAGGTCATCGCTCATTTTTTAAGTCAAACTCTCTTAATTCATTATTTGGGCACTTCTTCTCTTTAATGGTTTTTATTCCCTATCATAATTGGCTTGAAATCCATGAACTCCATCACAAATGGACAGGGTGGCGTGATAAAGATCCTACAACAGAGAAAACTTTCGCCGATCGCTTTGATTCTAAGCAAGAGAGAATTATCAATTTTTGTTGGAAATATTCAATTCCACTTTTTACCGTTGGTTACAGACTTGGAATCTATTGGAAAGCAGAGAAACTAAAACGGCATCTACCTCATGCAAACTATAAGCGATGCTTACTTGAAATGTTTTTATATGGATCCTTTTATATTGTAACGCTTATTCTTTTTCCAAGGTTCTACGCCTTAATTTTTCCTGCCCTTTATATGAGCTTTATGGCCACGGATATACTTTCTCTCAGTCAGCACTCTCATATCGAAATGCCAGTTTCATCGTCAGGTGAGACCGTTGAACCTTTAACATTTAAGGAGCAAGTTCAATACTCTCGCTCACTTTTGTTTCCTACTTGGTTTGCAAAATACTTTCTTTTTAATTTTAACTACCATGAGTACCATCATGCATACCCAGGACTTCCTTGTTATAACTTAGACAAAATCTCAGGGGATACAAAGAATTGCTATCAATTTATTCCATGGCTCTTAAGAGTCAAAAATATGTCAGGGGTTGATTTCATTTTTAAAAGTTCAAGAGACAGAGATGGATTTTAGTCATCTAAGCAGTTTAAGTAACTAGTCAAATTCACTAAAAAATTATATAAAGTTAGCAATATTATACTTAGGAGAAGATTCGATGACTGTACGTGTTAGGTTTGCGCCAAGTCCAACTGGAAATTTACATATAGGTGGGGCCAGAACAGCTCTTTATAATTATATATTTGCAAAGTCTCAAGGTGGAAAGTACATCCTAAGAATTGAGGATACTGATAAAGAACGAAGCACTAAAGAGTTTGAAGCATCTCAATTAGACGATATGAAGTGGCTTGGATTAGTTCATGATGAAGGCCCTGGTATTGGTGGAGAATATGGCCCGTATCATCAGATTGAAAGATTAGATATTTATATGAAGTATGCACTCGACTTAGTTGAACAAGGAAAAGCATTTTATGATTTTTGTTCAGATGAAGATCTAGAACAAATGAGTTTAAAGTCTAAAGAAGAGGGAACACCACCGTATACAGGAAAGTGGAAAGAAAGTTCAACTTGGGATGAGGCTAAAGCTAGAGTTGCTGCAGGAGAAAAAGCACCTATTCGATTTTTAGTTTCAGATAAAGATGTATCTTTTAAAGACCATGTTCGTGGAGATGTTAAATTTCCTAAGGGGATGGTGGGGGACTTTGTTATTATGCGAACAAATGGAGTTCCAACTTATAATTTTTGCAATGTTATTGATGATCACTTACATAAAATAACACATGTTATTCGTGGAGAAGATCATGTTAATAATACCTTGAGACAAGTTCTTGTTTACGAGGCGATTGGTGCTGATATGCCTGAATTTGCTCATGTTTCACTTCTGATTGGTGAAGATAGACAGAAACTATCTAAGCGGCATGGAGCAACAAGCGTAAAGCAATATAGAGAGCAAGGTTACTTACCAGAGGCACTTGTAAATTATCTATGTCTATTGGGATGGTCACATCCAGATGAAAAAGACATCTTTAAAATCGAAAATCTAAAAGATGTATTTTCATTAAGTCGCTTTTCTAAATCCCATGCAATCTATGATATTGAAAAATTAAAGTGGATGAATGGTCAGCATATTAAGGCCATGGATGTTGATGAGTTGTTAACAAGAACGAGTCCATTTATGACTAATGACTTTTATAATCAACAAACAGATGATTGGAAGAAAACCTTTCTTGAATTATATAAAGAGAAAATTACTTTATTCCCAGATTTTAATGAAAAAATGGATGAGTTGTTAAATGAATCAGTCGAAATGACTGAAGATTTAAAGGATATTCTTTCTTGGGAAACAACACCAGCTATACGTGACCATATAAAAGCAGAACTTGAGAAAGTTTCATCAGACTATGTCGATACGGATGCCTTTAGTGAATGGATGAATTTTTGTAAAAAAGAACTAAAAATAAAAGGGAAACCTTTATTTATGGGACTTCGTGGAGTATTGACAGGCCAAAATCACGGACCAGATTTAAAAGTATTAATTCCACTTACACCAGTGAATATTTTAAAGAAGAGAGTGGCAAGTTTATGAATAATGAATGGATGAGTGAAAAAACTCCAACAAATAAAAAAGACCATAAGAACTTTATCGAAAATATTATTGCCAAAGATTTAGATGAGGGAACCCATGATGGAATGGTTGTCACAAGGTTTCCACCAGAGCCAAACGGGTATCTTCATATAGGACATGCTAAGGCGATCTGTTTGAACTATGGACTTGTTTGGAATAATTCTCCTAAATCAAAATTCAACCTTCGTTTTGACGATACCAACCCAGAGAAAGAAGACACAGAGTATGTTAACTCTATAAAAGAAGATGTGAAGTGGCTTGGTGCTGACTGGGAAGAGAATATTCATTTCTCCTCAGACTACTTTGAGAAACTTTATGGCTTTGCGATTGAACTAATTAACAAGGGCATTGCCTATGTTGATGATCAATCACCTGATGAAATTCACGCCTCTAGAGGAAACTTTGAGAAGCCTGGAACAGATTCACCTTACAGAAAAAGATCTATTGAAGAAAATTTAAAACTCTTCACTGAAATGCGAGAAGGTAAGTTTAAAGACGGCGAAAAAGTTCTGCGAGCTAAAGTCGATATGGCCTCAAACTTTATGTGTATGCGCGATCCTATTATGTATCGAATTAAGCATGTTGAACATCACAGAACAGGTAACGAGTGGTGTATCTATCCTATGTACGATTACACTCACGGACTTTCAGATGCTATCGAAGGGATTACACACTCATTATGTACTTTAGAGTTTCAAGACAATAGAAGAATTTATGATTGGTTTATTGAAAATGTAACTGCCCCTAGTCGTCCTCATCAGTATGAGTCTGCAAGACTAAATCTAGACTATACTATTATGAGTAAAAGAAAGCTGCTGCAACTTGTAGAAGAGAAGCATGTTGAAGGGTGGGATGATCCAAGAATGCCAACGATTTCTGGAGTGAGACGTCGGGGTTATCCAGCAGCTGCAATTAGAAGTTTTATGGAACAAATTGGGGTTGGGAAAAAAGATGGAGTTATTGAACTCTCAATCCTTGAAGCCAATGTACGTGATCAATTAAATGCTACAACAAAAAGATGTTTAGGAATTTTAGAACCATTAAAAGTTACAATCACAAACTGGGAAGATACAACGAAAGAAATAGATGCTCCTTTTCATCCAAAAGATGAATCTTTCGGCTCAAGAAAAATAAATTTTGGAAAAGAGATTTATGTTGAGCAATCGGACTTTATGCTCGATCCTCCAAGTCCAAAAAAATGGTACAGATTAGGCGTTGGAAGGTCTGTAAGGCTACGTTACGGATACGTCATTACTTGTGATGAGGTTATTCAAGATGAAGCAGGACTACCTCTAGAATTAAAGTGTAGCTATCATGCTGATTCTTTTGGAGGGCAGCAACCTGCAGCTTTAGAGAAAAAAGTGAAAGGAATTATACACTGGGTAAACGCCAACGATTGCAAAGACGTTGAAGTTCGCCTTTACGATAGACTCTTTAAGCATGAAGCTCCTGGTACTTTAGAGAATTTTCTAGAGGAAATTAATCCAGACTCATTAAGTATTATTACCGCAAAGGTTGAGCCATTTTTGGCGGAGCAAATTGCTGGGGAGCAGTTTCAGTTTGAGAGAATGGGCTACTTTACTGTTGATTCAAAGTTATCATCGCCAGGTAAACCTGTTTACAATAGAACTGTGACTTTAAGAGATTCTTGGGCGAAAAAAAGCTAGGGTCTCTTAAGACCCATCTCTTCTGTAGGAATATCTATTATAGTCGCCACGATTTGAGATAGAACACATTTAATTGTTCGATTTCTATCACTTGCCTGAGAACATGTTAGGTTAGCAACCTCCTTAGTTGTTGCTCCAATTCTTACAACTGGCTTCACATCTAATTCATTGTAGATCATCGTTACAAGTTGCCCACCTATGATTGCATATAAGTGAATTTTGGACTGCATCGACTGTAACCTCGCCATCATTCTCAAGGTGCTTTAGGCCCGAGTAAACATCAATTAATAAGTTTAGGACATTGAAACTGGTCTGGTTTAAAATACAAAAAAAAAAGCCCCTCAAAAGAGGGGCCTATATTTCAAAAATTAATTTTTAAAATTATTTAGCTGGAGCAAACCAACATAGTGGTCTTACACCTACTGTATCACCAGATGCTCTGTAACAAACACCTACAGCTTCATCAGCTTGATCAACATCAACAGAGTCACTTATTGCACATAATGCACCTGAGTAATAAGTATCAAGTCTACATTGTGTTGCTGGGTGATTATCATCTGTTTTTGAAGCTACTTTAGCGTCAGGTGTAGTGAAGTCAGGAACTACTGTTGAACTTCTAAGATTTTGGAAAAGCTTAGCAGTACTCATTCCGGCCATTGCACCTCTTTGACAGATCAATCTTTCTTCTTCAGAAGTATATTGCTCAGCACACTTGTTAACTACAACTTCAGGAACATTTAAGGTCTTAACAATTTTAGCGTTATTTTCACCTCTAAAAGCTTTTCTTAGACATTTTGAAGTTGCAAAGTAATCAGCTTGACCTTCATTTGATGCCCATCTTGAACCAAACCAAGACTTCTTCTTAGGTGCTCCACCGATATGGTGACCAACTTCATGACATACAACTAGTGCAAATCCGTCTTCAGTAATGGCCGCATGTCTAGCTAAACCACCAAACATTGCTACATTCCAAACAGTTCCATTTTGTTGAGCATAAGCATTTACTGTTCCATCTTCCCAGTTTCTGTCTACATTAAGAGTAGCGCCGAAAGAGGCAATGATTGGCTCGTAAATAGCTACGACTTTATCAATAACAGCATTGAAACTAGCTTCGTCCATTGTGTTGATTGATTTAGCATCTTTTGAAATAAACAAATCATTCTCTGGTAGGAATCCTTCACTACCTTCGATCGTACATGCAAATCCAGAAACAGCTGCTAATAGTGTTCCGGTTGCGATTAACTTTTTAAACATAAATCCTCCATGATAAACTATGTATTTTTTTTAAACGTAATCCAATTCCGTTAATACAAGAACCATTTTTGCTAAATCTTCAAAACCTGTCTAGGAATTTGCTAGGTTGTAAGTTTATGTTTGTTATAGGCTGCACCTTGCTGCAGCGCCTGTATGAGCACATTGAGTACTAATTTTAAAAATTCATGATTCAAAGCAAAACAAGAGTATGAAACGAAGTGTAACCACCCAAAATTACGATGAGATTTAACTAAAGTAATCGGGTATATAGCCGATAAACTAAGTAAGACAATGGAGGGCTTTTCTGTGAAAAGTATTATTATTTTCGTTTTAATGTTTAGTGTTACTGTTCAGGCAGATGTCTTTAAGGAGAAATCCTTTAAGCGTCCAACCAGAGAAGTTTCTATTATCATCACAGAGGATGGATTTTACCCTAATAAGGTGATGGCATTTCAAGGTGAGAAGGTGAGATTCTTTGTAACTTCTACTGTAGACGACTCCCAGTGTTTCTTACTTCAAAAGCATGAAGTGTTTTTAAGCGCAGAAAAAGGAAAGGTTAATGAGGGTGAAACCTTGTTGGATCATGCAGGTCGCTTTAAATTTTACTGCCCTTCATCGAAGTTTGAAGGTTACTTAACTGTATTTGAAAAGTTTAAAGCAGAGGCCAAACAAAAAAGAGATATTGCTAGTGATAGTAAACCAAACTATTGGCTACCAAGGGACTATGACTAATGAGTGATTTTTTACGAGACTTACTAGATTCACAATTATTTCCCATTAAGGATCTCCTTGATGACGAAGATGTATCAGAGATTATGATCAATGGCTGTGCGGAAATTTTTGTAGAGAAAGGTGGTCTTATAACTCCAGTTCCAAATAAGTTTGTTGATGAAGACACTCTTCGTGCTGCAATGATTGCCATTGCAAGATCAGTAAAGAGAAATTTAGATGCAGATAACCCAAGACTTGATGCTCGTTTGCAAGATGGTTCTAGAGTCGCAGTTGTTCTGGATGGACTTGCTAAAAACGGGACAATCTGTGCCATAAGAAAATTTAAAAAAGAAAAATTAAAACTAACGGATCTTGTAAAGTTTGGTTCACTATCAGCTGATGCTGCACGGTTCTTAGATCGGTGTATGTATCTTGGAATTAATACTCTCGTAAGTGGGGGAACTGGTTCCGGTAAAACAACAATGTTAAATATTCTAGGCTCGAAAATGCCTGATACTCAAAGGCTTTTAGTTATTGAAGATTCGGCCGAGTTACAAATAACCGCCAATCATGTCGTGCAATTAGAAGCACAGAAAGCTGACCCTTCAGAGGGAAAAGTTGAAGTGACTATAAGAGAGCTCATGGAGTCGGCCTTAAGACTTAGACCAGATAGAATTATTGTTGGAGAAGTTAGAGGACCTGAAGCGCTAGATCTTTTGAATGCTATGGGAACAGGGCATGACGGATCCATGGGAACAGTCCATTCCAATGCACCTCAAGAAGCTTGTACTAGAATGGAGACTCTATGTTTAATGGGAGAAACCAGAATACCTGCGGATGCTATTAGAAGAATGGTAGGAGCAAGTATTGACTTAATAGTACAATGTAGTCGTTATCAAGACGGGGGAAGACGAACTTCTCATATCTCAGAAGTGCTAGGTGTAGATGAGCATGGACGTTATATTGTAAGAGATATTTTTAGATGGATACAAACAGGCCGTGATCCGGAAACGAAACAACTTATTGGAGAGATGGTTCCTTGTGGTTATGTTCCTAGCTTTCATGATAAATTTGTATCAAATAGACTCGATATTAAGAAGGCGATGTTTCGTCCACCTGAATGGGCGGTCCCTCAACTTATTCAAGAGAAAAAGAAAGCCGCTTAAAGGTGCCAGGACCATTTCCGTACTTACGGTGCATCAAATTTAAAGTATGTTTTTATTTTATCTTTTGAGCTTGTTTTTATCACACGTACTTCAGCTCGATTTAAACTATTTCTAATCGCAAATAATTCATTCTCTTTAATATTCATATTAAGCCAGCTAAGAGCATACTCATCTTTAAATCCAAATGAATCAATTAGTGGAAGTGGAAACTTCTTTTTAAATATAAGGCAATGTAGAGAGCTGTAGGGATAGTTTTCACATCTTTTCGTAATCCCTGCCCGCACAGGGTTTTGGTAGACGTAGCGGTAGCAATTATAGAGATACGTTTGTGACCTAATTAAGCTCCACTTATATCTACCTCCAAAAACGGAATTAATTCTTTTTGATTTTGTTCTAATGAGTAAGCTAAGTCTCTTATTAAACTCATACATAAAAAGGTCAATATTTGACTCAGGCGTTTTTATAATTAAGTGGTAATGATTCTGCATCAAAACAAAAGCGATAATATCAACTTTATAGACATTGTTTGCATGCTTTAGTGAGTGAAGAGACATTCTCCAAACATCATCCAGTGGAATATCAAACCATTCCTTGTTATTTGTTCTGGTGGTTATATGGTAAGGGTATAAATTTGTTCTAACCAGTTTTCGTCGACTCATAGAAGTTTAATATACTGAGATCTAAGTGGGAGCTACAAATAACAGATATAAAAGAAACTTCTTTCATTACTGAAAAATTAACGCGCTGTAAGTACCAAAATGGTCCTGGCACCTTTACTATATTGCCATCAAGGAGAGGCATTCATGTCAAAGATTTCAAAAATTATTGCAAGACAAGTTCTAGATTCACGAGGTAACCCTACTGTAGAGGTAGACTTGGTTACTGAAGCTGGCGCCGTAGGTAGAGCATCTGTTCCTTCTGGAGCAAGTACTGGTTCAAGAGAAGCACTAGAGCTTCGAGACGGTGATAACTCCTTTTTCATGGGAAAGTCAGTTCGAAAAGCGATTACAAATATTACAGAAAAAATCTCACCTGCAGTTATAGGTATGGAAGTTGCTGACCTAAGAGCTGTCGACAATAAGATGCTCGAACTTGATGGAACAGACTTTAAAAGTAACCTCGGTGCAAATGCAATGCTTGCAGTTTCTATGGCCGCTTGTCGTGCTGGAGCAATGGAGGCAAGAAAGCCACTTTATTTATATCTAAGTGAAGATCTTGGTTGTCCAAACCCAGTGAACGCTTTAAGACATCCAGCGCCCTTAATGAATATTATAAATGGTGGCGAGCACGCATCAAATAACTTAGACATTCAAGAGTTTATGATTGTTCCTCATATGAAGAAATCATTTTCTGAAAATCTTCGAGCCGGAGTAGAAATTTTTCATAATCTTAAAAAAGTTTTAGAAGAAAAAAATTATTCAACAAATGTTGGCGATGAAGGTGGGTTTGCACCGAGCTTAAAATCTCAAGATGAAGCCTTTACTTGTATTAAAGAAGCCGTTGCAAAAGCAGGCTACAAAATAGGTGAGGAAATTTCAATCGCTCTTGACTGTGCTGCCTCAGAATTCTATGACAAAGATAAAGGTGTTTACACGATGGAAGGGAAGGATATGACGACCGATGATATGATCGCATATTACGCTCATCTTTGTGACACACTTCCAATCTACTCAATAGAAGATGGTCTTGATGAAAGTGATCACGCAGGTTGGACTAAATTAACAAAAGAAATTGGTGATAAATGTGTCCTTGTTGGAGATGACCTTTTTGTGACAAATGCAAAGATTTTTGGAAAGGGAATTGAGAACGGAGAAGCAAATTCTATCCTCGTTAAAATTAATCAAATCGGAACAATCACAGAAACATTTGATACCTTAAAGCTTGCTTACGATTCAAATTATAAGGCGATAATTTCTCACAGATCTGGTGAGACAGCTGATAGCTTTATCGCTGATTTAGCAGTAGCAAGTGGGGCCGGACATATCAAGACAGGCTCTGCTAGCCGTTCTGACAGAGTTGAGAAATACAACCAACTTCTTCGTATTGAAGAAGAACTTGGTGACTCTGCCCGTTTTGACACCATTAAATAGCTTAAAATACATGATAGGGGCATAGATTTTGCCCCTATTTTCTTTTCACTTGCTAATAGTTCATATCACTTGATAAAATAGTATGGTGAACTAATAACAGTTCATAAAACCTCAACGGACTGAGGTGCATTATGACGAAACTATTTGTTGGTTTCAATTTTACCCCCGAGGGACTCCTCTCAAGAAAAGTCACAGGCTTCAGAAAACGTTTTGACCCAAAATACAATCAGTATGGATTTCCCCATATGGCGATGCTAGCGCCATTTGAAATTCATGATAATGATGTCTTGGACTTAACGGAAACTTTGAAAGAAGAATTAGATAGTTTCTTTTATGACAATAAAACGATGCCAAGGCTCGATTTTGCAGGTATCGGCGTTTATGAACACAATAAAAAGAAGCTACTTTATCTGAATCCAAACTTTGATATTGATCTAGGGTATTGCTCAGAGGTCGTGTTGGAAATATGTAAGTCATTTATTCCTAAAACAATTCGCTATAAAGAAAATGCTCGTCAGTTTCTACCCCTTGGAATCTTCTATAATATGAAAGATATGTTTGAAGTTATGGAACACGCTAAAGTTGAATTTGAAAATAATAGCCCACTTCCAATTGAAAGCATCAGTCTTTATGAAAAGAAATTTGGAATTTGGGTCGAAAAAGAGGTTTTAGTCAGCTTTGAGGAAAATGAGACCCACTTTTTGCAAATGAACCATGCCACGCTATAATATTGAGATATGTTAAAACTACTTTGGATCACCTTATTTATCCCTACATTTTGTCTCGCTCAAAATGCACATATTCCTTTTGCTCGCACCCTGCTTGAAGGGGGCAGTGAGTATGATATTTATATCGATTATATGAATACGACTTCTTTGACTAATTATGACGGAATCAATACCGCCATTGGGGATGGTCTCTCTTATCAAAAAATAAATGCAGGTGCTAACTTTAAGTACGGAATTACAAGTAAACTTGAAGGGATGCTAGGTGCCAATGTTCGTTATATTCAATCCAACGTTGAGTTTGATGCCGAAATTTTTAGCTATACAAAGGCGGGGTTTGAGTCAGCTATCATTGGTTTTAAATATGCTTTTGATGAAGAAGATGGGATGAGGTATGCGATTCAGGGTTGGTACAGGCAACCTATGTACTCTAATGAAATCTTTGATGCAACAGCAGAAAGACCTGATGAGATCGTCTTAGGAGATACCGGACGGGATATTGCCATCGGCGCTTCATTCTATAATAAAACAAGTTCCAATAATTATCTCGAGGGACGAGCACTATATAGAGACCCAGGCGCAGAGCTTAGCTCTGAAATTTTGTCTCATTTACAGTACTCATTAGTGTGGAGGTATGTGGCATTTAACCTTGGTGTTGAAAATGTTTACTCACTTGAAAACGATGCTTATAATAATGATGAACTGAATAAGCCAGTTCTCTTCCAAGGAACTTCAGCAGGTTTTAATAGTATCAATAGACAATGGACAGCTCCTTATATTGAGCTTAACTTTGCCCTTGGAGATAGTTGGAGAGTTGAGAGTCAGTTGGCCCAAATCTATACTGGTAATAGCACCGACCTAGGTCCTCGTTTAAGTTTCAATCTCGTAAAAAGAAAAGAGGCAAGTAAAGCTCTTGAAAAGCGAGTTCAGAAATTCAAAGAATATACAGTTGAAGGTACAGTGACAAAACTCTCTAAATCTAAAAAAATTGCAGTTGTTGATATTGGTCTCGAAGTAGGACTAAGAAAAGGCATGAAAGTAGATTTCTATTACTTTGATTTTAGAGGTGGAAACATACTCATCGGCTCAGGTACTGTCGTGAAGGCGGGAGCTTCCAAGTCTCTTGTTCATATTAAGCAACGAAACGGTAGACGTAGAATTAAAGAAGGAACTGTCATTCGAAGCGGTGAGATCAAAGAATAGTATATCTGACTAGTTTTATTGGCTCACAAAAATCACTAAGTATTCATAATCATGGGAAAAATTAGCTCAGGCTTTGAGAAAACCCATATCCTCTCTATAATAGAGGAGGATTACTAAAAAGGGATTTTATCTATGATTAAGTTATGCGTCGTTGCACTCACATTCATTTTATCTACTCAGGTCTTTGCTAAGAGATTTGCAAACGGTTATATCGAATTTGAACTGCCGCCAGGCTGGCAATGTTTAATCGAGGGGAGTGAGTGGGTTTGCCAAAGTGATGATGCTAATCGAAAAAAAGAGGCGATCATTATTCTTGCCGCAAAAAAACGTGGTTCACAAGATAATCTTCAAGCTTATAAAACTTACCTTGAACAAACTAAAACATATAAACTTCCAGGTGGGAAAATGCAGAAGTCTGAAAAGAAAACTGTAAAGACAACCCAAGTAAACGGAGCGAGTTGGGTCGATGCTCTTCACCTTGCATCTGAAATCCCAGGTTTCTACACAAGATACCTTGCAACTGTTAAATCTGATATTGGTGTAGCGGTAACTTTTTCAGTTACAAAAAGTATGTACTCAGCTTACAAGGGTATCTTTGATAGTGTTATCTCATCTATGCGTGTTTTCAGAAACGCTAATACATCTCTTAGTTCTGCCGGCCTTGGTAAAGGGGCAGGAAATAAAAACTCTGGAGAGGCCGTCTTCGTTC
This sequence comes from uncultured Oligoflexia bacterium, assembly GCA_913058265.1. Taxonomy (GTDB): domain Bacteria; phylum Bdellovibrionota; class Bacteriovoracia; order Bacteriovoracales; family Bacteriovoracaceae. The sequence continues at coordinate 357,511 of CAJXPQ010000002.1, forward strand.
CAACCGATGATATTAATATCGGTATGATCGAAAAGAAAAAACGTCAGAAGAAATCTGGTGGAAATGACGACTATATCTTCTTTGTTATACTCGCTGGTATTGCAATCTTTGCTTTTCTTAAACTTAAAAAGAAAAAGTAAAAATTACTATAAATCGTAGGACGTATTATGCACATGATTCTTAAATCACTATCTATTAGTGTCATCAACTTATTTATAATGATGACACTTATCTTATCTCCCATTCCCTTCTCAGAAATTAGTCAGGCTAGAGCGGCAGACGATCAGGGCTGTGAGGAAAATAAGAACGCTGACGGTTCCGCTGGAATTTATAAAGTTGGTTGTGATTTTAGTAAAGATCTTTCAGAAACAGACGTCAAGAATCACTATCCAGATGGTATCGCTGGTATTGTAGAGCAGTTTGTAGGTGTTGCTTTTGCAATGATTGGGGTGAGCCTATTTTGGAAGCCGAATACATATACTGTCAATTCTTGTACTATGGGAGCCGCTATGGGAGGAGCTAAGACTTTTCCGATAGTCCAAGCAGGAACTCTTGCGTATCTACTAGGAGATCTTAAAGCAAATTCTGAATTTAAGAAAGCCTCTAAGGTGGCCGTTGATAAAAATTTTCAAGCAAAGCAAATGGATGATGATGCTAATAATAAACAATTAGCATCTTATGATGCTCTAATTGAAGTTTATGATAATCAAGCAAAAGGTTTGAAGTTTAAAAAGAATGCCGCATTGGCCGCAGAGGTTGCATTTTTAGCTGCGACCTATATGGAGTATGCAGATAATAAGGTTTTGACGAATTATTGTAAGACTCAAGTCGAGGGGCTTTCCGGCCAACATGAAACTTTGCAGAAACTAATAGCAGCAACGGCGGAAACAGGAGCCCAGGTATGTCCTGCTACTGCGTTGGCAGCTACGACTTATAGTGAACTTATTAAAGCTCAGAATGGAGCCGTAACAGTCTTACTTCATAAAAATGCTAAGAAGAAAGAATTCAAAGTTGGCGACTCTCTTAAAAAGGTAGGTCGTTTTATACTATCAATTCCTACCAAAATTTTTAATAGTATCTTTGATAGTCCTGACAATACAGATACTGTTGAAACAACAGAAATCATGCTTGGAGAGATCCAGGGTACTGATGATGCAAAATTAAAATATACCACTCAACGTACAGAATTTATGACAAATGTTGGAGCTGCCTTGGAGCAGGACAAAAACGTAACATGTACCGCACTTGCTGAACCTAATGCAGTTGAAGCTTGTAAACTAGCATGTACAACACTCAATACAGATATTGTTAGCTTATTCAGTAATATAGAAAGAGTTAGACAGACACCCATTCAATGTTGTGGAAACTATGCAGCTTCAGCAACTGATATCACTTTAGATGTTGTTCCTGTTGTCACTGCGGAAGTAGTTGCGACCCAGACACCTGTTGTTGAAAATCAGCCTGTTGTTGAAAATCAGCCTGTTGTTGAAAATCAGCCTGTTGAAAATACAGCCATAGTGGATACATCATGTGGTCGAGGGAGTACAGTTCAGGCTAATGAAGGTCAATTTGCTGGATATGTAGGAGAACACTTTGTTACCAGTGAAACCCCTCAAGGAACCATTACAGGTTGTAAAAAGGAACAGGGAGTGACTCAAAGAGATGGAGGTGTGCAGTATTGGTGGACTAGATGGTCTTGGTGTGATTCTAGCGGGTGTACACAAACAGCAAGTACAGGATCTGATGATATAAGAAAGGGGTGGAATGTAGAATACAAATTCCTCAAACCAGCCATCGAAAATCTTATCTACAGAGTTGTATTTGAAAAAATGCATAAAGAACATAAAGACCCAGTGAAGCAATTAGAAAACTTAGCACAAGTTGGACTCTATACAGATTATATTCTTACTAACGGACAACAGACATGGGAAGAATCAAATCTTAAAAAAGAGCTAGCTGAATATAAAAGAAAGTATCAGGGTGATCCTAAATCATATGAGCAAAAAATAGGAACAATTATTGCTCAACTCAAAAGTCAGTTAACTGTTACAGCAGCTAATGCAAGTGGATGGAAGGATCTTTTAGGTCTTGGAGTAAAAGCTTATATTCTACACATGGTTATGTGGGACTGGATGGAAGCACATGCTTTAAACTATCCTAAAGCGCGTATGTGGACATGGGGAACTATGGCCGCAGTAAATTTAGCAGTTTATATGTTTGATAGTAAATCTCATAAGGATGCTGAAAAAAGAGCAAAAACAGTGAGACTTGAGAAAGAAAGATTTATGGAATCACACGGTATTCTTGCGGCAGTTGAAGAGGGCGGAGATGGCTCCGGTTCAGGTAGTAGTGGAAATAATGGAAACTCAAACTTTATTGCTTCTGATAATGGATCAAGTGGTGGAGGTCCTGCAACTATGACTTGTGCTGTACCAAATGGTAATTCATTTTTACCTGCAGCATGTCCAGCTCCCGGACCACAGTCTGGTCTTAGAATACCGACAGTAACGACTGATAGTAATGGAAGGCAAGTTACAGGAACACTAAATACTGGACTTGCTGCAATTGGTACTGCAACTCAGGCACTAGGAAGTAATGAAAATGTAGATGGTAATAAGGCTTACCAAGCTTCTATAAAGACACTTGAGAATGTCGCTCCTGCATTAAGAGCATTAAGTTCACAAATTGTTGATGAAGCAGATGCTCAAGACAAAGCTGCAAGTAGAAGTTTAGGTGTTAAACCATTGAGTCTTAAAAGCTCACTTGCAAAAGTTAAGAGTTTATTTTCTGGAAACCCAAGTACCAGTGGAGTATCAGCATCTAATCTGAATACAGGTTCGAAGGCACTAGAAGAGACAGCAAAAAAATTAGCAAAATCTCGAGGGGCAAAGTTTAAGTTCAAGCCTCTTGCAATGCCAAAATTTGACACAAACCTTGGTGGGATGGGGAGTTCTGGTAATGGCTTCTCTGACTCAGATATGGAGTCCACAAGACAAAACGTAATGAGTAATCTTGATATGAACCAAGAAAGTATCAGTGAAAATAAAG
>CAJXPQ010000003.1 GCA_913058265.1 uncultured Oligoflexia bacterium
TCGAACTTTTTTCCTCACGATTCAGCGCGCACACCATCAAATTTGGAGACCCTTTTGTAGTGGGTAATTTTTCTAGACTGAAGCCTATAAGTTAATCACATAAACCATCTTCTTCAAAAGTATCTTCACCTTAAAGTTAATCGGTTGTTTTTAGTATAGCATAACTCGATTTTAAATACAGATCTTCACTGGCCTTTAAACTAAAGTCCAAATCTGATGCTATTGCTGTTCAAATTACCTACATGCGTAGAGCAGCTTTAAACGATAGTTCTCAAACTTTCTAAAACCGTATGCTTGTCTCTGGATAAGCTTCGCTTTTCTATTAAAGCCTTCTGTTTTTCCGTTTGTTACTCTTCGTTTGAAGTAATTTAATATTTCTGTTCTCCAAATCATAAGCGTTCGCCTAAGAGACATGAGTCCATCCATCTTAAGACTTGCTATGAAGTCTGTGAGATTAATAAAGTATCTTCTCGCTCTGTTGTAGCCTCTAATTCGATACAGCTCATGAATCATCTCTTTTACTCGATAAAAAGCTTGAAGCTCTGGGTGACGATCAAAGACATACATCAGTGATCTCTCTTCGCTGAAGTGAAGTCTTTTTCCATTGGTTAAGAGCATTTTACGAAGAGGATTATTTCTCTTCTTTAAGATTTTATTTTTGGGATCATTCATAATCTCTAAACGTTTCATATTCACCACTTGATTCGCAAGTCGAACCAAGTGAAACTTATCTGCAATTATCTTAGCATTTGGAAAAAACTCTTTTGCAAATCTTCTCATGCTCGGTGCAAAGTCGATAATGACATTCTTAACACCTTCTCGGCCTGGAATTTTAAGTAAGTTTTGATCTCTCATATAGTCACTGGGGTAGCGTCCAAGCACGGCTTCTCTGACTCTGGATTTATCATAATCAACAAATACGGTCGCAAATTCTTTATGTCCATAGCGCTTGTTTCTAATAAAGGAATGTTCATCAATTCCAATCGTTTTTCCCCAGGGATTTTGAAGTTTCTTAACTTCGAGTTTGGCATGTTCATAGTAAGCTGTATAAACCATCCAAGACGAACATTTGCACTTGAGTCTTACTCGCTTTAAATCTTGAAACTGAGTTGCACACCAAAAGACATGCTTTCTAAAGCGAACAGTTGATCTTCTACCTTTGATAATTCCAGTGACTGGTTCAGTGAACGGTTTCTTACACTTTTTACAAAAGAAGCGTCTTTTCATAATTTTAAGAGTGACCTGCTTATCTCGAATAGGAGAATCTTTAATTGTGACAATTCGTTTGTCATAACAGGTGTCAGATAAAGTTGCGCACTTTGGACAGACTTCTTTTTCTGATTTCTTCTTAAAATGAAAAATTAATTGATTTTTGAACTGTTGGGATTTGTGAGTAAATTGTAGTTCAGGTAATCCAAATAAATTGTTAAGCTTTTTATCAAACATGGGCATCTCCTTTTAATAAAATACATTTTGGAGATTATATTTTATCAGAAATGATGTCCGTGTTTACCTTATCAAAATAATCCAGAAGCACTGCTTCCCACTCTCAACCGACAAGAGCCGATAAATTAAACGCGACTTAGAATTGATCTGGCCGCTTTTAATCCCGAGCTAAGTGCCCCTTGTATACTTGCACTTTCTAAATAGTCTCCACAGTAAATGACTTTATCTTTTCCAGGGTTAAATTTTCCATAATATGGATTTTTAGGGAGTGCTTCTTTGATTTTAAAGCTTTTGAGGTGGTGCCATTGATTAACTTCTTCACTTCCGAACATTTCTGCTAGGTGTGTACTAATTGCTTCTAAGTTAGCCTCTTGTAATACATTTACTGAGTATAAGTGCCAATCCTTAGGGGCATAGCTCGGGTTGACAGCAGTTAAACACGCTATATGATTAATGGGCTTATTTGATTCAGCATTCAAATAAAGTGTTTTAGATGCCCACTTGTTTGAAGTTGTTTTGAAGTAGTGCGTTGTCACAGAGTGATATTCAACATTTTCTGGTTTTCCTGCCCAAACGATATAGTCGAATTCGGTAAGTTCAACTTCATCTAAACTGACACTTTTATTAAGAGTGATGTTTTCTTGCCCAATCTCATTCGCTAATTGGAGTGGCAGTTGATTCATTCCTTTTTCTGGAAGCGAAGCATAGGCTTTCGAAAACTTCTTGAAGATATAACGAAAAAAATGGGAAGAGACAGAAAGCTCTTTATTTAAGAAGACACCCGAAAAGAAAGGTTTAAAAAAATTATCGATATATCTTTGGCTAAAGCCATATTCTTTTAAAAATTCGAGAGTAGTCTTTGATTGATTTATATTAATATAAGCTGGAGCTTTACTAAAAATGAGCTTAGTTGTAAGAGCTTTATCTTTAATCGTTGCAGATGTAGAAAACAATGTGTTTAGTAAGTTCCTAGGGTCTCGAAGCGGGTCAGAGAGATGATTAAATTTACCACTTTTATATATTCGAGCTCCAGGTGAAAACGCTTTAAGATTTAAATTTTTATAATCAAAAAAATAAGGGCCTAGCTCATAGGAAGGAAGAAAAGCTTGAAATCCATAGTCTAGCTTATACCCCTGATAGTCCTCAGTTCCTACTCTGCCGCCTACATAAGAATTTGATTCAAATACTGTGGGAATAACTCCATGTCTTTTGAGTTCTACTCCACAAGCAAGCCCAGAAAGTCCTGCCCCGATAATGACAACTTTTTTTTCCATATCTAACTCTGATCAGGCATGGAAAAAGAAAATGACGGAGAAGATCATAAGTATAAAGGACGGAACAAATTCAATAAGAGGATTTTTGACTTTAAAGTGGGTCGCAAAAGCAGACAGCATTAAGATGGCCAATAATGCACTTCCTATTTGAACATTAAGACTAGACTCAGTATTTATTAGGAGCACTGCAGTTATTTTTAAGATTCCGACTAAGTCACGAAGCTTAGGTGAATAATTATACTTTTCAAATTCTTTGACGATATTTTCATAGCGGATAAACCAAACAAAAAAAACAGCGGCTAAGGTGAGTAGTTTTAGAGCGGGTATAAAAGCAGCAAAGAAGTCCATTTTACGTCCTTGTTTAAATCAGTTAGTATGGTTCTAATGATATTATTATTGACCATTTTAAACACTTTGGCATTTATTATTTATGGAGTTTTATGTTTAACAACTGACTCGATGATGAATGAATTTGAACGGTATGGATTACTTAAGTTCAGGACTTTAACTGGGTACCTAGAAGTTCTTGGTGGCCTTGGATGTATTGTCGGTTATTACTTTAATAACTATCTCAACCTTGCTGCTTGCTTAGGACTTGCGCTCTTGATGACTGCTGGAGTCATTATTCGAGTGCGAGTAGGGGATCCCTTCATACAGACTATTCCGGCCATTGCTCTGGGTGTTATTAATTACTATTTGTTTTATAAGAAAGTTACATAGGATATTTGGTCCAAGAATTTAACTGAATTTTCCATACTCAAGCGAGAAAGAACAGAATGAATGGTTTTTGTATCCTTTTGAGTACATCTTAGCTCGCTTGATCTTTTAATAAGTTATGTGTCAATTGAGCAATTTCTTGTTACTAGTCACACCTTTCGCATTTACGATTATATTCATAGTAGCTTACTGCACTGTTTTATTGTTACCCAATATCACTGGATTTTCTTCGTTTGGTGTCAAGTTGAGGAGGGTCCCTTTTTTTTCGTAGAATATGGAAAGAAGGTCTACCGTTGATTGAATACTATTATTCAAGCTAAATGAGAAAAGAGTAAGATCGTCTTGACGAGCGAAAACTCCCATACTTTGTACCACCTTTACAATTCGCTCAAACGCAGAATGTAATTGTGAATATGTCTTTCGAGATCATGATTTGACTGACCACTCTTTTTTAGGGATCGAAAGACTTTATCTATAGACTTTATCTATGTTTCTATTAGCTATTGTCAGTGGATTGATGATTTCATGAGCAAGGCGTGTTTTTAATCTTTTTAAATAAATAGTTTGAGGAACTTCAGACTTTCTAACGCCAACAAAGAACATACTATGACCATTCTCCCATTCAAGCTCTGTTCTAAGCATATCATAAACATCATTACTCTCTAAAATTATAAGATTATCTTGATAAAACTTATGAAGCTTAAGTGGGTGAGTGCCCGTTTGTTGATCTTCAACTGTATAATCAGCGAGATAAAGTCTAACCTCGTCATGTATAAGCATTGAGATATTAGCTATGGAACCGGTACTTATATTAAGTGCGATAAATACAGTGAGTGATGTATTCTTCATATAGTACACTGAAAATTATTCATAACGAATACAGCAATCAACTGTTATTTAATAAAGAGGTAATTACTTAGCTATTTTCATTTAATTTTGATCATCAGAGTCATATTGCTCGAATTTAATTCGAAAGTATAAATAAGCTCCAGAGAAGAATATACTTGTTATAATAGCACCGATAATGAAGATAGTTTGATCAGACATTCTTATTTCCTCCAATGAGCAGTGTTCCCGCTGATAGAATTGAAGGCACCCAAATACCCACAAAAATACCGTTTTGCTTATCACCAGAGAAATAAAGGTAAATAGAGAATAGAAATGAAAGAAAAGCGGCTAAAAAAATTAATGCTTTAACTCTTTTTAATTGAGAACTAACTGAGCTCATCATGACTCCTTATTTTTTTTATTAATTTTAGCATGGTGCTTGAAGTATCACCAATAGAAAAGGAGGTCGCTCAGAGCTGAGATAGTAATTGTCTAGTATTAGATATAAGTAAAGTTATATTAGTGATAATGTTAATGCGTAATGTTACCTCTTTTTCTTTTACTTTGAACCCTATCTTTTAATATTTAGAGGTATAATATGTAATATAGCGAAGGAATTAATTTGGTGTTTAAGACTCTTAAAAAATCAAAGAGCATATCATATAGAGAGTGACAGCTTTATTGTTAATGATTTATAATTTTCTTACTGGAGACTTGATCATCAAATCATTAATAGTATTATTAGCACTATTCAACTTTAACTTATCTGCTCATAAATTACATATGTATCCTGATGCTCCCTTGAAAATTATTACTATAGGTCATCCAACTTTAACTATGATTGCTGGTGAAATACCTTATGAAGAGATTTCTTCTGAGGAAACTCAAGAGCTTATTGATAAAATGATTGTCACTATGAAAAAGGCTGGCGGTGTTGGTCTGGCCGCACCTCAAGTCAATGTATCTAAGCGTTTGTTTGTTATGAAGCCTAGTTGGTTTAAGAAAGCAGAAGCTATTATCAATCCAGTTGTTGAATATATTGATGGCGCAGGAACTAAGAGCTCAACTGAGGGATGTTTATCAATACCAGGTAAGCAATTCAAAGTTGAACGATATAAAGAATTGAATCTATCTTACTATACAAGAGAAGGTGAATTTATGAGTGAACATGCAACAGGCTTTCGCGCAATTGTAGCTCAACACGAATACGATCATTTGAACGGTATTCTTATCGCCAACTTTTTCTTTCCTAACTTTGTACCTATGCCAATATCAAAAGATGTTCCCTTGATGTAGAACCTTCAGTGAACTAATGATTTTTAGCTATTGCTAATTTAAAATCCTTTAATGAGACAGGATTCTTTATCACATGATTCATACCACCTTCAGTACACTCTTTGATATCTTCATCGTAAACATTTACAGTAAGCCCAATGATAGGCCTTATCCTCATACGGGGTCATTCTGGTAGGTATTAATTTAAGTTGTCCCTACCAAGAAGCACCTTACGTCGCGTTAAGAACATCAAATTATATAATCATTAATGGCATTTAAATTGCAAAATTTCTTGTTAACGATACTTCATTAGGAGACACATATGAAAGTTTATCTATTAAACACAACTTTATTATTCGTAACGTTAACATTTTCAAGCTTTTCAAACGCAAAGGATTGTAGAAATAACCCTTATTCAAGTGCATGTTCTGGGTCTCCGGCCAATTGTAGAGTGAGTCCTCATTCTTCTGCTTGTTGTGAATAGAGAGAACTAATATATCAGGACCCACTGTTATTGGTGGATTCTAAACTATCGCTTTTAAATGAGATGATAATTTCATAGAATGATCTTATGAAAATATTATTTATTTTTATTTTTATTTTGTGCCATGGCGCCATTGCCTCAGAGATTGATAGTTTTAATATTGATATCAAGACTCTTAAAGATGCATCACCTTTATTGAACTCAGAGGTTAATCATTCCATTCAACTGGCAATAAAAGAGTCCATGGAGGCTTATTCAGATACTTGTAATAAAAAATCACTTGTTAACATTTTGAAGAAAAAACTTGCAAGAGAAGGTATTAGTCATCATGAGCATTTCGCCATGGAGTCAGATCTAATTGATAAGGTCGATAGGAGAAAGTCCAAAAGTATTTATAGAAATTTTTCATTTAAAGAAATGTCATTAGTTTATATTTATCCTCGTGCCATGGGGAAGACAATAAATTTAGATGGACACCTTGTTGGAACAGATAAAATTGGGCACTTTTTTGCTGAAGGTTTTTTATATTATAATAATTATTTCAAAAAGGGACGTGAGCTCAAAGAGGCTTTAATTTTTGCAGCTGATGTGCACGAAGGTTTTTTGGCGGCTCGATTCACAGGTGTTATTTCTTATGGAGATTTAGTTGCAAATTTCAATGGTTATAGATTTTGGTCTCAAATTTTTAAAGATAATTCAGATCTCTTAAATGAAACTGATACAGCGTATATTTATTGTAAAGAAAATAAGTGGATTCAAAATCGTCAATTTAGATGGGATAGCTTTGTCGACTCTGGTTGGGATGAGAGTCGTAATTGTAGTAAGCTTTTTTCACAAACAGAAGTAGATAAAGTAAAAAAACATCTAAATAAGGTTGAACTAGCTAAGTGCCATAGTCCGGCTACAGTGGAATCCTTACAATCTCGTTATGGTGAATACTATAAATACTTAATTAATGATGAGGGGATTTCATTATATGGGCCGAATGATGTTCATATGCCAAAAACATTTTGGCAACGTGTAAACCAATCTTTGAGTTGGGGAGCGAATACAGCCGAATGGCCTGGGATTAAGTATATTCTATCAACAATTTTCTTCAATCGAAGCTAGTTTTTGTGCGGTGCGCGTCTTTATGACTTTTACTATTCTATTGTCGTCATAAATGAATTTTCATATGCTAAGTATATATAATTACTTCTATTAAAGGTTCATATAAAGGTTCATATGAAATATGTTTTATTTGCAGTTCTACTCCTTTCTTCTTTGAGTACATTTGCATATGAGAGAGATTACTTTTCCACGGCAAAAGGTGAACATATTGTTTACTCTTATGAAGAGGAAGATCGTTGGTTTTTAAAAGAACTTCTTATTCGTCCAGGTAAGCTTCAGGAGGAAGTAAACTCATTTGTCTTTGATTCGAAAGCGGCCATGAAGCAATTTAAAATAAAGAACTACAACCATCAAAGTTCCGCTAAACATAAATCTATTCGTTTTTTTAGAAATACAGAGGTCGCAACGAAATCCCTTTGGAAAGTAACAAAGAAGTGGGATTTAAACTGGGAAGAAAAATTTATTAAATGGTTAGAGAAGGATTTTAATAAGGATTTTTTTGTTAAACATCAAATTGTAACTGATTGTGCTGATGCTGCTTTTGCCCTTCGTTGGATTTTCGCTAGAATTCACGGTCTTCCGGCGGCCAATACAATGGCCGGGTCACATCTTTTATTTACTCAGGACTCCATGAAACAGGAGTGGACATTAATACCAACTGCTGAAAATTGGTATGAAGATAAATTATTCTTAACAGGTTTAGAGTATATTCTTAGGCATGCATTTACAGGAACTCTTGGAATTGATGGTTATCCTATAGAGATGAGCCCAGACGCTTTTAGGGTTGGAACTATTCATCTTGATGGCGTACATACCATGATCATCTCAAAAATTGATTTCTCTGGTAAAGGAGCTCCTATTTGGAAGTTAAGTAGTACTGTTCCTGCAGAGATTAGAGTTCTTTATGAAGAAATCATGCTTGACCAATCGGCAACAGATCAAGCCTCTGGTGCAATTATATCAAGTGATGAAGAACAATATCTCTATCAAACTGATGAGCATACAGGAGCGACAACGCTTTTCTATACTGATGGTGAGAAATTACAGTCAATTCAGCTGGGTGTAGGCGTTGATCTCTATGAGACTATTAGGAAGAAAAACGAAGCTCTTTTTATTGTTTATACAATTAATAATTCTCAGACAAATGACTACGATAAAAAAGTAAAGAAGATAAACCTTCTTGATCAAACCTCTTGTTTACTTGATTTAGGTGAATCAGATGAACTGTACTTTAGTGTTGAGTCAAGCCTTGTCGCTAGGACGTCATATGATGACCCTACTGAATCAATTCTCTATACATTTGATGACAACTGTAATGTAAGTATCGTTGAATCTTTTAGTTCAGAGCTTTATGGTTTTAGTGAATTAGGGAGTACAAAGTTTTTGGATTTTGATGATGCTCTAAGATATATGTTCCAAGATACCATTTATGACCTTGGAGATTATAGCTTTATCATGAAATATACTGACTTTGCATATATTTATGACAACTCAAGCCAAGCTCTTTCATTTAGTCATATCGATTTCAAAACAGGTACGAAAAGTCCTGCTAAGATGAGTGATATTGTTTATGAGTGTGGAAAGGGTGAGTGACTCTTATGCTATTTATAGTATAGGGAAGATGTCTCGTGTTCTTGTAAGTACAAAATAACTTTTAGGTGGTCTAATGAAAAAACAAGCAGCAATCTTAGCTATTCTTAAGCAATACATAACTCGAGATCATAAAAGACTTTTAGAAGTTGGTTGCGGTTCTGGCAATGATGCCGTTTTTTTAGGAAAACAATTTCCAGCTCTCCATTGGGTTACCTCAGACCTCAAACGAAACCATAAATTTATTAAAGAGAGATTAAAAGACCATAAACTTATAAATGTTCACGGGCCAGAAAAGCTAGAGGTTGGAAAAGATGACTTTCCTGGCAGACTAATGTTTGACTTAGTCTATACTGCCAATACATTGCATATTATGGGTTGGAAAACTAATAAAACATTCTTTAAATTACTTGGAAAACGTCTTAGAGAGGGAAGTCTGGTTTTCTTTTATGGACCATTTAATTATAATGGTGAGTTTTCTAGTGATAGTAATAAAGAACTTGATGCTAGTTTAAAGAAGAATGATCCTAAAAGTGGGATACGTAGTTTTGAAGACGTTGAGACTAATATGATTAAATCTGGTTTCAATTTACTCAATGATCATGAGATGCCTGAAGATAATCGTCTCCTAGTTTTTGAACGTCTTCAATTTTCTAAATACTAAATATTCTTTTATAATCTTTAGGAGAGTTATGTCTGAAAATATACAATTAATTAAAGTCTCAATGGATTATCAAGACTCCTTCATGGACGGTTTAAAAGAATGTGAAAAAGAGTCAAGTGAGCAGGCTTGGATTTACGTACATGAAAAAGATTTAGCTTTACCCAAAGAGAGTTTCAGCTCTTATATAGAAACATTATTAGACTATGAATTTACTGCGCCTGAATTTTTTGTTCGCGGTATAACTTATTGGGCAATTATGGGGAACGAAGTTGTTGGAAGACTCGGATTAAGGTTAGAGTTGAATGAAGAGCTGGAAAAACTTGGTGGACATATTGGCTATATAGTTCGACCAAGCTTTAGAGGGCAAGGAATTGCATCTAAGATGCTGGCACTGGCCTTAGAAACAGATTATGCCAAAGACATTGGTAAGCTTCTTCTTACTTGTGATTTGAATAACGAGGCATCAGAGAGAACAATTCTTAAAAATGGTGGTGTTTTTTATGATATCGTTGAGTTAGAGAGTAGAGCTAATAAGAAAAGATTTTGGATTAAATTATAGTCACTAAACTCGAGTTACCCTTGGCATTCTTTCTTATTCATGAGCTGGCGCATACTGTTGGTTATTCTAATGAGTGTGATGCCTCAAGTATTGAAGTTTCGGCCATGAGACTATCAGACACTGGCTTAAAGTTTAGAAATGGTTATCTTAAAAGATGTGGGATCAATTAATTAACTTTTTATACTTTCATCAAGCATTTCTGCAACAATTGTAGGTAGTTTTACTGCGGTCATTCTACAGTACAAGAAGTATGCTGTGAGGAAAAATAATACAATTACTGTTCCAAGAATCTCTTGTCCGCTAGGAACTCTTCCTAATAAAACCAGATTAGCACATAGTAATCCACATATAGATAAAGGTGTAATAAGACCAAACCTTGAAGAGAATACTATTTCACCGTCCTTTAGTTCACCGACACCTTTTAGAGCTATAAGGTTTCTAAAATTACCGATATCAAAGTTATAGCGAAAGACCATCGAAGTGGGACCTACAAACTTGTAAAGAGTTTCTTTTGATTTATAAATCATTTTATAATTGCTTGGGAACTCGTCTCTTCCATTCCATGGAGAAGTCCCAGATGAAAGTATAAGACCTTGTTGATAGTGCGGAAGATTAAAATTAAATATTTGATAGAAATCGTAGCCAACGGCCATGACTGTAAGAATAATAAATATTTCAATCGTACTAATAGTTTCCATTTTAAATCCCTTAGAAATAGTATAAGCATGGCATTATTCATTGGCCATACTTCATGAGATCGATCTCGATTACTGGAGTTCTTTAGTTTCCTTCTCTTTGATATTTGTGAGATATACTGCTAAGTTAGAATCCTTAACAGTTAGTATTAGGAGAGAAGTGATAAATAATTTTCATATTCATCTTTATTATAACAAAGAGACTATTTTAATTGCCAAGGACTTAGCTAAACAAGTTCAGGATAGCTTTTCTGTTCGTATTGGTACATTTCATGAAAGAAATGTCGGGCCTCATCCTCGGTGGAGTGTTCAATTGTCAGTACCTAATGAGCTCTTTGGAGATGTTTTATCTTTTGTCACAATGAATAGAAATGGCCTTACCATTTTCAGTCATCCTGATACTGGAAATGATCTTATTGACCATACAGAGCGTGCTATTTGGATGGGGGAGATATTAGAACTAAAAACTGATATCTTTAAGGAGTAATTTAAATATGACACCTTCTAAGGAAACACTATTAGATAATATCGAAAAAGAAAAGTATCAAATTCCCATAGACAAGGAAGCCACTCTTTTTGAATTTGATAAAGTGATTGAAGAGCACTGTGATGAGTTTGAGTATGAATTAGAAGCAAATGGATATACGATAGCTTTTCAAGACCTAGAGCCCGCAGCAACAAGTATTTTTAACTATAAAGTTATTGCTTATAAATGATTGGAATAGCTTCACTTTCCTACAGATGTCTTTTCATTCTAACGGGTTGCGAATTCGCCGGATCGTCAGGCCAATAATGTCTAGGATAACGTGGACGAAGATCACTTCTCAATAGCTCCCATCCAGTTTTCCATAGAGATGGTAAGTCACTAGCAGTCTGAATCACTTTGTTTGCAGGCGAAAGTAGCTTGAGTAATAAGGGTACTTTTGTATTTGCAATGTATGGATGCTCTACAACGCCAAAGAGATCCTGAATTCGAGCCTGAATGAAAGGACGATCTTCAAGGTATTCAATAGTGAAGCTTTTGCCATTACTAAGTATGATTTCTAGTGGAGCTTCCGTTTCCAGAACATATATATCTTGAGGCGCCAATTGATCTTGGATTAACTTAACTAAACCACGCTTTTGTATCTCTTGGTAGTTTGTATCAGGTTCAATACTTGATTCAATAAATAGTTCAAACATCTCGTCAGTAAACTCAGGACAGTTATGTTCTATGGAGGCTTTGTTTAAAGTAGAGACTCTTTGATTATACTCTCGTAACTTATTGTCATTTTCAAAAGGCCATGGCCAATTCGATTGCATTAACTTTACCAGGACATTACCTTTAGGAACGACTGGTGGAGCAGTAGTTGTAGATAATTTAAGTCCGCCATATTTTCTAATAGTGGAGAGTGTTAGAGTTCCTTTTTTTTCATTGAAAATACTTTCATTTATTGTCGACAGAAAAGCTGAATTGGTACTTTCAAGATCCTGTATTGTCATTTTTGAGGCCGCAACAATACTTGTTCCTATCGCCGCATTTGCTTTCGGATTTTCGAGAGCATCTAAAACAATAATAAAATCTGGAAGAGTTGTTGAAAGGGCAGAGTTAGATGTGACTTTTCCTCCGCGGCCCATACAGAGATTATAACTATCAGTATTCTTACCTTTTTTTATTATTTGCCTCTTAGCTGCGACACGATCTGGATACCCGGCCAAAAGAGCAAAACTAAGATCTCCTAAATTGGTCTTCTCTTTTGAGATCGGATTCACTCCCATTAGTCTTCTACTCAGTGACTGATAGAGCTCTATCACTCGTTTATAGGCCCTCGTATCTAGCATATGAGCTTGGTAATCACTTAAGCTATCATTTCGCCAGTGAACTGATTTAATTAGATCTAATTGGAGACAAATATCACAGTTCTCTTCTTCGTCATCAGAGAAAAATTTTGTTTGTTTAGATAAAACCATTCCTTCATTAATAAGACAGACAGCGAGTAGAATATCATTTAGTTTGTGATGCTCTTGCGCTTTGAAGAGCATTGTTCCAAGCCTTGGATGAAGTGGTAGTTTCGCAATATATTTTCCAAGTTCTGTGATTTTATTTTGTTTTAGAGCGCCTAAAATATTCAATAGCTCTAGTGCTTTATCTAGGTTTTTTTCTTCGGGGACTTGGAACCAATTCAGTTCTTTTGGATTATGTCCTAAATCTACGAGATCAAGAATATAGCTGGATAGCTCCACTCTCTTTACTTCGGGAGGGGTGAAGTGAGATCTTTGGTTGAAATCATTTAAGTGATATGTCCTGAAAACTAAGCCGTTTTGAACTCGCCCGGCGCGCCCTGCTCTTTGGGTTGCACTGGCCTTTGAAATTTTCTCAAGTTGCAGGAGGGGCATACCACTCCAAGGTGCGAAACTTGCTCTTCTCTCTGTCCCGGTATCCACGACTCCAGTAATGTTTGGAATGGTCAGAGAAGTTTCAGCAATATTCGTGGACAGTAAGATTTTTCTATTATTCCCTGTAAAAGCTCTATTCTGCTCTTTTTTAGGCAGAGTTGAATGAAGTGGAATAATCTCAATATCTCTTGGTACTGAATTCTTTAATTTATCCTGTAGAACTCTAATACTTCCCATGCCAGATAAAAAAACTAAAATATTACGAGGACAGCGGCGATCATGAAGCATATCCAGTATTGCATCTTCAATTTCTACTTCATGGTACTCAATCTCAATGGGAAAAACTCTTCCCGGTACATCAAATATTTTTGCCCCAATTAAATATTTTTCTAGTTCTGTGGTATCGAGAGTCGCAGACATCACAATAAGTTTCAAGTCAGGCCGTGTGGTTGCCTGTAACTTTCTAATTAAGCATAATGCGGTGTCTGTGTGAATACTACGTTCATGAAACTCATCAAGTATAATAATACTGAATTTACTAAGAGTTGGATCTTCACGTAAGTAGGAAAGAAATAGTCCTTCAGTGATAAAGAGTAATCTCGTTTCATCACTTGTGATTTTATCAAATCGAATATGATGACCTACTAATGTACCAAGTTTGGTTTTAAGAGTATCTGCACACCTCTCAGCTGAAAGTTTCGCTGCTAATCTTCTAGGCTCTAAGACTAAAACCATACCGTCTGTTTTTGAAACTAGATAGGGGGGCAATCGAGTTGTCTTTCCAGCTCCAGTTTCTGCTTTTAATAGTAAGCAATTATTTTGACTAAGAGATTGGCAAATACTTGTAAGTTGCTGATCTATTGGGAATTTATTGGGTTCTAGCTGCACAAAAGCATTTTAAGTAACTTTAAAGAGTCTGTAAATGATTGGAATTCTTCTATGAAAACAAGTTTACAGAGTATATAAGAACTAAGCTCATTGAAATGAGTTATAGGATTATTACAATGAATAAAGAGATTACATGCTCAACCTGTACCGCACTTTGTTGTCGACTAGAGGTACGCCTCATTGATGATAGGGATGAACTGATACAAGTTGATCTAACTGAACAGGTGGATGGATTATACTTTGTTATGAAGCGAGGAGAGGATGGTTGGTGTGAAGCACTAGATCGCAAAACAATGCTGTGTACAATTTATGAAAAAAGACCAACTATATGTAGAGAGTATGAAGTTGGGGACTATGACTGTATAAATGAGAGAGAAAAACACCTTCGTTAGGAATTTAAATGGCCAGCTTACAAGAAACAGTAATGAAAAGTATGATTAAAGACCTTGAGAATATAGGAAGTCTTGAAGATAGAAAGCTTGTAAGGAAAGAATGCTCTCTGCTCCTAAAACGAATTGAAAGTGCAAAAAAATTATTTTCAGATAATAAAGAACTAATCTCCCAACTTCTCGAAATAGAGCTTAAGACTAAGCTTCTCAAGGTATAGCTAACTAATAGTTCCTAGATGACGAGTTGTCACGATATGTGTTATTAATAGACTATGAAACAAACTGAAATTCAGACGGATATAGTGATTATCGGAGCAGGAGCTTCCGGTATGATGGCCGCTCATTTTTGTGCTAAGGGTGGAAAGGAAGTCTATATTCTAGATCATAACAAGCAAGTTGGACGAAAAATCTTAATTTCTGGCGGAGGAAAGTGTAACTTCACAAATTTATATGGCTCGGATCCAAAAGATTACTACTCTGAAAATCCTCACTTTGTTAGGTCTGCTCTTTCCAGATATTCCCCATGGGAATTTATTGATTTAATGACTAAAAATAATATACCCTATGAAGAAAGACTACATGGCCAATTATTTTGTAAAAAATCTGCGAAAGATATAAATACAGTTCTATTATCTCAATTACAGAAACCCAATATTCACCTTAAATTAAGTGAGGCCGATCTTGAGGTAAGTATTAAGAGCGATAGCTTCTACGTAGCAAATGCAAATATTTCAATTAAGACGAAGAAACTTATTATTGCCACCGGAGGCATTGTTCTACCGCAAATTGGGGCTTCTGACTTTGGTTATGTTTTAGCGAAAAAAGTTGGACATAAAATAATTCCTGTTACACCAGCGCTCGTTCCTCTTAAAATCGAGGGTTTCTCTTCTCTATCTGGCAATGCCTTTATAGCTGGAATCACCTGTAATGGTCATTATGTTGCAGAAAATGTTTTGTTTACACACAAAGGTTTAAGTGGCCCAGGTATATTAAAAACTTCTTTGTTTTGGAATCATGGAGATTCGATCGAGGTCAACTGGCTACCTTCAATGTCGTTAGCTGATATGCTTAAAAAAGTTTCAGGAAATACTCGAGTAGATAATATGATTAAAAAGTATCTTCCTAATAGTTTTGTGGATTTATTTTTTGAACGCATAGATATTGATGGATCTCTCTACGTAAGTCGTTTATCAAAAGATATGATTCTAAAGATTAAGAATGAGCTTCATTATATGAAGCTCGTACCAACAAATACAGAAGGTTTTAGAAAAGCTGAGGTTTCTCGTGGTGGCATCTGCACCAGTAAAGTTTCCTCCAAGACATTGGAGAGCCAATTGCAACCAGGGCTCCACTTTATTGGAGAAGTTCTCGATGTCACAGGTCAGCTGGGCGGACACAATTTTCAATGGTGCTGGGCAAGTGCTAGTGCGGTTGGTGAGGCCTTAAGATAAAGCTCCTTACTAGTTTTTTTTATATATATGAGTTAGAATTTAAGTTTGAAATATAGGAAGAAAATAGATGAAGAAAAAAGAAAAAAAAGTGATTGGGTGGCGTGAATGGGTAGGAATGCCAGACTTAGGTATCAAGCAAATTAAGGCAAAGGTTGATTCCGGAGCAAGAACCTCATCTCTTCATGCATTTGATATTGAACTCTATACTCGTCGTAAAGTTGAGTATGTTAAATTTACGGTTCAGCCGGATCAAAAATCCAAAAAAGGTGAGATTGTATGTAGTGCTAAGGTGTTAGAGTTTAGAAAAATCAAAAGTTCGAACGGTCAAACTGAATTAAGACCTGTGATTTTAACAACGATAGAGTTACTTGGTGAAGAGTGGGAAGTAGAAGTTACTCTTACTAATCGAGATGAGATGGGATTTAGAATGTTACTTGGACGTGAAAGTATAAGAAAGAAATTTTTAATTGATACAGGTAATTCATTTTTTGGATTAAAAAATCAAAGTAAGGATAAAGTATGAAGCTAGCAATACTGTCTAAGGAACCTAAGAACTATACAACTAAACGTTTAGTTGAAGCTGCAAAACTTAGAGGTCATGAAGTCAAAGTGTTAAATACTCTTAAATTTGCATTGGACTTAGAAGAAGAGGCGCCAGATCTTTACTATCGACAAAAACACTTATCAAATTATGATGCCATCTTACCGAGGATTGGTGTTTCATTAACATACTTTGGAACTGCAGTTGTAAGGCAATTTCAACAAATGGATGTTTATAGTCCTAACTCTGCTGACGGTATATTAAACTCTAGAGATAAATTACGAAGCTTTCAAATTCTAAGTAAGCATAAAATTGGAATACCTGCGACAACTTTTGTAAAAGATAAAAAGGATGTACTTCCTGCTATTGAAAGAGTTGGTGGCGCACCAGTTGTTATTAAACTTCTTGAAGGGACTCAAGGAATCGGAGTGCTTCTCGCTCATACGATCGAGATGGCGACCTCTATTATTGAGTTACTACAGAGTCAAAAACAAAATGTTTTAATTCAAAAATTTGTTGCCGAGAGTAAAGGCAAAGATATTAGAGCTATTGTTGTTGGGGACAGAGTTATTGCCGCAATGAGAAGAGTTGCTCAGGGACAAGAGTTTAGAAGTAATGTTCACCGTGGTGGACATACCGAAATGGTCGAACTAGATGACCAATATAAAGAAACGGCAATTAGAGCAGCAAGACTTATGGGCCTTGCAATCGCTGGAGTTGATATGTTAGAAGGAAAAGATGGTCCTCAAATAATGGAGATTAACTCTTCTCCAGGTTTAGAGGGAATTGAAGGTTGTACGAACTTAGATATCGCCGGAGCTATGATTGATTTTATCGCGGCAAAAATAGACTTTCCTGAAATAGATTTTAAGGAAAAGCTTTCTGTTAGTAAGGGGTATGGAGTAAATGAGATACTTATACCTGAAGGATCTGAATACGTAGGAAAGTCCATTAAGGACTCAGGTCTTCGAGAAAAAGATATTAATGCGCTATCTTTACACCGAGAGGGAATGGTATTTCCAAACCCTAAAGAAGATAAAATTTTAGAAGCTGAGGATCGTATTTTATGTTTTGGTAAAACAGAGTCCATGAAAGATTTGATTCCTATGAAAACTAGAAAACGCAGAAAACCAAAAACTCAAATTCTCACTGATGAAGATATTGATAAAATGAAAGATGAGTCATAAATGAATCAAAAAGCATTTAAAAAAGATCCTGATATTTTAACTATCGGTGGGACTAAGATTAAAAGGGGTGAAAGGATCAAGTTACAGCTTGACTGTGCCGCTCTCTATGATTACACAAAATTAACTATTCCTGTTGAAGTTATCAGAGGCGTTGAGAAGGGACCTGTACTTTTTATTTCTGCTGCAATTCATGGTGATGAACTAAATGGTATTGAAATAATTCGAAAACTACTTAAGAAAAAATTCTTAAAAAAAATTAAAGGGACATTAATTCTTGTGCCTATTGTGAATGTCTTTGGTGTCCTTAATAAGTCTAGGTATTTACCAGACAGAAGAGATTTAAATAGATCCTTCCCAGGTTCTCGGAATGGCTCACTTGCAAACAGATTAGCTTATATTTTTATGAAGGAAATTGTTTCTAAATGTACTCATGGAATTGATCTTCATACTGCAGCGATACACCGAACCAACTTACCACAAATTCGAGCCTGCTTGGATGATAAGGTTACAAAAGAGCTTGCGGAGGGATTTGGTGCACCCGTCGTTATAAACTCAAATTTAAGAGATGGCTCACTGAGGGAAGCTGCCAGAAGAAAGAATGTTTCAATGCTATTGTTTGAAGGTGGAGAAGCCTTAAGGTTCGAAGAAAATATTATTTCTAAAGGGCTTCGAGGTTGTATCAGCGTTATGAATAAAATTGGTATGGTCACAGATATTAAGCCCTTAAAGAAAAAATCAAATATCTTTATTGCAAAGTCTAGTTTTTGGGTTAGAGCACCCCGAAGTGGAATCTTTTCAGTACATAAAAAGATTGGTGCGAATATTAGTGAGGGCGATCTATTGGCCGTAATTTCTGATCCTTTCGGAGGGGAATCTCTTAATATTATTGCGGATGAAGATGGAATCCTTATCGGGGCGGCACTCTTGCCTCTAGTTAATCAGGGTGATGCTATGTTTCATATTGCTACTTTTAGAGACTCTGCAAAGGTTAAGCGCGCCATTGAGAAACACAACGAGTTTGACGCTGACTAGATGTTCCTCTTTAAAGAGTGTATTAAAACTTGTATAGTAATGCTCGATTCAGGGGATAGATATGATTCAAGAAAATACTGTAAGCTATATAAAGAATGTTTTTGAGAATATGCCGACTGATTGGCTGAAACTAACTACTCATAGGTTAGATATTTACAACGAAGAACTCGCCAAGTCAGAGTTTTTGGAACAATTTGAACAATTATCTCATCTAAATCTTACAGACCCTGAAACTCTTAAAATTAAACTAAGTGGACTTCCTACAGCTTACGATTATATAAGATTAGGACATCCACTTTCCTGTATTTTAGAGTGGGCGGTTGGGAAGTCAAATGATGTAGCTGTTGAGAATGTCATCAGTTTCTCATCTCAGATAATGCCAATCTTAGCGATTCTCAGAAAGAACCTACTTGATAACACTAAAACTCAAATTATCTATAAGGACGAACTACCAAAGTGTTTTGATGCAGATCTACTTCGAAATACTTATGGTTATAAATTTGATTTAATTAAATACAAAAGCAGTGACGACTTTTCTGTATTTGATGGTGTGTCTATTTATCTTACTTCATTGGACGTCGCAGGACGGGCCAAGTCTGATCTTAAAGCTGACTTTGTTGTCGGAATGTACTCTGACCTTGGAAGTATAACTCTAGTTAATGAATCTCATAGTAATTATATTTCAGAAATTCTACATGTAAGAAGAAGAGAATCTATCGCTATGTCACCTAATGATTCCCTTACAGTTCTAAAAAATATAATTACTAGTTCACCTCTAAAAAGAATCCCAGTGAGTTCGAGTCGTAGAGATCTTGCTACAAAGGCTATTAGAAAAATCTCAAATACAGCTCCTGACGCTTCTGTCGCTCTTGGTTCAAGTGGCCTATCCGTCCAATACGCTATCATGATGGGACTTATAAACCATGCTCAAGATAATCATAAGGGAAAGGATATAAAGTTTATTGTGCCACCCAATTGTTATGGCGGTACCAATGATCAAGCAAGGAGAGTTGCTACCTGTATTGATAATGTTGAAATCTTAGACCTCGCAGTTGATGACGGGCAAGATATGGTTCAAAGTATCGAAAGAATTCTAGACCAAGTTGCAAATGAAGATTCTGTACCATTTATAATTGCAGAAATTCCAACCAACCCAAGAGTTGAGATTCCAGACTTGGCCAAATTAAGAGACACGCTAAGTAAGAATAGAAAAACTAAAGATGGGCAAAACTCTGTTGCTCCTGTTTTCGTCTTAGATCAAACATTTTGTCCTAACGTTAAATTTTTAGGTGAGGGAGATTTCCTCTCAACAGTTAAAACTATTTCATATGTTAGCGGGTCTAAATTTCCATCTGGTGGCCTTTGTACTGCCGGTTATTGTGTTGCCAACACTATTGGGGATGATCTTATAGCCTATGTGAATAAGCACTTAAGGTTATGTGATAACGAAGCAACTGATCTACAAATTGAAATACTATCTAAACAAATGCCCTCAATGCTTAAAAGAATTGATGATGCTTATAAAAATACACGTGGCTTTGTGAATTTTATTCAAGAGACTTTGCCTCAGGCCAAAATGAATTTTGTTTCCGAAGAATTGGCAGCGCTTGGCTTTACACCTTCTGTCTTTTCATTGGACCTTCCTACAAGGGGAGATACCCATGAAGAGAGAGAGTCTTTTAAGAGGGAACTAAACTTGAAGTTGATTAATCTTATGATCCAAAATATTCCGGAACAGAGTAAGCATTGTGTAAGCTATGGGCAATTACAGGGTTGTTATTGGACAATACCGGCCACATCTACACAGGGCACGACTAAAGAGGGAGATAAGGACTATATTGTAAGAGTCGCGATCTCTCCAGACTTTGATTTAAAGCTGCATAACAAAATTTTTGCACAATTTTGTAATGATCATATTAAGTATTAAGTAGAAAATAGTGATTAGCAGCTTGCTTAGTAAGTGGATGAATCTTTGTCATTTCATTAAAGTAATCTAATGAAAAATTATAACATTCTAAAAATGAGAGTATTTGTTCTTTTGTCACGATTTTGCGGCCGCTTTCTATATGATCAATTATTTTTGGTTTAATCTCTATTTTTTTACCAACATGGAGTAATGTGAGTTTTCTTTTCTCACGCATAAAACGAAGTACTAAGCTTTCAGGATTTTGGTAATCTGGCTTTTTCATAATTATTCCGGCGGTAGTTCAAAGCTAATTAAGCCTAACATTCCTTTTCTGAAGTCATTGAGAATGATGACGTAGATATGCTCATAATCAAAGTGGCCACCTGATCGAAGGCAACCTCTTCTTTTACCAATATGCTCAATGGCCGTGAGTACATCTATGTCGAGAGATTTAAGCTCATAAAATTTTTGAAAATCCGTTGAACGAATTTCTAATAAGTACTTGATAATGAAACAGGCCGAGTCTTCCGGCGTTATAATATGATCTGGAATAGCGTGTATTGCCGATAACCACTTAGCATGTATTTCTTCTTTAATTCTCGGAGGCATGACACCTGGTGTATCAATAATTTGAAGATCTTTATCTGCTTTAACCCACAGCTTTTGTTTTGTTTGTCCAGGTTTCGAAGCTGCTTTGGTGGCGTTTCTATTGGCAAGCTTATTAATAATTGTTGATTTCCCTGTATTTGGTAAACCCAGCACCATCATTGTCATTTGTTTTTTTTCAGCGATATTAGCATTTGATTTTAGCCGATGAGATTGAAGAATTTCTCTTGATCGTTTGACGATAGCTTTAATTGAGATCGGGTCTAGGGCATTAATAAAAATGAATGACTCATTTTGTTCTGTGAACCAGGATTCCCAAAGTTTAATAGATGCTGGATCTGCAAGATTCGCTTTATTAAATACGATTAAGTAAGGCTTCTCACCGGACTGGTTGTAAATGGCCTTATTACCTGAGGCCATAGGTACACGAGCATCCCTAACTTCCACAATGATATTAACTTTTTTAATATTTTCTTTTATTTGGTTAATGGCCTTCTTCATATGGCCTGGAAACCAGTTAAAGCCTTGATTATTACGGTGTTCTATATCGTCTTTCATGATGTTTTTTAGCATTGACTGTGCATAGGGTCAAGTTCAGTGAATACTAGCGCTTTTAGTCATTAAATCGTAAAATAGGCATATGTCAGATATTCAAAGAGAGATGGACATTATTCTCAAAGAGACCTTTTCTCACGATAGCTTT
This sequence comes from uncultured Oligoflexia bacterium, assembly GCA_913058265.1. GTDB lineage: Bacteria > Bdellovibrionota > Bacteriovoracia > Bacteriovoracales > Bacteriovoracaceae. The sequence goes on from CAJXPQ010000003.1 coordinate 21,722, forward strand.
CGTGGAGAGCAAGCTGAAGTGATTAAATCCGTAATTGAGGGGAATGATGCACTTGTCTTAATGCCTACTGGAGCGGGAAAATCTTTGTGTTTTCAAGTACCCGCATTATATTTTGGAGGAACAACTATTGTTGTTTCACCACTAATAGCTTTGATGAAAGATCAAGTGGATGCATTAGTAGGAAAAGGGGTTGAGGCCGGTTTTCTTAACTCTACTTTAATCAGTGCTGAGCAAAGACAAGTCGAGGAAGCTCTCTTCTTTGGCCATTATAAGTTACTTTATGTCTCACCAGAAAGATTAATGATGGATAGCTTTCAAGAGCTTTTAGAGGAATGTGACATCTCTTTGTTTGTCATTGATGAGGCCCATTGTGTTTCTCAGTGGGGACATGACTTTCGTCCTGAATATATGAAACTAGGTATATTGGGGGAGAAGTTTCCAGATGTACCAAGAATTGCTTTAACTGCCACTGCAGGTGAGGCAACAAGAACAGATATGCTTCAGAGTCTTGGAATGAAAAATGCTGAGGTATTTGTCTCTCGCTTTGATAGACCCAATATTGAATACCTCATTCAAAAAAAATCAACTAAAGATATAAATCTTCAAAAACTATCTGATTTTATAACAGGCAACTATTTAGGATGTACTGGTATTGTGTACTGTCTCTCAAGAAAGAAAACTGAAGATATTGCAAAATATTTAAGAAAGCATAAGTTTAAGGCCTATGCGTATCATGCTGGTCTTAGTCTAGATAAAAGGGAGGCTATTCAAAATAAATTTCTTCAAAACAAAGGTGTGATCATAGTCGCCACAATTGCCTTTGGTATGGGGATTGATAAACCTGATGTTCGCTTTGTAGCTCATATGGATATGCCTAAATGTTTAGAGTCTTATTATCAAGAAACAGGACGTGCAGGACGAGATGGTGAACCGGCCAAGGCGTGGATGCTTTTTGGCAGACAAGAAGTTGTCACTATAAAGCGCATGATGAATAAGGGAAGAATTGGAGTTAAAAGACAGAGAGTGAATAATCAGAAGCTTGATGCCATGATTGGCCTATGTGAGACAACATCTTGTCGCAGAGTCGTACTCCTGAATTATTTTAATGATGTGTATGAAGGCCCCTGTCATAACTGTGATGTCTGTAATGAAATAGTTGAAAGTCAAATTAACGCTACAGCTGAAGCCATTATTGCTTTACGTTGTGTGCATGAAACAAAACAAAAGTATGCAGTTGAGTATATGATCCAAGTTTTAACTGGATATGATACTGGAGAGATTCAAGTTAGAGATCATCATAAGATAGAAAGCTTTGGAAATGGATCTCATATTTCAGAAGATAAATGGAAATCTATTTATAGACAACTAATAGCAGGTGGCATGCTTAAGATGAAAATGGATGGGTCTTCGAAAATTGAATTAACAAGTAAAGCTTTACCTGTTATAAAAGGCGAAGAAGAAGTATGGCTCAGAGGTGACTTAACTAAGCCTGCTCCAAAAAAGAAAAAATTCGCAACGAAATCTAGAAAAAAAAGAACTCCAAAAGTTCAGTATTCAGAAGTTAAAGAAAAACCAAACTTTAGTTGTAGTGATGAACAGGCCGTTTTTGAATATTTGAAACTTATAAGAAAAAATGTCGCTAGAAATAAAAGAACCAAGCCTTTTAGAGTATTTCCTGATAAAACCCTCTTAGAGATGGCGAGTAAACGTCCGACGCAAATGGCAGAACTTGAAAATATTTACGGAGTAGGACCTAAAAAGCTTAAGCGATATGGGAAGATATTTTTAGAGGCGCTCAGTGGTATGTAATATTATTCGTAATTTAATTAAATCAAATATTAAAGACTAGGGAAAAAGAAGTGCACTATATTTTATGTAAAGATGATAATTGGACTAGTATTTTAAAAAAAGAACTAACGGCTGACTTCACTAAAGATTGTTATGTTTTGAAAGGGTTCCCACTAATAAAGCTGCCCGCTGAAACGAACTTAAAAGATGGATATATAGCATTCTCTTCTACTGCATTGATTGATGCTGCACTTGTTCCGGACAATAGTGTCTCTAAGCAGGCCGCCGAGATCATGGCAGACCTTTCATCAAAAATTGAGCCAGGCTCTAAGATCAATTGCCACGTTTTTGGACTCACTGAAAAATATGGAATATTAGAAACAGGCAGGGCGGAAATAATAAGTGGTAAGGTCACCCAAGCTCTAAAAAAGAAAAATATACATTGTCCGAGAAAAGGTTTCGATCGCACTCTTGGCTTCTTACAGATTCTGATCTTACCCAATCGCTCTGTGGCGGTATCTTTTATTAAGAAAGAAGATTTGGCTTCATATCAATCTCTAATCTCTCCATTCGCTGGAGGCTTTAGTAATGTGGGAGATGACCTAAAGGCACCATCTAGGGCCTTTAAAAAGCTTATAGAGGCACAAGAAGTTATGGGAATCAAGATCTCTGAAACTGATATTGTTGTTGATCTTGGAGCTTGCCCTGGTGGATGGACCTATGTTGCCCGTAAAAGCGGAGCAAAAGTTATAGCTCTTGATCGATCACCTCTTGCTAAAGAGTTAATGGAAGATAAATTAGTCATATTTAAAAAAGAAGATGCTTTTAAGTTTGAAGTCAAAGAGCCGGTCGATTGGGTCGTTTCTGATATTGTCTGTGCTCCTGAAAGGATTTTAGAACTTATTAATTATTGGGCGGTTGAAAAAAAATGTAAAAATTTTGTTTTTACCATTAAGTTTAAAGGTCATCAGGATTACGGTTTACTTAAAAAGTTTAAAAATATTGCGAAAGAAGTTGATTATAATGTCATTCTGAAACAGCTAAACGTTAATAAGAATGAAGTGACTATTATGGGCACCCAGTATTAATGCCTTGCGTTGTACGTAGGTGGGTGTAAGCTCACATTAATTCACTATTCATTTAAAGCTATCTCTAATACAATTCATCCCTATGGATGATCTTACCTTCAACCTTTGGCTAGGTTTCGGAATTTTTTGTGTTTTATCAGAGCTCCTTTTACCTGGGCTCGTCATGGTATTTGTTGGGCTTGGGTCTCTAACTGTTGTTCTCACTATGCACTTAGGATATATCCACACTATCCCAGAGCAATTTACGACTTTTTTTATTAGTTCTATTTTTTATTTAGTAACACTACGTTTTCTAGTATTAAGACTTGTGCCAATAAATGAAATAAAAACAGATATAGATGAAGACCGTGCTGCTTTAGGTTCAATTGTGACTATTATAGATGATATTACTCCTGAGAGTTTAGGGCGTATCGAGTACAGTGAAAGTACATGGCAAGCAAAAGCAGATGATAGTAAGATCACTATTTTAAGTGGTGATAAAGCTAAAATAGTAGGACGTGAGAATATCACATGGATTGTTCAAAAGTTATAATTAAGGAGTTAAGTTGCTAAGTTTTTTATCAGGAATTATTATTTTTGTTTGTTTTTTAATATTAAAAACAGTCATTATTGTCACGGAACGTGAAAATGTAATAATCGAAAGATTAGGGAAGTATCAAAGAACTTTGGAGCCTGGGATTTATTTTCTCATACCATTCTTTGACAATGCGGCCTACAGGCAGGAAATGAGAGAGCAAGTTATAGATATCCCATCTCAGGGGGTTATTACAAAAGATAATATTCAAGTGGAAGTTGACGGTCTACTTTATTTAAAAGTGATGGATCCTAAAAGGGCGAGTTATGGAATAGGTAACTACTTAGCAGCAACAAATAATCTTGCACAAACGACCATGAGATCTGAAGTTGGTAAGATTACTCTTGGTGCTATCTTCTCTGAGAGAGAAGAAGTTAATGCTAAGATTATAAGTGAAATAGATAAGGCTTCAGACCCTTGGGGTGTAAAAGTTTTAAGATATGAAATTAAAGATATTTCACCTTCTAGACACGTTGTTGAAACGTTAGAAAAACAGATGGAAGCTGAAAGAGAAAAAAGAGCAGAAATCACAAGGGCCACTGCAGAAAAAGAAAAGTTAATAAATGTTTCGCAAGGTCAGAGGCAACAGGCGATTAATATCTCTGAGGGTGAGAAACAGAAACGAATCAATGAAGCTAAAGGTAAAGCAGAAGGGATTAAGTTGATTGCTGAATCAACTGCAAAGAGTCTTGCTATGGTAGGAGAGTCGATTAATCTTGATGGTGGCCATGAAGCTCTTAAGATGCGTTTAGTTGATCAATACATTGATCAGCTAGATGAAGTTTTACATGCAGGAGATGTATCTTTATTTCCTTCAAATTTGGCATCTCTTAAGGGTGTTATAGACGAACTTAAAGGCAACAACTCTAGTACGAAAGGAAGTAATCATGTCAGTAGATAATTTGGTATTTATGATAATTTTGGGGGCGCTATTTATTTATGTCATTAGTGCATTAATTAAATCCCTGCGATTAGTACCGGCCCGAATTGAATTTATTGTGGAAAGGTTTGGACGTTACCATACGACTCTTCAAGCAGGGTTTCATTTCTTGATACCATTTGTAGATAGAGTAGCATTTACACAAGACTTAAAGGAACACACGATGGATGTTCCCTCTCAGACTTGTTTCACAAAAGACGAAATCCAGGTCGAGGTTGATGGTGTTATTTACTTACAAGTATTTGACTCGCAGAAAGCAAGCTATGGTATTACTGATTATCAATACGCGGCCATTCAGTTAGCTCAAACCACAACGAGAGCGATCATCGGGACATTAGATCTAGATCGTACCTTTGAGGAGAGAGAAGCTATTAGCGGTAAAGTCGTTTCAGTCTTAGATAATGCTGCTATGAAATGGGGAGTAAGAATCTTAAGGTTTGAAATTAAAAACCTCGTTCCTCCTGAATCTGTAAGACAATCAATGGAGAAACAAGTTACTGCAGAAAGAAATAGACGTGCCATCTTAGAGCAAAGTGTAGGACATAAGCAGTCTTTGATTAATACTTCGGAAGGACAGATGAGTGAACTCATTAACAACTCTGAAGGGGAAATGCAAAAACGTATTAACGAGGCAAGTGGTAGAGCATCTGAAATTCTTGCACTAGGTGAAGCAACAGCTGAATCAATAAAAAAAGTAGCTGAGGCGATAAGTGGACCAGGCGGTAAAGCTGCTGTTAATTTAGAATTAGGTCAAAAGTACATAAGATCTCTAGCAAAATTAAAAACTAATGATAATAAAGTTATTATGGGTGGGAATCTTGCTGATATGAAAGAAATGCTTAAGGGCCTTGAGATAGATATTTAGATTCATGGATGTTATCAAAGAATCTTTTTATAATCTTACTTTCGAAAACTTACACTCTTTAATGAGAGAGAATGGTTTTAATGAATCAGCAACGTCGATTCTTTTTAACCATTATTATAAAAAGAAAAATAGTGACCCATGTTCTAAAGATATTAGCTTATCAACAATCTCTTACTTAAATAAGAACTTTGATTTTACACTTCCTGAAATAGATACTGTCCACGAATCTAGCGATAAGACTGTTAAGTTTTTATTTAAGCTTAAAGATGGAAAAAAGGTGGAGTCGGTACTGATTCCCTTTCATAATAAATATTCAATTTGTCTTTCCTCTCAAGTCGGTTGTGCTATGAAATGCTCCTTTTGTTTTACGGGTACCCAAGGACTAAAAAGAAATCTTGAAACCTCTGAAATCATTGGCCAGTTTTTAGCCGCGTGGCATTGGTTAAAATTAAATCGACCAGGGGAAGAAAAAATATTAAATATTGTATTTATGGGGCAAGGTGAGCCCTTACATAATTTTGATCCTGTTAAAGCGGCATGTGAAATTTTTGTCTCTCAATATGGAACCTCTATTGGTCATCAAAAAATTACAATCTCTACCTCCGGTTATATTCCAGGGCTTGCACGTTGGAAGGATGAGATACCTGGGGTTAATCTAGCTTTATCCCTTCATTCTCCGATGGAAGAGAAGAGAAATGAGTTAATTCCGATTAATAGAAAATATCCATTAGCTGAAGTTCTAGATTACATTGATGATATTCCCTTAGCTAAGAAACAGTTTATTACCTATGAATATCTACTGATTGATAATCTAAATGATTCTATCGAAGATGCTATGGTGACTGGTGAACTACTCAAAGGTAAAAGAGCCTATATAAATATTATTCCATTTAATCCCTTTCCTGGTTCTAAGTATAAGAGACCATCTGAAAAGAAAATTGCTAGTTTTAAGACGGCATTAGATACCTTTAAAATCCCTATACTTGTAAGAAGTACAAAAGGTGATGATGTTCTAGCGGCCTGTGGCCAATTAAATACTTCCGATTAGATAACTAACACTCTGCTCCTTCCTTTACATTTATCCCTCAAAGGTTATACTGATATTTTTATTATCAGAGGGAATATCATGAACAAATTTTTACTAATTTTACTTACTCTTTTTATCACTTCTTGTGGAATGCAAAGCATCCCGACAGCTTTAAATGAAGTTGAGGCCAAATGGGCGGAAGTTCAAAATCAATACAAAAGACGTAGTGATCTTATTCCAAACCTTGTATCCACTGTTAAGGGATACGCAGCTCATGAGAAAAGTACTCTTCAGGCAGTTGTTGAAGCAAGAGCAAAGGCAACTTCAGTAAATGTTGATGCCTCAAAACTTGATCAAGCAAGCATGGCAAAATTCTCACAAGCTCAACAGGGAGTTTCTTCAGCTCTTGGACGCTTAATGGTCGTAGTTGAAAAATATCCGGACTTGAAGGCAAGTGCAAATTTTCGTGACTTACAAGTACAATTAGAAGGAACTGAAAATAGAATTACAGTGGCAAGAAACCGTTATATTGAGACAATTAAAGGATTCAATAATCTCGTAACTGTACCTCCTACATCTTGGTATAATTCAGTGTTTTTAAAACATGATAAAAAACCCCAATTTCAGGTTGAAAACTTAGAAAAAGTTAAAGATGCTCCAGAAGTTAAATTTTAATTGAAAGCTTTACTCGTCCTAACATTCTTTATCGGCCTGTCTCAGTTTTCTCATGCAAAAGAGGTTACTCGTGGTGGAAAGGCCATCGTAGATCATGCGGGTTTACTATCCCCACAAGCTAGAATTGCATTAAGTAATTCTCTTTTTGAAATTAAAAGACAAACAGGTAATGAGATTGCTTTACTCACTATTAAATCTTTAGATGGTGACACAATTGATGGTTATGCTTTAAAAGTCGTAGATCAGTGGAAGCTTGGTCAAAAAGAAAAAGATAATGGAATTTTATTTCTAATTTCAGTTGCAGATAGAAAAATGAGAATTGAAGTTGGGAGTGGATTAGAAGGTGATCTTCCTGATATAGTTGCTGGCCGTATCATTAGAGACGTTCAGCCATACTTTAAGAGGGGAGACTATCAATCTGGAATCATTTTAGGACTCTCTCATATTGTTGAAAAAACAGGGGGTAAATTAACGAATACACCTCGTGTAACAAATAGACGATCAGGAAAAAAATCTTCTGGTTTATTATTTATAATTCTATTTATCCTCTCAATGCTTTTTGGTAGACGACGAGGATTGGTATCAGGACTTCTCCTTGGAAGTGCACTTGGGGGTGCCTCATCTCGTGGCGGCTTTGGTAGCGGCGGAGGATTTGGTGGCGGTGGTAGCTTTGGCGGAGGCGGAGGCGGAGGCTTTTCAGGCGGCGGCGCCAGTGGAGGTTGGTAATGAAAATATCTGAGACGGATAAAGAGATTATAAGTGAAGCAATAAAAACTGCTGAATCAAAGACTTCCGGCGAAATTGTTCCTGTTATTCTAGGTAGCTCCGACTTTTATCCTGCAGCTCACTTCAGACTTGCTCTGATTATGGGGATTTTAGCTTCACTCATTTGTTATTATACATATGATTTTAACGATCCAATTATGCTCTTATTTATTCAACTTCCTGGAATGGTTGTTGGGTACTTACTTGCTTACTTAAACTTTTTTAAAAGATTGTTCACATCACAATCCGAGATGGATGAAGAGGTCTTTCAAAGAGCACTTGAAGTTTTTTATAAGAATAAAGTTTCTATGACTAAAGATCGTACTGGAATTATGATCTTCATTTCTTTGTTAGAGAGAAAGGTTGAAATCCTGGCAGATTGTGGCATTAATGAAAAAGTCGAAAAAGAGTATTGGAATAATATGTTAAATAATCTTTTGAGTAAAATTAAAACGAATGATATCACCTCCGGTTTAGCTGAAGCGATTGCAGAGTGTGGTAGAAGCCTAGAAAAATCATTTCCAATTAAGGGCGACGATACTAATGAAATCTCTGATGATTTAGTTACAGACTAATTATGTTTTATCGGCCACGTACCCAATGGGAAAATATATTAACAAAACCTCTCGTTAAACAAAGTAATTTTTTAAATAAAGTTTGTAAGGTGAATCACCGTGATGCTCTTGTTATAAGAGAAGCCTTCTTTGATAATCTTAGTTTTTCACTAGTTCGGAGAATATTTAAACTCGTGAAGGATGTTACTGATGCAGACGGAATTGATTATAGCTTTCAAGATATAATATTCGATCGCTTGTTGAGAGTAAGTGGCATTGCATACCTTTATCCTGAAGACCAAAACTCAGAAGACAATATTATTTTTGGTGAGGGCTATCATGTTTACTCTGCCGCCTATCATGACCTTGATGTTTTAATTGAGTTTATTAATTCTCGAGATGATATCAGGTCAGTATGTGACTTAGGTTCAGGTTCTGGCCGTGCTCTTTTTTATATTGCACTTCAAGTGAATAGAGAACTTGAGTATACAGGACTTGAGCTTGTAGCTGAACGAGTCGATTTTACTAACTCAATTGCTCATTACTTTGAACTTAAGAATATCTTTTTTAAGACCAGTGACTTCTTAGAAACTCCAGAAGATTTTTATGGCTTTGATGCATATTATCTTTATGATCCAGTAGGGACTGATGAAGTAACTTTACTCATTTCACATATAGAAAAGATGATTGCAGACGGTGCAAAGTTCTACATTATGTTTATATCTGGTTGGGATCGTATCATGCTAGACGCTCTAGATAGTCTTGAATCACTTGAGCAAATTGAATCTGTTAATAGCCATAAGCAAGAAGATCGCTTTATAAGTTTTTATAAAACCCTCTAACTGATTGTATCTCATCTTATGCACTTAACAGTTCTTCTGAAGACTTTACTGAAACTTTATGTATTTCCTTGAGCGACGGGCAGAGTTGAACTGCCGACCCCCGGGTGCTACTACCGTTAGGCCCACTCTATTTTAAATTCCGTGTTAACACCTGAAAATACAGTTAATTCAGAAAGCCAGTGACGAATTTTCGTCATGTTTGGTATTAAAAAAAAATATACATAAGTATCTGAAATATGGTGTGTAAATGTAATATATATACCTTTTAGGATTTTATATTGATGACATATCCTTTAGGGTATATACTCATATGTGTATGTGGAACGTGTTCGAAAAAAAATCAGTTGCAAAAGCTTTAAAAAAAGCTCCAACAGAAGTGCTTAAAAGGTATGAAGCTTGGAAGCGAATTGTTGAGATTTCTGGGCCGGCAGGTTTAAAGCTAATCAGAGGTTTTAGAGATGAATCATTAAAAGGTGAGTGGAAGGGATATCGATCTTCTAGGTTAGGAATCCAATGGAGAGTTATTTATAAAATTGAAAATGAGGTTCTTGAAATACACGTTTTTGAGATAACACCACATAAATATTAAAAGGTGATAAGTATGAATAAGAAAAATTTAGTACGTGCAAAAGTTAATATCAAAATGACTCCTGGTGAGATGCTTAAAGTTTTACGCGAACTACAAGAACTATCTCAGTCTGAGTTAGCAGAGCTAGCAGGAATGAGTCAAAGTAATATTTCTGCTTTAGAGAGTGGCACTAGACAAATTGGACGTGAAAGATCTTTAGCATTATCAAAAGCATTAAAAGTTCACCCTGCTGTAATTTTGTTTCCTGACTTTGATTTGAAAGAAGTTGCATAGTTTGCTAAAGAGATAGATATTAAACAAAACTCTAAAAAGCTTCAAACCTGTCTGCAGTTGTCTGAAGCAGTCTAGAGAAAAGAGGGCCGTGGCTATTTTGGCTACGAATAGAATTTTAACTCAACTATTTTAATGAGTTGAAACGATTAAGCCACCTCCACCACAATTGTAACGCCTTGTTGCATTTCTATTAACTAGAATCTTGATATTCACAACAGATGAATAAAAAGAAAGTTCTCGCTTACATTTTTAGAATGAATAATGGAACGAAAGAACTTTTGGTCTTTGATCATAGAGGTGTGCCTGAAGTGAACCCACAGGTTCCTGCAGGAACTGTTGATTCAGGAGAAAAGCCAAGGGATGCAGTTTTGAGAGAAGTGTATGAAGAGACAGGCCTAAAACTCACATCATTTGATTTCTCTCTCGGCCAATATGATTATCACCCTCAAGACTTAGAACAACTTCACAGGCGTAGTATTTACATTTTTAACATTCAAGAATCAAGAGATGAGTGGAGACATATAGTTTCCACAGGTGAAGAAGATAAAGGAATGAAGTTTGATTTCTATTGGCTTCCAGTAGAGAAGGCAAGGAAAACTCTTGTGGCAAAGATGGGAGATTATTTACCAAAATATTTCTTTAAAGAATTGGTTGAGTCAGATTTACTAATCCTTAAAGATTGGCTAAAGAAACCTCATGTTAAAGAGTTTTGGGATGATAACGAAAGTTGGCAAGAGTCATACAATAAATATGTTTCAAAGATTTCATCTGAAGCTGTAAAGCAATATCTAGTTTACTTTCAGAATAGACCCATAGGATATATTCAATATTACTGGGCATCTAAGGTCGGAGACGGATGGTGGGAAGGCTATTCAAATGATGTTGTAGGAATTGATCAGTATATTGGAGAGTTTGATTTTATTGGAAAAGGCCATGGAACTCAGATGATTAAAGAGTTTATAAATCTTCTGAAATCTAATTTAAAAATTTCAAAAATAATTGCAGACCCAAATCCAACAAACTCAAGGGCCATAAAGTGCTATGAAAATTGTGGTTTTAAGAATGTTGGAGAAATTGATACTCCTGATGGTAAAGAAGTATTGATGGAATATTTGTTATAAAAATTATTTCATAAACTTAGGGCTAAATTTACTTTACGGAGTACTTCTTAGTGTACTGTAGATTCTAAAGTTAATGATATCGAGAGGATAAGATACGCATAACCACCTCCACCACATCGAATGATCTCTAGTGATCTTGAATGACTTCTTGTAATTTATAGTTATAATTTAAAAAAGGTTGTGGATGAACTCACTAAAGCGAAAAATTAATAATTTACTAATGAGACGGATTAATTAAAGGTATTTGAAAAATGAAGCTATTTTTAATTTTCATATTATTTTCAGCCAGTGGATGGACTAATGAAAAATCGTTTCGTGACAAGCTACTGGCCGTAGAAGATATATCAGATCAATTGAAAATCGGTTTAAATTCATTCCCTGGAGTAAATGAGGACATTATTAACGATTACGTTTTTAACAATGAAGTGAAAACTCCTTTTATTGTTTCCATCAAGTATGGAAATGTAGTTGGTGAAAGAAAAAATGGAGAATCGATAAAAGGAGCTACTATTTATTTCGTTAACCCTCAAGTAACAACGGGATATTTATGGTGGAAAAAAGTTTCGCTCCATTATGTCAATGAACCCGACTGGACGCTATTCAATCTTGATAAAAAGTCCCTAAGTGCAAGTGACGTGGATGTAATTAAATCACTTTTTAATTGGATAGATTAGGTTTATAAAAAGATTTATGTAATACTTTGTAGTTACTTTAAAAAATCACCCAACAATTTAGATTAGTTACAAGGCTTCCCACTACGAACCGACAAGACCCATAGTCTAGTTTAGGAGGTGCTAATGAAATTTTTTATAGTTTTAGGAATGTTCGTTTTACTTTCCTGTAACAATGATTCAGTAGATGTTGTGGATAAGAATGGTTTCAAGATGATTTACACCGAAATCACTGAGTCGGATGCGAGAGAAATAAAAGGAATTTTAGAAAATAACAGCATTACTTTTAAAGAAACAAAAATGAGTAATGACAGATTTGGAATAAGAATACCAAAAGATAAAGTAGAGCTTTATAGAAAAACCCTCGGTGATAAGTTTAAAAAGTAATTAACCAAAAAATGATAAGTATTCTATACATTGGTATTTCCTATCAACTCATTGATAAAAACAATTTTGATTTTCATAAAAATCATATATTGTCTATTTATAGTTAGGAGTTAAATATGAAAGTTAATCAATTAATAGCAAAGCATAATCAAAATTTCAGTACATATTATAGTGGGGAGCTTTATTCACACACTCCAATGGCCTTAATCGCATTGCGTGACCTTGGCGCAAGTGAGAAACGTCTCACTGAGTTCTATGACTTTGATACAAAAAAATTAGAACCAATAAAAAAAGAATCAAAAAGTATAAGTGATGAAAATTGGAAAAAAACTTTTGGAGAATATGAATTAGAGTCATCATATTTTAAATACTTTCGAGATATTGTAGAGAAAAATGGAATAAACAAAACGGTAGAGAAGTTCTTTGATATTCTCATGGAGGGAGTTGGTGCAGCTGCCTTTCATCCCATTATTCGGCTGTCTTATGCTGTAAGAGAAGACAATAGTGATGAAGTGGCCATTAGTCTTGCAACTTGGGCCGCAAGTTTTGTGAATCTAAATGTGAATTCCAAACTATCTGAAGAAAGTGGATTGATCGATATTTTAAAATCTTTTCAAGCATTGAATTTTAACGATAATAGCAAAATAGAAACTGATAATATTGCAACTCGTATGCGAAAAGTTTCAGAAGATAAATTTTATAAGGAATTGAACTCTACAATTACTTTAAGTGATCTTGATAAAGACAAGTTAGAGAGTTCGTTACTTTGGCTATATTCACAGACAAATAACTTTACTCTTTTACATGCTGTAACATCCCATTATGCTTTTGAGAACTTAGTTCAATTTTCTGTAAATAAAGTAGAATCAAGAGTTTATTTCTGGAAGGCAATATTAGCTGCTTATCTCTCGACAACAGGAGTTGTTAAGATTGATATGGGGTGGAAATATCCAATGATTGAAAAATTACCAAGCTGGGATGAACTTAAGAATAAGGCGATTGAAAGTAATGATGACCACGTGATTAAGTTAGTTCATATTTTAAATCTTAAACGCAAAGAAAGTTTAGATTATGAGTTAAGATATGCTTCAGCATTGAAGTTAAATATGTTGAGATAAGAGTGGATGTAGTACTTCGTAGTCCTTTGCAAAAATTAATCTATAAATTTAAAGAGTTACGGAGCTCCCACTTCCTCCACCACCGTGATGATGCACTCCGCCAGTTCATAAGGTCGAATTTCCGTTATTATTAAGTCTATCTATAATCTGGAGAATAGATGAAAGTATTATTTATTTTTACAACCTTATTATTTTTGAACTCGTGTTTAGAAAACGATGAAAGCACACAGTCAAAACCTGTAAAGACAACCTCAAAGAGCGTAGCTCAAGTCGATTATGGCTTTATAATAGGTGAGGCCGCAATTGTTGAAGTTGGCCTTGAACTTAGCCGGAAGAAAGACTTATTGGATAAATTTAAAACTCAAATTAACAGAGACTTTGAAGGTCCATGTGGCGAAGTGATGTTCTATACAAAAGTAAAAAAGTTCGGAGCAGATGAAATCATAATAATGCAAAACGAAGAGTCCCTGACTTTAGATAAAGCGCATTTAGTAAACGACCAAGTTCAAATTTTTGATACTAATAAAAAGAGTGTAGCAAACATATCAATTCCATACGGTGAACATGTTTTAGCAGTTGTTAAAGATGGGAAGGGAGTTGTAATCAAAATTAAAAATAAGTATTTTGTTTTTGATAATGAGGAACCTAAAAGTGCAACTCTAAACGGTACATTAAAAGAGATGGAGTTTTTAGACTCAAGTCTCTTCAAAGGAATTTTAGACAACTCAGCCTATAAGCAAGTTCTTCGTGATCCAAGTTCGAATTTTTATATTGTTAAAAATGGACCTTGCACCTAGCTCTCTTAGTAAAATTTGGTAGCTTCTTTTAACAATAATATGCTTATTTGTAGTATTCTGTAGTCCTTTCCAATATTCAATCAACAAGTTGAACAAGTTACAACGCTCTCACCACCTCCACCACCACGGTGCATATTGTTATTACATTATGACTGTCTTTTAATGTTTATATGAAAAAAATATTAATTTTTGGTGGAACACAATTTGTAGGAAAGAGACTCGTAGGTAACTTACTTGAGAAGGGTTATGATATAACTCTTGCCACGAGAGGTAATTGGCCAGTACCACATTCCTCATCAATACAGCATATCAAGGCAGATCGTTATGACATTGCAACCTTTGGAGAACTTCTAAAAACTGATTGGGATGTTATAGTGGATCAATTAGCATTTTCAGGTTTTGACGCTAAACTAATTACAGATACTTTTGAAGGTAAAGTTGGACGAATTGTTACTGTTAGCTCTTCTGCAGTTTACAATGAATGCTTAGATTGCAAGGAAGAAGAGTTTGATTCCTCTTCTATTAATATGTCAGACATAGACTTAAGTCATTATAGAGTACTAACGCCAGACACTCCAGATTACAAAATAGGGAAAAGAGAAGTTGAGTGTATATATTCACTGTCTAAAATACCAACAGCCTGTGTCCGCTTCCCAAAAATAATTGGTCTAGATGATCTTTATTTTCGTTTCTACGATCTATATAAAAAGATTAAAAATAATGAAGATATACATATTAAAAATAATTTTAAAAAAATAAGCTTAATTAATTCTCGAGAAGCAGCTAGATTTCTTTCTTTTATTGTAAGCTCAAACATTGAAGGTGGCATAAATGCAAGTCTTGATGGAGAACTTTCACTAGATTTCTTAGAGAAAAAAATTGAGCGTAAAATTAACTGCGTAACTACTGGGAACGAAGAATCTCTTTTTCTTGGAGAAGAAATTTTATTAAATAATAAAAAGGCCAAAGATTATGGCTTTAAATTTGAAATACTTGAAGAATATTTAAAAGAGTTAATGTTACTATATGATTTCTATAGTGAGCGGTTTTGATTATAAAAAAACCTTCGTTGTAGTACTTCGTAGTCCTTTCAAATAATCACTCAACAAATATAGATAGTTACGAGGCTGTCACCACCTCCACCACCTAGAACGAGCTCAAGTGATCTTAACTGACAGCCTTTGTTCCAAAAATGAAAAATCTATCGATTTTAGCCATAATGCTTTGAGCTTAATTAGGCTCTTTGATAATGCTTTAAGGTTAACTCTCGGAGGATAAATGTCAGAAATTACACCCAAAAGAATTGAAAAGATAATCTATGTAATAAGAGGTCAAAAAGTGATGTTGGATAATGATTTAGCAGACTTATATGCTGTACTTACTAAAAACTTCAATAAGGCCGTTAAGCGAAATACTGATAGGTTTCCATCGGATTTTATGTTTCAGATTACTAAAGAGGAGTTTGAGGTTTTGAGGTTCCAAATTGGAACCTCAAATGGAAAGGGAAGTGGGGGAAGGAGGTATTTACCTTACGTCTTTACTGAGCCTGGGATCGCTATGTTATCAAGTGTTTTGAATGGCCCTCAATCTATTCAGGTGAATATATCAATAATGAGGACATTTATTAAAATGAGACATTTACTAGCATCGGAAGAATCACTAACTGATAGAATTGAGGAATTAGAGAAAGGAAGTGATAAGCTCTTTCGTATAGTGTTTGAAAGATTAGATAATGTAGAGAAAAAGGTCCCTCTCTTACCAAAAGATCGTAATAAAATTGGGCTAAAGTAGGGGGTCGGTTTGTTACGATTCGTATTCATGCGGACGTTCAAAAATTCTAGAATCATTGGCCTTGAAAGAAACTAGAAAAATATTTGTGTAATAAAACTCTTCCACCCTTCGTCGGGAAATGAGCTCCTGTGATCTAGAGTGAGTTGAAATGATCTTAGATAAGACCTTTTGTTTCAAAAATGAACGAATTCACAGCTTTGTCCCTCTAGTTATTGAAATGGCATTGGCTCTTTGATAATTCCTTAAGATTACTTGGAGGAAGCAAATGTCTAAAATTACACCAAAAGAAATTGAGAAGATGATCTATGTTGTTAGGGGCCAAAAGGTGATGCTTGATAGTGATCTTGCAGAGCTATATTGTGTTTTAACGAAAAATCTTAACAAAGCCGTCAAGAGGAATAGTGAGAAGTTTCCAAGTGATTTCATGTTTAAATTGACTAAAAAAGAGTATGAGGATTTAAGGTTCCAGTTTGGAACCTTTAAAAATGCAACAAAAGGGCGAAAATATCTACCATCCGTCTTTACCGAATATGGGGTAGTTGCACTCTCTGGGGTGTTAAGTAGTGATGTTGCAACGAGGGTGAATATATCAATTGTGAGAACCTTTATTAAGATGAGACACTTACTAGCATCAGAGGAGTCTCTGACAGATCGAGTTGGAAAGCTTGAGCAGGGAACAGATAAGTTATTTCGAATTGTTTTTGAAAGACTTGAGAACATGGAGGAAAAATCTCCTCTTTTACCTAAAAAGCGGAATAGGATAGGTCTAAAGTAGTCTTTTATTTGTTAAGGTTTATATTCATGCAGACTTCAGAGATTTCTAGAATCTGAGACTCAAACCTCCACCACACAACTGACAAACTAGCCTATAATCTTTTCAACAAATCCACGAGTAAGCATTTCTTTTTCTGCATCCGTGAGATCTTCTTTAAACTCTCTTCTGTAGTTAGCAATACCATTTGCTTGATCAATTTTTATTTGATGTTGTTTTTCAATTTTATCCATTGATCTTTCATGTTCAACTTGGTTGGTGTGTAGGTTGACCATTTTATTAATTAACTCAGTCGTTTCAAGAGCTTTCATCACTCCGCTACCCTTAATCGGTAATTTTTTAGTTAAGTTTTTCATAGTAAGCTCCTAATTATTCTTTCTTGAAAGAAATCATTACGGTAATCAGTTAATATTTTTTCGGCGACTCTTATATCTTGCTCACGGGCAATATAAAGTATTCGTAGTCCTTCAAAACATACTTCCTTCTCGTACTGTGAGAAGGATTGAATATTTTCATCGATATAGGTATGCAACGCTTCTATTTCTGTTGTTGTGCAGTCATAGGTTAGTTGGGCATTCTCTACCGTATGATTTATCTTTTGTAGGTTTTGATATGTGCAGATCAACTCTTCCACTATCTTGAGAGGAAGAGCTACTGTACCTACAATTTTTCTTATAGGTACTGCTGCCATAATTTTCTCTCTTGGTCAGACATTTCTGAATGATATTTGCTATATGCCTTTTTAAAGTCGGCATTATGATTAGTTGCTAAGTCATGAAGATGTTGATCTGCTTTTTCAAAATTTTCATCTTCCATTGCTGTACAGAAAGCTACAACGCAACCACCACCAGCAGCGGATAGTCCTGTTATAACGACTGTTCCTGCAAGTACTGATCCACCAACTGCAGCTAAACTAGCTGAGGTGAGTGCTGCTCCCGACAATCCTACAATCGCAGTTCCTGTTCCTGCGGCCCCAAGGATTCCTGCGGCTCCGGCCCCTGCTGCTATAACGGGTGCAAGAAAAAATCCTGCTATTCCTACTCCTAATGCTCCTACTGCAATCATTAACGCTTTTTCTCCACTCATGTTATTTCTCCTGCTGTGGTTGTTAGTTGATAAAGTTTTCTCAATAGAACAGCTTTGTTGATTGTAACTCGCCGCATAATAATGGTCAGGTAAAATAGAACTAGCGTAGGTAAAAAATAGAGCTGATTGTAATTGAATCAACTATTTATTGCTGCTAGCGCTATATATGGTAAGGTGTATATGTAGAGCATTTTTCAATAAAGAAGGTTAGTTATGGCCAGTAATGAGACAGATTTTAAGACCCGATTTGAGGTCAAACGTTGGACTCAAACATTCATACTTTATATTAGAGCCAACAATAATAAGAACAAAGAGCTTGGTCAGGTGATTGGCGTCACAGAAAGAACTATTAGCGAATGGAATAATCCCAAATATGCAGACATAAAAGATGGGGATAAATTCAAAATTCCTTCGAAGAGTAATTTTTTAAAACTTGCAATGATACGCTTACAGTTTGACTACTTGAAGGAGCAAAAAAGTTTCGATAAGGGTTCTTTGCTGGCCATGTCTTCTATGCCTGTATTGGGTGGATTAGTAGGAGCGGGAGCTGCTGCTTTAGGAGTAGGTGCGACAGGGGCAACTATAGCAAGTTTGTCTGGGGCAGCAGCTGTAAATGCTACCGTCGCAGCTCTAGGGGGACTGGCACTCTTTAATCCAATTGTCCTCGGAATTATAGGTAGTGCAATTGCTTTGAAAGTTGTTGATGCTCGTAAAAAAGATAATAGAGAGGACTTGATGTCTTTGAGTGAATACCTAGTTGATCATATGGCCGCGAAGTTTATCGGTGGTAATGCCTCTTGGGATGAAATCATCGAGTTCATCAACGAGTTCGACTCATCTTTTGATTTCTCGAAAGATACTTATAAATAAGGAATAATCATGGACCTATATAGTTACACGAAGACATTTTATACGGATCGTATTGACGGCCTACCTGGTGAACACCATTTTGTGTGTGCATTTGTTATTCCCCTTATGCAAACTAAACTTGGAGATAATTGGTGGCCTGAATATATTAACCCTGATGGGATGAAGTCAGGTATGAAAATATACGGTGATATTATTTGGAAAGAGAAAAAAACATGGAAATCGATTGAGGTTAAGTATGGAAACTCATATTGCACAGAGAATCAAAAGATTATCTTTTTCGGTACAAATAATGAATTACCCCCGCCTCCTGGAGTCTTTGTTTTTTATGATGGTGTGACGTTATTGGTTTGTGATCTCAAGGCATACCGTTATGCTGAGGAAAATATTGGTAATGTACCTAAAGGATTGGGGAATAAGAAAAGACCCTCTAAGATGGGGGCGATCTTAGCAGATCAGAAAAAAAGAAAGTTCAACTTTCATTGGTTCAGAGCAACTGATGAAAAGTTTTCGAATATGGACTCTGAGCTTAAAGAATATGATGAATCTCAATTACGAACTTTCCTTCTTCAAAAATGAAAAAATGATCTATATTATTAGAGGTCAGAAAGTCATGCTTGATAGCGAGTCGAACGCGATTTATTTGCAGCCCCTCCACCATCAGTTGGAAAAAATTGGGGATAATAAATTAATGACTAGTTACAAGTAATTTCTTGTATTTTGTTAACACCAACTTACTCAAGTTTAATTTTCTAGACAGAGTTTTCTCAACTAGGGAGAATTATAGCTATACTTTGGTCATGGAGGATTAAGTGTTTAGAAGTATCTTAATAGTTTTGGTTGTGCTTTCCGTGTCATCAGTTTTTGCATGTACTATAGATGGTACTAAGGGGATTGTTGAAGACAATAATTTATGGATTAGTCCTAATGCTAAAAATGTTAGTAAAATTGATGAAGTTGAATTTAATAGAGTTATCGATAAAGTCGTAAAAGTTTATGAACCTATCATTGTAGCCGAGGGTGTTAAACTTAAGGTCGAAAGAAAATGGTCTGATGGAACTGTTAATGCCTTTGCTTCTAGAAAATGGGGGAAGTGGGTTATTAGTATGTTTGGTGGGTTGGCAAGACATGAGGCTATTACGGCAGATGGTTTTACATTAGTTGTTTGTCATGAAATCGGTCATCATATTGGTGGCGCTCCTAAAAAAACAAAAAGTATGGGACGCAATGGAACTCGTAAAAGATGGGCCACTAATGAAGGGCAAGCAGATTATTGGGCGACGTTAAAGTGTTTAAGAAAAGTTTGGCAAGGTGATAATCACGCCAATATTCTTGCTGAAATGGAAGTGCCGGAAGTTGTATCTAAAAAATGTGAATCTCAGTTTTCAGGTACTGAACAGAGACTACTTTGCCAACGTAGTGCTATCGCTGGTTTAAGTGTGGCAAAATTATTTCAAACTTTAAGAAAAGAGCCTAAAGCTCCAGATTTTAAAACACCAGATACAAATATTGTGGCCAAAAATTATCATAACCATCCAGCAACTCAATGTCGTCTCGACTCTTATTATCATGGAGCATTATGTAGTGTTTCAGAGTTCAGTGATGTAGATCAAGAAGATGCCATGGCCGGAAATTGTAATAGAGCTGATGGAGAGATAATTGGGGGTAGGCCGCTTTGTTGGTTTAAGCCTGAATAACTAGCTAGCCTGAAAAAGCTCACCAGACCAGATAAGTACTTGAAAATACATAGTTTTTGTTTTTGACCAGTTAGTGTAGTTTATTTACACTAACTGGTTAGAAATATGATATACTTATCCCATAAGTGTAGTAAAAATACTCTAACTGGACTGATATGGAAGAAAAACTCTTAAACACTCAAAGTAACTATCTTACAGCGGAATATCTTCAGGCCCTCTATAGCTCACTCGAGATGCCTAAAAATAAGATCGCGAACCTAGTAAAAAAGGGGGAGCTGGTACCTGTTCGGCGGGGTCTTTATTTGCACGGAAAACCTTATGGCCGTCAGTACTCCAAGGCGGTTCTATCTGGCATGATTTATGGACCTTCGGCCATATCATTTGAATACGCTCTTTCTCACCATGGACTAATTCCAGAGAGAGTAGAGGTCGTCACCTGTCTTTGTTTTAAAAGAGATAAGAGTTTTGAAACATCAGTGGGAAGCTTTCACTATAAGTACATCTCAAAAGAACTCTATCCTGAGGGCCTTGAGTTTTACCAAACAGAACTTGGAAATTATTTTATGGCATCGGCTGAGAAGGCACTTTGTGATATGGCTTACTTCCAAACAATTACTTCGGTTGATGCTGCACGGGTTTATTTATTTGAATCCCTGCGTGTAGATAGAGATGAAATTAAGAAGCTAAATGTAGAGAAGTTACTCTTGTTAGAAAAATGTTATAAGCGTAAAAGCGTAGTATTTGTGGTGGATGCTATAAGGAGCGAGATATGAGCCCGGCCATATTGCAGATGTTAGAGCCTTACGAGTGTAGAACTCCTGAAGATTATAAAAACGCATTGAAAGAGATTATGCAAGAGGTGGCCCTCTTAGGGCTTTACCGCCAAAAGTTTTTTGATAAGGCTGCATTCTATGGAGGCACGGCCCTTAGGATTGCCCATAAGATTCAACGCTTTTCTGAGGATATGGATTTTACGCTCTTAAGAGCAAATAATAATTTTGATTTATCCGTTTACCTCAAAGGTATTGAGCAAGAATTTGCAGCCTTCGGTTTAGGACTTACCACCAAAAAGAATATAAAAAATGTGGAGACCTCTGTGGATTCGGCTTTTCTTAAGGCCAATACCCTAGAGTATCTTCTGATGATCGATGGTCTAACTAACCCTGGCAGCGGCACCAATAAAAATGAGATAATAAAAATTAAGCTTGAAATTGATACCAGCCCATCTATGCCAATGGGAGAGTTAGAGACACTTTTTCTCACTCTTCCCATCCCCTTTAGTTACCAAGTCCTAAGCCTGCCCTCCCTTTTTGGAGGAAAACTTCACGCCCTCTTATGCCGTCAGTATAAAAGTGGCCGAGTTAAAGGCAGGGATTATTACGACTTCATCTGGTACAGAACTAAAAAAGTTTCCCCAGACCTAGCATACCTCAAAGGTAAGCTCTGCGAATCAGGGCACTGGGATATAAAAAAAGATTTCGGTGCAGCTGAACTCAAAATCATGCTCGAGCAAAAATTTGAAACGACCGACTGGGAAAGTGCCAAAAAAGATGTTGCACCCTTTATAAAGGATCAAGCCGAACTTGACCTTTGGTCTACCGCCTTTTTTAAATCACTTATTTGATTAACTTATATTAAGCGTTTCCCTGAAGATTTTATGTTTCAGCTAAATAAGTTAGAAGTAGGATCGCCGACACTACCTAAAGAGCGTAATAAGATAGGATTTAAATGAGTGACACTATCTGACCGACTCACCTGAGATACTTCATCTGTACTAATATTACAGAGGAGGACATGATTATAAATACCTACGACGAAAACAAGTTTCCCATAGTGACAGCGAATCTGACAAAGAACAAAGTCTTAGAAAATCTATTGAATAATTTTAATACACCGGAAGAAAAGGAGTTGATTATTGATCTCATCAATAGCATTCCATCGGAAATTATTGAGTATGAATACAATCTAAATTCAACAAAGGCAGATCTTAGGTATTTTTTCAAAGAGTATATCACTGAGACAGCGGCTTTCATGTTGTATGCCTATGTAAATGCAAAAGATAAGGATGTGTCTTGGGATAAGGCGTCACCATATTCGGTACTTCAAAGTTGTGAGGACTATGATTTAGAGCTCATAGGTCTCGAGATTGATGAAGAGGTTGAGGGATATGAAATTTACACAAGAAGTGAGATAACTGATATCTTTGATCTATTGTGCTCTATAAGTTTTAAAGAGTTAATTGTATCTGAGACATTTCTAGATTTATTAGAAGAGCGCTTTGATAACTATAAAGAGATCATACAAAAATACGGAGAAATGAATAATCCCTTCAAAAAATATGCGGATGAATGCATAGAGATTGGTATTGATAGCTCTGCTGTTGAAAAGTATAAGGAATTAGCGGGAATCGTAAGTCTTCCTGTAAAATCATACAATATTGATTATAAATTTGTAATCAAAGAGCAAGATAGAATTGAAAATCCACATTATGATGAAAAGTATATTCGTTGTGAAGATGGCATCAAAGACATTCAAAGTGCTGTTAAGAACTATGATGTAAATTCAAATACAAAACTATCTGTGATGATCATGGGAGTTCCTGGAAGTGGAAAATCCGAATATGCCATAAATATGTTTCCAAAGTTCATTAGGATTACTCCAGGTGTGCTTTTGAGTAAGTGGATCGGAGAAGCTGAGAAAACTCTTCGAAACACGTTCTTATATGCCGAGAAGATGCAAATCCCAATTATTATTGATGAGCTTGATGGAATATTAGTCTCTAGAGAGTCAGGTGATCACCATACTAAATCAGTGACTGTAGAATTCTTAACGATCCTTGATAGCTATAGAGGAATACTTATAAGTACCACAAATTTCTTTGACGAGATGGATATAGCCTTTTCTAGAAGGTTTACTTACAAGAAAGTATTTGAACAAATGTCGAAGGATGTCATAGGAGACTCTTGTATCAATTATTTCAAAGATAAGATTTTAGGTTTTGATGAGAAGGCGCTAAACAAAGCGATTCGAAGTATTTCAAAGTTATGCCTTGGTGACTTAAGAGTGGTTTATGACCAACTTGAACTCGAGAGATCCAAACTCAGTGTTGAAGATTTGTCTCAAAGGCTAAGACGAGAAGTTGGATTTAGAAGTAACAAGGTAATAACAAATCAAAGATCACAGGTCGGTCTTTGTCGATAATAGTATCAAAGGTAATTGGGGAAGATAAAATGAAAAATGCAACAACTCATAATTTTGATGATTTCTTTTATGACAAGGATAATGAATTAACGGTTCAGGTCTGTAAGGATTTTGTTTCTACCAATTCACAATCTACATCTGTTCTCTATATTAGTGGAGAGTCTGGTCTTGGTAAGTCTCATTTAGGTGAAGCCATTCAGACTGAGGCAGAGCTAAAAGAATTAAGATGTATATTTATAAGTACTAATGAGTTTGTTTCTGAAATGATTAAGGCCATTCAAAATAATGTTTCGGAAGATTTTCGTGAGAAGTATACCAATGGATTAGATTTACTAATTATTGATGATCTGCAAGATCTCCGGAGTAAGTCGAGAACACAGAATGAGTTTCTCACAATTTTAAATTTTGCTGCATCCGGAAATATGAAACTTGTAGTATTTGCAGATGCTAAAATTAGTAAACTCTATGGTATGGAAAAAAGCATTCTCTCCAAGCTGCATAACTCATTACAACTAAATCTCAAACGTCCTAGTAAGAGCGAGATTGAAAGGTATTCAACTCATTACTTAGATAATAGGGATGTGAGCTATGAGCCTGGTATCATCAGTGTTATTTCTGGTGAGTATATAGGGAATTTCAATGAACTCTTAGGTTACTTAAAGAAGCTTGCACTATACTCATCACCTAAAAATAAGATTTCAGTCGACATCGCCAAAGAAGTCATAAGTGAGTTGAGTGTTGAGGGAAAAGAATTTAAAGGCTTCACATCTATAAACCGCACACTAAAGAATTGTATGGAGAAGTATCAGGATAGATTCTGTATCGAAACAGGAATTAAGTCCTTAGATGAGTTTATCCATGGTGTTGATAAAGGTGAGCTTGTTACATTCATTAATAATGCCAATATGGATATGGGAAAATTCTTCATGGAGATCACTCTTAATATGGTGAAGAATAATGGAGTTTCGATTGCCTTCTTCTCCCTTGGGACTAGCGCTCAAGAATTAACTCAATATGCTGTAGAACTTGAGACAGGTATTCCAAGTGAGAACTTGAAGGAAAGAAATCTTACTGATGAAAATATCGAAGACCTTGAAAGGGCGGTACAAAACATAGGGCGATATTCAATATATCTTAATGATGATGAAAACTTAAAACTTAATACTATCACTGATGTTTTAGAAAATATTAAAAATGACTGTGATCTCAAGGTTGTGTTTATTGATGACCTAGCACGAGTTGAAGAGATTGACTATCATTTAATCCGAAAGTTGAGTCGTACTTGTAAAAGACTTGGGGGTGCACTTGTAACAGCAGTCAGTAATGACTTAGAGATTTTATCTAACGCAAGTAAGGTTATTCGTATTGAGCATAAAAATGAAGCGTCAAAACTTTTTGAAGTAATACAAAATAGTAGAGGTAAAAAAGGAACTTTTGATTTAGTTCGCTTTTACTAGGAAACTTTTTTGAGACCAGAGTTCCATATTTCTTCAACGGAACTTTGGATCTCCTTTGGAGTCACTGATGTCAGGTGTCCGCCAAACGAGGCAAGTAGTCTTGAAAGTTCACTGCTGACTGTACACTCTAGGTGTATTTCATAACTTGTTTCTGAGTGTTTTATAACTTCCTGACTCTTATGAATGATTTTTTCCTCAAAGTAGGTACCAAGAACTTCATCACACATTATTGTGATCCGTTCACTTTCATCCTTTGTGCCACCAAAACCACCGAGTCCGCTCTCAAGATTGAACTCTTCTTGGTTTGGAATATCACAATCGATGTCAGTGATATTAATATATTTTAATCTAGTAATTCTTATTTTTTTTAACTTATCATCCTTTAGATCTTTAACTAATAGATAAGGAGTTCCAGATGTTAATATAAAAACCAGTGGTGCAAACTGCCTTAATTGCTCATTGTAAGCAGCATTCTTATAAGGTGAATGATTTTGACAGGTAATGACTTTCTTTGTTCTCATCGCTTTTAAGATTTTATTAAAATCAGTATGATCGGTAGTATTAGGTTTCCCAGACATACTATAATCATAATAGTAATTCTTCTTTTGTTTTATTAGCTTCTGATTAGTCTTTTCTTTAAGATTATTTAGAATGGCATTCTCTGCAGAAGTCGCATGCTCGTAGAAATAACTATGAGAAGTATGTTTTAAGTTATTGAGCGCCATAAGAAGAACCTCAAGAGTGTCTTCATTTAGCTTTAACTTATGCTCCAATTCATAGTCAGGGGAGATAAAGTATTTTGCTGGATAGTCATCAGTCTCAACCAGGCCGCGACCATTCGAGAGCTCTTCTATATCCCGTCTTACCGTTCTCGTATCAACGTCGATGTCATTTGATAGTAGTTTCTTGCGAATCTCTGTGATGGAAATAGCGCTCATATCACTTAGGCCCCTAAGCATCTGATAGATATATTCTTGTCGCTTTTCTTTACTCAGCTTAATTATTTCGGGTACTTACCTTTGTTTTAACAGTGTCATAGTATGTCCGACTCATCGGCTAAAGTATTAATAACTTTTATTTTATCATTGGAGAACTATGAAGACAGAACTAGAAATACGACTTAAGCAGGCCACTGGACTATTAGAAAGAATAAGTTCATTACCATTTATTTTTCCCTCACCATACGATCCAACTTTGGAGCAAGAAATTGGAGACTTCTTTGAATCAAGTTCAGAGTCAACTGCGGAAGAAGAGTAATGAAATGTCTCAAAGAAATTTTGAGTAATTATATGCTCATAAGATAGACACTCTGATTTCATATTTCAGCTGTCAAAAGATATGGTCAAAGGTTTATAGTACCAATTTATCTAAAGAGAACTAGTCCTATCAGACCAACTCCGACAGGAAGAGATATAAGATTTAAGCTTAATGTCACCTTAGACGTGTATTCTTTTCTGGTGGCAAGGCAGTAAGTACCAAAAGCAGTTTAGATTGTTTTTGACGATCCAAGGTATCCTATCGAAATTTCCAAGCAAGTATATGGACAATCTTTTTTCCATGACGCATTTTGATTGTACGAACTTCTTTGGTCTTTAGGTTTCGTAATTGTTTATTAAGTTCAGGTAAATTATTTTTATTCGATACTAAAGTCGTAAACCATCGGCATTGATCTTTAACTTGTACAGATTGTTCTATCATCTTACTTATAAATGACATTTCACCTCCTGGACACCAAAGTTCATAGTCTTTGCCTCCAAAATTTGAAACATCACCTACTTTTATTTTATTTGCAGCATGACCTTTTTTATCTCTGTTTATGTTTAAATTTTTAACTTTGCGCTCACTTGCACTTTTTGCTTCTAAAAGTGATGAGTAAAAAGGAGGGTTACACATAGTGAAGTCAAAATGCTCATCTTGTTTAAGGATTCCTTGAAATATATGATCGGCAGATTCCTGGTACCGCATCTTAATATTCTTTTTAAGTGTAGGGTTCGCATTTAATATTTTTTTACAATGATTGATACTATCTGAATGAATATCAGTTGCGACAAATTTCCAACCATAGACACTATTTCCAAGAATCGGATAAATACACCCTGTTCCAGCTCCAATATCAAGTCCTTTTATTTTAGGGCCCACAGGTGGAGTATCTCCATTCTGCTGAGTTAATAGATCTGCTATATAGTGAAGGTAGTCTACACGCCCCGGTATTGGAGGGCAGAGGTTACCTTTTGGAATAGTCCAATCTTTAACACTATAATGTAAGGCCAGAAGAGCTTGATTCAGTGTAAGAACTGCATTTGCATCTGAAAAATCAACACTAAGGTCACCGTACTTGTTCTCACTTACATATGAGGTGAGTTTTGGAAATTCTTTAACTAAAGATTTAAAGTCATACTTCTCGTTATGTATATTTCTATGATGCAATTCTTTCGTCATATAGGATGTTTACACTAGTATTGGTCTGCTGACTATCGGTCGTTAGTAGTTATTTCACGATATTAGGATTTTTGTGTATATTCCGCGTCTTTTGAGGTAGCTATACTCAAATTTAATATAGAGGATTTTATGAAGATAGCAGTTGAACTTGTTAAGTACGATATGGATAAGACTAAGAAAAGAAAAAGAGCAAACTTTTCAGTTGATGCCCAAACAGAAGAAGCAGTCATAGCAAAATTAGAAAAAATTCATAAAGGTGAAAAAGTTCAAGCTATACATGAGTTAGTATGGGGTGAAGAACAAGCGGAAAAGCAAAGCCATATGAAAAAGATCACAGGCAAAGTGAAATATTATGACGATGTCAAGGGTTTTGGATTCATTGAACCAGATGAGGATATGGATGACTTATTTTTCCATGCAACCTCTTTAGGTGGCGGGACTGTTCATGACCATGATACTGTTCAATTTGAAGTTAGTGAGGGTCCTAAGGGACATGTTGCTGTTAACGTAAAGCGTGTCGATTAAATTTACCAATCAATTAATAGATAGTGAACTAGGGAAGCTGGATCATCAGGGTTTCCCTTTTCTATCAAGTGAGTTTTTTAAAGCACTTGAGGGAAGTAAATCTGTTGGAGAGGACTCTGGGTGGAACCCTGTGTACATCAGCGATCCTGGCAAGTCTCTACTATACACTTTTGTTAAGAATCATAGCTATGGTGAGTATATATTTGATTGGGATTGGGCCAACTTTTATCATCAGAACAATACTTCCTATTATCCTAAGTTAACATCAATGATTCCATTTACTTCTGTGACAACACCTCATTTCTTAGGTGAGTCGTCTAGGTCTGTAATGGAAGCTTATGAAAAATTTTATGAAGAAAATAATTTTTCTTCATCACATTTTCTATTTTTACCTGAAACCGAGTTAGATTTTTTTAAATCCTTTGACTATATAATTAGAGATAGTTTTCAATATCATTTCAATAATAATGCATATGAAACATTCGAAGACTTTTTATCTAACTTAAAAAATAAAAAAGCCAAACAAATACGCAAAGAAAGAATTTTCACAGATAGTATCAAAATAACAAAAATTACTGGCTTAGATTTAACTTTAGAGCATGCAGATGAGATGTATCAATTTTATCTTTCAACTATCGATAACAAACAGGCAATACCATACTTGACGAAAAGTTTCTTTGTTCAAATTTTCACTAGATTGAAAAAGAATATTCTTTATGTTCAAGCAAAAAATCTAGATGTTACTATTGCAGGAGCGCTCTACTTTTATGATTCAAATCGACTATATGGGCGTTACTGGGGAGCCACGGAAAGTATGGCGAATCTTCACTTCGAGTTATGTTATTACCAGGGGATTGAGTTTTGTATTCAAAAAAAACTATCTGTTTTTGAAGCCGGTGCTCAAGGTGAACATAAAATTAGTAGAGGGTTTTCCCCCGTTAAAACATATAGTGCACATAAATTTAAACATTCAGGTTTTTCCCATGCCATAAGTATGTATATTGAAGATGAAAGAAAAAATATTGAGAAAATTATGTCTATCCTCAGTGAAAAACTGCCATTTAAATAACTATTTCCGCAGTACGTTGTATAATTAAAGCTTTGCTGTACAATAAAATAACAATCCCATTTATAAAATCTAGATGATAAATACCTTTTACTTGGTAATTTGCATTAATAATAAAGGAATATACATGACTCATCTTGTAGACGAGAAAAAAGCTAAATCAAAAATTCAATTAGCAAAAAAACTTGCTTTGGCGGAAGATAAGGCGAGGGATAAAGCAATAAATGAACGCAAGCCATTTAGGGGACTCCAGTTTACACCTACGGCTTCTCTCTTTGATGATGCCGGTAAGAAGGAGCCGGGGGAAGGGAATTTAACCGGCTTTGGATTTGATATTCACCCACAAGTCACTTTTATTTCAGCAATTATTCTCATTGTCTTTATTATGCTTACTTTAATGTTTGGAGAGCAGTCAGCTGCAATTTTTAAAATGGGTATGAAAGTTATAACAAAGTATATGGGATGGTTCATGATTCTCGTTGTCAACTTGATGATTGTGGCCTCATGCTATTTTGCTTTTAGTCGACTTGGAAAGGTTCGAATTGGTGGTAAGAATGCAGTACCAGAGTTCACAACAATTTCGTGGTATGCCATGCTTTTATCTGCAGGTATGGGAGTAGGTCTTATGTTTTGGGGGGTTGGTGAGCCAATCACTCATTTTATGTCACCATCACCTATGTTCATCGGAGTTGAGGGAGGATCAGTTGTTGCTGCTCAGGCGGCGATGGGAGTAACTTACTTTCATTGGGGATTACATGCCTGGTCTATTTATGCCATGGTTGGTCTGGGATTAGCATTCTTTTCTTTTAATAGAGGTCTTCCTTTAACGATTAGATCTATTTTTTATCCTGTACTAGGTAATAAGATTTATGGTTTTTGGGGAAATTTAATCGATATTCTTGCCGTGTTAGCTACTGTCATTGGACTTGCCATCTCTCTTGGTTTTGGTTCTCAACAAGTAAACGCAGGTCTTCATTTTCTTTTTGGTGTCGAGATTAGTGTCACCATGCAAATAGTTCTCATTATTGGTATTACATTTATTGCAACTTTATCAGTTGTTGCGGGATTAGATTCGGGTGTGAAAAAACTTTCACAATTAAATATGGGACTTGCGGGAATATTTTTATTAATTTTGCTTATAGCGGGACCAACTGTTTATATCTTAAGTGCTAGTGTTCAAAATGTTGGCTATTATTTAAGTCAGTTGCCACAACTAAGTCTATGGACCGAAACTTTTCAAAAGACTAGCTGGCAGGGATCGTGGACCGTATTCTATTGGGCCTGGTGGATTTCATGGTCACCATTTGTAGGAATGTTTATTGCAAGAATTTCTAAAGGACGTACTGTCCGTGAATTCATTGTGGGTGTTATGGTTGTTCCTACAATTCTTTCATTTATTGTATTATCTATTTTTGGTAGTTCTGCCATATATCTACAATCAAACGGAGTCGTTGACCTCTTTGGCGCAGTTAAGAATGATCTATCTACTGCATTATTTATAATGCTGAAATCATACCCTTTAACGGACTTGTTATCTCTTGTTGGAATCATTTTAGTTATAGTCTTCTTTGTTACGTCATCAGATTCAGGTTCATTAGTTGTTGATCATCTTACTTCTGGTGGAAAGTTAGATTCACCTGTACCTCAAAGAGTTTTTTGGGCACTTATGGAAGGTGTTGTTGCGGGTGTTTTATTGCTTGGTGGAGGACTTCAAACTCTTCAGACCGCAACTATCTGTACCGGGCTTCCTTTTGCATTCATGCTAGTCTTTATGGTGTACTCAATTTATATCGGGTTAACTCAAGAGGCCAATGTTGAAGATGCTGTTACAAATAGATTAGATGCAGTTAAAGAAGAACATCGTTTTCAAGAGGCTATAGACAGTGCTGTTCATGACGATGCTTTACTTTAGGAATATTGGAAATGAAGAATAAATTAAAAAAGATTATTGCAGTTGGAGCAGTTATAGTCGGAATCATTTATATTTTGAATCCTACGATGGGTCTTTTTGAATTACTTCCCGATAATCTTCCTATTGTTGGTAATCTCGATGAAGCAGCAGCTGTCTATATGATTCTTCTTGCTCTTCGTTACCTGGGGCTTGATCTTATACGATCCTTTGATTTAGGTAAAAAGAAGATTGATAAGTAGACAAATATCTACATTAACTTCGGAGTAATAATGAAAATTTTTATAGTATTTATGATGCTTACTTTTAGTTTCTCAATATTTGCAATCGTTCAGGGTTATAAATGGTCGGTAAAGAGTAATATTAAGACACCTGAGTCTGCTTACTATGCAGTCGATTATAACTTAGTCTTTGTTTCAAGTATCGATGGAGAAGGAAGTAAGAAAGATGGTAAAGGCCATATCTCTATTTTGTCCAGTGCTGGAAAAATTCTCAATGAAAATTGGATAACTGGTCTTAATGCTCCAAAAGGCATGAGATCTTTAAATGGTAAGCTTTGGGTAAGTGATATTGATGAACTGGTTGAAATCGATATGAATAAAGGTAAAGTATTAAAAAAGTATCCCATCAAGGGAGCTAAGTTTCTAAATGATATTGCTATCTCTGCAAGCGGAGAGGTTTATGTATCAGATACTATAACCTCTAAAATATACCTGTTGAAAAATGATAAAATATCTTCTTTTGTCGAGGGCCCAGAACTTGAATCACCAAATGGTTTGTTAATATTAGATAACTATTTATATGTCGCTGCATGGGGATTAACAACTGATTAGTCTACTAAAATTGATGGAAGGTTATATAAGATTAATATGGACTCTAAAAAGAGAATCTATATAAATAAAAAACCACTTGGTCATTTAGATGGTCTTGAGGTCGATCATGAGGGTAATTTTCTTGTCTCAGATTGGTCAGCTGGTATCGTTTATAAAATTACACCAACAGGTGATACGACTGTTTTATATGAGGGAAAAAAAGGTTTGGCCGATATCGGTTGGATTTCAAATTCTAAAACTTTATTAATACCTTATATGAATGATAATGAAATACAAGGTATCTAAAATTAAAAGCCCACGTTTTTAAACGAGGGCTTCTTATAAAATTAAAATTATTTCTTATTTAAGCTGCTTCATCGTGATTAACTTCTTCTGCTTGATAATTATCATCTAGTTGATCAAGTAGCATCCACGTTTCTTTTATCTCAGACCACTTTCGCTTATTCATTGTGAATAGACCATAAAGAGACCCTCCTCCAAGGAGAATCATATAGGTAGAGATTAATATGTCTCGTAGTAATCCTTTATCTGTCATCGCTTCTATAGCAAAACCACCTATAAGGAGTGTAATGACAAATGTAATACTAACAACAAAAACAGACTTCACATTCTCACCTAAAAGATTAACTATTCCTCTTGGCTTTAATGGAATAAAGTTTACACCAAAATAACCAATGAATGCTGCACCTATTGATGAGAGCGAAACGGCAACCTTTGAAATTCCCACGTCTTTAAGAAGTGCATATGTACCAATTAGTAGTATACCCGCAAGAATCTTTTGAGTATTATTAGTTGAAGCATCATAGCTTACACCAAGGTACTCAGGCCTACTTTCACATTGAGGGTGATCAACTACGCTATGACATTCCATACAGGCGTAGTAGTGATCAGCTCCCATTGCTAGATCGACACTTTTATTATTCATACTATTCATGATTGAAACTGCTGCATCAGACTGACTATTTCTAACAGCTCTATTATGTCTCGCGTGACTATTGAGCATTTGATTCTTATCTGTTTCATAGTGACTTTCATCACTGATTTTCATCGCAAGGTTAACCGTTGCGCCGGCAGTAGATACTGCACCTTTCGCAATCGCTTTACCGACTTTTGTCTTTTGTTCAATCTCTACACTCTTGTCACAGTGTGGACAATAACTCATAAGCTCTCTCCTTTAAAATAATTCAACCTATATGGACGTATCGTATTAGGTTAGATGTTACTTGAGTTTTTTAGTTGGGCGACTGGTAAGTGTATAGTATTGCTGAAGTATTGGTAGGTGAAGTACGCATTATCTTGATGAGGCCGTACAGCTTTAATATACGGTTTGGCCAGATTAAGAGATGAAAGATCGTTAAGTAAATGACATAATCTTTATGAAAATTGGAGGAATATATGCCTATATGGATGATAATTGTTGAGTGGCTTGCAAGATTGATATTACTTATTTTATTTGGTTTATCTATTTGGTCTTTTGCAATCATAATTGAACGTAGGCGCTTCTTAAAGTCCTTTGATTTAGATAAAGAGTTTTTAGATATTGAAAATCAGGCGAGTAAACTATCCAAAGAAAATATTCATATGGGTTTAAACCGGCACTTTTATAGTTTGCAAAAAAGATTGCAGGTTAGACTTGCTATCCTTGGAACCTTAGGATCAACAACACCTTTTATTGGCCTCCTTGGAACGATCCTCGGCATCATTGTGGCATTTGGTGAGCTTTCTGCTGGTAATGCAGGTTCAAATGCCGTTATGTTTGCTTTGGCCGAAGCATTAATCCTTACAGCTGTCGGATTATTTGTCGCCATACCAGCTGTTATTGCATTTAATATTTTCTCTAAACGCTCTAAACTTATTATTAATGATCTGCAGACTCGTTTAGATGAGTATATCGCATTGGAGAAATAGAGATGGCATCAAATTTCGATCCAAGTGAAAGCGATGGCATAAATGATATCAATATCACCCCATTTGTTGATGTGGTTTTAGTTCTCCTTGTTATATTTATGGTAACAGCTCCAATTATGGTTAAAGAGACAATGAATATAAAGTTACCTGAGGGAAAAAGCACCAAGCGCTCAGAGGCCAAGACTTTTGCTGTTGCCATCTCAAAAAATGGTCAGGTTCTTCTTGATGGAGAAATTATTGAGATGACTCTGCTCTATGATAGGGCAGTCAGGTTGAAGAGTGATAATGCAGACATTCAACTACTGATCTCTGCAGATAAAGAGGCGATGCACGGTGATGTGATTAAAGTTTTGGATCAAGTTAAACTGGCAGGTATCAGTAACTTTGCCTTTCAAGTAGAAAAAATTAAAGATGAATAAAGCGCTAACTGAATCATTAGTCAGTCACCTTTTGATAATTTTTATTTTTGTCATCATACTTAGTATGAACAAAAGAGAAGTGATTGAAACATTTAATTTTACGATTGTTGAAAAAGAAGTGATTGAAATGAATAAATCTCCTAAGATTGTTATCAATGCAGATACAAGCTTACCGATCCCAAGTAAAACACAGAAAAAGATTCGTGAAGTTTTTGGAGTCAAAAGAAATACACTGACAAGTGATAAGGGAACAGTTACTGCTAAAGTTGGTAATACTCTCACTAAAAAAGAAGATGATAAAGAGCTTCAGGATGATGAGTCTGACTCCCTTCCTCAGGCGGCGGAAGAGTTTTTAATCACCTCAATGCCTAGAGCGATAAATGAGGTTCGACCAGAGTACCCTAAGTGGGCAAAAGAGCAAAAAGTATCGGGTTCAGTAATCTTTGAGATACTGATTGATAAAAATGGTGACGTTAGGCAGGCAAAACTCGTTCGGGGCTTAAATCCTAAATTAGATCAGCTTGCTAAAGCAGCTATTTTAAAATTTAAATTTAAGCCCGCCTATATAGAAAAAAAACCTGCAGCAGTGAGAATAAAGTATGCGATTAAATATTTACTTGAGTCTTAATATATTACTGATGAGCACTTGTTTTGCTCAAACAGGAATTAAGGGAGTTCTTTTCGAAAAAGGAACTCGAAATGTTTTAGCTGAGACAAATGTTTTTATTATGCCCCATAAGCTTAAGGCCACAACCGATTCCAAGGGACGATTCTTATTTCCAGATGTCCCTAAGGGAAAGTTTAACTTTATCGTTAATAAAAGTAATTATCTTCGAATTGATATTGAGAGCACAAAAAATGAAACGAATTACGAATTATACCTAGAAAAAGAATTTTATGATGTTTTTGAAACAGTCGTAACTGGTAAAGAAATAAAGAAAGACGTAGCAAAAAAGAGCTTGTCCCAAAAAGATTTTCTTAAAGCACCTGGTGCCCAGGAAGACCCTGTTAAAGCAGTACAAAATTTACCTGGAGTTGCGAGTCAAACCTTTAGTTCTCAAATTGTAATCCAGGGCTCTGAGCCTGATGATACTCGCTACTCCATTGATGGTCATGAGATTCCACTTATCTTTCACTTTGGTGGTCTGACTTCTGTCGTGACACCGACTGCAGTAAGAGAGGTGGAATTCCTCGCAGCTGGCTTTGGTCCTGAGTATGGTCGTGCACTTGGAGGGATCATTAACCTAAACACTCGAAGTGCAAAGACTGATCGTTGGCATGGAGAGGGATTCATGGATATAACAAAGCTTGGAGCTTTAGCCGAGGGACCTATTACTGAAAAATCCTCTCTTATTACTTCTGCCAGAATTAGCTATTTTGGAAAAATAGTAGAAAAAGTTGCTGAAGAAATGGATGACTTTGGAGTTACAGCTGCACCAGAGTTTCAAGATTATTATATAAACTATAAGTACGATATATCAGACGATGAACGTTTTTCTCTCGTTGCAATTTCTAGTAAGGATACTCTTGAACTTATTGTTAAAGAAATCGATAACCCTAGCTTTGAGGGCAATATTTCTAATGTCACAACATTTAATAGAGTAATCCCGAGATACTATAAGAAGATAAATGATAAGACTAAACTAGATGTCTCTGTGGCAGTTGGTAGTGATAATTTAACCTTTAATTTGGCGGAAAGATTTTTTGAATTAAATTCGACAGTGATTACTCAAAGAGGTGAAGTTGAGTATAAGTATAATGACAAGCTCACAAACTATATTGGGACTGATATTCAGTTGAGAAAAGTTGAATTAGATATTTTTCTACCTAATAACTTAAGCGGTGGTGGTGTTAACACTGCTGGTTCTGAGTCTACCTTTGCTCGTATTGAAGATGAGGATGTGAACACTGCTGTCTACTTAAGAAATATTTTTAAGTATAATGAAAAGCTCTCACTCTCTCCAAATTTAAGGGTTGAACACTTTTCTACTACTGAAGAGTCATATTTAATGCCAAGACTTAATGCTAGCTATACTTTATCGGACTCACTCTTTTTGAATTTTGCCACCGGGTTTTATTATCAAGCTCCTCAGAATGGACAAAATAGTAAAGAGTTTGGAAATCCTGATATTGGTGCTGAAAAATCAACTCATTATTTATTCTCTGTTGTGAAAGACTTTAGGCAAGGCTCAAATAAGGGGCTTACTCTTGATGTTGGTGTTTTCTATAAAGAGCTTGAGGACCTCATTGTGTCTACAGATGATAGAAGAAGTGATGGAACAAGCATTAGAAACACTAATGACGGTAAAGGAACAGTACAAGGTTTACAGTTACAGGCGAGTTATAAATTTGATGAATACACACTATTAACATCATACACATTTTTGAAATCGAGAAGAAATGACCCCGAAAATGGAACATACCCTTCTGAGTTTGACCAAACTCACAATCTAAACCTCATTGGAATTTATGAACGATCCCGTTGGTCATTCTCAACAAGACTTAGATATGTCTCCGGTGGTCCTTATACCCCTGTAGAGGGGGCGTCTTACGATGCTGATGGAGATGTCTATATTCCAACACGAGGTGATTTTTATTCTGAACGCTTCGATGATTTCTTTCAATTAGACTTTAGGGTTGACCGTAAATTTATTTATAAAAAATGGATTTTATCAAGTTACTTAGATATTCAAAATATAACTAATGCTAATAATGGCCAGGGAATTTCTTATAGCTATGACTATAGTGAAAAAGAGAAGTCGGCCGGTACACCCATTATACCTATTATAGGCTTAAGAGGAGAGTTTTAATATGAATAAAATTTTTAAGAAGTTCAGTTTCACTTTTCTATGTTTCGCTCTTATTGGCTGTGGAAATGATAATTTTAAGGCCCAATCAGAACTTGGGGGCTTACGAGTTTTGGCACTGTCTGCAAATACTCCTGAAATAAATAGTGCTGCGACTGTAACAGTCACACCTCTTATCAGTTACGTTGATGGTGGAGGAGCGACAATAAATTACTCTTGGGAAGCGTGTCCTGACCCCGGGATTGATTTTGGCGCTGAGGTCAGTTGTGACTCTTCACCTGCTTCTTTGAAACAATCATCTTCTGGAAGCTTTAATACAAACACTTTGTCAGCATCTTTGTTTACTGGTGTTGCTACAAGTATTTCAGTCGTAGTATCTCCTGCCATATTTGCTTATTTTGCTAGTCTTGATAGCGATTTACAATTTAACGGTGTGGATTATCTAGTGATCGTTACTTACACTGACTCAAATAATGGCAAAGAAGTAACTGCTTTAAAAAGAATAAGATTAACTAGTAAGGCCGGAGGGGATTTAAATACCAATCCTACTTTTGGAGGAATGTTATTTAATAACTCCGCCATTTTGGCTTATCCAACCTCAGAAGGTGATTTTTTACTATCTTCAACTTCAGCGCCGCAAACTTACTCCCAAATCACTAATGTAGGAACTAAAACTTTCTCTGAAGATATGTTTATTAGTTGGTATGCAAGTTCAGGGGAGTTTCTTTCAAATCGTACCGATGTGGGAGAGAAGAGTACTTTTGATCCTAAAGGATCATCCGGGATTTTTGTTGCTGTTTACAGGGACGGCAGAGGTGGAGTCTCATTTGACGTTGAGAGCTTTTAAAAATTGTACGGTGGAGTTATAATGATTTTAATTTCTGATGAAATTCAAGAATATTGGGACAAGTTTATATCTCAAAGGGCCGATCTAAGTCATTTATCCAAATTCAAATTCGAGGCGTGGAGTTTTGGAAATACAAAAGGCATGGCAGATGAACTTGGCCAGCTGGTGCTTGAAGGTAAGAAAATAGCAACATGTAGTCTGCTTAGGGCCTATCGTGGAGAGGAAAATGAAATCCCTCAAGTTGGAGTCTTCAGTGTTTTATGCAATGGAGATTCAAAGCCAATCTGTGTCATCCTTGTAACTCATACTTGGATCTGTAAATTCAACGATGTGACAGAAGAGCATGCTTTTGAAGAAGGAGAGGGAGATAGGAGTCTTAACTATTGGAGGAAAGCTCATTTAGAGTTCTTTTCAAGTTATGGAAACTTCCAAGAAAGTGAAGAGCTTGTCTGTGAGAAATTTATGGTCGTGTATACATAGTCTGTATTCTTTACTCGAAATAGCTGTATAGATTTAATCCATTCATAACTCACTTCTTGTGTGTTATGAAGTATACATGAAGAAGTACATCCAAGATTTCAACGTTTATCATAGTAAAAATCAAATGCCACAAGATCAGGGAACCGACTGGCTCGCTAATTATCAAGGCTTTGAGGATAAAGAATTCTTTAAAAAATATGCCGTAAAATCCGACTATATTCATTCAAGAGATGTATACGCTAAAGGTATCGGAGCTCTATCATTTGAAGGAGATGCTCTCTATAATTTAGAGGATAAAATTAATCCAAGTATAAATAATAGGGCCAAGCAAGCTCAAGTAAAAATCGAAGAAATTTTCGAAAGTTTATATGAAGGTGAAACTGAAAGCCCAAATCATCTTAACCACGTGAGTTGTACTCATTACGAGTCACCATCTGCCGCCCAGAAGATGGTTGTTACAAAGGAATGGTTTCGGACTACGCCGGTTACTCATCTTTATCATATGGGGTGCTACGCCGCTTTACCTGCTGTTAGAGTATCTAAGGCTTATGTTGCTGATGGTGCAAATAAGGTCGATGTTGTCCACACTGAACTATGCTCATTTCACCTCGATAGAGATAACCATACTGCCGAACAAATCATTATGAATACCTTATTTGCTGACGGGGCGATAAAGTATTCAGTGACAAGTGAAGACTATTTCCACTCAAATAAGCAAAATGGATTTGAAGTTCTTACTCAGAAAGAAGTTGTTGTTGCGGGATCTGAGGACGAGATGACCTGGAAGTTAGGTGCTACCGGCTTTATGATGACACTTACTCGTAAAGTTCCAATTATGCTTGCAAAAAGAATTGAAGCTTATATGCGAGAGATGTTTATTGATGTGAACCTTGATTTTGACAAAGATAAGGATAAAGTTGTCTTTGCCGTTCATCCAGGTGGCCCTAAAATTATTGAATTGGTGGAAAAGGTTTTAAAGCTTAGGCCTGATCAAGTTCAACATTCAAAAAAAATATTGAGCTCTAGGGGAAATATGTCCTCTGCGACTTTACCTCATATTTGGAATGAAATCCTTCATGATACTGATATTGCGAGTAATACTTATATTGCAACAGTGGCCTTTGGCCCTGGTTTAACGATTACAGGAGCGATGCTAAAGCTATGCAAGTAATAATCGTAGGCTTTTGGATGATACAGGGAATCTTAATGTTCTTTGATGAATTTAAGTTTCATCATGATAGAGGTCTTGGGAAATGGGAACGAATAGGCCATCCTGTTGATTCCTTGTTTTTTTTAATCCCGTTTCTTTATACTCAGTTCTTTTCAAATATATATGTATTTATAGGCCTTAGCCTTTTTTCATGTCTACTGATTACGAAGGATGAATTTGTCCACGCAGAAGAGTGTATACCTACTGAGCAATGGCTTCACTCTGTTCTCTTTGTCACTCATCCAATTGCTTTATATGGATTATGGGTAGCATGGCAAAATAACTTTAATATGATTATTCAGATACAGTCTGTGATCATATTTTTATTTATGTTATATCAAATTATTTATTGGAACTTTTATATAGGATCGCAAAATGAAGCCAAAAGTTAATAATGATTATTATAACCACCTCGGTGAAGATTGGTATAATGCAGACGATGACCCTATCGCGGTTCTTAGGGTAGAGCAAAAGGCAAAAAACCCTTGGGTTGAAAATATAATTAATGAGCACTTTACTTCAAAAGACTTAAGGATTGCTGATATTGGTTGTGGTGCTGGTTTCTTAACGAATTACCTTGGAACACGTTACGGAGAAGTAAATGGATTAGACGCTTCGGAATCTAGTCTTGCTGTAGCGAAATCAAAAGATACTTCTGAAAAAGTAAATTATGTTTTAGGGGATGCTTACAAACTTCCCTATGAAAGCGGCTCTATGGATGTTGTCTGTGCTATGGACTTTTTAGAACATGTTGAGCGACCTGAAGATGTTGTTGCTGAGTGTGCAAGAATTCTAAAGCCTGGTGGGTTTTTCTTTTTCCATACATTCAATAGAAATTTTCTTTCATGGCTTATTGTCATTAAATTTATGGAATGGTTTGTTCCTAATACTCCCAAGCATTTACATGTTTTACATTTATTCATAAAGCCAAGTGAGCTTAAAGCAATGATGATGATTAATGATCTTACAACTCAAGAAATTGTTGGAATAGGTCCACGGTTTAATCTTGGTTTTTTTAAGTCTATCTTTGCAAGAAAGGTTACTCCAGGCTTTGGCTTTAAAGTCGGTGGCCCTACTTTACTTGGATATATAGGTTACTCAAAGAAACTTTAGCCTTTTTGGTAATAGTGAATATTCCCTTTGAAGTCAGGCATTTTACTTGATTTTTTCTGGTGGTGAACAAAGCCAAACTTCTCCATTGCTCTTGTGAAGTTATTTGCGTTTCCACGCTTAGGATCTACGAGAATAATTTCACATTTCTCATTTGCATGGGACACTAAAAAACTTGATAGAAGCTCTATTTGAGGAACTTCATAAAGAAGATCACTTCCTATGATTAAATCAAATCTACCAAGTTTTGACTCCTCAGTATTCCAATCTTCAAGAACAAAGGGAATATCCTGTTGCTCATTAAGTTTCGTATTATCCTTTAGAAAAGTTCCAACTGTTGGGTGGTAGTCAGTCGCCGTAATATTTCCGCCTCTAGCATTTAGAACATGGGAGGCAACAGCAATACCACAGCCAACTTCTAGGATCAATTTTTCTGCTATTTTTTGATTGACCATTTCATGGGCCAAGGCCATTCCTGAATCCCAAACAACACCAAAGATAGACCATTGAGCAGAAGATATTCCTAGCTTAAGTGCCACGTCATCAGCATCAGAGAATTGATTTTTATCTTTGAGAGATTTAAGGTGAATATCAATATCACCAAATTCGTATGAATTATATTTGAATCTTAGGAGAGTGTGCATACTACCTACAGTCAGGAAAGATTAGGCCTCTTAGAAGGTAACCTTCTGACTCCGTATAAGGGATAGATATTAGAATTCCATTATTATCAAACACATCTTGTATGGTAT
Organism: uncultured Oligoflexia bacterium; assembly: GCA_913058265.1. GTDB lineage: Bacteria > Bdellovibrionota > Bacteriovoracia > Bacteriovoracales > Bacteriovoracaceae. Next base: position 62,972 of record CAJXPQ010000003.1, read on the forward strand.
TTTTTGGGTATCCAAGTAAGTACGTGATCGGAGTTACTTGAATCCTTTCTTCTGGATAAACTGTAATTGTTTCCTTTAAATTTTCGATGCTATTAGCAATACAAATTCCATTATCCTCTCTATTCTTATATTTTAAAAGGGTTTTCGTTTGTACTTTTTTCCCTAACCATGTCTTTTCACTTATCACTATACAGTCTGCTTCTAATTGAAATTCTTCTGTTAGTGCTTGATTTATCTCTTCAATTTTTTCTTCAATTTTACTACATTTAAAATCCATCGTATCCATATCTTCATGAGTTAAATGACCAGCAAAAGCTTGTAGTGATGCTAAGAATAGTAAGCTGCTAAGTAGTTTTAAGATATTCATGTCTTTCCTTTATTTTCTTTGTAAGAATAGTACATCATAAAGAAAATGTTCGTAGATAAATTGTAATTACTACTAGAGGTGTTATAAAAATAGACAGTTTTATACTTTTCTAATCTTTACAGTATTTATCTCGCCGCCTTTGAAGATCTGCTGCGACATCTGTGGCTGCAGTCTCTTTACTTGTAAATGATTTTAAGTACTCATCGACAGGTAAAACTTCAATATCAGCTTCGACCTTTTTGAACATTCTTGGGAGCTTATCGCCTGGGGCCAGGATATGATGCAAACCATGGCTATATACAAGTGCCATTTTTCTGCCTTTATATTTTTGCATGAGCTCATAGACTCCGGTCTTAACCTTCATTGTATTTCCATTCTTATCAAGACCATTTTTTCTTTTCATCTGCCCTTCTGGCATAAAGATGCAAATATTATCCTGTTGAATTTGATCGAGAAACTTTTGCCAAGAATCATCCCTTTTGCGAGTTAAACTGATTGTATGAGGTGCAAGGTATTTAAATATAAACCCGGACACAGGCTTCTTCATGGTCTTTTCGGCAACAGGAATCACTAGCTTGCTTGATAGTGCTTTCAGGAAATCGAAGGGTAGTGTAACTCCGTAAACAAACTCAAAGAGGCTAGTATGGTTTAGAACTAAGATTAATGAAACATCATTCCAATTATCCGGTTTCTGACCAATCCAGTTGAGTTTAGAGGGATATAAGGCATAGCCCGCTACTTTTAGTCCTGCCAAAAATGAGTATCGTATTTTATTTAAAATCATAGGTTAATTCTAGCAGATTATACTTATTTTTGTGTTTATTCTTTAGACACTAAGTGTAGATTCTACAATGATACAGAGTATTTTCTGATTATGACTTACTATTAACTTTAACCAATGGAGAAATTGTGAAAAAAATACTAATTTCAAGTGCATTATTAGCAGTACTATCTAGTAGTACTTTTGCAGAAACACCTAACTCATATGACCTACTCAAATGTTTCCAAAAAGCAGTTGATGAAGTGATAGTAGACATTAAAGAGTCTGGGGGCGAACTTCATTGTGATGATATGACCAATAGAGAGTTTAATGTTTACTTTGATGAATTTACAGTTAAACGAGACGGTAAAGATCTTTCATACTCTAAAGAAGCAATGGCACAAACACCTATTATCGCTTTCACTAGATGGACAGACACAATAACCCCAGCATGTTTCAGGAAGCCAGTTATTAACCGTGGGTTTATTGGCGATTTTATTGTTAGAAATGAATTTTATCAAGATAAAGAAATAGTAGCAGAAGCTGTCGGAATGGTTTTAGCGGACTCTGAATATGAGTCAAAATTAGATGTGAAACTCTCTGAGTTTAACTTAAGTTATTGTGAAAAATAATCTGAATTCTATACTATCTTTCTAAAGGTTAAGTTTATTCTCTCGCCAACTTTTTTTTCTGTTTTGGCGAGACGATGTTTCCAGTGTTTTTGAGTTTCCCCCTTCATTATTATAAGTGAACCAGATTTTGTTTCGATAGTCTTAGTCTCAAGCTCTTTTTTAGTCTTATGCTTTAACTGGAACCTTCTTGCTTCTCCAAATGAGAGAGAAGCGATGATAGGGTTGTCCCCAAGTTCCTTCTCGTCATCTGAGTGCCAGCCCATATAATCAGTTCCAGATCTATAATAATTCAGCAAAACACCATTAAAGGAAATACCACTTGCGATTTCAACCTTCTTTTTTAAGTCTAATAAAGTTAGGTTCCAGGGAATGGGAGTTTTAGTCGCACCTGAATATGTGTAATTTATTTCTGGATCGGCATACCACGCAGTAAGTCTTGGTTCTGGAATGGTTTTACCAAAAATCTGAATATTAGACTGACCCCATTGAATATCATTAATTAGTTCTTCTAAGTAATCTTCTTCAATGAAGTTTTGAGAGTAGAGAACTTCTCCATCACAGGGGAGAAAGTTCGCTTCTAGGTGATTGTATAGTCCAGGAAATTCCATCACTAAATATAGCCAAGATTTATTTTATTGTACACTTTAGTTATGGAAAATATATGTATAAAATTAATCAAAAAACTGGTTGAAATGGATGGGACGTGTAATCTTTTTGATTTTCACCGTTCACTTCCAGACTCGAACACGAATTTAATTTTGCCTATCAACTAAGCTCGTACTACAATGACAGTATGAATATCTCAACTCTTTATTATTTAATGAATGAAAACCATAGTTTAGTGGAAGTGAAGCTAAATGATGCTGCCTGCGATGCCCCCAAAGACCAGTTATATAAGTGGCTATCTATTTCAACTGCAACAAGTGAAGTCAAACAGCTCAAGTTTGAAAGCATGGGAACAGAGCTTGTTAATGGAAACGAAATGAATATTAGAATATTTACTAATGCAGAACTTCGCTTCGATAAGTCTTTTGGAAAATTTGTCGTTGAAGGTGAAGGGCATATCTTAATGAATTGTTCACAACAATCTCTTCCGGAAGAACTGAGCTTAATTATAGATAAATTTCTAGAAAGCCTTACCTAGCTCTAAGTACTATATGAACTTCATTTCTACGTAAAAACGGTATTGTCCATTGAGGATTATATCCAGCATATGTGTAGTTAGGGTTAACACTATAGTCTTTATACTCTGCTAACCATTCTCGAAGTTCTTGAGCTTTCTTCCTATTCTTCTTTCTTGAACTAAACCAACTGTATTCGTGACTTGCCACGATTCTAGAAGGAACGACTTCAAAGGCTATACGTTTATCAACCGGCTCAGGTAGTGTTTCGATCGTAAAGTTTGAAGGCATGGAGAATGACATCGTATATTCGTCTTCTTGCTGGTTCATCTCTACTGGTGATGTCATGGGAATACTTAAAGGTGTGGGGTTCATTTCAACAGGAGAGGTCATAGATATTTTATTATTACCTTTGTTCTTACCAAAAATATATCCCGCCAAAATACGAAAAGCTTTATTTGAGGAATCAGTAAAATCTCCCTTAACAGTGGTTTTCGCTACGACATATGAATCATATTTTCTTATTTCAAAGTCGCCGTCTTTTTTGATGACTTCGTAATGAGGTTGCTCTTCATTTTGTATGCCTAAGAGGCTACAAGAAGAAACTAGGACTATACTTAAGAGTGTTGTTATCTTTATCATTTAGCTATTATAGCTCACTTTGATGATTTATTGAGCACGTAGAACTCTTGTATAGCACCTAATCTCAGAGAAATGTAGTATATTGGTTTTATGGAAGAACTGATAACAGACAAAAGAAAAAAAATTGTCGCTATGATTATTAACAAGTTATCTCAAGAAGATCCGAATCTTTACTATATCGATTCTAGTGCTATTGCTAACCTAGTAGTTAGTAAAATCAAGAAAGAACAAGGCCTGCTAAGTAAAAGCGAATTAGAACTCGTAAAAGATTTGAATCATAGAGATATTGTTATTCTGATGAGTTACAACTCAAACTGTTGCTGATTACTTTAAAGCCTCTTTTATAGCTTTCTCTAGCGCCGAATTAAGTGGCTCAACTGATGAAGAAAAACGAGAAACAAACACTCCTTTACCGTCAAATAGAAACTTTTCAAAGTTCCAGCTTATCTCTTTTCCACCGGCAACAGTAATTATATGATTCATTAGGGGATGCTTTTTATCACCTTTGACTATAAGCTTAGCTGTAAGCTGAAAAGATACTCCATATTTTAATCTACAAAATTCAGCGACTTTCTCATTGGATTCTGGTGTCTGTCCACCAAAGTCGTTTGAAGGTATACCAATAATAGTCAGTCCTTTTTTAGAGTATTTCTTATAGAGATTCTCTAGGTCGTCTAACTGGCCAGTATAACCACATTTTGTTGCAATATTAACAAGTAGAAGAGGTTTTCCTTTGAAACTATTGATGTCTATTGCTGGTCCCTTAGCTCCTTTTACACTAAATTCATAAAGACTTTTTTTATCCGCTGAAGCAGATAAAGATAAAAGTAATAGCAAAACAGTTAGTAAGTATTTATTCATCTGGTACCTTTTAGTGTCAAACTCATTAGAGACTTCTTATATAATTATCTATCTATAAGTATATAACTTTACAATATTTTTTTGTTGGTATTTATTTGGAAAATCGCTCTGTCTAATCTATGTCTGGTAGGCATCGGATTTGCTAAATTGAGTTTTTTTTAATTGAGTAATCTTTTTGCATATTATTCAACTCAACAAGGAGAGCTTATGAAGTTTAATTTATTTACAATATTAACCAGTTTAAGTTTAACATTTTTCATGTATTCGTTCTCATCTACGGCCGATCAATCAGGAACAGCATATAACGGAGATCCAAGTAAAACAGATCGAGCTGCTCTTGCGAAAAATACTGAAGGCACAGGTTTTGGACCTCAATCTCTAAGAGATTTAAATTCAAAAAAAGGTGTTAATGAAAGAAAATTTAACAAGGCACCTCATTCTAGAAAATGAATCTTTGTAATATTCACTTTCATAAAAATGCAGAACATAAAGGTGGAGAATTTACAACTTACGCTGGTGATGGTAAAGGATTCTTAACTGGTTACAAATATGATGGAAAGCTAACGAGTGCAGAGTTAGCACCAGTTGCAATGAAAGTTTGTGATAGTAAAACAGGAGATTTTGTTCCAGGTGATACAATTGAACTTCACTACGTACATTCAACAGCAAAAGTTACTCCTGGTCCAACTTTAGGGGCATGTTTAAGTAAAGATGTAATGAATCCACAATTAAAAGTTGAAGCTCAAGTATATGTTCTAGTGAATGATGCTAAAGCCTTAGACTTTAATGAAGTTTCAGCTCACGGAGTAAAGAATGGTTACCCCAAGCTTTAAATATTCCAAGAAACACTGGAAAGCCAATTAAATACGCTGGTTCGACTACTGGTCCTTCATACAATCAAGCAGGTTCACCATTACAAGTTTCATAGAGTGTTAGACCTAAGGTGGCCAAGGTTAATATCGAGACTGTGGCAAAATGGTGTAAAGGAAATACTTTTAATGAGGACCATGCACACGGTGTAAGGAATCTTGTTATAAATGAAGATTTATTATCAAAGATTAAATAGTTCTAATTAATTCGGCCCAGGGAATAACAACTGCTTTACAGCGTTGTCCTGGGTTGGATATCATACTTTTTTGGAAACTCACCTGTGCGGTAAAAGGAGGGGTAAAGACCCCTCTCCAGAATTCTCACTCAACTCTACTTGAAATTCAATATGATTTACTCCTTGGGAACTGGTAGTTCTTTTACTTCGCAAATTAAAGAATTAGTGTAATTGTAAGACCTTAAGTCTTAAGATTATTTTTCACATTTATCTAAGTTCTTAATGTTTCTATTCTCTTAAAAATATGTAAAAATTGAAACAGATTTAATATGAGGAGTTTTAAATGAGTGATAATTATACCCCACCGAAAGTTTGGACATATAATTCAGAGAATGGTGGAGAGTTTGCTAGTATTAACAGACCAACCGCAGGGGCCAGAGAGGAAAGAACTTTACCCCAAGGTGAGCATGATCTACAACTTTACTCGTTAGGAACGCCTAATGGAGTCAAAATAACGATTTTACTTGAAGAACTATTGGAACTTGGTGTCAAAGAAGCAGAATATGATGCTTACTTAATTAACATCGGAGAGGGTGATCAGTTTAGTTCAGGTTTTGTTGATATTAATCCCAATTCCAAAATACCTGCTCTTCTAGATAAAAATGCAGGTCATCCGATTTCAGTCTTTGAATCTGGTTCAATACTTATCTATTTAGCGGAAAAATTCGATAAGTTTATACCAAAAGATCCAGCTGGAAGAGCTTGTGTGATGAACTGGTTATTTTGGCAAGTAGGAAGTGGTCCCTATGTTGGTGGCGGCTTTGGACATTTTTACGCTTATGCTCCAGAAAAATTTGAATATCCTATTGACCGCTTTGCGATGGAGACAAAAAGACAATTAGATGTTCTGGATAAAGCACTCGCTAAGACAAAGTATATTGCTGGTGATGAATATTCAATCGCAGATATGGCGATCTTTCCTTGGTATGGCGCCTTAGTTAAGGGAAAGCTTTATGCGGCGGCCGAGTTTTTATCTGTTCATGAATATAAAAATATTAATAGATGGGTAGATGAGCTTATAAAGAGACCTGCACTCCTTCGCGGCCGACTAGTTAATCGTAGTTGGGGAGAAGAAAATCAGCAAATGAAAGAAAGACATAGCGCTTCCGACTTTGATGGTATGGACTTGAGCTTTTAATATGAAAGAATCAAAAAGCCTTTTGTTTTTTTATATTGCTTGGCTCGTGGCAGCGATTGCGACTTTGGGAAGTATGTTTTTTAGTGAAGTCATGAAGTACACTCCATGTTCTATGTGTTGGTATCAAAGAATAGCTATGTATCCACTTGTGATGATACTACTCATTGGTGCTTGGAAAAGTATTAAAGAAACAACTTTATTTGCTACTCCGTTTGTATTGATTGGATGGCTTATCGCTCTTTATCATAATCTACTACATTACAAAATTATCCCAGAGAGTGCGGCGCCATGTGTTCAAGGAGTTCCTTGTTCAACTATTTATATTAATTGGTTTGGATTTATAACAATACCAATTTTATCATTAACAGCATTTACAATAATTGGTGTTTTATTAATACTAGAAAAAAGGAATAGAAATCATGCTTAATAAGAAAAATATATTTTTTGGAAGCTCAGTCTTTTTAGTTGCACTTTTTATCATTGCCACGTGGGCGTATAAGGATGCAAAGAATGAAGCTCTTAGCTTTATGGCCAAAGATAATAAAGAGTTATTTATGCCTGATTATTCCCCACGCTATGGAAATGCTGATGCAAAAGTTTTTTTAATTGAATTTCTTGATCCTGAATGTGAGAGTTGTAGAAGATTCTATCCACAAGTAAAAGATATCCTTAAAAAGTATGAAGGGAAGGTTCAGTTAGTTGTGAGATATGCACCTTTTCATAAAAACTCTAAGATTGCTATTAGAGCAATCGAAGCTGCAAGAATGCAAGGATTGTATTGGGAGTCTTTAGAGACTCTTTTTAAAAATCAACCTTATTGGGGAAATCATCATAATCCTAAGCCAGAACTGATATTTGATTATCTGTTACAGCTAGGACTTGATATGGATAAACTTAGATCCGATATGAAGTCTCCTGAAATTACGAAGATGATTGAGCAGGACGTTGCAGATTTGAAGACACTTGAAGTTAGAGGAACGCCTACCTTCTTTATAAATGGAAAACCATTAAGTAGCTTCAGTGTGAATACTATCGACTCGATGATTAAGAGTGAGATTGAGACTCTGTATTAGTTTAAAAGAGCTTGAATTCACTAAAGAATCCTTGATAAAGTCTCGATAAGTTCTGTATGATAATAAATATGTATAGAATACTTTTTGTAATGATTTCAGTAGTTTGTATTGCGTCTAAGCCAGAAATGGCCATTGCTCACTTATCACCTTATGCACCTTATGCACCTCAAGCACTTAGAATGCCCGCCGCTTCAAGCATTACCCAGTTAGGGTTGGTTAAAGCAGGTCAGGGGATGTACCAGGCGCTTAAAAGTGTTTCAATTGAAAACTCTGAGGCATTACAGATTATCAATGCTCTCGCTGATGAGGTTGAGTTTTCAAAACTAAAAGTCGGAGACAAGCTCGCAGCGACCTACGATTCTAATAACAAATTAGTGAAATTCTCTTTGTCTCAAAATCCCGCAGAGAAACATATCGTTAAAATGAATAGTCCTAGTGGGACTTGGGAATATTCCTTCTTAGAAGAACCGACTTTTTGGTACAGCCGAATGATTGAGGCTAAGATTCAAAAGGGCTCAACTTTGCAAGGAACTCTATTGGCGCGAGGTTTTTCACCAAGCACAGTAAATGAAATTGTTTCGGCCCTTATGTGTAAGGTAAATTTTCGAATGAATGCGAGATTTGGTGATAGCTTTAAAGCACTCATCCAAGAAAGAAAGTTCAAGGATAAAACTATTGCTACAAAGGTTCTCTATACAGCTTACGAAGGTGTTAGGGCCGGAAAGCACGAGACTTTTGCTTATATAGATGCAGAGAAAGGCTCAACTTTTAATGCGCATTATACAGCTAGTGGAGAAGCCTTGATAAGATCAGGTCTTCGTTATCCTTTATCTCGATTACACGTAAGATCAAGTTATGGTTGGAGACGTCACCCAGTTACTGGAAGAAATACCATGCATAGAGGTGTAGATCTTCGAGGTCGAAAAGGGAATCCTGTTCATGCAGTTGCTGCTGGTAGGGTAGTTGCTTCTACCTATAATAAATTTGCTGGCAATAAGATTGCTATTAAGCATCGTGATGGCTCAACTTCATACTATATGCACCTTAATAAGCGTAGAGTAAATAAAGGCGCATGGGTAAGGTCTTATCAAGTTATTGGCACCGTTGGAGCTACTGGAAGAGTGACTGGTCCTCATCTACATTTTGGATTTAAAAAATCCAATGGTAAGTGGATGAACCCACTAAATAAGCGAATGATTGCAACACCAAAATTAAAAAGTCAGAAGCTTGCGAGTCTTAAGAACCAAATATCAGAGATTAGGCATTTGATGGTTGATCTAGAAGTTAGTAAAAAAACAAATTATCTATTGGCATATATTCCTAACTTGAAAAAGAAGACAGAAACGTTCAAATGGCCTGATATTTTTAGTTTAAACTCTAAGTCGAAATCAAAGACTCTTAAGATTTAGTTTGCAGCGGATATTTTGCTGTAAGATATATAGTAAGTAGAATACCTAGCATAAAAACACCCCCCATATAACCAAAGATTGCAAACTGTTCCTTAGCAACTCCACGTCCTAAACTAGGTCCATAAATAGCGGCAAAAAGCCAGACGAATGGATAGAGAAAACCTCCAAAGGAAACTAAGTAAGCTGCGACTAATTTTTTCACACCAGGTACTACTAAGAAATGAAGTAGTAGTAAGAGTCCAAGAGACATGGCGGCAACTCCTGTTGAGTGGAAGTGAAACCGTTGGTAATATCGCCAATTCTTAGCAGATTCTTTCTTGAGAAATGCATTCATTTTTTGTTCTCCAGCTAAAGATGGATCTTTGGCCAGAGAAATCATTTTGGGATGTGATTTTAATTCTGTACTAATTCTATCTTTGAAGAAACTCTCATTAACACCAAAAAAGATGGCTATGAGTACACCCAGAAAGATTTGAATGAGGACTATAAGGAAAGGTATTTTATTTTTCAGTAGGCTTTGGCTTCTCATAAGGTGTTTTATAACCATATTTTGCAAGAATTTCAAGATAAAATGTCTCTCTTGATTCATTCACATATTGATCAATATGTTTTCCAATCTGTTTAATTTGAACAACTTCTGCTACGCTTTCTTCTAGTCCAATGCGACAGTCAAAGTCCCAATAATCGACTTTTGATGGCAGCTCTTTATTTCTTTCTCGCTTCATATATTTTTTGACCTCAAATTTTATCGCATCAGCAATTCGCTCAGGTTTCTTCTTTGGATCAGTTAGTGAGAATGTTTTTTTCATTTATGCCTCTTAAAATTAGATTTGGGTGGAACATACACTGGGAGAGGCACAGATGACAAGGCTCTTGAGTTCAACTATGTACAAAGTTCTAATAGATTTTTTCTATCAGACGATTTATTCTTAATATTTCAATTTATCCTTAATACAGGCGAAGATACCTACAAAAATTAATCAATAGGAGAGGATTTATGAAATTAGAAAATAAAGAAGGTAGTAGGGTTCCAGAGGTTGTGTTTAAGGCACGTAGAGATGGAGGATGGTCAGATATTTCAACCGCTGATATTTTTGCAGGCAAGAAAGTGGTGATTTTTTCACTTCCTGGTGCGTTTACTCCCACATGTTCTTCAACTCACTTGCCTCGTTATAATGACCTTGCTGCGACTTTTAAAGAGCAAGGAGTGGATAGTATTGTTTGTTTATCGGTGAATGATGCATTTGTCATGGAAGCATGGGGTGGAGATCAAGAGGCGGAGAATATAACGTTACTTCCAGATGGTAATGGTGATTTTACTGAAGAAATGGGAATGCTAGTTGATAAGTCAGATATTGGCTTTGGAAAAAGATCTTGGCGTTACTCTATGTTGGTTAACGACGGAGTCATTGAAAAGCAGTTTATTGAGCCTGATAAGGCGGGTGATCCCTTTGAGGTGAGTGATGCTGATACTATGCTTAATTATCTTAGCCCAGGTGCTAAGGCTAGTGATGGCGCTACAGTGTTTTCTAAGGTTGGATGTCCACATTGTAAGGTGGCCAAGGAGTTACTTACTAGTAAAGGTATTAAGTATACTGAGGTTCCAGGTCTGAAAACTCAAGCACTGAAGGCCATGGGCGGTGCTGGTACATTTCCGCTTATTTTTATCGATGGTAATCTAATTGGTGGCAATGATGATTTGAAAAAGGTGATTAGTTATTACTAAAGTTGGCTCTGAGGCCGTTTTGCAGTACAATTATGGCTTTTTTTACCTTGAGCAGCGCATTATACGAAGGCAATTTATTGTCAGTTTAACTTATTACTGTAACACTATTAAAAATTAACTTACTAAAGGAATACATCATGGCAGAAGCTAAAGGTTTAAAGAAACCAGTAAAATTACAAACTGAGCTTGCAGGTATGCTTGGAGAATCTGAATTACCAAGAACTGAAATTACAAAAAGACTTTGGACATATATCAAAGAAAAAGGTCTTCAGACTAAAACAGAAAACGGAAAGGCTGAGAACGCTGGAAAGTATATCGTTGCAGACGCTACACTTCTACCAATCTTCAAGAAAACAAAATCAACTAGTAAATCAGGAAAGTTAACTGATCTAACTGGAATGAAAGAAGGTGAAACTATCAACATGATGCAAATGGCAGCTGTTGTTGGTGCAAATATCGAAGCATAATTACAGTACTATAAGGTGTGCTGGTTTCAATGCCAGCACATTTCTCTCTTAATCAATCTTAAAATGAACTGCCTAAACTCTAGTCGATTACCTTTCTTAAAGTGTAAAGATTATAACTACCTTCAACCTAGCAAAGGACTTAGCTATACTCACGATATGAATAAAATCATATTAATTTTATGCTTATACGGTCAATTGTCCTTTGCTCAATTTAGACCAACTGACTGTAGTCACGTTAACTTTTTAAGTAATTCCAATTGCATTGAACTGAATGAGATTGTCTCTGATCTCTAGTTCACATAGATCATTAGATTCTGAAAAGCTTTTTATAAACTACTCTCAAATTATGAACCCTACTTACTTTATGCAGTCTAACTTTAAACTATCACGATTATTTTTGGGTAAGAAGAAATACAATATTTCGGTAAACCCTTTAATCTTTGAACAAGATATTCCAGCCGCCGCACTTAAAGGTGTTCTGGCACATGAACTGTTCCATACTGAAGACTATAATAGTGGCTCTACTGTTTCAGCAATTATTCCCACAGGGTTGAAGTACCTACTTCAACGTACTCAATTTGAAAGAAAAACGGATTTAAGAGTCATTCAGAAAGGATTAGCACAGGAGCTTAAGGATTATAAGCTTTGGCAGTATCAATTGTTATCGGCTGAAGCCTTAGATAAGAAGAAGCAAGAGTACTTAAGTCCCATCGAAATCGACTTTATACTAGATATTACTCACGAGAACCCAGAGTACCTTGATGATTGGCTGAAATTTGAAATACCAGAATCACTCACTATCAAATGCTACTAAGGCTCCCAATCCTGAAGAAGTGAGTATAAGGCTAAGCTCAAGCTCAAGCCAAGGTGTAGTAAACATTTTATTTCTTATGAAAAGTGGAGAGTTAAAATTTAGCAGTAAAAGAGAAATAAAAGTTAGGTCAATGGAAAGGTAGAGATAAGTAATATACCATCTAGATCCACAGGATTTATCTTGTATAATTCGAACTTAGAGCTTCTTGAGTTTGTATCCTTCTAGCGGGTTACTGCTGCATATAGCGTAATAGCTTTGCTCTCTCTTCTTTAGTCATTTGAGTTTTATTTGCAAGAGGCATGGCCTTGCTAGAAACTTGCTTAATGATCTTATCTTTATGACTTAATAATAGTTCCTCAGTCTCTAAGATGACTCCCTTCTGTGCCTCGTTAAAGACATCATCAGTATTATTCGCTGCATGACATGATAAACATCTGTTTGCCACGATAGAACTAATATCATTGTACGAAAGCTCTTCAAGATTTGTTTCTTTAATCTGGTCTTTCTTTGATGTGATAAACACTAACGCAAGTATGCCGACTGCAGCTGGAAGAACCAGAAGTTTCTCTTTAGGGTTCTTTGTGATCATTGCTTGTCTTGTCATGGCACCAGAAACCATGATGAGCATAAGCATCAGCCAGCTTAATTCATGGTTGTAAATACTAGGGTAGTGATTACTAAGCATGATAAATAGAACTGGAAAAATGAAGTATGTATTATGAACAGATCGTGCCTTTGATTTTAAACCAAGGGAGTAGTCTGGAACTTTTCCATTTTCAGCGTCATTAAGCATCTTTGCTTGGTTGGGAAGAATCCTGATCCAAACATTAAGCAGCATACATGTTCCGTAAATGACTCCAACTATTATAAAGGCGCCGCGGCCACTGAATAAAAAAGTAGCACCATAGATAAGAAAGCAACTCAAAACCAAAGCAAGAATATTGCTAATGGTTTTGTTTTTCATAAGTCTTGGATGGTAGATGAAATCATAGATAAACCAACTCATAGTAATAAGAGCTAAACTTAGGCCTATGGCCTGAAATTGAGAGATATCCAGAACTTGTTTATTTATCAGAAGACTTGCGTCATTTAAAAAGTACAAATAGCCAAATAAAAGAAAGCCGGTAATAAAAGTAAGAGTCGCTTCCCACTTAAACCAGTGAAGATTTTTTGGTATTTCGCCTGGATAAATTTTTCTTTTATCTACTTGATAATAAAATCCACCGTGAACCATAAAGGCTTCACCGTCAACATTATGTCTTGGCTCTTCAGGTGGCTCGAATGCACTATCTAGCCAGATAAAGTAGAATGAGCTTCCAATCCATGAGATACCCGCTACAAGGTGTGAGAAACGTAAAATATATTCAACCCATAGATCCAAACTAGATAACATTGGGAAAACCTCCAAGAAATTTATTAATTAAATATTATCCTATGTTTATTTGTAAGGAATGTGAAGCGAGTTATTGACGCAACGCCATTCAATTGTGTCTAGATAATGCTTATGGATTATGATCTAATTCTCTATTAAATTTTAAAAGGATAAAAGACATGATTAGTACTCATATTTTAGACACAAGTGTAGGCAACCCCGCTGAGAATGTAAGAGTTTTACTGGAGAAATTTCAGAACGAATCCTGGAGTACGATCAGCGAAGGCGCAACCAATGCGGATGGAAGATTTGTGTTTGATAACGAGTCAGCTGCCGGGCAATATAGAATAACTTTTTTCACAACAGAATATTATCAAAAGAAAGATCTAGAGTGTTTCTTCTTAGATACGCCAGTGGCATTTAATATTACAGATACACAAAGAAAATACCATGTGCCACTTCTATTAAATCCGTTTGGTTATTCAACTTATAGAGGAAGCTAATGAGCAATCGCGAAATACCTTATTATACAGACTACGTATCTGGAGAGTTTCAAAAATACCTAGAAAATGAAGCTAAAGAGTATCCAGGTGTTGCTGGACTGGTACATATTGGCGAAACAGGTGGCCTTGAGAATTCAGAGTCTTTGAAATTTACCTGTGACCTCTATGACTGCGTTAAGGGTGAACTATTAAAGGTTTTAAATCAAAGAGCTGTTGATAGAAAATTTATAGATGAAAGAGTCAAGGTTTTCTATGAACTAAACGAAGAATATGAAAATGACTTCGAAAGTAATGAGTATCAAACAATTATTGGTCAGGAAGATTCACAGGGGCGCATTGTCATAGGCCCGAAGCTAGAAAATTATAGCGGAAAATCTGATTGTGCTAAGATTGCTCCCATCCCAGACTATTTACAGGGATTCCATGTCACTTTATTTGGTCCGCCAGATGATGCTAAATTATCTGTTAATGCTATGAATGCTTATCACCGAAAACTGAAAGATGAGCCCGCAATCATATCTGAAATATTAAAGACGAATAAAGAAACTCCAAAATGGGGGGCAGATGATGAAGATTCAAAAACTCCACTGAGATCCGACCTTATAAGTGCCAGTACAAATTTAACAGATTGTTTAAATGGAGAGATCTCTTTTTATGATGAAAAAAGAGATAAGAATTATAAGTTAGAAAGTGAAATGCTATCTTACCCTATTAAGAGATTCCCAGGGCTTGCTCTTCCCACGACGTTTTTATTTTATTATAGAAATCCATTACCGTTACATCTATATGACTTTGCACTTCATCTCTTTGAGCATTGGAGTAATCCAAGAGCGTTAACGTTCTATGTTCCAAAACTTGAAAATGAAGAAGAAGCTGCCTATATAAAAATTATGATTAAGTCGGCCGAGAAGATGATTCAAAAAATTCACCCCGAATATAAAATTGGCACCGTTAGAGTCATCATTGTTTTAGAAAATCCAAGGGCCGTTTTTAGAGTTAATGAGATGATTGATGCTTTATACCCATACTTTGTTGGGGCATCACTGGGTTGGCATGATTACCTTGGAAGTACTGCAAGGTTAATGAAGAACGATGCAAATTATAGAATTCCAGTTAAAGCAGATCCAGATATCGTTATTAAATATATTAAAGCTTCACATGACCTTCTAGCTAATGTTGTAGGAGAGCGCGGTGGTATTAAGATTGGTGGGATGTACGGGATACTACCTATCACAAATGAACTCTTTTCAGATTCCTTTCAGATCACTATGCGAGGTTTCTTTCGTGATGTTATCACCCAAATGAAGAGAGATTTATCTGGATATTGGGTTGCCCACCCTGACTTTGTTCGAATCGGGATTGCTATTGTCGAAGCTTGGCGAATTCATGCTAATGGCGACTCAAGTAAACTTCTAGGAATAACGAATGCATTATTAAATGAAAAATATGCCAAAGAAGTATGGGACTTTGTTTTAGCAGATGATATTGAGGGGCTTGATTATACCGATCCTTTATATGCAAGATCTTTAATTGTTGCTGATATTAAAGAGTCGAGTTTTATCGCTAATAATCACCCTGATGAAATAAGATATAATGTTTTTCAAATGCTACAGTACTTAACAGACTGGCTAACTGGTAATGGTTGTGTCGCCTTGCCGACGCAAATTAATGGTATCTCCGCAAGAGTCATGGATGATCTCGCAACAGCTGAAAGATCTAGGTGGGAAGTATGGCATGAAATTCACCATGGTAGATTTAGAGTTGAAGATCTTATTAAAATTGCCCATGAAGAGATGAACTTTATTCGTCGCGATCTCTCAAATGATAAAAAGATCGTAGAAGTTAAATATACTGAAGAGAATTCAAAGTGGTATGAGGTTGCCTTTAAGCTTATGCTAAAGCTTATGACCGACAAAGAACCGGTGGAATTTGCGACAGAGCTATTACTTCCTTTTACAATCGAGTCACTACGTGAGAATCCTGAGCCTTGGGAGAAGATTACTGAAGTAGACACTGAAAAGTTTAAGATTGATTCTTATGTTGAGAAATATAATTTTTACTTTGAAAACTGTGGTTCTGAAAAATTTGCATCTGAAAATGTGAGAAATTTATTTGTTGATGAAAGCTGTATGAGAAAATCAATTATGGAGTTCTCGAAGGATGATATCGTTCAAGCTGCAGGTTTTCATGGAGATATCGGACAGTCAGCAAAAACACTGGACTCTGTCGCTAAATTAGAGCAACAAAGCGTAAGTAATGACTCTGCCGAACTTCAACATAAGCTATTAAGCCTAGGTATTGAATATTCTAATAAGTTTAAGATGAAATTTCTTGTCAGTGCTAAAGGCAAAATAGGATCAGAGCTACTCAATATTTTAGAATCTAGAATAAATAACCTTGAGACAGAAGAGATTGAAAATGCAAAGAAGGCGCTCTTTGAAATTACAATTAAAAGAATGGGGACAGATAAAGTATCAGATCCTCAAGAAAAATTAAAAAATATTTTTAAACAATCAAATATTCAAGGAACACAAATTAGTATTTCTTCAGCTAAGGGGAGCTATCAAAACTTGAGTTTTGGTTCTAAGGGCAATAACTCTACTGTTGATTATGATACCCAATTTCAAATTGCTTCCCTTTCAAAAACATTTGCTACTGCTTTTGCTTTGGAGTTCTTTGTAGATCAAGGAATTTCGGAGTCTGATAAAGTAAATGATATCTTGCGGAAACATAAGAGTTCTTTTCTCTTAACTTCATCAGTAGATGAGAGTTGGGGGGATCTTGTACAGATTAAGCATTTAATGAGTCATTGTGCCCTTAATATGCATTATGTAGAAGGCGTTATGAGCACAGACGCTATTCCTGATATTTCAGATCTTGTTATTGATGTTATCAATAAACCAGGTACTAAGTTTAAGTATTCAGGCGCCGGTTTTATCGTTTTACAATATCTTATCGAATTGATTGGTCAGTCAGATCTCAACTCATTATCTAAAAACTTCTTTAAGCATTTGGGTCTTTCACATATGGACTTCTCTCCAGAAATGAATAAGTCGAACTTTAGTGTAGGGTTTAGTGATACTAAGGAAGGAATCGAAGGTGGATACAAAAAATTTCCAGGTTTTGCTGCTGGAATGTGGGGAACAGCTGCAGATGTTTTAAAATTCCTTGAGCATATTGCCTCCGCTTTTGATGATGTCGAGGGCAGTGGGGGAATCTCTCATGATACAGCCGTCCACATGACTTACGGCACGGATAAAGGGTGCAAACCTTTTATGAATACTCTTATGGGAATGGGAGTCTTCACAATTGAAGCCGGAGAGAATGAGTTCTTACTTCATCAAGGTGCTAATGATGGATTTAGAGCAATATACCTTTATTGTTATAAGGGGCCAGATAAATATAAGGGCTTCTGTATAACATCCACAGGTGAGCTTAATGGAGTCTTATACATTTCTCAAGCCTCTCAGCTATTATTAAAAGAGTTAGGTATTCAAGGAATTGATTATAATAAATTTCAAACAAATTTTGAATCTAAGAACCTATCAAGTGAGCAGATAGTTAATATTGGTTATAAGGACCTTTTTCTAAATGCATTTAAAGCAACTCTACCTGAACAGATTAAAGGAGAGAAGCTAAAGTGTACTTATGCTGATTTTAACTTACTTGATAATGCGGAGATAGTTTCTGTCTCCAATCAAAGATTTGCTAGGGCCGTGAATCTCTTGAGTCCTTATGATCCAGTCTTTGACCCCGCTGAATTTGGTCGTCAGGGAAAGGTGATGGATAGCTGGGAGTCAGCAAGACATAATCCTGAAGACTTTGATTATATAAATTTAAAGCTTTCTAAGAAGTCGGATATTAACTTTGTTTTTCTTTCAACTAAGTATCATGACGGAAATCAAGTGGAGTGGGTTGAAATTCTCTCTGATGAAAATACTCTTCTAAGAAAGACTAGGCTTGAAGGGCATAGTGCTCTTAATATTAAATTAAATGAAACGATTCCTGGTTGTGAGAACATTACAATCAGAGTTTTCCCAGACGGTGGTCTTACGAGAGTGGCGCTCTTTGATGAATTGCCCCCAGATCATCCGGCAGAATTCCTTCCGGAAGATGAAGCCTTTTGTATCCGATTTAAAGAAAGTATTCCTCAATCATTAAAACCACTTGGTATTAATCCTCATTACTTTAAAAAGAACGATTACTCTAAGAAACTAAATTACGCTTCACTTGCCCTAGGCGCAAAGGTAGTAAGTGCTACTGATGAACATTATGCTCCAGCGGAGAATGTTCTTTCACCTTTTAAACCTCTGAATATGTTTGACGGGCTTGAATCAAGAAGGTCTAGAGAGAAAAATCACTTTGAGGAAGTTGTCATTGAACTGGCAACTTCTATTATACCTAATGAGATACATTTTGATTTTACTTACTTTGTGAATAATAATCCAAAAGAGCTTTCAGTCTTTTGTGAGAGTGAGTCCGATGGTAAGTGGATTCCTCTATTTGAAAAATATTCATGTAAAGAATATGCCGGTAACTACTTAGTCTTAAAATCTGATCAAGGAATTAAATCAAACAAAATTAAAGTGCAACTCTATCCAGATGGTGGAGTTAATAGAGTTAAGGTTTATGGTAAAGAGTAATTCTTTACCAACTACCTTCGTTCTGTCTACTGGCCCATGGCTCTGTAGGTTCAAGCTTATCACCCTTTTGAAGTAATTCGATTGAAACTCCATCGGGAGATTTGATAAAGGCCATATGGCCATCTCTTGGTGGGCGGTTAATGACAATGCCTTTCTCTACAAGATCTTGACAGGTTTTATAGATATCATCGACTCTAAAGGCCAGGTGTCCAAAATTTCTGCCAGAGGTATAGTCCTCAACTTCGCCTTGATCATTTGGCCAATTATAAGTGAGCTCTATTAAGGGACTTTTACTATTTTTTGCGTTCTCAGCATTGATTGGATCAGCAAGAAAAATAAGCGTGAAACGACCTGCTTCACTTTCGTATCGACTCGTTTCAATTAACCCTAGTTTGTTACAGTAAAAATCAAGACTCTCGTCTAAGTTTTTTATTCTTAACATTGTATGTAGATATTCCATATTATTCCCTTATATATAACTTAAATATTGGTAATCCCAAATAAGGCAAAAAGCCCAAAAACTATCGTTAGCATCATGCTTCGACTATAGTAACAAACAATTGTCGCCAAAACCAAAATAATAAAACGCTCTTTCCCAAAAATGAGTTCGACAGATCCTTTATGGTAGAAAACGAGAGGTGCAATTAATGCTGGAAGTACGGCAGCAGGAATAAAGGAAAATATTTCTTTAACCCTGTCGGAGATTTTAACTTTTGATGAAAGTGCAATAATTGAAAAACGAATGGTAAATGTCCCAATTCCTAGCAAAATAATAAGGCGCCAAAAGTACTCTGGATTGATCATAGCGCCCTCTTCTTTTTGGTGAGGTAAGCACCAAGAGAGATCGCTAAAACTGCGGTACAAATTAGTCCTAAGTTAAAGGGAAGATTGGTCAGTACTATAGAGCTAATCGATGAAAAACCAGCAACCATAACATATTTATTATTTTTAAGTGAGGGAATAACAAGAGCTACAAAACTTAGGGGCACAGCATAGTCTAGTGCCCAAGATGTAGGTGCAAAATTTCCAAAAACAAAACCTAATATTACCCCAGTATTCCAAGTTAAGATCATGCACAGAGATGAACCAAAGAAAAATTTAATTGTTTCGGTAGAACTTTTCAAATGATCTTGATTCGCAGACATTACGGCATAATTCTGATCAGTAAGGAGGTAGGCGGCAGATAGCTTTGTTAAAAGCTTAGAGTCTTTAAGTGTAGGGGACATCGCAGCGCTATAAAGCATAAAGCGCATATTAATCATTAGTCCAGTCACCAAAATTATCAAGACTTCTGTATTTTTAAGCATGAGATCAATTGAAGCCAATTGTGAGGCACCTGCAAAAACAAATATATTCATGCCGATTGTTTGCATTAGACTAAGTTGCGCTTCAGAGCTAATTGTACCCATTACAAGAGCAAAAGGAATAATACCGGTTGTAATGGGGAGCATGGCCTTGAATCCATCCTTAAAACTCGTCATAGGTTGATTATTATCGAGTTTTCTAGATTAGTCATGAAATATATTCAATCTGACGTAGTATTTAAAATATTCTTTTGCTATATAGGACGCAAATATTTAGAGCCTAGGAGCTAAGCATGAAAGTCTCAATTTTATTTATCTTTATTTCTTTATTTCAATCCTCAGTATTTGCAAGCAATGAATGTACTACGACTGAAGGGCAAGTTATTGCTACTGTTACCAGAGTTGAAACAGATTCTATGATTTTTTGTAAGGCCTATATTAGTATAAAATCAATCTCTCATTATAGTGCTCATATGATCTGCCCACTTAGTATTGATTCTGTTGTAGAGGAAGGAATTATCTTTCCACTTGTAAATGGTCATGACTGTGAAGTTTATGTAGGGGATAGTATCTCTGGTTATCTACTCTCAAATGGTAAGAGTATTTATTTAGATTAATCGTTGAATGAAGCAGAAGTTCTAGCTCTCCGATATTGGAGCGTGCCTAAACTCTTTTAGTGCTTTCATAGGAATTATCGCTAATGTTTCTTCGTGAGTTGCTTCAAGATTAACGGGGCAAGCACGTCCTTCTTTATATGCTTGATACCATGAGCCAGCACAAACACACCAGTGGTCTCCCGGCTTCAACCCTGCAAAGCCAAACTGAGGTGCAGGTGTAATAAGATCATTACCTTGACCTCTAAGAAACTCGAGAAATGGTTGGTTTACGATACAGCAAACAGTATGAATTCCATGATCTTCTATATCTGTATTACAATAACCATCTCGCTTCCAGCCTGTCATAGGTTCGCAGCTACAGAGATCAATTTCTTTTCCTAATACATTAACAACTTTTTCCATCACAACTCACCTTATAACTATCTGATATATTAATGTATAGTTATTGTACTAGTAAGTAAAACATAAAGCACTCTGACCGTGGTAAGATATGAACATGGAAAAGTTAAAGGTATTATTTGATGGTGCTTGTATTATTTGTGCTAAAGAAGTTCACCATTACAAGAAAATTGATAAGAATGATCAACTTGAACTTGTGGACATATCTGCTGTTGATTTCTCTGCATCAGACTATGGGATAACAGAGAATGACGCTAACCTTCATCTTCACGCTATAGACTCCAATGGGAATATTTTTGTAGGAATTGCATCTTTCGTTGAGATTTGGAGTAGAGTTCCTCCATACCACTACTTAGTACCTGTATTTGATAATAAATTTTTAAGACCATTCTTTAATACTGGTTATAATGTTTTTGCTAAGTATATCCGCCCTAAGTTACCTAAAAGAGCTAATTGTGATGATGGAAGTTGTTCTATCAGCTAACTTTTGTCTAGTCTTTAATCCTGACATTAGCCATTCCTATTACTAACTTTGTTAAAAACAAGGAGATGTCTTATGAAAGCATTAGTGATGAGTTTCGGATTAATTTTAGCATTTGCGAGTACAAATACCATTGCAGCCCCAGTAGATGGGCAAATTTTCTATAAATTACCATCAGGTGATGTTGCTACTAGAGATGTTGTTTTAGAAGTACCTCCACGTGGTCAGGGGGAAGTGATTCTTTCTGGAAGTAATTTTGAGTGGCGTACAAAAGCATTCAAAACGGTACAAGTTAAAGGACAAACATTATTTATAGCCGTTTTTAAAACAGAGTTTATGAATTTCAAGTCGACAATTATCTTCAAGGGAACATATTTAAAAGGTTCCAACAAGCTTGTTTATTATGGAGATTTCTACAAGAAAAAAGGTCACTCTGAATTATCAGAAGACCTAGTAGGATTTGACTATGAAGGTGGTTTTAATTTTTCATATGACAAGTAATTCTTAATTAATTCAGTTACTTTCGGATTAGGCCATATTAGAATTAGCTTATTATAGCTAAACTAATGTGGCTTTTTTTTGTTGGGTAAACGGTTAATTAGGAGTTTGTATGAGCAATATTGATTATGGTCCACTTCGATTTTATATTGGGAAGTGGGAGAGTGAAGGATTTTTGGGAAAAAATCGAGCTCCAGATCCAGGACGTAAAGTCGAAAACACGAAATTTCGTCAAGAGATGATCTTTGAGCCTATTGGTGATGTTAATAATCATGAGCAAGTTCTTTATTCTTTACGCTATAGTACCAAGGCCTGGGAAGAAGGGAATGAGTCAGATCCTTTCCACGAAGAAGTTGGATATTTTATTTGGGATAAAGATAACCGTCAGGTTATGAAAAGCTTTATTGTTCCAAGGGGAATTGCAGTCAATGCCGGTGGAGATGCTGATATAAATGGGACCGAATTTACTGTGAAGGCAGAGCTTGGCTCTCATACATATGGTCTCTGCTCAAATAAATTTTTAGATGAAGAATTTCAAACAATTAGTTATGAGAATAAGTTTGAGTTTATTGATGATGGAGTTTTTAAGTATTCAGAGAACTCAAGAATAAAAATCAAAGGACAAGGTGAAGTATTTGATCATACAGAATCAAATATTTTTAAAAAGTGCTAAGTTTTTAAAGGGAATATTATGGGAATGTTAGTTGATGGTCAGTGGATTAAGGGATCAATCGTAAAAAGTGATAAGAAGGGGGGTTATGATCGTATTCCTAGGTCCTTTCGAAGTGTCGTAAGTTCAGAAGATCCTATTTTTAAGCCTGAGTCAAACAGGTACCATCTTTATGTGAGCTATGCTTGTCCTTGGGCCCACAGAACACTTATCTATCGAAGTCTTAAGGGGCTTGAAGATCATATTTCTGTAAGTGTAGTAAGTCCTGATATGTTGGAAGACGGTTGGATCTTTGATGAGAAGTTTCCTGAAGCCACTAAGGATGATCTGTTTAACTTTAACCTCTTAAGAGAGGTTTACCAAAAAGCCGATCCAAAAATTACAACATCTGTCACTGTGCCCGTACTATGGGATAAGAAAACACAAACAATCGTAAATAATGAGTCATCAGAAATAATTAGAATGTTTAATACTAATTTTAATGAGCTGACGGGAAATGCTTATGATTACTATCCTGAGGAGCTGCGTGAAGAGATTGATAAGCTCAATGATATGATATATCCAAGTATTAACAACGGCGTTTATAGAACAGGCTTTGCCAAGACTCAAGAAGCCTATGATGAAGCAGTTAGTGGTTTGTTTGATACACTTGATATCTTAGAGCAAAAATTAGACGAAAGTGA
This sequence comes from uncultured Oligoflexia bacterium, assembly GCA_913058265.1. Classification (GTDB taxonomy): domain Bacteria; phylum Bdellovibrionota; class Bacteriovoracia; order Bacteriovoracales; family Bacteriovoracaceae. The sequence goes on from CAJXPQ010000003.1 coordinate 86,257, forward strand.
ATACCTAACAGGAAGCAAAGTGACAGAAGCGGACCTTAGATTAGTTCCCACTCTTTTAAGATTTGATATTGTTTACGTTACTCATTTTAAATGTAATGTGCGAAGAATTAAAGATTATAAGAATCTGAGTCGCTACACTAAAAGTCTTTATGATATTGACGCGATAAAAAATTCAACAAACTTAGCACACATCAAACGACATTATTATTATAGCCATGAAACGATCAACCCTTATCGTATTATTCCAATGGGACCAACCGAAATTTTTTAATTAAAAAAAATATTTACAAACTGGAGAGTCAAATGAATAAAAAAGTATACTTAGGTGCAAGATTAATATTAGGTCTTGGTTTTTTAGTTTTTGGATTAAATGGATTTTTACAATTTATGGCAAACCCTCCTGTTACTCGGAGGCCGGTGCATTATTAGGGTCATTTGCTAAAACGGGTTATTTCTTTCCCATGATTAAAATTATTGAAATTCTTACTGGCGTTATGTTACTTACAAATATATTAGCACCTTTGGCCGCTGTATTAATGGCACCTGTTCTTGTTGGAATTACGACAATTCATTTATTCTTAAACCCAGCAGGTATACCAATGATGGTCTTACTTCATGTTCTTCATGGAATTATTGTTTACGGATATAGAGGTTATTATAAAGAGCTCTTTACACTAAAAGCTCAAGTATAGTGATTAAACTAAGAGCTATTTTTTATTAAATTTAGCTCTTAGATTTTCTAAATAGGAAAGTTTCTTTTTACTGGCAACAGTTCGTTTCTTTGTGTTCTTGGTAGCAATCTTTTTTGAATGAACTTGATTAATTTGAATAGAGCCTACAGATCCAATATTTACAAAAGCCATGGATTCAACACATCCGATTAATAAGGCAATAACAAGTAAATTTTTCATATCTCCTCCTTCAGAGCTATCTTACTTAATATAAAGCAAGTATAATGCCAGTTTTTCCGCTGTGATTTCAAGGGGGAGTACTTGAGCAGTATCAAGTTGGGGTGCATTTACGGTCATTACCATTGACTTCACTCTATATGACCCCATATTTAATTTATGAGAATTGAGAAAACATTTGTTCGTAATTTTTTATCATCAAGACATAACAACTGGGGCGTTCTAGCTGGAGCGAGCTTTCTTACAATCTGTTTTATTATGAGTTTATTCTATTGGGATAAAAGTTATCCCATCTCAAGTTTTCTGAGTGCCAGCAGAGACTCTATCTTTGTTAATGGTGAATATTGGCGTTTGTTCACTACTAGTTTTATTCATGGAGATCTTCAACACTTACTCGCAAATAGCTTGATGCTTTATATCTTAACTTATTTTGTGACTTCATTTTATGGGGGATTACAATCGTTGATTGTCAGTTCAATTATGGGAGTTGCTATTAATCTCTTTGTCCTATACCAGTATCAGACAAATACAACTTTAGTCGGGGCCTCTGGTATCGTTTATTATTTATGGGGATTTTGGTTGACTCTATACTTCTTTATTCAAACCCATCAAACAGTATTAGGCCGAATTCTAAGGATCGGAGCTGTATTCTTTATCTTACTTATTCCTACTCAATATAGTCCTAGTACTAGTTATCTTGCCCATTATTTTGGATTTCTTATAGGCCTTGGAGTTGGGTGCTTATATTATCTTTTGAAACGTAAGAAATTGCACTCCTTTGAGATCTGGAAATTTAAAGTGATTCAAGATGACGACCTTGATTTTGACTGGAAAGAATCGACTTCTATTAAACCTTCTTTATAAATTTATTTCCAAAAGCAATTCCTACCATTCAAGTTAAGTACTATCATCCAATGGTGAAATTGGAAAAATAATAAAAATATCAATTTCGGGTCAGTACGAACAAAGAGGGTTATATCATTGGTTTGTTTCAGTATATAAACCAAAGAGAGAGAAGTTTTTCAATTCTTCTCTCTTCGAGTCTATATTTATATAATAGGAGTACAAAAGAAATTATTTCATCACTAAAACAAACATCATCTCATGTCTTTTAGTGTGAGGTAAAGTTAGAGGTGCATTGTATCCAGCGTAAATTGATTTTGACACTATATTGTATTGGTTAAGGTCATCAATCCATCTCTTCAATTCTGTAGACTTTCTCGCCTGCTTCTTTTTACCAGCAAACCAAGAAAATGTATTTGCAGCAACGATTCTAGCTGGAACTTCTTCGACTAAGACTCTATTATCAGTCGGCATAGGTACAGTATTTATATTATAGATCGATGGAACCATAAAAGACATTTTACGTAGACCGTCTTTCGATTGATCTAAAACTGGTGAGGTCATAGAGATTTTATTTCCCGGGGCATCTAGTACAGGCGAAGTCATAGACATATTTTCGCTGGCTACGTTGGCACCAGAAATATACTTAAATAGAATCCTAAAAGCAGAGCCTTTAGATTCCCCTTTACTCTCATCATAAACCACACTTACTGTTAAGTATGGACTGTACTCTCTAATCTCCATTGAGCCTTCATTTAAGAGAACTTTGTGTTTCGGTGAATCAAGATCCTTAGCACCAAAGCTTAAAAAACTAAACATGACCAAACCTAAAACTAATAAAACATTCTTCTTCATAATAACTTCTCCTGTTTTAAAGATTAATAATTTATCATTAACAAGTAGCAGCAATAATAGTCAAATGGACAAAACCTAAAGCTACATTTTAAACATAGACTAAAGCTAGATGCTGTAAAAAAGTCATACTTATGCTATGATCATGCCAAACTTGAGATCTAATCAATGATAAGCAAAGACATGAATTTAAAAGTAGGAAGACTATGGGATTATCAAAAACACTCAAATTAAAACTTATAAAACTAGATATAAAACAAACAGAAAAGCTTATAAAGATGTCTGTTGAAGACAAGGTATCATTTTCTGAAATAAAAAAGCTTTTTAATCTAACGCCAGGAGAAGTAGAAAAATTCTTACTTAAGGAGTTAGGTGAGCAAAGATTTAAACGCTGGAAGCTGAGACAACAAAAGAGGTCTACTCATAAAGGTCGACCACGATTAGATACAGAAGTGTAATCCATCCTCAGGCTTATTATTTGTCCATATTTCAAGGCATAAATTACTAATATATCAATACTTAGCCATGCCAAGTGCTTGTTATTACGTTGATTGTTAAGTTCATGTTAACATTAAGCCTGATCGCGACGATAAGGTATTGATGACTATGAAGCTTTTATTAATATTCACATTCTTACTTATTGGCTGCTCACAAGAAGGTGAGTCAACGCTAAGTACTGGTTCAAGTGCTTCAAACAACTCAGATACTTTAAGTATTACAGCTCCTCTTGGTAATGCCTTTATGAATGCATCAACTGGTATTACGGATCTTACTATCGCTGGTGTTTGTGAAAATGATCTTACTGTTGTTATTTCAAATAATAATACTGATATTTATTCTTTCCCTTGTGCCTCAAATTCATATTCACAAATTTTTGAACTAGCGAATATTGTTGTTGGAAGTAATTCAATCAAAGTAAGACAGGCCGGTTCTGAAAGTGACTTCGAATTAACTGTAGACCTTGTTGTTCCATCAATGACAATCACCGCACCGGTTTTAATAAATTCAATAAATGAGTCCTCGTATACTTTAAGTGGTACATGTGATGAACAAAATGCAACTGTTTCTGGTGATATCGGTGAAACTGACTTTTCAGCGGTCTGTTTAAGTTCAGTTTGGAGTGCTACTGGGATTGATGGTAGTAGTCTGAGTGAGAGTACTCATACAGTAAACTATCAAATTGAAGATTTAGCTGGAAATATTCAAAGCGCTTCAACTTCTGTGATAAAAAATGCCGCATTACCAACAGTAACTTCTGTACTTGCTCCGGTTGATGGGGCATATAGTACAGGTTCAAGTCTCGATTTTCAGTTAACATTTAGTACTAACGTAACCGTTACAAATATCCCGTGTATCAATATTGATATTGGCGGATCTGCTGAAGAAGCTTGTTATACTTCAGGCTCTAACGGCAATGCTCTTATCTTTAGTTACACTATTCAAGGTGGGGATATTGACGCTGACGGTGTTAGTCTGGACTCAACTATTAATCTTAAAACAGGTTCCATAGCTGATATCAATTTAAATAATGCGAATCTGTCCATCTCATCTATTCCAAGCTTAACTGCAGTACTTGTTGATACTTTAACAATAGGTCCTGATGCTGTTGCCGTATTAAATCAAACGAATTTAAGTGTTGATAGAACTCAAGCAAGCTTTTCGTGGACAGCTCCTGCACATAACGGGGACCCAATTACTAAGTATATTGTGAGATATAAGAAATCTTCAGACTCTGAATATGTTTATTTAAATCCAGATCCTACAACTACGAATACAACTATATCAAGCCTTTCTACAGAAGAGTTATATGACGTACAGGTGGCCGCGTTTAATGGAGTTATAGGGCCATACAGTTCTGTTTTACAATTCTCAACAGTTTTTAGTCCAGCAAGTCTTGGAGCATTGATTTGGTATGAGGCAAAAGATATCAATGGTGATGGAGGTGCTGTTGCGGACGGAACTTCAATTACAACATGGACAGATAAATCTGGTAATGGAAATAATGCTGCGAAAATCTCAGGGACATCCGCCACGATAGAAACAGTTGATGGTTACAAAGTTATTAGACTTGATAGTAGTGGCTATAGAACGATTGAATCACTTGGAGAAACAAGTAATACAGATATAGAAGTTTATGTTGTTGCAAAAACCAGACAAGTGACAAACAGCTTCGCCTTTGTAAATGAGAATGAAGGCAATAGTAATCGCTTTGGAACTCATTTTCCTTGGGGAAATGGAAATGCTTATATTGACCTTCCCATCGGAAATAGAATGAATGGCCCGTGGGGTGGTAATACTACTGATTTTATTGCTTGGACTTTTAGAGGTTCTACCACTCAAGGAAAAGCCCTTGAACGAGATGGTGATGAAATCTTAAATGCTGGTAATAGAACACTAAGCCCTCCTCTTAAAAAATGGACTATTGGTTCTAACTACGCTGGATCAGGCACTTATTGGAAAGCTGATATGCAAGCGATGTTTGTATTTGATAAAGTTTTAGATGCGCAACAAAGAGCGGACTTCTTTCAATATATTGAAGATGAGTACGGAGTTACGATGCCATAAAAAAAGGCCCACAATCGTGATCGAGATCGTGGACCTATATAAAGTTATTCTATTTTAAATTATCTCTACATTTCTTCATGGTGGTGATTGTCATGACCAATGTCTGAAGTGATAATTCCAGATTCTGGAACAGTACTAATCACTGGCTTATCTTCAGCAAGTTGTTCCTCAAGGATTGCTGATGTTGAGTAAGCAAAACTTAAGGCCATAAAGCTTATTGCATTAACATTGATTTCAAGAGCTTCTTGATTAATATTATTAATATCGTCACATTCTTTGTGGTAACAAGCATCGTAAGCTTCACCTGCAGTTCCACCAAATAGGACTGCTTGCTCTTCAGTCTTTGTTCCCTCAGCTCCTGTAAATAATCCACCATATGAAATACCTGCATCAGAGAAGGCTGCATAGTCAGATCTTCCACTTGCTTCTAGTTCGATATTATTTTGATCGTTAGCTGCGAAGTAGAGTTGAAATAGTCTCTCTATCGCATACGATCCTTTAGGTGCTTTAAAGTCTGTTAATGATCCATTTCCGTCAAAGACACCGACCATATAATTTGGAGAACCGATCATGTCAAAGTTTAAGTAGAGAGTGATCTTACTCTTTTCTTCTTCAGTTAGAGCTTCTACATATTTTGTTGAACCGATAAGTCCTAATTCTTCAGATCCCCACCATGCAAATCTTAATTTATTATTAACATTAACCTTGGCCATTCTTAGGGCCACTGTTAAAATCCCCGCACTCCCTGAACCGTTATCATTAATACCAGGACCTGCTTGTACGCCATCAAGATGTGACCCAAGCATTACAACATTGTTCGGATCTCCGGCTTTTGTCTCTGCAAGAACATTATATGATGTTGATTCAACAACCTTTGTTTCTGCTTGGACATTTATTGTTAAGCCTTCTATTTTTGATAACGCCTCTCCAATATCATAAGTTAGAGTTGCTACAGTGATTTTAACATCAGTCTCATCTCCAAGAGTTCCTGCAAAAGCTTCTCTTCTGGTAACATCATTACCTTGGTTGAAAATGATAACTGCTGTTGCTCCAGAGGCTGCTGCATTTTCAGCTTTTTGTGCAAACGTACATGCACCTCTTTGAAGTAATGCTACTTTTCCTTTAGTGAAGTTTGCAAAATCTTCAATTTCACAACCACTTGTGGATTCATTACCTAAACCTAGTGCTAGATCAACTGCTTCAACTTCACCAGTTATATTACCAGTAGTACTATATGGCATGATTGCAAATTGATCTTCTTCTATATAGTCAACTTGATTTGGAGCGAGTTGCGCTAGTGAAGCTGTTCCAACTTGTTCATATCTCTCGTATGTGTACGGGCTAAACTCAACTTCATAACCAGCAAGCATTAGTTTTTGTGCGATATAGTTTGCTGAAAGTTCATGCCCTGGAGTACTTGAAGATCTATTACCATCATTTAAGTCAGCAATCTTTTGTAGCTCGTGTAGGTGTGCCATAACTTCACTTGAATCAATGTTTTTACTTGCAGCTTCAGCTCCAGGCATCTCGATAGAGTTTGCAAAACTTAAAGAAGAGCAAAGCATTGTTGAGAGTAGTAGTGGTTTAATAACTTTTTTCATTGTTGTCCCTTATCAAAATTATTTAATAATATGTGTGATAAAAACTTTTAGCAAAGCTATCATAAAGACGGAAGGCGATGTGAGAAAACGTTAGAATTATGTAAAAAAGAGGTGCTATTATGACACTGATATTATCTAATATAGAGAAAATCACCACTTATTAAGGGGCACACAAGATGGAGTTTAATTTAGACGTTATTGCAGATCGAGAACAAGATATCGCCATTGTAACTGGAGCAAATACAGGACTTGGTTTTGAGACAGTTCTTGGACTTGTATCTAAAAAGATAACAGTCATTATGGCCTGTCGAAACTTAGACAAGGCCAATATAGCAAAAGATAAAATTATGAATCTAGTTCCTCAGGCTAAAATTGATGTGATGGTTCTAGATTTAAGTTCCCTTAAATCTGTTCGTGAGTTTACTGCTAAGTTCAAAGATAAATATTCTAAACTTGACCTTCTTATAAATAACGCCGGTATTATGTATGGCCCATATACAAAAACGGAAGATGGCTTTGAGTCACAATTTGGTACTAATCACCTAGGTCATTTTTTATTAACAAACTTATTAATTGATCATATGCCAAATACTTCGGACTCTAGAATTGTTGCCTTAAGTAGCCTTGCTCACAAAATGGGAAAGATAAAATTAAATAATTTAAATGCAGAGAAAAGCTATTCTCCTTTTAAAGCATATAACCAAAGTAAATTAGCATGCTTAATGTTTGCAGAGGAATTAAATCGTAGACTGAAAAATGATAAAAAAGAGATACTTTCAGTGGCAGCACACCCGGGTATTTCCCTTACAGATCTTTTTAGAAATCTGCCTCCATTACTTGATACCCTGAGACAATATACTCTAAACCCTTTCTTCACTCATCCAGCTTCTAAAGGTGCAAAGCCTACATTAATGGCGGCCTTGGAGAAAAATATTGCTGGTGGGAGTTATTTCGGTCCTCAGGGATTCCTCGAGATGAGTGGTAAGCCCGGTATTGCTTTCAAGACGAAGTACTCTCAACGAGCTGATATTGCTCAGAAACTATGGGATTTATCATCTAAGTTAACCAATTTTAATGCCCTGTAATAAATATGTTGCAAAAAGATAATTTAAGGGGTAGTTTCCGTTATCTTGATTTTTTCTAGCTAGGTAGTTTTATAGCTTCGAATTTGAATAAATCAGGATAATTAATTTATAATAAATAAACGTCAAAATAGGAGAATGTTTATGAGTACTGGTAAAGTAAAGTTTTTTAATGACACTAAAGGTTTTGGATTTATTACACCTAATGATGGTGGACAAGATCTTTTTGTTCATGTTTCTGCAGTTCAATCTGGAACTTTAAATGATGATGATACTGTTGAATACGAAGTTGGTGAAGGTCAAAAAGGTCCTTGTGCTGTAAATGTAAGAAAAGTATAATTACATATTTGGTATAATTCCTAAAGTTAAGCTAGTATAAGACTCATTAATATGAGGAAAATATGAAACTTAACTTTAGGAATACCTACCAAAAACTTCCAGAATCTTTTTATCAAAAAGGTTCTCCTGCAAAATTTCCAAACCCCACTCTTATAAAATTTAATAAATCATTAGCAGAACAATTACTTATTGATTGTATTGATACGTCTGATATCCGATTGGCCGAGTTTTTTTCTGGCAATAAATTAATTGTTGGTGCTGAGCCAATTGCCCAAGCTTACTCAGGACATCAGTTTGGACATTTTAATCCAAGCCTTGGTGATGGAAGAGCATTACTTCTTGGGGATGTTGAAGACTTACAAAGAAAATTGATGGATATTCAGTTAAAAGGGTCTGGGGTTACCGCTTTCTCTAGAAGAGGTGATGGTAAGTCAGCTTTAGGTCCGGTTATAAGAGAATATATTCTTAGTGAGGCGATGTTTAATCTTGGCGTACCCACAACTAGGGCATTAGCTGCAGTGAGAACTGGAGAGGATGTTGTTCGAGAAGATGTACTTCCTGGTGGAGTCTTTACTAGAGTTTCAGCAAGTCATATTAGAGTTGGAACCTTTGAATACTTTTCTTCAAGAGAGATGCTAGATGAATTAAAACAGCTTACTCATTATTCAATCAAAAGACTTTACCCTGAGCTTTTGGATGTAGAAAATTCTCATTTTCTATTTTTAAAAGAGATATCCAAAAAGAAACTTGACCTTGTTGCTAAGTGGATGGGGCTAGGTTTCATTCATGGTGTAATGAATACTGATAATACTTCAATTGCAGGTCTTACTATTGACTATGGGCCATGTGCTTTTATGGATAAGTATAGTCGTGATAAAGTTTTTAGTTCCATCGATAGACAAGGAAGATACGCTTACTCAAACCAAGGCAAAATAGCTCTTTGGAATTTATCAATGTTAGCAAACTCTCTGTACCCAGTTTTAAGAGTAGACGGAGAGTCAGATGAAGAACTGATTCAAAGACTTCAAAAATTATTTTCTGAACTAGAATTATATTATGAAAATAGTTATCAAGAAGAAATGAGAAAGAAGTTTGGTTTTCTTGAAAACTCAGATGAAAGTAAAATCTTTATTGCTAATTTCTTAAAACATATGGAGCAAGAGAAACTAGACTTCACAAATACTTTTTATGACTTACGAAACTTAAAGTTTCCAAATGCAGAGCTTGAAGAGAATTGGAAGAATTTACTTACTGGAGATCAAGCGGATGCAGTTAAGCTCATGGAGAAAGCGAATCCTTTTATTATTCCGAGAAACCATCAAGTCGAAAAGGCGATTCAACAATCAGTAGTAGGGGATGATTCTCATTTCCATTACCTAGTTGAAGCCTATTCTCATCCATTTGAATATAATGAAAGCTATCTTGAATTGACCAAAAGCCCAGCTCCTTCAGAGGTGGTTTATCAAACATTTTGTGGGACGTAGACAGACAAAGGTTAGTCCTTTAGTCAGACTTGAAGTCCTTTGCAATGAGTGTCTTTTTTCTTAAAATATTAAAAAAGGATTTATCACTATGAAACTATTTGTAATCTCTACTCTATTTACTCTCACATTGTTTTCCACTTCTGTATTGGCCTTAGCAACCGCTAATACTCCTTGTAATGGGGAAGCAGGTTCTTACTTTGTGAATCTGAGTGGTGAAATTGGTGGCTTTGTTGCAGATACCGCTTCTGTTTCAAACAAAGTTTATCTTGGAAAAAATACTCAAATTTGTGGGCAAGCTGAAATATCACAGTATGCTCAAATCACAGGAAATGCGATCATCAAAGACCATGCGAAAGTTTATGGCCGTGCTCGAGTATTTGGTAATGCTCTTGTTTACGATCATGCAGAAGTGTATGACTCCGCAAGTGTTTGGGGTAATGCTAAAGTTTATGGGCATGCAAGAATATATGGAATCGCTGGACTTAAAGATAATGTTCGAGTTTATGGCCAGGCCAGAATGTATGATGCTACATATGGCGGAAATGCCGTATATTTCTAAGTAGCTGAATTTATATTTACATCATGACTAGTTAAATAAAATCTCTCAATTACCGATAAATTAAGAGCGTAAGCTGTTGGAATGCCTAATATTGTGGGTGTTTTTAGGTAAGTTACATATAGTGGCTTAGCTAATTACTTGAAATTACTCAAGTCCTAGGTAGCTTTCGGGATGAGGATTAAAATTAGTCTATGACAAAAGTATTGGGATTTTTAAGCCATTTAATGCTTTTTCTTTTAGTTTCCTGTGTTGGAGACGCGATTGAAAATACAGAAAAGCGACAAGAAATTGCCGATGCGGCCATATCGACTCCCTTTATATCCTCTGTATCACCTGCAAATGATGGGCTTACTGGTGGTGGAACTTTAACAATTACCGGTATTCGTTTAGACGGAACCTCTGTAACTGTTGGAGGAGCAAACTGTCCAATCATAACTCAATCAGGATCAATTCTTACTTGTACTATTCCAGCTGGATCAGTTGGTGGTGCAGATATTGTTATTATTAACTCTGATCTTGAATCTGATTTAGATAATACTTCTTTTACTTATGTTACCGCTCCGACTGTTTCCGCTATAAATATTTCGGTTGGATCAGATCTTGGTGGTGATAGCGTTATGATCACAGGTACTGACTTTTATAATGTGACAGATATTCAGATTGGTGGCACTAGCTGTACTTCTATAGTGCAGACACTATCAACAGTTGCTACTTGTACCACAGCAGCAACGGCGGCCGGTGGTCCTTTTAATGTCGTTGTAACAAACGGTGATGTCGCTGCTCAAACAGGAACGGGACTCTCATTATTTACATATGAAACACCTCCAAGCATTACAAGTCTTGATCTTACTTCACTATATGAAGCAGGAGCTCAAACCCTCACTATAACTGGAACTGATTTCATTTCACCTCCGGTAGTAAGAATAGATGGAAATATTTGTACAGCAGTATCAGATAACGCTACCACGATTGTTTGTACGACTCCTGCTGGAGTTGGAACTGGAGTAAACGTAGTTGTTGCAAACCCAAGTGGAATTTCAGATACTACGACGACAAATTATACTCCGGCACCAACAGTAAGCTCTATTGACTTAAACTATGGCCTACTTGCTGGTGGAGATTTAATTACAATTACCGGGACAAATTTTACTTCAGGGGGAAGCTTTGATATTTCTGCCGCTGGAGTTCCTTGTACGACACCTACATTTCTAAGTGCAACAAGTGTCACTTGTTTAACAGCAGCAGGAGCCTCTAGTGGAGTTGTCGTTGTTACAAATAATGACGGTCAAACAGCAAGTAGTGCAACCAACTTTACTTATAGAGCTGCGCCTGGACTAACCCTCGTTGCACCAATTGAAGGTGCTACAGGTGGAGGAACAAATATAACTCTAACCGGATCAGGTTTTGATCTAACAAATATATCTGTATCGATTGATGGTGACCCATGTACAAATATTGTTGTCGGAAGTGCTACTAGTTTAACATGTGACACTCCTGCTCACGCTGCAGGTCTTGTTGATATTATTGTTACTAATACAGAAGATAATCAGTCATCAGTAGCGTTAGCAAATTCTTATACTTTTAACTTACCACCATCTCTAGCTTCACTCTCTGTGAATTATGGACCTGTGGCCGGAACAAATACTATTTCATTTTTAGGTACAGACTTTTCAGCAGGAGCTATTGCAAGTATTGATGGTTTTAACTGTACTAGTTCAACGGTTATTAGTACCGCCCAGGTTGACTGTGATGTACCTGCTCACGCGGCAGGATTAGTTAATATTGCCATTACTAATGCTGACGGACAGTCCGTGTCACTTAATTCAGCCTATACTTATACTCCGGCTCCAACTGTTACAGCTGTTTCTCCTGAAGCAGGACCTACAGCGGGCGGACAAACTATAACTCTAACGGGAACAGCTTTTTTTCCTGGACTTGCAATTACTGTAAATAGTGTTGCTTGTACGACAAGTACATATATTAGTTTTACCTCTGCTACATGTGTGACTCCAAGTAATGGAGGAGCTGGTGGACCTTTCACAGTTGAAGTGACAAATACTGATGCTCAAGTTGGGAACCTTGTAACTTCTTATGAATATATTGTTCCGCCAACAGTAACAAGCATGGCGCCAACAATTGGTAACGGTGCTGGTGGAGACGTAATTACTGTGACCGGAACAGACTTCTATGTTGCTGGTGGAGTAAGTGCAACAATAAATGGAGTTTCTTGTACCGGTATAACGAGTCTTACTGCAACTAGTTTTGATTGTACAACTGGAAATAATGGCGGGCTTGGTGGTCCATTCACAATGACTGTTACTAACACAGTCGATGGTCAAACTGGAACTGGTGGAGCCTTTGAATTTATTGCACCTCCTACAATTTCTGATATTAAAGAAAGTACTGCTACTGATTCAATCGACGGTGGTACTTTAAACGGTGGAAATACAATTCGCATTGAAGGTGGGAATTTTCAAGTCGGTGTCGCTGCCACCATAGGTACTGCAACTTGTACTATTACAAGAATTGATGCAAATAATTTAGACTGTATTCTTTCCGCCGGGCCACATGCGCTTGGAGCAACAGATCTTGTTGTTACAAATATTGATGCTCAATCTGCAACATCTGTTGGTGCTTATACTTTTAGAACCCCACCAACAATTACAGGCTATGATTCACCTGTTGGCCCTATCGCAGGGGGAAATACATTAACTATAACTGGAACCGACTTTGTTGATGGTGATGATTTCGCTATTAGTATTGGAGGGACTCCATGTACATTATCTACTTTTCTAACGACCACTTCTGCTACCTGTGATGTCCCAGCTGGTATTCTAGGAGCTGCAGCAGTTTTAGTTTTTAATGATGACTATCAAAGTGTAACAGATGGAACAGGATATACTTATGTTGCAGATCCAACCATAGTGAGTTTCGCTCCTACAACAATTTACGAAGTAGGTTCTCAATCTTTAATTATTACTGGAACTGATTTTTATGCAGGAGCAACAGTTACTGTTGACGGTAACGATTGTACTCCACTAGTTGTGGATTCAGTGACTCAAATTACCTGTACTACACCTCCAGCTGACTCCGCCGGTATTGGGACTGTTACTGTGGAAGTGACAAGCCTTGCAGGTCAGACGGGTACAAATACTATTGATTATACACCAGCACCAACTATTACTGGTTATGACTATGCCTATGGTCCTGCTATAGGTGGAAATACAATTACTATTGCAGGTACAGGCTTTGTAGCTGCGGGAAGTTTTGGAATTTCTATTGATGGAACACCATGTACAACTTCAACTCATTTAAGCGCAATATCTGCAACATGTGTTGTACCAGTCGGTACGGGAACAGTTGATATTGTACTTACTAATAATGATGGTCAAACTGTGACTGATCCTGGTGCCTTTAACTATGTTCCAGGTCCTACTTTGACAAGTTTTAATCCTACTACAATTCATGCCGTGGGTTCTCAGACTTTAGTGATCACTGGGACTGACTTTCAGTCGGATACTGTTATAACTATTGATGGAAATCCATGTGGTACTCTTACTTATGATAGTGCGACTCAATTAACTTGTGTGACACCTGCCGGTACTGCTGGATCAGTCAATGTGATTGCGACAAACTCAGATACACAAACAGATACAACGACAATTACTTATGTTGATGCTCCAACTATTGCCTCATTTAACCCCACAACAATAACCGAGGTGGGCAGTGAGTCCTTAGTTATAACGGGAACTGGATTTTTAGCATCAGCAACTGTCACGATTGACGGTAATGCTTGTACTCCACTTACTGTTGATAGCTTAACTCAAATTACTTGTACCACGCCACCTGCAGATTCTACTGGAGTTGGAACAGTTACAGTTGAGGTGACAAATACAGACTCACAAACAGGGACAAATACTATTGATTATTTACCTGTTCCAACGATAACAAGTTATGATTATGCTTATGGTCCTGCTGCAGGTGGAAACACGATTGTTCTTACAGGAACTGGCTTTGTTACAGGGGGAAGTTTTGATATCGCTATTGATGGTACTCCTTGTACAACCGCAACCTTCTTAACAGTTACTACAGCAAGCTGTGTGGTTCCCGCTGGTGCTCTTGGATCAGTTGATGTTTTACTCACAAACTTTGATGGTCAGACAGTGACTGATTCTGGAGCATTTGAATATGTTGCTGCTCCAACATTAGTAAGTTTTAACCCTACAACTCTACACGCCGCTGGCGGGCAGAGTTTAGTTATTACTGGTACTGGTTTTCAAGCAGATTCAGCTATAACTATAGATGGAAATGCTTGTACGACTTTAGTGTATAATAGTGCTACTCAACTTACATGTACGACCCCAGTTGGGGCCGCAGGAACTGTTAATGTCGTTGTAACAAATTCAGATGCGCAAACAGATACTACGACAATTGATTATGTGAACGCCCCAACGATTAGCTCTTTTAACCTTGCTACAATAATGGAAATCGGAAGCCAAAGTCTGGTGATTACTGGAACTGGTTATTTAGCTGGAGCAAGTGTTACTGTTGGTGGAAACCCATGTGTTCCATTAACTGTTGACTCTCTTACACAAATTACTTGTACCACTCCTTCTGGATCAGGTGCAAGTTCAAGTATTGTTGTGGCCAATACTGATGGGCAAACAGCTACTTCAAGTCTAGATTATAAACCAAAACCGATTATAACATCTGTTACTACTACCGATGGAGCTTATGGAAGTTCAGGTGGTGGAGATACAGTTACCATTTCAGGCTCTGGTTTTTATGATGATATAGGATCTCCTACGATTATGATTGGAGCCGCGGCTTGTAGTGCTCCGACAATTGTTAGTACTTCAACTATCACTTGTACCTCTGGAGTAAATGCAGCAGGGCTTGTCAGTATTACGATTACAAACGCAGATACACAAACGGATACACTGGCAAGTGGTTTTACCTACACAAATTTACCAACTTTTATTAGTGTGTTACCGGTCTCAGGTTCTATTGCTGGCGGAACAGTTCTCGTTATTACGGGAACTAATTTTACTGCTGATACAACGGTTGATGTTGGTGGTAGCACTTGTTTATCTTTATCTTTTGATAGTGTCAGTCAGATAACTTGTACCTCTCCAAGTGGGAGTAGTGGTTCTGTGGCGATTGATATTGATAATCCTGGTCGTCCTACAGTTAGTACTGCAGCTGCTTATACCTATTTAAATAACGGACCTAGTATAACTTCAATTTCTCCACAAGGTGGAGCTATTACTGGTGGTACTGCAGTAACAATTACTGGAACCGATTTTGATCCTACTATTACTGATGGAGATGTGGTTATTGGTGGAATTAATTGTACCGGTGTTTCAGCTGCTGCAACCTCGATAACATGTACGACTGGAAATCATATAACGGCAGGTTTTGGAGACGTTGTTGTTACTAATACGGATGCTCAAGCAGATACTCTGGCGACAGGATACCTTTATGCTCAAGGGCCTACACTTACTTCAATCTCTCCAACTAGCGGATCTACTGCTGGTGGAACAACTATAACACTTACGGGTAGTGACTTTGCAGCCTCTGCAGTTATAACTGTCGGTGGAGTTAGTTGTGGAAGTGCTGTTTATACGAGTGCAACAACAATGAGCTGTGTGACTCCGGTAGGAACAACCGGAGCTGCTGATGTGGTCGTAACACAATTTTTTCAATCATCCACTTTAACTGGTGGTTTTACTTATAGTGCTGGTGCAACACTTGCTTGGCAAGTTGGAGCTGGAGCACCAAACCCTCCGAATCCAGCAGACTACGCAGACCCTGGAGCAGATCTTGGAATGGTATTTACACTTCAAAACACAGGTGTTGTAACATCATCAACTATATCCTTAACTTTATCGGGTACAAACTCAACAGTGTGGACATTACTATCTGACAATTGCTCTGGAACGACTTTAGCTGCTGGAGCATCCTGTACAGTCAATGCATACTTTCAATGGTCTTTACTTCCTGACGGTCCGACAGTTTACTCTGCAACTTTAGAGGCCTCTGCCGCTACAGGTGGAACAACAACAAATGCCTTACAAGGACAAAACCTATGATGAAAATATTAATGATATCTACTCTTTTAACTTTATCATCAACTCTTTATGCAAATATTGACTGTCAAAATCAATTTTTCAAGTATGGAAGTGGCGACACTGCAAATGAGATATCTACTGAATGTATTGAATCATATGAGGTGAGTGCTAGTGATGATTTAAAAGTGAATACGACCTCTGGAAAAATTACGGCTTTTGCCAATGCTATTCTACTAAAAGATTCAGCAAATAAAGTGATTAAAATGATTGCTGGAGAATATACAACTTTAAATAATATTCAAAGTCTTAGCTATAATTCAAATAATGATGAGCTCGCTATCCTCGAAAAAGATACTGGTGAGATCAAAGTCTTTTCCTTGAAATTTGCGGGAAATACAGCACCACTTCGTATTTTAAGAAGGAACGAACTCATTGGAGCTACGAGCTTTAAACTAACAAATGAAAAACTATGTGCTTATGATGAAAATCAGAAAACAGTTTATACCTTTTCAAGTCAGGCAAATGTTAATCGAAGACCGGCTTATCAAAATGCAGATATCCTTTCTGTCCTAGAAAATCAAAATGAATTAACTTGTTTGTAGTCTCTAGAAACTTATACTGACACCAAATTTATATTCATTGATGGTTTCATCCCAGTTAATTGTGGATGAATGAAAGTAGAGACTGCTGACGGCAATACGATTCTCTAGCAGCCAACGCTTCTTGGCAAAGGTATAGCCTACACCTGTTGTGAGAATACGCAAGCTTTGTTGATAATCAATAAAGTAGTGGCTACCACCACCAATATCAAAAAAGAATAGCTTAATATATTGTCTTAGAAGAAGTTGAGTTTTAAGAGCAAAGCTTGTGACTTCTTTTAAATCATCATCTTCTGTTACATAAGGAGAGAGTGACAATGATAATCTCAGTCCTGTCGTATCTCCGATTCTCCAATAGGGAAGCCAAGATATCTCACTTGAATATTGTGAGCTATTATCTATTCTCACAAAATTTGAACTGAAATTAAATGTACAGTAAGCACAATGAGTTTTCTCAACTGTTTTTGTTTTAATTTTTTCATAAGGAATAGTTTTAATGTATTTTTTCTTATCAAAGCGAATGAACTTTCCCTCATCCATTTGATATAACTTTTTTTCCTTCCTCACGACGATGAGGTAGCCATCATTTTTATATCTAAGAACGTCGCGGGCTATTCCTTTAGCGCTGAGTTCTACTTTATAGCTTTGGAATCTATTAGGCTTTAAGAACTCATTATAGGTCATCTCAATATTCTCTCGAGTACCTGTTATCAGGTAGACCTCTTCTTTTTTGAGGGCAAAGAAGCTGTAACCTTTGTTATGAAGCTTTAGAATGACTTTATTGTAATTAGTGCTGGCCTGTGAGTGTAGTGCACACAAGAGGAGAGCAAAGATTAATAGTTTTGTTAAAAAAGTCATATATGAGTATTTTAGTTAAAAATGCTGTTATGAGCAATATAGACTAATTTTACCGCTAAACTGCTAATATCTCATAAGTTAAGCGTAGATCTTACCTAACACGGGTAATGTCGTAGTCTTCTGGTGGAAGCTTTTGGAAGTAGAGAGCGGGTAGGATACTTGAAATTAAAGTATAGACCACAAGCCCTGATAGTATCGCCGGATCAATCTCGAATCTTTGTTTGAGAATTCCAATTATGACCAGACCGAAAATAAGGTTAGGGGCAATAGATATGGAGATTTTCATGCGGTCTTGCCAGAAATCCTTAATGAAAAATTTAATACTTAAAATCACTGAGTATATTCTTATTGGAAGGAATATCACACATAGGGCAACTCCATAAAGCAGGCCCTCTACAGTGAAGAAGTCTTTGGTAATTATTAGGCCCGCACTAAAGAAGTAGAAGGGAACAAAGATACTATAAAATGTCACAAGAGAGCTTTCAATTCTCTTAGAATGCTCACTACTAATAAAGTGATTAAACTGTCCAGCGATAACACCGGTGGCAAAAGCTCCGACTAAATAATGGGTTCCAAGCTTCTTAGTTAGAACTCCAGCAAGAAAGGCCATAATCACTAAAAATGAAACTTCACTTTTCGGTGCATAAGGTGCAATGAATCGAAGATACATTTTAAATACATGTGGAAGTAAGAATAGTAGGATTAAGAAAATACCTTTCGCCTTAAATAAGCCTGGAAGGTCATCTAGTTGCAGTGCCACAAATAAAACTAAGATCGCCGCAATCTCTTTTGATATCGCCTTAAGCTTCACCCAAAAAATTTCTTCCTCAGTTAGATCATAGTGCCTTAAAGAGTTGAGGATAAATCCTGCTGATGGTGTGAATATTGCGATGGAAATGATAAGTGAAATTTGAAATGAAAGCTGTAGGGCGTAATATATTCCAATGGCAGCAACAATTATAATTAATAAAGATTGAACTAAGTACTTAGACAATGGAGCGATATTTTTCTTCAAGTCTTCTAGGTCAATTTCAAGCCCAGCAAATAAAAAGAGAGATGTAATACCTAAGCGGGCAAGGGTAAGAATCATCTGATCAAATTCAAACCAACCGAATATATTTGCAAAAAGACATCCAAGGGCAAGAGCTGTAATTCCTGAAGGGATTCTTAAACGGAGTAATATCTTAGGTAGTAAAAGGACCAAGCTAAAGGTTACAAGGTACTGATATTCCAGAGAAAGATTGATTATATTGTCCATCAGCATATTATAGACCAATATAGTCCAAAATATGAACAAAAAAATGACATTAAGTTAGATATAAACTGTATCTTTTAGGCGGCTTTCTTTCTTGAATTAAACTTATTGAACTGGCGCTTTTTATTTGGAATATGAACCATTCCTTTAAAACACGACATAATCTGAGGAACCTGAGCCTTGAGAGGTGTAAAGATAAGTAACTTATCATTCTTAAGAACACATGTTTCACCATTAGGAATAAGAACCTCGTCATCTCTATTGATGTATAGTACTAGCACACCGCTAGGTAGGTTGAGGTCAATCAATCTCTTTGTTTCATCTTCTAAACTTGCAGAGATCTGAACTTCCTTAATTCCTTGATTCGCAAGATTTATAATATTGAGATTTTTATAAAAGTCTGGAGAAGTTGTAGGTTCATATGTAAGTCCTAATTTTTTTGCCAATATTTTTATAGTAGATCCCTGTAGAATAGCAGAAAAAACAACTGTGAAGAATACGATATCAAAAATAATATTTGTCTGACTTCCCATTTGTGTTGCCACTAAACTTGCAAATACAATTGGAGTTGCACCCTTGAGTCCTCCCCATGAGACAAAAATCTTTTCTTTAAAATCAAGCTCAGAGAAAAAAGTACTAAAGGCCATACTTAGCGGTCTTCCAACAAAAATCAAAAATAGAGCGATAACCGAAGCCTGAGGTGCAACATCAATTAACCTTGATGGAGAAACAAGTAGTCCCAATAGCAGAAATAAACCAATTTGAGATAACCACGCTAGACCATCAAAAAACTGAGTTAAAGATTTTTTGTGATTGAGTTTAGTATTTCCCATTTTTATGGCAAATATATAAACAGCAAGAAAACCGTTGCCATCAAATTTAGTTACTGCAGAGTATGTAAGAAATAAAAAGCCTAAAGTTAATGCTGGATACAGACCTTCAAAATCTAGCTCAATCTTTTCATTGATAAATTTAAATAGTTGAAAGATAGCAATACCACCAATAAAACCAACGACAGGGTTAATGATGATAAGTTGTAAGGTTTCAGTATTTGATGACAGCTCTGCTTGGAATAAACCAAGAAATACAGTGACCAAAAGGTAGGTCATTGGATCGTTACTAGCTGACTCAAGCTCGAGTAGCGTACGAACTCTTTTTCTAATATGTATCTTCTTGCCCGCAAATGCAGTAAAGACCGCCGCAGCATCCGTTGAAGAAAGTATAGCGCCAATGAGTAAGCATTCATAAAATGCAAGATCTAGAAAATAATAGCAAAATGAGCCAACAAAAATTGTTGTATGAAGAACACCAAAGGTGGAGAGTGACACACCTGTATGTAAAATTGGTTTAATATGCTCCATATTTGTCATCAATCCACCGGAGAAGATAATCAAACATATGGCAATAATAGATATTGAATGGGTGAAATCGTAAGAGTGGTGTGCAATAAACCCAAGACCCTCAGGACCAGAAATCATTCCAATTCCCAAGAAGAGAATAAGCACCGGTACACCAAATTTCTGCAGTGATTTACTTAGTAAAACACAAGAAAGCAGTAAAACCGACAGTATCAATATGGAATTATTCAGAACTTCACTCATACAAGCTCTTTATCGGCTTAAAGGCAGTAATATTAAAGGGTTTTTTTAGACTTTTTACGAAAAAAAAAGGCCCAGTTAAGGGCCTCTCAATTATTTAACAGCGATTAATTCTACTTTGAAAAGTAATGTTGAGTGTGGGGCAATCTGTGCTCCAGCACCTTGAGATCCGTAAGCAAGGATCGATGGAATTGCAAGTTCCCAAGTATCTCCTTCTTTCATTAATTGAAGAGCTTCGGTCCAACCAGCGATAACACCATTTACTGGAAAGCTAATTGATTCACCTCTGGCATATGAAGAGTCAAAGATAGTTCCATCAATAAGTTTTCCTTCGTAATTAACTTCGACTGTACTTTCTGCAGTCGGAGTAGCTCCTGATCCGCTTTCAAGAACTCTATATTGAAGACCAGTATCAGTAACTTTAACACCGTCTTTAGCTTTATTTTCTTCTAAGAACTTAAGTCCTACTTCAATTTGACCTTCAGCCGCTTGTTCCATTTGTTGGTTCATATGAGCTTGAAAAGCTTCCATTGTGGCCTGAGTTTCTTCTGGAGTAAGCTTATTTTCATCACCATTTACTGCAGACATAACCGCAGATGTAAAAATATCAGTGTTAATTTCTAAACCTTGTTTCTTGAAGTCGCTACCAATTTGACGCCCAATAATATAACTAACTTTTTCAATTTGAGTTTCCATCTTTATCCTTATCCTTTGCTAAGTGAAGTGAAAACTTAGCATAAATGAATACTATCGAAAAGTAGTTTTTAGCCCTGAATACTAGTGAGAAATCGGTGATAACAATCTATAATGATATCCGCTTCTGGCTTTAGGACGTGGTTTGCGTCATTCAGGTAAAGACCTGCTTGGACGTTTGCATTTTTAGCGGTTTGAATATCATAGAGATAGTCACCGATATAAATGGCACTTTCTGGATTAATTTTATGAAGCTCACATAGATAATTAAGCGAGTCTGGAGCAGGTTTTGCTGCAAAGTTGTCACGAGTAATAATATGCTCGAAATCTAACTTATGCATATCTAATGTCAATTTAGCGACTTCACATGAGTTCCTAGTAATAATTCCTGTTGGGATTTTAGCATCATTAATATACTTAAGAAGTTCATTCACCCCTGGCAGCAGAGTTGAGTTCTCGGCCCCAGTTTGTTCGTGCTCATGAATAATTTGGCAGGCCCGCTTATATTCGAGTTTGTCCTCTAAGGTCTCTATATATTCCAAAATATTACAGTCTTCAGGAAAACCTAAATCCCTTTTCATATTAGAAAAATTCAAACCAGAGTCAACAAGAGTTCCATCTAAGTCAAAGTAGATCGCCTTAAATTTATTTCTCATCATTTTTTAATTTGTTTATTTCAGCTAGCAGTAAATCTGCTTCTTTTGATAGCTTTGCGTAAAGTGCGATATCTCCACCTCTTTGGGCATGCATGCCTTGCTCCATAAGCTTTTCATATTTCTTTTGTAGCTTATCAACTTTACTTCCAAATAAATTAAACATCTTTCACCTCTTTTTTATATTTATCATACTCTATTTTTTGTAAGCTTGGTATAAGCGCCTGTGATAAAAGGATTTGTCTAGCTTAGAAAAATGCCAGCTGGGAACCTGTGAATATTGCATCAAAGTGCTTACCTTGAGAGTTTAAAATATCATCTGCAAGTGGCTTAATTTGCTTTTCAATATAATGCTGATAATCATAACTTGTCGGATTTGACTGTATCGGCTCTGGCCCTGATGGAGTAATAACATAGCTCACTTCTTTTAATCTATAGGGTCCTGTGTGATTCACCTTCAAGGCGGCCTTAACATGAATGGGGATATTCTTTACATATTCTTCTGGTGCCTTTGATAGTCTTTTAGTGTAAACAAGAAGGTCGTCAAATTTTCCTTCTTCAAGATCAGCAATATACTTTTTAATAAATTGCTCCATCTCTTCACCTTGAAAGTACATTTCATAGATGGTGCGTTGGAAGTTTTTGGCAAGTTCAGTCCAATCAGAGCGGACTGTTTCCATTCCTTTAAATTCGATTTCACCGTCAAGGTAGCCAGCATACCGTTTCTTGGCCGCAGTATTAGAGCCTCGTGACATACTGAAGAATATCTGGTCAAAAGTCTTCTCGAATTCACATTCTAGATATGAGGTTACTTGGAACTCATCAGCAAGAAGTCTCTTTATATAGATATCTATTTCGTTGGTGAGTTCTTGACAATAGTCTTTGTCTTTTACTTGAGACTCGTTGAGTTTTACAAAAATAGAGTCGGTGTCACCATATATAACTTCATGCCCACGATTTTCAAAGAACTGCATCGTCGCTTTCAAAATATAATGCCCAGTTGTGGTAATGGCAGTAGGGAGGTCAGAATGGTAGAATCTACATCTCGTTGATCCCATAACACCATAGAAGCTATTCATTAAAATCTTAATCGCTTGAGAAAGATTTTTATTATTATTTTGTTTGGCAAACTCTCTTTGTTCTAAAAGCCGTTCGATAATACTTGGAAGTAAGTGCTCCGTGTGAGAAAACTCAAAACCTTCAGGAGTTTTGAGGGGATTGGTATCACTTTTGATATTTGAATAGGGGTCAATATTAAAACTTCGAATAATAGATGGATATAAGCTTTTAAAATCAAAGATCGCAACATTCTTATGGAGACCAGCTTTTGGCTCTATAACGAGTCCTCCCGCGGTAGTTTCATCTCGAATAATATCGACTCTATTCGGTCCTATATAGCCTTTTCTGTGAAGCAAAGGGAGGAAGTGGTGGTCGAAGGCCGCAGTTGAAACGCCAATTCTATCCATGAGTAATCCCGATATCTGAACTCTTTTAATCATTAAATCAAAGATACCAAGTTTAAGGTATATATCCGTGACAAGAGTACAATCTAAGATATTATATTTTGCTAATGCTTCTTTATCTTCTTTGAACCTTCTCTCTATTTCATTTACCTTGCCCGCATCTGAAGCAATATCTTTACCTGTGCCTAGAACTTCACTGGCAACGGTATCAAGTTTAAAGTTTTTAAATTGGTAAAAAGCATTTCTTAGAACTGGAGGACCGTCCAGTACGATTCGTCCCGTAATATTGGCAAAGAATCCAGCACCACGTCTTTCGTCTAATTTTATTTTTGAATTATTTCTACCAATCGTGAAGCCAAGCCCATATTTTACAAGTTTTCTCTCAAGAAACATCAAGTCAAAACCAATCACATGCCAACCAATTAGTAAGTCAGGGTCATACTCATTAAAGGTATGAATAAAAGATTCTAGTAGTTTTTTTTCATTATCAAAGTAAGTGAGCTCATTTGAAACTTTTCTATTTTCATTACTCATCATCAGGACAAGATTTTCTCTTTGGCCTTCCTTCTCATAAGAAAGCGCAATTGAATAAAGATCGCCATTAGATCCCGTCTCAATATCCAGAGAGATAAGACTAAGTGATACCGCATGTGATGATTTTCTAATCTGAGGATTTAAGTAAGTTGTAAGTCCATTTTTCTCTTCAGGTACACCTTGGATTTCAATATTACCATTAACAAATCGCTCCATGAGATATCTCTCTGTTGGAGGAACATCTACTTCATAAGTTCTAATACCTTTTGTTTCACAATACTCTCTAGCTAGTTGCAGATCTTTGTATTGGTTTAGATAAATTGTATCTACGCTTTTGTGAGCGAAGCTTTTAAGCCCACCTGGTTTTCTTTCAAATTTAATATGATCAGGGTTAAACTTTGAATCATTGTCGACAAAAAAAACAACCCGTTCATTTTGTATCTTAATTACAAAAGGATTATGATTATTTGTACAGTAGTAGGTCAGCTCCAGACCGTTATGAGTATCATAATAATGTGAGGTAAGGATAAAGCCTAGTTCAGTTTTCATGTATATCGCTCAATTGTTTATCAAATTTTTCACTTAACTCTAGAAATTCCATCTCAAACACCTCTAGTTCTTCAAAGGCGCTGTTGATCTGAGTTTCGAGTTTACCAATTTTCATTGATGCATCCATGATTTTATCATTGTCTGCAGCTTCAGTCGCTTCTGCTATGATTTTTGTTTGTTCATCCATTTCTTTTTCATAGTCTGAAATAAGTTTTTCGTGTACATCGATTTTTTTCTGGATCGGATTACAAGTTCTCGCTCTCTCTTTTATTATCTCGGCCCTGCGTGCATGTATTTCTTTCTTAGAAAGAGTTGGCTTTTCCTCTTTACTTTCTTTGTTGAGATTTTCTTCTTCCCAGCCAATTTTTTCAAGAAACTCTGTATAGTTACCTAAGAAGACCTCTGCGATTCCCTTATGAAATATAATGAGCTTCGTACAAAGATTTTTTAATAATGATTCATTATGGGTCACAAGTGTAATTGCCCCTGGGTAGTTGATCAGTTCATCTGCAAGAATCTCAATGGATTCCATATCAAGATGGTTGGTAGGCTCATCAAGCATTAAGATATTTGTTTCGTTTGCAATGATTTTTCCAAGTAAAACTCTATTTTTCTCACCACCAGATAAGACTGATATTTTCTTTTTTGCAAGGTCACTTGAGAACATCAGGCTTCCTGCGATATTTCTGATTGCAGTTGAGGATAGCGCGTCGTTTGCAGACTGTATTTCATTAATGACTGTATTTGATCCATGCAGACGGTCAATATTTGTTTGTCCAAAATGGCCTGTTTGTATGGAAGGGTGAGTTTTTATCGTGCCAGATAAGGTGTCTAATTCTCCGTTCATAACATTCAGAAGGGTAGACTTACCTTTTCCATTTTTTCCAATGATACCGATTCGATCTTTTTTTCCCACGCTCAAAGTGAGATCTTTGAAGAGAATTTCATCCTCTTTAAATCCAAAGCTTATATTATTAAGTTCCAAAATAGTTTTTCCAGGGCATTCTTTATAATTAAATTGCAGGCCCATACTGGCTTCATCTTTTAGGTCATCCATGGATTCAAGTTTATTTAATTGCTTAAGCTTACTTTGGGCCTGAGCAGCCTTTGAAGCTTTTGCACTAAAGCGATCAACAAAGGCTTCAAGGTGTGCCTTCTTCTTATCAACATTAACCTTTGTTTTAAGATAGATTTCATCTTCTAATTCTAGTTGTTCGTAGAACTTATTGGTTGAGCCTTTTATTTTCTTAAGTGTTGATCTCGTAATACCCATTGTGTGGGTTGTGACACTATCCATGAAGGCCCTATCATGGGTAATCAATATAACTTCCCCAGTAAATGATCTTAGGAATGATCTTAACCACCTTAATGAAAGTATATCCAAGTAATTTGTTGGTTCATCAAGTAATAAGAGATTAGGTTCAATGAGAAGACATTTACATAAATTAATACGAATTTGATATCCGCCAGAGAAACTATTAGGGTTCTTTTGCAAGTCTTCATCGGTAAAGCCCAGACCAAAGAGGATTTTATTTGCAAGATGAAAATCAAACTGCTGTTCTTCGGGAAGGACCTGAACACATTCCTCTAAGACCGTTGGTTTAGTAAATTGGATATGCTGCTCCAATGATCCAATTTTATAGCCTTTAGGGATAGAGATGTTTCCGCCATCAGCTAACTGTTTTCCAAGTATCATGGAGAAAATGGTCGATTTTCCAGAACCATTCCTTCCCACGAGACCACACCGTTCACCTTTTTGAAGATTAAAAGATATATTTTCAAAAAGAATTTGATCGGAAAATGATTTCGATAAATTTGAAATTTGAATCATAACTTAGCCTTAACCTTAAAATTGGATCCCTGTCTCCGAGCATTTGTAATTATTGAGACCTTGGATATAATGAGCCTCGAACTCTTCAAGAGAGCGGTCAGCAATCTTTTTAAATTTAGATTTCTTTATCTCGGCCAAAATATCAAAAGGAAGATTTCTTTCAACGTCATCAATAATTGGTAAGGACTTTATCATGGCACCATAACCTCTAGCATATCCGAAAGCTTGATCTTGTCTTTTGTATCCTTCGAAAAGTGCCGCAATAATTTCAGCTTTTTCCACTGGATTTAGTTTCTGGCTACTCCCTAAAGTCGTCCCCCAGTTATCCATAAAGGGCCCCACCGGAATCAAAAACTCATGAGATTGTCTAATACACTTTGGTTGCCTCATGGACATATGTCTATGATTCTCTTTTGATGAGAACTCTTTGTTTACTTTTCCTGTATAAACTAAAATAGAGTCATATTCTTCATTTTGAATATGTCCTAGTTTAAAGATACTTTTACAGAAAGGGTCTTCGAGCATATCCCATTGAATAATAACACGATCAAGGTCTCCGAAGTTATGTGCAATAAGTGGAGCGGCACGTAGAAAATTGATATGATCTTTATCTTCTCTTAGTTGGAGCATTAGCTGCTCTTCTTTTCTTGCTTCATTAGTTATAACCTGTGCAACTTCAGCTGCTAGATCATCCATTTTATTCTTTTTAAGAGCACAGTAAGCTCCAATCGCGACAGAAAACCAGGTTCCCTCATGGGTACTCATAACACCATCATCTTTTGAATTATAGGATTTCCTATTAGTGACTTGTGTATAATCCCATGACCAAGAATCTATCGTAATTCTTGCCATCTTCTCGATATGCTTCTTAATATCTTTATGTTTCCAGAGACCTTCGCGTATTTGATTATCCACATCGGTGGGGACAAAGGTACCAGCAGTCGACCAGTGGGCGGCCATGCAAATATGAAAATATTCAGTAAGGTCAATATGGGCAAGACTTTTGAGGTTTTTTTTATAAAATCGAAGCTTTTCTAGGTACCCTCTTTTGGCGCCATCAGTTTCTAACTCGCCACTAAAGAGGAAAGGAGCGGTATTTTCTACGTGTTGTAGCAGTATATTTGGAGCAATACCTATGAGTTCAAACCCAGATTTCAATTTCTTCTTTTTTGCCATATATTCATATAGCAAAAAGACTCTATATTTAACAGTCATTTAACGCGGTGTTGTTACAAAAATAGCTATTGTGGCTTAAGTCTGTTGATTTTTTAAGCACAATATAGTCCAATGTAATCTATCACTTTAGAAGGAAGATTTATGGATCAATCAATTGTTGGAAAATGGGTAGAAGTAGAGTTAGTAAACGGTAATAAGTGGGTTGGTCGCCTTGAAGAGTGGGATGAAGAGGCAGTATTTATTAGTAATGGTAATGAATTCGGTCATCCTAATCATAAGGGTGCAGAGTGCACAAACGATGAAGTTGCTAAAATTGTTGAAACCAACTTGAGAGACTTCTCAGTCGCTTAATATTGAGAGAACTACACCTTTCCATTCACCCAAATATAGATATCGAATCAGGCTCTAAGTTTATTAGACATGCCACCCGTGGGATTACCCTTAGGGGGGAAGATATTCTTCTGCTTTATACTGAGCGCTATCATGACTATAGTCTGCCAGGTGGTGGAATTGACGATGGTGAGGATCATATAAAAGCACTCAAGCGTGAACTTAGAGAAGAAACCGGTGCAAAAAATATTACTAATATCAAGGCCTTCGGAGTCTATGAAGAGTATAGACCTTGGTATATGCCTGACTTTGATATTATGCATATGCTCTCTTACTGTTACACCTGTAATATTGATAAAGAGCTTGGGGACACTCAGCTGGAGCATTATGAAGTCGCAAATGGTATGAAGCCGGTTTGGATAAATATCCACACGGCCATAGCTCATAACGAGAAAACCATAAGCGAAAGTTCAAAAAAGGGAATGTCCATTAACCGAGAAACATTTCTTTTAAAGCTTATTGTTAAAGAATTAATTACACCCTAATCCACTTATATACTTAGAATTAGAAAAAAAATCGATCAAATTTTAGACACTTTCCTTTGTAATTAGTTCACTTGAATGTAGTGAAATGAAAATACCTTATACAATCTTTCAACATCTATAAGTTTTAATGACTTCTGGCCTAACTTTATTACGCAAAGAGATCGCGCGTTAAGGAAACCTAATGAGAATTAGTTTATTTATCTTTACTCTAGCATTGATGTCGAACTTATCTATTGCAAGTTCTCATCTACCCTTTGGTACTGAATTTAAAAATAAGCTAGATAGTACTTTCTTTACTGAAAGTAAGCTTGATCTTGGAAAGGTAGATAGTTTTAAATCTTTAGTTGAAAAAAGAATGGAAGAGCTTGTCGATATTATTGTAGATTATGAAAAAAAGAAGAAGGGTAAGAATAAGAAAAAAGCCATGAAGAAGGCTCTTAAGAATGATACCGTTGTTGCTCTAAATAATTTACTCCCCATACTCGAAGAGTTACAAACCGAAACATCTTTATATAATCAATACCAAATTGCTGAGAAAGTCCTTGATCTTGATAACGCAATCAAAAGTGAAATTACTCCCATTGGATCAAATGAGCACCTAGTAAAAGAAATTGTGCAATTTGCCCGTCTGTATGAAATCTATAATAAGCCTTCAGTAGAGTATGGTGAAGCTAGCAATCTTGTGAACCCAATAACAGGCGAAATTTATTCCGCAACAGATCTAGTAAATTTAAAACAAGCTAAGGTCGATATATCAAAGTTGAACCCACCTAAAAAAAATGGAGTGATTGAAGAAATTGAAGATATCGCTTCAGTTGATGTTAAGAAAAAATTCTTAACCGGTGATAATGATATGCATCGAGGACTATCAATTACTTGGCCTGCAGAAAATGTAGGAACATTAAAGAAAATCAGGAAAACTCAAAGTCGACCAAAAGTTATATTCGAGTCAATCGATACCGAGGGAAATAAAAAAGAGTGGAAACTAAAAATGCTAATGGAGATTCACTCCGAGCCTACTGCTGCATCACTTGCTTCAGCTCTCGGTTTATATTCAGATGTTTCAAATTATGTTAAGTCATTTAAAATATATCTTGATGATCAATCTTATGATGAATTTGTTGTAGATTTTTCAGACTACTTTGAACTAGATGACCTCCACCACCTGATTGAAACTAAAGGCTCTGATGATAAGGGTGCTTATATTGTTTTCAAAGAAGGTATGCTTGAAGCAAGATTTGATGATAGTGAGCTTAATCGTGTTGGGCCTTACTACCCAACAAGTAAGAAAGGTAAAAGAGAAACAAGAGCATGGCAGATTTTCAATATTTGGGTCAATAATACTGATTTAAAACCTGGTGAAAATAATAAGCTAACTTCAAGATATATCGATGGTGAACTGAGACTGTTTGGACTTCAACATGATATGGGTTATGGGTTTGGAAACTGGCAAAGAGAGAAACCTACAAACTTTAAATGGAAGGCTATTCATAAAAAAACTAAAAAAGGGTTAATTTTTAACTTTAGATCTGGAGTTATCCATGAGGGCTGGGATCATGTAACTATGGCAGATGGTAAGTGGTTTACAAGAAAGATAGCTCAACTTTCAAGAGAGCAGATTACAGCAGCAGTTGAGCTTGGCAATTGGCCTAATAAATCACCTTATAATTATGAGCAACTCTTAATAGAGAAATTGATTTCTAGACGAAATGATATGGTCAAAGGATTTGGTTTACTAGGAGAAGTTCTTCCAAATGGAAAGAAAATAGAACTCATTGAGTTTAATCGTGACATTGATAAAGATGCAATACCCACAAATATCTTTTTAGAAGATGAGACGGTTGATTTTAGAGAAGAGACAAAATTATTATTTAAGACAGGACCTCTTGAAGCTTTGAATGATGCTGTTGTGTCAGGTGCTAAGGCGTTAATTACTGGGATAAACAATGTAAGCCTTGAGCCTGTATGGTATGGCTTTGACGCATATGGAGTGATCGCAGAGGTTTTAACACATGTTGACCGACAAGTTGTCTCAAATCCGAGCCCTACTAGTGAATACGATCAGTTTATTGTTAGAGATGATTTTCAGTTAGGAGTTAAGGTTGGTAAGCAATTTGGTACTGGTGTAGAACTTGGTACAGAAATAGCATACGTAAAAGAATACTCCGTTATTTATCCTGTTGAGAATGCTGAAGAGGCGAATAAGAGGTCGAACTTCATTGTTGACTTTAAAATGCCTTATAGAATTCTTAAACAAGGTCTGCCAAAGGATCATATATTTATTTCTCAGGACTATATCCAAGGTGGGGAAGTACTTGAACTTGGAGTGCCCGGTGCTCTCGTTGGGCCAGGTGTAGAAGCTGAAATTTCTAAGACTGTTTTAAATAGAACGATTATTGGACACAAAGCGGATGGAAGCATTACTGTTTATGAAGATGCTTCAACTTCAAAGGCTTTAGAAACCGAGGCGTTTATTGATTTTAGTTTGTTTAAACTTAGACAATTTGAGAGTAGCTCTGCAAGAGGAAATATCGAACGTTTTGTGACGAAGCTTGATGGTAACTCCTCTGATGAAGGCACTTTAAGAGCGATTGATGCGGCAGTTTTTAATCATGACTTCACACAGCTTAAAAAATATTCAGCGGAACAAAAAATTAAATCAGACTTTATAACAAAATCTTCCGGTATCAACATATTAGGTTTTAAAAATTGGCAATCTGATTTACGTATCGATGACCTTGAAATATTTAACTTTGATAGTGAAGGACATCTTATTCGAATGGATTATCAGTTAGATGCTTCACTGATCAAGTCTAGTTCTTGGAGTTTTTTACAGAACGGAGAAAATACATACAAAAAAGTGAGACTTAATTCTTCATATAACGAGATGTCAGGAGAGATTATTGACCCTTACTTAGAGATAAATATTGGAACAGAAGACTTAAATACAGTTTCAGACGAGATCTCAGATTCCTACATACCTTTCTTCAATGGTGTGGCAGGATCATCTAAATTCTTTGTATTTAGCCCTGATATACATGCTTATAATCATGAATATGGTCATGTCGAGTTTCTTCTCACTTTAAAATATCATAAAGAAGCGATTGAGAAGATTTTAACTATGACTGAGAGTGATTTTAGGTATGCTCTCGCAGATTCATTTGGCATTAGTCACTCAAAGATAGATAAGCAGTGGGCCTATAACACAGCTAGAGGCTTTCGAAAAAGAAGTATGAAAGTGCCGGAAAAGCTGACTCTAAAATTCTTTGGAAAAAAATATTCCGTTGATTCAATCATTAGGAAAGCATCTTCGTTTTATAGACTGATATCAAATGCTAAGAATATGCAATCACGTAGAGATAGTGCTGAGAAGATTGTTGAGGCTTTTAAGAATTTAATCCCTCGTAAAGGACAGTTTTATAGTCCGGTCTTTTTAAATGTGATAAATAAGTTTGTAGGAAAAAAGAATTATCTACTAACAGCACAGATGATTATTCCTAAAATTTTAGAACTTGAAAATAAACTACCTGGTAGAGTTAGGCCATATTCACAAAAAGGTACTAAACGAAAAAAACTTCATAAGGATAAAATTATTATGAGTGTCACAGAGGCACTTGATATTTATGAAATGGTTTTTTGATATATCTTAATGATTTTTAATATCTTAAGAGAGTTGTCGTAGTATTAACATTATCTGTGAAAATACCATCTACATGGGCCTTATTAAATAAAAGGTCGAGTAGATGTTTTTCAGAAGATATCCCTTTAAATATGCTATCATTCCTAAGTGTATATGGATGAACAACAAGCCCATGCCCCTGCGCCATCGATGTTATTTGATTTGGTTTGAAACTTTCATTAAAGAGTAGAGGGATCCAGGGGCCAATACCATCAGCATATGTGGAAACCTCTTTAAGTCCTGGACTGGTTAACATCTTAGTGTAATCTACTGAATTTATTTTCCATGAATTACTTCCAATGAGCTGAACTCTTTTAAAAGGTGAACCTAACTTTTTTAATCTTCTTAGAGGCCCATCCTCAAAACACTGAATAATGACTTCTAGTTCTCCTTGGTATTCGAGTAAAAGTGTATGTGTTATTTTGGTAATATCAGCTTTTTGACTTCGGTGGAATTTAGGCGCTTTTAATTCAGGATAGATACCAATGTTCTTACCGTGTACTTTATTTTGACTCAGAACTAACTGTATAAACTCTTTAAGAGTGGGGATTGTATACTTACTGTCCCTAATAAGAGGTCTGGTCTTAAATGCACTTTGACCTGTTTTTAAATTAATACGATGATTTATAGATAATTTTTTTATTTCATTCAATTTAAAATCAATGGCATAATATCTGCCATCAGTTCTCTTTCTAGTTGGATATAACTTTGCGACATTAGTTGTCGTATCTAAGTGTGTATCGTGTAATACAATAGGTACTAAATCTTTAGTTAGTACGACATCCGGCTCTACAAAGTCTATATCATAGGCCATGGCCGCCTCTACACCTTCAAGGGTATGCTCTGGTAGTAACCTTGGTAATCCTCTATGTGCGATAATAGTCGGTCTGCTTGTTTGACATGAAATTTGAATGAGGAGCAGTAGAGAGATTGCAAGTAACTTCATAGTGATTTTATCCCAAAAAAAAGCCAGGCTTTCGCCTGGCCTATATTTAACTCATACTAACTTTAATTATAAAGCAGCTGGCTTATACCAACATAGAGGTCTTACACCTTCAGAGTAACCTTGAACTCTATTACAAGTACCTGCTGTAACATCTTCGTTACTTACATCTTCACTTACAATTTTGTCACAAAGTGCACCTTGAAAATAAGTATCAAGTCTACATTGAGCAGCTGGGTGAGCATTGTTTGTTGATGATGCAACAGAAGTATCTGGAGTGTCAAAATCAGTTGCTGGCGATGATCTTAATGATCCAAGTAAGTCAGCAAGACTCTTTCCTGCCATTGCACCTCTAATACAAAGAGCTCTATCGTTTGATAATGTGTAATTTGCTTCACAGTTTGCTGTAACTGTAGCTGGAATTGTCATGTTTGCAATTGCTAGTTCATTGTTATCAGCTTCGAATATTCTTCTGAAACATTTAAGTGTTCCAAAATAATCTGATTGACCTTCGTTTGCGGCCCATTTCATCATTCCACCAACTTTCGGTGCTCCACCAAGGTGGTGACCTAGTTCGTGACAAACAACTAATGCAAATGCATCGTCTGTAACTAACTCGTGACGAGCAAGCCCACCAAACATATTTACTTTCCAAGAACCAAATAATGTTCTATTAGCAGAAGCATTTACAGTTCCGTCTTTCCACTTTCTTGCCCATTTAAGCTTTCCACCTTTAGCTTTTACAATTGGCTTGTAATGCTTATCTGCAAGGTCAATGATTTCGTTAAAACGCGCTTCAGTCATATTATTTCTTAATGCTTTAGCATCAACAGAAATATTAAGATCATTTTCTGGCATAAACCCAGTCTCACCGTTAATATCACAAGCTTGTGCTGTTGATACCATAAGTGCGAGGATTGTTAATATTGATAGATTCTTGAACATGTTTTCCTCCTTGAAAACTAATTTGTACATATTTGAAATTAATTAATTTTATAGATTTTATGCACGGTTTGACAAAGATTTAAGTTCAAACAAATTATATCTCGAGTAAAGAGCTTTAGTCAGTTTAAGCCGAGGCGGCGAGAGTTTTCTTGATACTTTTGACTAGATAGGTAAGGTGACCGATTGTTATAAAGTCATTAAGACTGATAGCACTGGATTGAACTCGTTTATTGTTAAGGAAGACCCCATTTTTTGATTTCATATCATTAATATAGACTTGTTCAAACTTCACATCAAAGAAGAAGTGTTTTCTAGAAGCATTATCATCATCAACGGGAAACTGAGCTTCGGTTGACCTTCCTCCAACGATTATCTCGCCAGGGGATAGAGATATGCGAAAATCTTTGACGTATTCAAGTCCGGTGACATCCAGTAATGACAAGGCAACTCTATATTTATAAGACTTAGGCATTTAACAATTATAGTAGGTGAATTTTTGTGAAGCAAGATATTCTTCAGATATATAGTATTCGATATCTGAGGTCTTGAGTCGGAAATCTAAAGATCTTTCCCTCTTTTATGACATTTTTACTGTCCCTGTACTTTCAGGGTTTTAGTTTCGAAATTTTTTGTACAATCTTTTTACACTAAGTAGATATGACTCATATCTAACTTGAATACTTGAATAGCATCTGTGCCCCTGTAAGATTGCCTTATGTTTATTTTAAAGAACATATTTCGTTTGGTTTTACTTTTTCTGGTATTAACAGGATGTAGTTTAAAGTCTTTAGTGATTCCAAACCTCGCTTATATCATGACTGAGGGAGTGGATAAAAAGCTCGACCTATACTATTCAGAGGAAAAAATCGTTCAATCTGATTTAGAAGAGCTTTTAAAGAGTGAAGTTACAACTGTGGAGGATCTCAAGAAAAATCTTAGTGAACTTACCTTCGAGAACTTTGATCCTGAGCTTGTTGCGCGAAAGTTTTCAAAGTACTACGCTTATTTTGCTCCCAAGCTTAATAGAATTCTTTCTAAGCAAATGGCCAAGTTTACGCCAGAGCGTCAAGTAGAGCTTCTAGCAATTGCAATTGATGATAATAAGACAATTGAAAATAGAATCAAGAAGAAGAGAACCGATGAAATTGTAAAACGATACGAGTTTATTTTTGGTGAAATGAGTAAAGAACAAGTGAAGATGATTGATAAAAACATGCATCTTTACCAAGAACTGAATAAGAAAAGGCTAGCTAGAAGACTTGCAATTCAGGCAGAGCTAAAAGTTATTTTTAAAGAAGAAAAGCAGGAACTTAGACAGAAAAGAATTGAGAGCTTATTTAACTCTCAAATAGATATAGAGAAAGGGTTAAAAGACTTTTCACCAGTGCTAAAACTAGTAAAAAGTATTTTACCAACTCTATCAAAAGAACAAGTTAAAAGTTTTAAGAGTAAGCAGCTAATTGCTGATGATTGGTTAAAAGCGTTTATTGAGTATTATACAAAACAAAAGGAATAAAAATGAAAGTATTACTAATGTTATCGATTTTAATATCTCCTGTCGTTTACGCAGGTGAGATGCAAAATATTGTTGATCAAGGTGATTACCAATTTATTACTTCTCAAAATATAAATTTATCTAGCGCTGAAGTTAAAATTTCTTGTACTACATATAATAAGCTTCGTATTTTTGGAGCCCCAGTGGGATCAGCTGAGCATGTAAGTAAATCAGTTCAAATTTCAACGATTTCACATATGGCCGATGAAACATTAGCAAATGGTCTCGAAATCAGAAAAATGCAGATTACATTAAACAAAGATTTAGAACTTCGATATGAAATGCCTTTTAATCATCAGTTACATGCTTGTAATCTTATTTGGAAAGTTAAGGCGATTGGTTCTAAGGATTCAGTGACATATGAAGCAAATGTTTCAAATGGTATCCATCATAATGAGAGTAATTCTAATGTGACATCTGATTTTGTAAGAGTATTAGACACCCAGATTATATATTTAAATAAGTATGCCAATAACCTTAGAAAGAATTTTATTACTAACGATGGTTTTATTTACACGATAAAATAGGAAAAACAATCTCATTTCGCCCTATCTAAAGCGCTTTTAGTAAGCGCTATAGAGCTTTCTAACAAAGTCCTCACATTTTTCATTAATTCTTGACATTCAATTGAATTACATAGGAGGTCTTTGAACCTCCTTTTTTTATGAGAATTAGTCTAGAAAATAATGAAGACCTAACTCAAAGAAACTTGAGTCATATTTATTCATTTGACCGATTGCAAAGGTGTAGGCATATTCTTTTTTAGTCCACTCTAAGTTCATTTCTAACCCATAACTAAATTTTTGCTCATCCTCAATTGTACCTAGTGCAAGGCTTCCATAATCTGCTTCTCTGTAGACTAAAGGAATTCCGACTCCAATCTTAGTGTCCGTCTTTGGTCTCCAGAAAACCGAGTTTTTACTGTAGAGCCCATCAATCCTAATATTGTTTTGATTTAAAGTTATGACATTGTCTTTTGATTCACCAATTGTTCCTGTTAGCATGGCATAGCAAAGACTGAATGATGAGCCCCAGCTGTCTTTCAACAATTCGATTCCACCGCCGACACAAAGTCCTTTCTCTTGTGAGTAGAGATCAATATCAGAATCATTTTTTCGATTAAGCTTTGGAAGTGTGCTCCAAGAAAGGTAGCTGACTTTTAGGAAATATGTATTTTTTTGAGAAAACTCTATTTGTGAGTTTTCATCTGTAGGTGATATCTCAAGCTCATCAAAGCTGAATTCTTCTTCCTCTGCATATAAAGAGCTTACTGATAGGGTAAGAAGAATGACAGCAAGTCTTAGAACCATAAGTGTACCTGCATTGCTGAGTCCCAAGCATCTTTTGTCACAGAACCCGGGGTATATGTTTTAGTATTAAAAAGATCAAGTCTCAGCTCGATACCTTGACTCAAAAAATATTGTAGCCCCGGGCCTAACCTTACGACCTCAACTTCAATTTCATTATTAGGCTTTAAGTAGTCTGTATTCACAAAAAAGAGGAGCCCTCTTCTGAGGTACATATGATTTTGCATCATTAAGTAACTTGAGGTTACAGCTGTTTTGTTTAAATCATTCGTTTTCTTTGCTTGTCCGACTTCAATTAAAAGACTTGAACCTTTAGAGAAGGCAAGCTTTGAATGAACGGACATATTCTCTTGAACAAAATAATCATTCTGAGATTTTAGAAAGGAGATACCTGGTTTAAAGGTATAGCTCACTTCATTTTCATATTTGATTGAAATACCTTTTTGTCTTAAATCTTCATCTTGAACCAGATTCCCGATAAAAAGGTGAGCACCAAGTTCGTGATCTTCTTTGATATAATGTCCCATGAGACCATGAGTTTGATCGTTTTGAGTCAGAGCGGTGATGGTCCTACTAAAGGCGATATGATCAGCTATTCTGATACCATAAACCTTATCCATCAACCCAACATAGAGACCTAGATCATCGTTGGGTCTCCAGCCAATATAGTGCTCACGTGTTCTATACTCTTCTATTCCTTGGTCTTCTAGTGACTCAGGAACGGGAGCATAACCATATGTAATTGAAGTGAATAAATTATTTTCACCTTTATATCTTAAGACAAGATTTAAATCACCCTGCATATTAATAAATTGGTTTTCTTGATCGTCGGTATTGATATTTCTATCAAGACTAAGTCCACGGTAATCCACAGAAGGTCTTACCCAACTTTTAAATTCTTTCATATAGAGAAAACCGGAGTTCTCTGCGAGTTGTTCTTCACTTTTTTCACTCGCATGTAAAATACGATCTGATATCGTTGTCGCCGAGAGCCCTCTTCCATAATCTGTTAGTGGACCATTACCATATGGGTTATAATGACACGTTAGACATTTAGAATATCCATACCCTATGAAGTTGGGGTACGCGTACACCTTTGAGAAAGAAATGGTAAATATGATTAAAATTAAATTTTTCAATATATCTAAATCTAGCTTTAAAATTAGGATAATGCTAGTATGTATTTACTGAGGATTTATGAGAATTATTTTAGCTTTATTCACTTCATTTATATTCGGCTGTGGCCAGGATTTAAACTCAAATTCTTTTGATGAGCTTGAGTCAAAGGTTGTGGAGATTGATACTTCAACTCCCGCAGGAGTCAGGCTAGCTAAAGCTTATGGGGTCTTGAAAGACAATTGTATGAATTGTCACTCCGCCTATCATAGTAATTGGTATGACTATAATACAGATGCTAAATGGCTTGGTGATGGGGTTGTCTTGGAGGGCGATTTTTCAGGGTCTGACCTAATTTCAAGGTTGAAGAATTACGGAGGAGACATGCCCAAAGGCTCCTCGAGCATCTCTCAAGCTGAAATTGATAGCTTACAGGACTGGATAGATAATATTTAGTCACTTTTTGAAATACTTACAATTCAGCCCTTTAAGGGGTCGCTTTTCTACATAAAATGTTAGAATTAACTATGTATAAATATCTAATTTTACTATTACTCGTTTCATGCTTAGAACGTCCAAACTCTAGTGATGTTACTTTTTCAACTCCTGATTCTCGACGTGTAGAACGAGAAGCTAGACAAGCAGAAAGAGAGCTTCAAATAGAGCGAGAAAGGGCGATATTTCAAGGGAAAAAAGATGAAGCCTGGAATAAGATCGTATTAGATGCAAAAGAATCTTTCCAGCCAATAAAGCCAATGATGTCCAAAAAATGTTTTGATTGTCATGATAAAAATAGAAGACTTCCACTTTATGGACGTATTTTTAGAAGAATAAACCCCGTTTATAAGCATCAAGTTGACGGCTTAAAAGGGTTCGATTTCTCAGAAGAATTTCCTATACGAGCAAACGGCGCAGAAAATACAGACAATGCTTCAAGCCAAATAGCTTTCTTAAAAGCTTTAAAAAATTCAGCATTAGATCGAAATATGCCACTTCCATCATACAAATTGATTTATAGAAGTAGAAAAATTTTTAATCGAGATGAAGCAGCTATTATGGCATGGGCCGATCCAATAATTGAAAACCTTAGCGAGTTCAAAAAGGTTTACGAGGCAGATCTAGATGATGGTTCAATGAGATATCAGGCCAGGAAAATTTTTGAAGCAAAGTGTTTCCGATGCCATGCGAATGGTAAAAACCGTGGTGGCTTTGGTGAAATGGAAGATATGGATAAGCTTGCTACTTCAAAATATATTAACCTAGAGAATTATGAAGACTCAGAATTATACAAACAAGTTCTTTCTGGAGAAATGCCAACAAATATTCGTGAGCGTTTAACTGAAGAAGAACTAGGCCATGTCTTAGAATGGATTAGGGAAGAGTCTGCGTCTCAATAATTATACTCACTTAATTTTCTTTTTAATAAGCTCTCTTTGCTGTTTTTATATTCATCTTGAAACAAATTATTCACCAATTCTTGTAAGTGCCACTATTGGTTTTCTTGGAACACTCATTCCAATAAAAAAATCAACAAATCTTAATAATATCCCTGAAGCTATTTATTCTGGAAGTTTCCTTGGAATGTGCTCTGCTAATAGAATTGAAAGTTATAATGAAATAATTCTTGCCTCAATTGTCGGTGCAATCGCCTTTCACTTTCTAATTAAAAGGTTCAATGGATTCGGGGGGAAATTAGGTAGTATCGCTTTTGTAGGATCACTTACTCTCTTTATTTTAAAGGAGGTGATAAAGTGATAATTCTCCTGACTTCATTACTTGGCTCTCTAATGACTTATGAGTTATCTAAAGTTTCTTGGCTTGGGAGTATTAGGTCATCTTGTTTGTTAACCCTTATATTTTGGCTTGACCTTAATCTTTTAATCTATTTTGATTTTAGTCTCAGTATCGACCTCTATCTCGCCGCCTTCTTTGGTGGAACGTTTATTGGTATGTCTTCTCATCTTAAGTTTTCGAGGTCTGATGTCGTTTTTGCGAGTATTATCTATTCTGGCCTCTTTGTTTATTTTCTTCCTTTAGTTGCAGGACTTGGAGGGGCACTTGGCTTTAGTGCGTTTATATCAATTGGGTGTATCTATCTTGCTAAATTAATATATTCAAGCTTACGTCCCCAAAGTCTTTCTTTGCGGAAATTTACTTTAAATGACAAAAAGATTGTTTCTGAAATGTTAAAGCATGCTGAAATGATGAAGACAACTGGTTTTGGTAGAGTACAAAGCGATGAAGAAGTCATGAGTCGATTAGAGGAGTGGTCTTTAAGCAATGAGATTTGGTGTGCTGTTGAGGGTGAAGTCGTTATTGGCTGGGGAATGCTGAAAGAGAGTCATAAGTCTAAAGAGATTGGTTATATGGTTCATTATGACCATTGGAACAAAGGCCATGGTAAGTTAATTGCTAAAAAGCTTTTAGAATTTACTATGCAGGGAGACCTCGTTACGGCAAAGGTTGATCATAGTAATATTGCATCAATCAAAATTTTAGAAGCACTTGGTTTTTCTAAAGTGAGTGAAGATGAAAAGTTAAGTCACTTTTCTAAGAAATTTAACTAATTATATTATTCTTTTTTCCTTTGTGGGATTTGCTTGGTTGTACTTTAAATATTAAGCTTAAAGTACTAACAGTCATTATCAATAAGGAAATCTATGTTTAAACTGAGCATTTTACTTTTCTCTCTTATCTCTCTTAACTCTTATGGAAAAATAAACCCTAAAAAAGAACTAAGTGCATTTGGAAGAGTTTCAATTATGACTCATTATGAAGACTCTGATCTCTCACTTGAAGACAGTGGCTCGAGAATTGGATTGTATGCGCAGAAGAAACTTACGAAAAAATTTAGGGCCTACGCTAAAGGGGAGTGGGCATTTAACTCTGTAAATAATACTGCGGATCTGAGCATTGGAAATGATAATAAGTATACAAGTACAGATGCTGCTCAAACTTTTCGTCGCAGACTTGGATTTGTAGCTTTTGATTTAGATACCTATGGGGAGCTACGCTTTGGAAAGCAGTGGTCAGTTTATTCTGATGTTTCACATTACACAGATGATTTTAATTTATTTGGTGGCAGTGCATCTGGAACATATAATCTCAGAACAGATGGAGGGCAGAGTGGTACGGGACGAGTGAGTCACGGTGTCACTTATAGAAATCAATTCTGGGGAATAAAATACGGACTTCAGGCAAAACTTATAAAAAATAAAGAACTCACTCTTGATTCAAATAGTAGTGGAGTTACCGCGAAAGACTCTTACGGTATGATGATCCAGAGGGCCTTTGGAAAATTCCATATGGGCATTGCCTACAATCAAATTGATCTAGAAGGCGATGAAAATGCTATCAGTGGTTATGATGGTGGTAATTCTTGGTCTAGTGTTTTAGGTCTTAAATATGTTGGAGATTTTACAACGATCGCCTTTGTGTATAATCGTTCAAAGAATCATGAAATTGATGATGGTACTACGATCTTTGATGGAGAGGGACAAGAGCTTATATTGAGTTATAAATTTACTGAGAAGTTAAACTTCAAAATGGGTTATAATCTCTTAGCGGATTTTGACAATGATCTTGAGGATAACGAATACCAAAGAGAGTACTATATTGTAGGGGCTTCTTTGAAGCCACATCGAGATATAAAACTCTTTATTGAAGGAAGAAGTAATCAGTCCAAAAGCCTAGACGGTGACAAGGGAAATGATAGTGCCGGAGTTGGTGCCGTTCTATACTTCTAGTTAGGCTTATTAAGATAGTTTAAAAGAGTATTTAGGCCTCTTTCTTTATCTCTACGTCTAGGTCTAACAACTTCTTCTATTTCAGGCTCTCTTGAACCTTTCTTAACAGCAGAAGTCGTTTCTATTTTCTTAGGCTTTATCGTCGGAACATATGGTGTGCGCTCTTTAGCAATACTAACCTTAAGTGTTCTTCCATCAAGTTGAGTACCGTTAAGTCCTTTTATCGCCTTTAAAGCATTCTCTTTATTTTTCATTTGAATAAAAGCAACACCGCGAACTTTATTTGATACTTCAACGTATCTAACAGGGCCGTACTCAACAAATATTTTTTTTAGGTCGAACTCAGATTTTTCGTAATTAAGGTTTCCAACATAAATAGTTGTAATTCCAGAGTTGGTTTCCATGCGGCCCAATCGTTTGATTTGAGGCTCTTTAGAGTCAGTTGATTCTAATGTTTTCGTATACTTTTTCATAATGCACCTTTGTAAAAAGTCTATTTCTCACACTTAATACAACTTAAGAAGTAGGTATGTAAATCTTATAAATAGAAATAGTAGTTTATTGGAGGCTTAGTCTTCGTAGTTTCGAGCGTATTCAATTATGAATTTCTTGATTTCTTTATCTGAGATTTCATCTTCTTCAACAATATCAGCTATATATGAAGCAATCTCTCTCCTATTTAAAATAGGAAGGTAGAGTTTTTGACCAGGCTCTAGCTTTGTAAGGTCACTGTAGCTGAGACCATTTTTCCACATCGTCAGATGAACTGGGTTGAGATGTTTATTCTTGACCTTGTTTCCATAGATATTATGAATTTGATAACTATTTAAAATTTGCCCTAGAGTTTCACCTTTTTTAACAATATGGACTAAGGAGCGCTGCTTTGCCTCGAACTCAAGATACGAGTTGGCCATGGTTGAGAGTGATAAAGTGAATAGAGTTGCGATAAGTACAATTTTCATAAGACCTTTATCGGCAAAATAAAAATAACTTTAAGTGAAAACGCTGGGTGGAACTTCTCAAGTATGCTCGGAGCTAACGAGCTTACAGCATCCTATCTACCTTTTCTGTACAATTAAAGTCTACTTCTTAGTTATAAGCATCTGGCATGTCCTAGGGTATGCTGTATTTATGAAAATCATATTACTAATATTTCTTGTTATGGGGTGCTCTGTGGGAAAACCTATTAGAACAATTGAGAGTGTCAACTTAGATAAATTTCTAACCAAATGGTATGTTATCGCAGGTCGACTGACTTATTTTGAGAAAGGTGCTCATAATGCAGTCGAAGATTACTCATGGGCAGAAAATAAAGAGCATATAAAAATTAATTTTTATTTTAATAAGGATGACTATAGCGGTGAAGTGAAGAGCATACCTCAAAAGGCTTGGGTGTATAACACAACTTCAAATGCCCACTGGAAAGTGAGACCATTTTGGCCGCTAAAATTAGATTATATAATCCTCGACATTGCCGAAGATTACTCATGGACTGCTGTAGGTGTTCCGAATCAAAACTATCTTTGGATTATGGCGAAAGATTGGAAAATGAGTGATGAGAAACTTCAGGGAATCATTAAGAGATTAAATAATATTGATTATTCAACAAAAGATATTATTCGCGTTCCTCAGAAGTGGTAAGGTAATCTGAAAGATTATTAGCACAGTGATAAGCAGGCTTTCCAATAATTCTTAGTGCACGGTATAGGTTTCTCGCCCATTTAAGGCAATGTACTTTGTTTTCATCCTTAAGGTCACAAGCTTTTTCCATTCCATTTAAAAAGTTCATATCACAAGTTTTTTGTGAGAAGCCATTTGACGCTGGTTCATTGTGGTAGCAGAGATCATGTTGAATACAGCTTGAATAAAAGATTTCTTTGTATCCACCTGTTGGGCCTGAGCATCCATTATAAAATTGTGTTTCGTTATGACTATTTTTATAGAAGCATGCCCTTGCAGGAATTGGAATCTTTGATTTGGGACAAAGATGTCCGCGCACAACAGATCCACTTCGCTTGATACAGCTTTCAAGTAAAAGATCTTTTGCATAAGTCTGTGTTGAAAATACAATAAAAAGAAGTATTAAGAACTTCATTATTATTCAGTATCTTCTATGTTGGTGTAAACAGCAACGACGTCTTCATCATCATCTAAGTAGGCTTGAAGCTTTTCTATTTGTTCCATCGTTTCCGCATCAGCCACCTTCGTAGTTGTAGGAATTCTTTCAAGCCCAGCTTCTTCTGGGGATGTTCCAAGTTCTTGCAGTTTATTCTGAATACTTCCAAATGAGTCCATTGGTCCAATGATCTCAAATAAATTATCTTCTAGCTCTATATCTTCTGCTCCTGCATCGATCATCTCTAAAGTGAAGTCATCTTCATCTAGCTCTCCTTGAGGAACAAGAAAAACTGCTTTTCTATCAAAGATAAACTCTAGTGATCCGTCTTTTCCAAGAGTACCACCACTTTTATTAAAATAACTTCTAACGTTTGAAACAGTTCTTACAATATTATTTGTAGAGCCTTCAACAAAAACAGCAATACCGTTAGGCCCATAGCCCTCATAAGTTACATCTTCATAACCTTCGGAATCACCACCAAGACCTTTTTTAATCGCTCGCTCAACATTGTCTTTAGGAACATTAAACTTACGACATCTTTCAAG
Source organism: uncultured Oligoflexia bacterium (assembly GCA_913058265.1). Lineage (GTDB taxonomy): Bacteria > Bdellovibrionota > Bacteriovoracia > Bacteriovoracales > Bacteriovoracaceae. The sequence goes on from CAJXPQ010000003.1 coordinate 130,600, forward strand.
AGCAATTTTAAGAGAGAAGTTTGTATCAGGATCTCCACCTCCACCACTTTTAACTGCCTTAGCAACATCATAAAGTGCTTTAGTAAAAACTTGACCTCTTGCTTTGTCAGCAGCGCCTTTTTTGACGGCAATCTTGGCTGATTTTCTTCCCATTATGAGCTCCTAAAATGACTTGTTTTCTTGATACGGTAAGCAAAAAATTTTATAAGGACTTAGTATAGAAGTCAAGAAAGGGGTTTATGACAAGTTGCAACTAAGTCTTAGTATTGAATTTATTTCCTAAACTGTATTTGATTTTCTATCATAATAGAAAAGGATAAATCATGGAAAATAAGTGGGCGCTCATAACAGGTGCAACTTCTGGAATAGGTGAGGCGACTGCCATTAAATTGGCGGCTGAAGGAGTTAACCTTTTTATCTGTGGACGTAGACTTGAAAGATTAAATAGTTTGAAAATGAAAATTCAAAATGACTATCAGGCGAATGTTGATGTTCAGTTGCTATCATTTGATATTCAAGACCGCACTCAGATAAAGGATATTTTTTCGAGTCATAAAGAAGAACTCGCAAGGGTCTCTATTCTTGTGAATAATGCGGGGCTTGCTCGCGGTGTAGATAAGGTAGATGAAGCCGATATTGATGATTGGGAACAGATGATTGATACCAATGTTAAAGGTCTTCTTTATATGACAAGGTTTATGCTTCCTATTCTTAAAGATCATGGGGGTGCAGATATCATAAATATTGGTTCTGTTTCAGGAAGATGGACATATCCTGGAGGTGCAGTTTATTGTGGAACTAAGCATGCTGTTCGCGCAATCAGTGAAGGTATAAGACAGGATCTTTGTGGATACAATATTAAAGTCTGTTGTATTGAACCTGGACTTGTACGAACTGAGTTCTCTCAAGTTAGACTAGAAGATAAGGATAAAGCTGATGCAGTTTATGCAGGTGTAAAAGCTTTAACTGCGACTGATATCGCCGACTCAATTGTTTGGACATTAAAAAGACCCGCCCATGTTAATATTCAAGAAATGGTTATCTTTCCTACTGACCAGGCATCCATAACTCAAGTAAACAGAGAAAAAATATGAAAATACTTTTACTACTTTTTTATTTTTCAACATCTGCCTATGGTAGCTTTATAGGACAGGATATTTTCCTGGATCAAGATGAAATGAAGCCGTTGAAGTCTGTACCACTGGATTATCAAGTTATTGTTTCAGATTTTATCCAAAAATTTAGTGGTGAGGTTTTGGCCAGGGGTGGTGAGCTTAAAGTTGAGTTTGATTTAAAAAACTCTAGAGTTAATGCTTTCGCTAGTAGGGATATGGGTAAGTGGAAAATTACATTTCTTGGAGGATTGATAAAGCATTCTAAAATGAATAGCGAGGTTTTTACTGCTATTTTATGTCATGAGTTAGGGCATCATATAGGCGGAGCTCCATATAAATTCCCTGATGATGAAGTGAGAAGCTGGGTTTCTGTTGAGGGGCAATCAGATTACTATGCCAGTAATATCTGCTTGAAAAGAATTTTTGAATTCCAGGATAATCAATCATTCTTAAAAGCAATAAAAATCTCTCCATTTATGAAAGAAGCGTGTGAAGCCCATACTTCAAATGAGTCTGAAAAATATATTTGTCTTCGCAGTACTTATATATCTCGTGAGCTAGGTTTATTTCTGGCAACACTTGGGCAAGGAAGACGTGGCAGGCGAGGTAGAATTCCTCGTTTTGATACTCCTGATACATCACAAGTTAGCAGTACGACGATTCAACACCCAAAAGCTCAGTGCCGGCTCGACAGTTATTTTCAAGGCTCAATATGTGAGCAATACTATTTCAGGCTTCCAAATGAGCAAAACTGCCCACAAAGAGAGCTAAAGTACTCTGGTTCAAGGCCGCTATGCTGGTATGCGCCCTAGTTTCTCTTCGTAAATACAATAGGTTAGATGATTTAAAGACAGGACATATGAATTTTTCATTTAGTTGAAAAAAATGCTTCTGTTTTTGGACGAGTCAATATTATAATAATACTTAAGTTCGGTGGATTAGCCGGATCAATTTTAATAAGGAAGAAGTAACATGAGTACAGGTACAGTAAAGTTTTTTAATGAAGGTAAAGGTTTTGGTTTTATTACTCCAGATGACGGAGGAAAGGATCTTTTCGTACACATTTCAGCTGTTGAATCAGGTCAATTAAATGATTCTGACAAAGTTGAGTACGAAGTAGGCGAAGGTCAGAAAGGACCATGTGCTGTCCAAGTAAGAAAAATCTAATATAGTTTTAATTATATATATAGTTTTAATTATATATAGAGTTTTTTGAAGAGGGAGTTTTTTAACTCCCTTTTTTTGTGTACACTTTTATAATGATACTATCAATTCTAAAAGTTTTTACAGCTGCAATTCTTATTTCATTCGTATCTTGGCTTTCAGGAACACGGACACAACTTGCTGGCTTTCTTACGGCATTCCCATTAACAACCCTGATCGCTCTTGCTTTTTCTAAGTTGGAATGGAATAGCTCTGAACAATCAGTTGAATATGCGAAGAGTGTCTTTATTGCCATCCCTGTAAGTCTTCTTTTCTTTGTTCCATTTTTACTTGCAAGTAAGCTTAACTTGAGTTTTTGGACCTGCTATATTGTTGGGATATTGTTATTAGGAGTAGGATACTTCATTCATAAGGCCGTTGTATAGGGTTTGCAAAGTATGAATGTTAACAATTATACCGATTAGATAAGATAATTGCTAGAAGGATACTTTATGAAAATACTAATTTTATGTTTAATGATGACTGCTCAGGTAGTCCACGCAAATAAGCTTCAGCTATTAGGTGAGGGAAGATTAACTTTCTTATTTTTTAAGGTTTATGATGCCAAACTTTTTGCTGAAAAAAAATCAACTGAGTTTGATCAAAAGCTTCGCTTAGAAATTAGTTATCTGCGCTCTCTTAAGGGTGATGATATTTACGATAGAACACTGACAGAGTGGAAAGGCATTGGGCTAAGTGAAGAGCGAATTAATGCCATTAAGCCTTTAATCAAAGATAAATTTCCTAATGTTGATGATGGAGATCAAATTATTGCTGAATATGATCCTGTCGATGGGTTAAAGGTTGTTCTTAATAAAAAGAAGGTTCTTATCACGAGTAGTGATGTTACCTTTGCAAAAGACTTTATGGGGATATGGCTCTCACCTGAAACCAGTGAGAAGAAACTACGGGCCAAACTCTTTGGAGTTGAATAATGATATTTGCAAAGATTATTTTACTGAATGTTTTTTGGTATGCTGCTGTATACTTTGGTCCATCAGAATTTGGATTTGTACTATTCCCCATTGCACTCATTTTAACATTTATAAATTTAAAAGTTTATAAACCTGCTGTTGCAAAATCTCATTATTTTTTTACCCTAGCTTTTTTTATAGTTTATGGTTTTCTTCAAGACTATATCGTTCTTGAATTAGGTCTAATTAATTATAACCAAAGTAGCTTTCCTTTTTGGCTAACAAGTATGTATGTGGTTTTTATTTGTTATTACGGAGATATTTTTAATAAGTTTCAAAAGCTTCATGCTGGTATTCTTTTTATTGTAGGGGCCCTGGGGGGTGTCGCTGCCTATTTCGGTGGTGCAAAAATAGCAGGACTTACGATTTATGATTCTACTATTCTTTATTATTGGGGAATAGTTGCTCTTTCCTGGGGAGTATTTTTTCCCCTAAGTATAAAAATATTTTATGAGGGATTTATGTGGAATAAAATTTTAGATGCATCAATTTATTATAGTTTTGATAATTCAGGCTATCTTCGACATGAGAAAAACTTTCCTAAGAACACTTTACCTGCTGAAGGTAAGAATGTTCTTATTACTGGAGGTACATCAGGTATTGGTTTGAATTGTGCTGAACATCTGGCCGCAGATAAGGCGAATGTTTTTATTACCGGACGTAGCATTGAGCGAGGTAACTCAATTGCTTCTAATAATGAGTCTATTCAATTTAAACAATTGGATATGGCCGATTGGGAAGATATAGACCAGTCAATTTCAGATTTGCCTGTCATGGACCTTGTTGTTCTTAACGCAGGTGGTATGCCAGAGAGTTTTATAACCAACAAGCAAGGCTATGAGTTGCAAATGGCCTCTCAACTTTTTGGGCACTACTTTCTGCTTAAAAAGTTAAAAGAAACTAGTAAATTAAGTCATGGAGCTAGAGTTGTTTGGGTAACTTCTGGTGGGATGTATCTGGCCTCTTTATCACTGGCCAATCTTAAAGAGAATGATAAATATGATAAAGTTTCCACATATGCTAATGTTAAGCGAGGACAAGTTAGCTTATTAAACAAATTATCTTCAGAGTTCGTAGATCAAAACATAACTGCCATGCACCCTGGTTGGGTAGACACTCCTGGTGTTGAGAGTGCCATAGGGGGTTTCTATGAAAAAATGCATGGTAAGCTTAGAACTCCCGATCAAGGTTCAGATACAATACTATGGCTGCTGAGAACAACAGATCTCCCTATAAAGGGTGGTTTATACTTCGACCGTAAAAATGTATCAACTAATTTTTTTCCACATATCAAGGTTAAGCAGGGCGATGTGGAGCAATTGTGGCAGTGCATGAATGACGAGTATTCCAAGCTTTAGAATTTACATCTTTACAGTAGCTTAACCCCTAGGTAGAATTTGTTTAATTTTTCTTTTGAGGAACAATGAAGTGTCTTAGGAGAAAACGATTGGAGCTACACGTTGGATCATTCAGAAATAATTGGTAAATTAGTAATCTCATCAAATTTTGGAATAGGAACTGTCGTCTCGGTTGAGGATATGACAAATAGTGGTAGAGATTTCTTGGTCATTGAATGTCCTGGAAATGTAAAAAACTTTATTCCAGCGGACGATACTGCAAGCTATCGTTTCTTGAGTACTGAAGTTGATATTGGAAAGATTATTTCTAAGTTAGAAAAGACGAGATTAAAGCCGAAAGATTATGGCTCAAAAAAAGAGCGAATTGAGTACTTTAAAAAAACATCAAAGATGCAAGATATAAATATTATCGCTGATTTATTACTAGAACTTATTTCTCTAGACGATAGAAGCTCTGCAGAAGATCTTATTATGAATAAATTTGTTGATTCTATTGCACTTGAGCATTCAATAATAACTAAAGCTAAAGAAGAAGACTCTAAAGTCATTATTCTTGCAGCAATTAAATAGCTAGGAGGTTAATTTGGATATCAGTAAACTTTTAGATAATAATAAAAGCTGGACCAAAGAGATGACAAAGGGGCAAGAAAACTTCTTTAAAAATCTATGTGAAGGTCAAGCCCCTCAAGCTTTGTATATTGGATGCTCTGATAGTAGAGTTTCACCGGAGCTCTTTTTATCCTTGAATCCAGGTGATTTTTTTATTCACAGAAATATTGCAAATCAAGTTATACCTTCTGACAATAACCTTAGTAGCATATTAGAATTCGCAATAGACGTAATTAAGGTCGAGAATATAATTGTGTGTGGTCACTATGGTTGCGGAGGTGTTGAAGCAGCTTTGAGTGAACTTGAGCCTAATCTGTGTGGTGTTTGGCTTGCAGATTTACATGCTCATCTAAAGGCTCAAAAAGTTACCGATTGGAATGAGGCCGTAGAGGTCGGTGTTAAATACCAAACAGCTAAGCTTGTTGAGGTTCCCGTAGTTAAGAGAGCAATAAATAATAAACAAATTCTTATTCATACTTGGATTTTTGATATGAGCACTGGTGAAGTTATTTCACTTTAAAATACCACATTACTAATCATCCAACTCTTCATATAGTTTAATTTGATCTAAGTATGTTTGAATTTCTCGCGCTCTAATGCTTATATTTGGAGTACCAGCACCATTTCTTATCTGTGAAGTAGAACCATTGTAGATATAATATAAAAATTGTGACCTATTATCTTCGTTTATATTATTATGTCTTCCTTCCATCCTTTTTAGTTCTGAACTCATCTCTTTGAGAACAATCATCGTTGCTAATGCTGCATTTCTGGGCTCTGTTAAATTATTTTCATTAATTTCAGGGTAATACTTTTCTGTAAATGAAGTCACATTTTTAATTTGTGTCAGTCCTCTGGAATTATCAGAGTCATTTCCATCGATCACTTTTTTTGTACTGACAGCAGTTTGACTAATGAATTGTGCGTACTTATCCAAAAGCCAAGAAGACAGACCCGTAAGAGCGCCTCCAGGTCCTACAGTAGGGATAGAGGCCAAACTTCTTGATATTGAAGTTATCTTTCCTCCTTCTTTTAACTGGTAGCGTTCTTCCGTTCCAAAGCCACTCTCAACGCCAAAAACGGCATAGGCCATTTGTGCAAGGTCATTATACTCGTTATTTGTTAACCCTAATTTTTCAATCAGTTCTCTTTTGCTATCTTCTAGAGTTTGAATATATTCTAGGGCGATTGGGTTTCCAGCATGAACAGGATTCATGACAACAAGGTCAATGTCTTTAATTTTCTCATTTTCTAAAGGAGAGTAGTAATAGTCTCTATTACAAATTTCTCCGGTTGAGCATCGAGATCTAGATGTAGGAGTAAATATAAGCTGACCATCAACAACTTTCATTCTACTTACTCTTGTTCCGTCTGCGTTCTCTTCTTCAGGAAGAATGTAGACAGGACAACCTTGATCTGGGAATTCGTTCTTGTATGATTCGAAATCCTCTTGAGTAAGGTTTAGACAGCCATTGGTGGTTTTATTATCTTCATCATTCCCGTTATTGTACATGGTGTTTCTATGTTCGAGACCAACTGGTGTTTGATGCATTGCCATAACTGTTTCATATTGGTTATCTGCATTTAGAGGTCCATTAAAGGCCCCTTTTTCAGTTACGAGGGCAAGTAAATTATTATTATAATATTCATAATAATCATCATTTGTACTATCTCTAAATTTATAGCTATAGAAAATTCCTGCTGATGTTTTTCCGTTGGTCGCTCGACGACCATCATTATATAATTCCTCTAAAAAGATCGTTCTTTTATCACCACTATTAGCACCTAATAAAATTTCTCTTTCAAATAAAACAACTCCTGATTTGTTGTAAACAAAAAGCATATGTTTCTTTTTATCTATAATTGTGTAGTAATCACAATCTTCTTTAGTTTTGAAGTTTTTGTGAAACTCAATAATGAGATTTTTATCATCCAAGGCATTAAGTTGCTCTTCAACATTTTTATATTCTCCATAGTCAATCATATCTGAAGGAGTTCTTTCTAGTCTTTCAGTGATGGGTAAACCTGTAAGAGTACTATATCTTTGATCATTATCTTGAAAATTTCTTTCTCCGTTAGTCATGGCGGAATACCACGAGTTTGTATACTGTCTCGATTGAGGCACACTACTAGGTGGTGTTAAGTTGTTTGCCTCCTGAAAATTTTCTATGGCAGAAGTTTGATCTGTAAGTGGAATTGATCTTAATGTAAGAGGGTTTATCACTTCTGTATCAAGAATAATCGCTTTCTTTCCCTCGATTAGAGCTTGCGCCACTATTTGCCTCTCTTCTTGATCAGTGCTTGCGTTAGTTGTTATCAAAGCACTTATTCGACTTGTAATTTCATCGTCACTTAATCTCGTTCTATTCTCGAGCACATTATTTGTATCTACTTGTGAATGTGAATTTGTATGAAGTTTGTTTTCATAAACATATGTTTTGTTATTTTCAATTGCTGAAGCTATGGCGTTATTTCTTTGCTCTGTAGATAATTCTGTATACCTTTCAATTGGAGCTTTTTGCTCAACACTTTCTGTTGTGGGGTAAGATGTAAGTCCTACTATGGATCTATCTATAGCCTGACCAGTGCTGGTATCATATAGTGCACCTCTAAATTCAAAAGATTTTTGTTTGATCTCACCATCATTTGCAGCGATAAGACTATAAAGAAATTCGTCATTGAGATCCTTTAAGACCTCTTCTTTATTTGGACCATTATCAATGCCTGCTCCAAAATCTGGAATTAGTTTTCTGTAATCATTATATTTACGTTTTAAATTTTCAAACATAGCGACATGTTGAAGATTAAGTCGTCTGTCCATGGCCGTAATTGATGAGGAATTCATAATACTTTTATATATTTTTTCACCATTAGCTTTTAAATCGCTCAAGTTATATGATTCTGGGAGGTAATAAATTTTATCTTGATATTGAAAGTTTCTTTCTCGAGAATCAAGAGCTTGAGCAATAGCAAGTAATAGCTCCTTGTTCCCGATAAGGTCTTCTTTGCTCAGAAAATAGGGGTATCTATCAAGAACTGATTGAGCAAGCTTATCAAAATATTCATCTTGATACGGGAGCAATTCAATTTGAATAATTTTCTCCTGTCCGTCACTACCAATTATCGAGATCTCTTCTGTTGCAATTGCAGGAAGTATGATGGGTTCTCTTTGGTCTTCTTGATTTATAACTGGCGGGTCTTCCGATGGCATTCTTGAATCATTTGGAATATACTTTTTACCCACATGAAGCCAAAAGTCATCATACTTTAAAACCTCTGTCTTATTGAAATCTTGCATATCCTCTATGAAGTTTAATATTGTATTCTCCAATATAGCTTTTTGATTGTTTTCACCACATTGATTTAATATCATATCCTTACAAGGTCTAGACAAAGGGAGCTTTTCAACAGCTATTGCCAACTCGCTTGTTAAGCTTTCAATTTGCTGCTCAAATGAGCTGATTGAGTCCTTAATTTTCCTATTTTTCATGGAGGAGTTTATCACTTTCGTAAAGTTGAGGATGGATTGATCTTTATTTGTATGTTTAAAGAGCCTATGATCAAGAAGTCCATCGGATCTTACGCCTTCTTTTTCGGCCAAAATGGATAGTAATTTTATATCCGACATTTGAATAATGTATTTTTTTCTCTTTTTAGTATCTGTGATTTTATTTTGTTCGTTTAATATATCTCGAACATAAGGAAGAATTCTTGCAAGTGCAGTTCGAGATAATTTATTTTTTCGATAGAGCTCTCTTGCTTTTATAAACTCTGGATCTTGGTTTGTATCTATACTCGTGAGAATTTCATCAATTCTATTCTCTAGTTCAAAACTTACAGTATCTTCTTTACCTTGTGAGGATGCCCAAGCGAGTCTATGAAGAGTAAGCTTTCCTTGAAGTTTTAATAGCTTTTTTAATTGGGGATGATTAATCTCATTTTCCATCAGGGTCTTGAGCGCCTCATTACATTCTTCTAGGGTTTCAGCTATTGCCAAACCCTGAAATAATATAAATATAGTAAGTACGATTACCTTCATATTATCTCTATCGGATGATATGGATTGATACATGAGTTTTTTGCTTAGGTTGCTGTCTAAACTTTTGACACCACCTTTGATGATATATAGTATCTGTTTATGAAAAACAGGTGTCTGTGGCTTAAGCTTTCTAATAAGTTATATGTTGATTATCATGACTCTGAGTGGGGAAGGCCTGTTCATGACGATCAATTACTTTTTGAAATGTTAATTTTAGAGGGGGCGCAAGCGGGACTTAGTTGGGAAACCGTACTGAATAAGAGAGAGCACTATAAAAAAGTATTCCTGGACTTTGATATAGTGAAAGTATCAAAAATGTCTCAAAAAAAAGTTGAAAAATTACTCCAAGACCCGGGCATTATTCGAAACCGACTTAAAGTTGAATCAACGATTTCTAATGCAAAAATATTTTTACAAATACAGAAAGAATATGGATCATTTGATAAATACCTTTGGGCCTTTGTTAAAAATAAGCCAATCATAAATCACTTTGAATCATTAAAAGACTACCCTTCAAGAACTGACATAAGCGATATCATATCAAAAGATATGAAAAAGAAAGGTTTACGTTTTGTTGGAAGCACTATTGTCTACGCTTATATGCAGGCGACTGGGATGGTGCAAGATCATGGAGTTGATTGTTACCTCTATCAAAAGAAATTTAGAACACGGAGAGCCAATTTGGTGTCTAAAAAATAGTCAGTTCAACTGATTTACCTCACAAAAGATTGATATTTCAATTATATATAGTCTCGAGAATAGCATTAAATTTTCTCCATATAGTATGAATAAACTTTTATGAGGTAATTATGCTTAAACGTCTGTTTTTTCAGTTCACTATCACTGGTCTTGCTATTGGAGCTAGTACATCTAATGTATTTGCAATCTCTATGAATGACCTTGAAATTATTCCCAGAGAGGAGATGAAGGTTTGTCCTTTAGTTGGAACAAGATATCAAGAAATACTAAATTAAACTGGTCACCGCGAGCTATGATAGAGCCTGTGCATCTAAGGCTTTAACAACATTAGGTAACTTACAAAGTAATATAAAATCCATAAGCGCACTCTCTGAAAATGTTGATGCTTCAGATACAGAGAGTGGGATTAATATTGATGCCGAGCGGCTGCTTCCATTAATGGGCCCTTGGGAAATGTTTCCCAATTGCTTGCTGACAGGAAATGCCGAGATGAGTACGTTGAGAATGGTTCCTTGCCAATTATTGCGGGTACTGTTTAGTCTATTTCAAATGTCGCCTTACTTGTTCCAAGTTCAAATAGTCTTACTATTGGAATCACTGGAAATCTTCTTGCAACAACCTTAAATGTTTTGAATGACATTTGTACCCCCGACTTTGTCTGGGCCAAGGAAGAGGATAGAAAAGCCTTTTTAAGTTTTAATTGCTCATTTTGGGCGGTCAGAAAAAAAAATGAGAAATCTGGAATATTTAATATTAAAGATTATGAATACGAAAATAAGATTAAGACCTTAGAAGAAGAGCTTGCCGTTTTGCAGACAGATCGAAATGCAAGGTTCCCAAGAAGTATTGAATTAGAAGTTTTATTTATTAAAGAAAAAGAAGAGATTTTAAAGGCGCAGCAAGAGTTTGAAAAAAATACAATTTTACTCGTAAGCTCTACAGATGATGTTGAAGAGTTTTCAAGAATGAGTAGCAGAATCTCTGACTTACGTTCAAGTATTGAGGACTTAATAAAGGCTAAAGGTACTAGTTCCAATGAACTTAATTCAATGAAGTCAGTTGTGTTAACAAAATTGATTGCAACTTCTGCATTTATATCTGAAGCCATAAGCACTATTGAGCCTCAATAATCCAATTTTGGTGATCAAATTCGATATAATGTTGCTTTAGATTTCTTCGCAAAACAAACAGTCGAGGCTGCAACGATATTATATAAAGCTGATTTGTCCAAGTTTTCGGAATTACTCGATGTTATTACAGGTCATGACTTTGCATTGAAAGAAATTTATCAAAACGGAATTTCAAATCGACTTCTTTTTGCAATTGTAGATAAGTTATATAATCAGAATAAAGTGATTGAGGATATTGCAAACAAGTTTGAAGGCGAAAGAGAGCGGTATCAAGATGTTTATAGAGAAGAGCTAGACCTTGAGGTCGCTAGTCTTGCAAAACTCGATTTCCAAGTAGGAATGACGACTCAAAAAATTGCAGCATTCAAAGAAATTATCGTTAGTGTCAGTGATGATAGCTATTCTATAAGTGATGAAAGCTCTAATGATTTACAGTCAATAGTAGATCTAGAAAAAAGAATACTAAACGTATTTATGAAGTTTTCGGCTTTGACTATATTAATTATCTTGTAAATCTAAGTAAGACTGAGATATCAAATTTAAATAAGTATTACGAGGATCTAGATGTAGTTAATACAATATCAAACTTTGAATACTTGAGACAAGATGAGCAAGTCAGAATGTGTAATGATTTTCGAAGAATGCATCGAATGTATGCTGGCAGTAATTTATCCTACGGAAGGAGCATTCGACTTTGCAATTACAAACCTAGATCTTTTTCACGGTGTTTACGATACAACATTTAGTTTTACTGATGATAGAAAGAAATTGAGAGATCATGCCTTCTCAGCTCTTTATGCTAGGCCCTTAATCCAGAAATTTAAAGATAGAAATGATTCTGATATCTCCGATATGGAAGATCTTACAAACGCTGCTGAAAATTTAGTTTACCCAATTAAAAAAGAAAAATGTCGCCTTGAGCGCAATAAAAAGGGCTCAGTTATTTATAAGAACGCGAATTTGTTCTGAAGAATATGATGCTGTGATATTCAAGAATTCAGATGGTATGGAAATGATAAAAAATGAAAAAGCTCGATCTAAAGTATTAAAGATTCAGAGAGCTATACAGAATAAATGTTCTAAGCACATTATTTAGTTGCCTGTTAACGCTGTGTTGAATATACTACTCGCATGAATAACTATAGTATCCAAGTAGTTTCACGTATGACTGGTATAGGAATTCACACTCTTAGAGCTTGGGAGCGTAGGTACCAAGCAGTAGTCCCTGCCAGGCTAGATAATGGTCGACGTGCTTATAGTGAAGTCGATGTTGAGAAACTGCAACTTCTGGCCGAATTAACAAGGTTTGGGCATTCCATTAGTGATATCGCTAATCATGATATTGAGAAGTTAAAAAATGTATTAGAGCAAGTCAGCTCAAGTATTAATAATATTGAATCTTCATCTAACGATGCATCAGATAAAACTATTGATAGTGAATTCTCTCGTAGTGCCGAGGAAATTGTACAGCATATCGTTATGGCAATTTCTGGCTATAAGCTTGATATTGTTTCTCATGAACTGCATAAGCTCAGGTACTTAACAGAACCAAAAGTACTCGTTTTTGATATACTTATTCCCTTAATTCGTGACATTGGTCTAAGAGTTGACCGTAAGGAGCTAAGTATTGCTCAAGAGCATGCGCTAACTTCTATTCTAAAGTCCCATATTGGAACATACCTCTATCAAAGTTATGAGAGTAAAAAACATGCTAAAAATGTAAAAGTTTTATTTGCTACTCCTCAGGGGGATTTACATGAATTTGGAATCCAACTGGCCGCTATGCTTGCTGTAGAGCATGATTTAGAATTTTATGTATTAGGACCCAACTTGCCGGCCCAAAGTCTAATTGAAGCTTCTGTTGGGCTTAACGCAGACATTATAATTTTAGGAACTACAGGCTCTACTCAATCTCCATCTGCCTATGAACTAAACAAATATTTTGATGATATCCTCATAAATCTTGGTGCGAGGCAGCAATTGTGGGTTGGTGGTACGGGCGTTTATGATTATGATGCTTATAAAGATGTTCCAAACTTTAAGGCGATCCTTAGTCTTGAACAACTTAATGAAGAGTTGACCATAGTCTAACTTTTGTATAATGCGGTGTAGCTTATCTCGTAGGGACATGCTATATGCTTATTGTACGGAGGTTCTATGAAAAAAATTACTTTAATTTCAATGTTTTTAATGTCATTCCAATTATTTGCAGCAAAGCCACTACCAACTGTGGATTATGTAGACTTAGATAAGTTTGTAGGGAAGTGGGTTACTATAACCTCATTACCACAAATCTTTACTAGAGGTTGCTTGTACCAAACAGCAGATTATGCAATCAATGAGGAATCAAACGTTAGTGTTTTGAATACTTGTATAAAAAGAAATAAGTTAAAGAAAATTTGGGGTGTTGCAACTGTTGATGATTTAACAACCAATGCAGATCTTACAGTTCACTTTCGCTTATTCTGGGGACTTCTAAACGTAGAGGGTGACTATAAAGTTATTGCTCTTGATGATGAGTACAAATACATAATGGTTGGGGGAGAGGATAGAAAATCTCTTTGGATCATGTCTCGAGATAAAACTATTCCTGCAGAAGTCCTGGAAGAGTATAAAGATATCGCTGAAGGTTATGGATTTAATACAAAAAGGTTATCAGACTCTATTTTTTAATAAAGTCTTCTTTTTTTGTATTGATAAATAAACTCCATATTTTATCAAACTCAGTGTATCTGGCCATCAGCTCTAATGTTCTACCAATTGCATGGCGGCCAAATACCACTTCTTGAAACTCTTCATGAGTCTCTAGTAGTGGCAATTCTTGTCGAATCTTATCGGTAATTATACCATCTTTTAATTCTGGAAACTCTGACTCAAGGATACGAAGCATGTTTTTTGCGTTCCTTTTTGGAGCGAGATAAGCCTTCATCAATTTATAGAATAAATAACCACAAAGCTTTCTCTTCCAGCTCGCAGCATCGTTATAAAATGCATCAAGAAAAATTTCATCCATTTGGTGGTGTCTAATTTCATCTTTCATATGAAAGTAATGGACCTGCCAGAATTGTAAATCAAGTTTCGTCTTATCCTTTTGATAAGACTTTTGATACTTTTTGGAAAAATCTAATGTTCTTTCTTCAAAGAACAATGCCAACCAAATCCATACAAGAAATTTTTGATTATATTTAGTAATAGTATCAAAGAAAAAGGCCTGTATCCAATGAAAGAAGTATCGGCTCTCTATGAGATTCTACTCTCTCGCTAATATTTTTAGCAAAGAGCTGGGATTTCTCGATAATATCTGAGTAGTTTAAGGCATGGGTGAGTTGATATCTTTCATAGAAATGTGTCAGTTCAGCATCTGAACTTTTATTGTTTAATAAAATATCAATAATATTACTCAAGCTCTTTCTCCAAAATATCAATTAACTTTATAGTTGAAAAATAAACATGTTGTAGGAAAGGGTATTGGTTAATAATATTTCCGATCATGTAGAATGTGACTCTATCAATTAAGAACTCATATGCACAAACAAGCACACCTTTCTTCCAGTCCTTAAGAGACATCTCAACATCAGTGTGATTAGAAAAAACACTATAGTGTCTCTTTATGAGGTGATCAATTTCTTCAAAAGTTGTATGCTCACTTATCGTAAACGCCATAAACTCGAAGAAATCTCTTTGAGGAGGTCCTACTTCACAAAGCTCCCAATCATAAATACAAGGAATATTATCTTTTAAACAAATATTTCGAGGACTACAATCGTTATGGATAAAAGTCCTTGGAAGTTCAGCGTAGTCCTCATACCAAGTGTCGATAGATGAGATAATATTTATGATTCTATCTCTGTCTAGATCCGTAAGCCATGATAGGGCACTATGAGCTTCATTTGTGATCATGACATAGAAAGGTGCTAGCTTTATTTTTTCTTCTAATTCTAAAAGAGAACTCGTGATTGGTGGCGGGGAGTTATAGTAATCACCGTGAATTTCACCAATGGCAGTGATAACTTTTTCTTTGTCTTCAATGGACCAAGATTCAGGATTATTTTCTGAATTTAAATGTGTAATATTAGTATCTAGATATTCCATCAGTACTGCATGAATCTCTCTCTCTGGTATCTGAGCTATACCCCAAATTTTAGGGATATACTGTGAATGAGTATTCGAAAGAGATTTGTAAGCAATGATTTCTTTTTTATGTGAGTGCTTAAAAGCATTTTTATCTTTCCAAAGGAGACCATATGATTTCTTCAGTTCTGGTGAAACTAGACCAGCGATAATTTCAAAGCCTTGGAGAATCTCGTCATCAAGAGGCTTTAGTTTTAAGATTACTTTCGCTTTTACTTTATCTTTAAAGTTTAGCTGGAATGGGTAGAAGCCTATGGGTTTATTTGAAACCTTTGATGTTATTTCAGATACGATACCATTACTAACCATAAAATCTTCGGTCCTATTTGCAATTTCAAGGTTTTCTATTGCAAAATGCGTAGCTAAGAAATTAGTGTCTAGCTCAAATTCTTTGAGCCATTCAATAGGTCTATTCCTCCCAAGCCTTTCGTGAGAGGTTGCAAATTGACCACTCACTACAGCCGACATTGTTGAGAGCTCTAGGCCGAGAGCGTAGCCAGCGATAATCTTTGCCAGCCTCTTTACTTTACCTTTACCGTCACATCCTAAAACTTTTAACACTTCTTTTGGACCCACCAAGCCTGTTCCGCCACCAACGGTTCCGATAACTAGTGATGGAAGAGTTATAGCGCAGTAAAGTCCAGTCTCAGTAAGCTCCATTTGTAGAATACCAACGGCTGACTCATGGATACAGGCCAAGTCTTGCCCTGTCGATGCGAAGAATGCAGCAATGGCGTTAGCTACATTCACGTTATAACCAATCATCCCGTCATTTATGGCAACGGCATTGGCCTTAAGATACAATTCTAAAATGTTTTTTGAACTAGTTTTTAATACCGTTTGAATCACATTTTCAGAAACATGGCAATCAGCTATAACTCTAATTCCACGAGTACTTATTCGTGACTTAGCGCTAAGCTTTTTATCACTTGAGCCATTGGCTTCGATTAAAAACTTATGTATTTCATCTTGATTATTGCATTTTTCATTATAAGTTTTCTCAATCCAGAGGCAGGCATTCCAGGTACAAGTAGTGGTCATATTCTGTCCGCTAGCATCGCCAGTCTCATAATCAAATTTTAGATGAATATCTCGCCCATAAATTTGAGGATCAAGTTGTACAAGCTCAGCATAGTTGGAATATTTCTTTGTTTCTGCTTTTATACGATCATAATTTTCGCTGATCCACTGTGCAAAATTTTCTGCATTAACCATGATATTAAAACTAAATACTGGACACCTTGACATTCGTTGTCTTATGACTTTACCGTAATAGCCACCTGAGAGTGTTATAGCAAATGCACCTCTACTCATAGAGGCCACTAGTGCTCCTTCGCTTGTGGCAACTGGTGCATGAATCATTTCACTGGATCCATCTTTGTGATTTAGCTTTATGGGACTGAGCATACCGATAGGAATTTCAATACCACCGATAAACCCTTCAATATTTCCACTAATTTTTTTTATGTCAAAATCAGTTTTTTTGATATGTTTTAGCTCATACCCAGTGTGAGATTCAACGAAGTTGATGCGATCAACTCTTCCTTCTTCGGTATTTGCCATATTCATTTTCGGTGCTTTTGTTTCTTTTTTACTAGTCATATTGAGACCTAAAATTCCTTTATATAAAGAGCATATTCTTTCGTATGATCAGAAAATTCTTTGGCAAGCATTGCAGGGTAGTTATCTTCTGCCATAAGACAACAGACATACTTTTTATAGTGTTGAAACGCATTGGGAGTAATCTCTAACATCATTCTAATAAGTAAAAAACCCATGTTTGCATGTTCTTTCACCATTCCCACTGTTTTTAGTAAGAGAGTTGCTTCTTCTGCATTATCAATATAGTTTTTGAAGTTCAGGTCAGTTATACCAAACCCTTTTCTTATTAGATCATAATAGTTTGGAAAATTGATAATTGTGCCAACAATTTCACCGTTATAACTCATAATAAAGGAACCTTTTTTATTATTATGCCTATATCGCAAAGCTTTTACTATTAGTATTTTATCTTGTTATAATTAGTTTTGGATATTGAAGATTTACGAGATAAGCTAGAGCATTCTGGGATTCCAAATAATAATAATTATTATGCTTTTAAGCAAATTAATGCACACCCTGACAAGGTTGCCTTAAAATATCCAACCATTGAAAATAATAATGTTATATACAGAGAACTTACCTTTAACCAGTTTCGTACAGAGTCTTTGAGATGGGCAAATGGCCTAATATTAGAAGGGTTTAAGGTCGGTGATAGAATCATTCTTCTTTTTCCTGTTTCAGTTGAGTTGTACCAAGTCATTTTTGCTTGCTTCCATCTTGGTATCACACCAGTCTTTGTTGATTTAAGTATGGGAACAAGAAAATTAATTCAGGCAATAAAGGATTCTAAGGCAAAAGGAATCTTCTCCATTGATAAGCTTTTAAAATTCAAATATTTCATTCCTGCTATGTGGGGGAAAAAATGTTTTAGCCTAGATCGTAAACGCTTTTTGATAAAGAATCTTTCAGATCTTTACACAGACAGTTGCTACTCGAAAAATCAATTAGAATTAGATAACAAGACGACAGCACTCATTACTTTTACCAGTGGATCTACTGGAAAGCCTAAGGGTGCAAACAGGACAATAGAAGTTTTATTAAATCAAAAAATCGTATCTGAATATATGTGGCCACATAATAAAAATGAAATTGATATGCCGGCTTTCCCTATGATTGTCCTACAAAATCTAGGTTGTGGAGTGAGCTCTGTCTTACCAGCGATAGATTTTCAGAACTTTTTAGAGATGAAGCCTGAGATCGTATATTCACAGCTACTGAATCAAAAAGTTTCTAGATTTAGTGCTCAACCTTTTTTTATTGAGCATCTCTGTGACTATATGCTCGAATCTAAACTCGACACCCCAACATCTATTAGGTCCATTGTTATTGGTGGGGCCGTAGTATCTAAAAGACTGTGTAAAAAAATTCAATCTGCATTTAGTAATATTGAAGTTAATATCGTTTATGGCTCAACTGAAGCGGAACCGATTGCACATGCAAGTATTGAAGAATTTTTAAGTAGCGATTCAAGGGGGCTGCTTCTAGGAAAAGTTGTTGAATCTCTGAGAGTTAAAATTCTAAGTATTAATAAAGAGCCGATTGATATTTCTGATGATTGCTACTGGCAAAATTGGAGAAATTATTTTATGTGGCCCTCATGTGATCACAGAGTATATTGATCGTCATCCAGCTAATGATGAGCTAAAGCTTAAGGACAGTAACGGCAATATCTGGCATCGTACAGGAGATATAGGGTATTTCTGTGAATCTGGGAATCTCTGGTTAGTTGGAAGGATAAAAGATCAAATAACATCAAAGTCAGGACCCATCCCTTGTTATGACCTAGAAGAGGATTTATCATGGAAACTGAATATTGATAAATCAGCATTTGTTGATTCTTTGAATACTTTATTTATTCAGGGGCATTATAATGAAGCAGAAGTTCTATCTTTCCTGAAAGACCATGGCATTGAGCACTTTAAAATTCATTCAGTGGATAACATTCCCGTTGATAAAAGACATTTCTCTAGAGTTGATCGATCAGAGTTAATAAAACTATTTAGTTAAATCTTTGTACACAAGTGGAACTGAATTAATCATGTCTCTCACAAATGCCTCATCCATTTCATTGTTTAACTTTTCATCCGTACAAATAACAGTATTCTCAAAGGCATGATCAGTAGCATTGTGATGAAGGTTGTATAACCCAATACTTACTGCAACACGGTCAAAGTAAAAAACTTTTGGGTGAGTGAAGCTAATATGTATCCATATATCTACATTCTTTAAAGTAACATAGTCCTTTATTAGGTGATTATAGTGAGGACGTCTATAGTCGTTATTCCAAAAGTTTGTCAGTTTTATTTTCGTGTTTGCAGTTCTTGTCTTTCCATTTGCTATATCTTTTCTTATTTGCTCCAGAAGTATGGCAACACCTTCATTCCCAGCGACTTCAGGACCACTTGTTAGTAAATCAATTTGCATGTTATCGTCATTACTCATCAATTGTATCTTGTCGTGAAGTTTATTGTACATTTCAAAGTTATCAAATTTCTCAATAAGAGGTCTATCCTTTCTGCTTAGATACTTTGTATCTAAAAGCTCTAGAGTCATAATCCCGAGATAAGACTTTGTATTGTCCAGGTATTTTAAGTAGCCTTTACCGATGCTTGTTCTATCATTATAAGATGATTGTTGGAGAAAACGGCAGACACCTTTCATTCTTAGATCTTTGTTAGAAAGAACTTCGTCATAAAGCTCTTGTCCTCTTTTACCTGTATCATTTTCATTCTTTAGTATTGCTTCTAGAGTTTCTCTTTGATTAGCAATCGAGAATTCTTTCCAATTTTCTAAGCTTCTTTTGGCCGAGCGAATTTGAATCGCTCTTTTTCCATATATTCGATTCGCTTTACGTATCTTTTGCTTAAGTTTCTTATTATAAAAATGCTCATAGTCCTCAATAAATCCTTTTGCAATATCAGTCACAACAGGACCCTTAGCATAAAGATCTAAGTCTCTATTTTTAAAGTCAGTCCCATTTGATAGATTGTCAGCGTTAAGCATATTATGTCCACCAATAATGGCTTCATTAAAGTCTACAATTAACTTTTTACTATGGTAGATGGCGTTTCCTTCATACTTGAAAGCATCATTACCACTGATAAATTTAATACCAGCTTTTTTCATCATTTTAGGACACTCTTTATGCCATAGAAGTGTTGAGATTAGGCTATCATGCATAACATATACAGAAACACCTGATTCCGCTTTCTTTATTAGTTCTAAGGTCAGCGCCTTAGTCGATTTATCACAGACAAAAACGAGTGAACTCATAAAAATTGATGATTTTGCACTTTTTATGAGATTCAACTTTCCAATATAAGCTTCATTATCTTCTAGTACTTCTAGTTCATTTCCAAATGATAATTCTGATTGTGTTATCTGATCTATCTCTAAATTGAAGTCTGTATCAAAAAATTTCGATTCAACTTCGTTATAGTTAATAGGAGAGAAGTTCTTAGAGTAGAAACCTAGATTCTCTACTTGCTTATGTTGTGGAGGATGATTTAATCCACCCCATTCCTTGAAGAATACTAATTCTTCTTCATGAAACATCTTCTTAGTATTAAATGTTAGTGAAGAGTAATAATTCTGCTTGGCCTCATTGAACGTCTCACCTGGAAATACTGACAGGTATTTATTCATATCAAGAGTATAGTTTTGTTGTAATTCAAACCAATCATATGAGAACCAATTTTTAATTTGGAATTGCTTTCTAAAAAATTTTCTTATAAGACGTTTTGAGGAAACTATCACGTAAGCCTATATAACCTAGGCCCTGCCCATCGAGTTGATTTTCAATCTCCTCTTTGGAGTAGTCATAGTCACCAAGCTCACTTATAAGCTTTGGCGCAGCATATGAGCTACTAGATAATAGAGTTGTAAACAGCGTAAGATTTAGATATTTTTTCATATACTAAGATTAACTCATTAAATTTATATAATTTGTTTATTTGAAACTTCTACGGCCATATATTGGCTTTTGACAATTATGATTGTTGATAGTAAGTTGTTGAAATTACTTTCCTTGAGAGGTGTTATGAGTGAAATAAAAGCAACATTAGTCTATGTCATGGATACCCAGGAAGACAAAGTTTTGATGATTCATCGAAACCGTAAGCCTGGTGATGAGCATAAAGGCAAATACAACGGACTTGGTGGAAAACTGGAATTAGGTGAGACTCATTACGATTGTGCCGTTAGAGAGGTTAAGGAGGAGAGTGGTTTAGATATCTCAGATCTTGAGTTTAAAGGAGAGGTACTTTTTCCTGAGTTTGATAAAAAGCTAAATGATTGGCGTGTATTCGTTTACCGCGCTGATAGTTTTTCAAATACATTAATAGAGAAAAATAGAGAAGGTGACCTTAAGTGGATTTTGAAAAAGGATATTCTTTCATTGAATCTATGGGAAGGAGATAAGTTCTTTCTTCCAAAAGTATTTGAAAGCGGAAGCTTTATGGGCACAATTTTCTATAAAAACGGTGCACTTGATCCAAGTAAGCCTATCGAGCTTAAGAAGGTACAGGTCTAATCCGTGGAACTTGAGCTGAATAAAATTCAACTTGATTGGAATGAGCTGCTAAAAAGCGAGTTTGAAAAAGATTACATCAAAGATATCTTTGAATTTCTTGAGAAAGAAAAAAAGAATAATAAGACCATCCATCCTATTGATAAAGATATATTCTCTGCTTTTAAGTACTGTCCTTTAAAGGACATTAAGGTCGTTATTATAGGTCAAGATCCTTATCACGGCGAGAATCAAGCTCATGGTCTTGCATTCTCTGTTCTGCCAGGAGTAAAGATCCCTCCATCGTTACGAAATATTTATAAAGAGCTTTCTACAGATATGAATTGTGAACCCGTCTCTCACGGTTATCTGGAATCTTGGGCGAAACAAGGTGTACTGCTTATAAATAATATTTTAACAGTTGAGCAATCATTGGCAAATTCTCATAAAAAGATTGGATGGCAACAATTTACTGATAGAGTGGTAAGTATTTTAAACGATCAGTGCTCAGGACTTGTATTTATTTTATGGGGAGGGCATGCACAGAAGAAAGGAAAGGGTATAGACCAGAAAAAACATCTCGTCATAGAAGGGCATCATCCTTCTCCTTTATCTTCGTATAGAGGCTTTTTCGGTAGTAAACCATTCTCAAAGACCAATACTTATTTGAAATCTATAAATAAAAAACCAATTGACTGGCAGCTACCAGAACTTAGTAAAGAAAGTTCTGGTGAATATACTCAACTGTCTTTCTAACATTGGCTTGAGGTGTATGTTGAAGTACACCATGACCAAGGCCGCATATCCATCTAGAGAAATCAACGTTGCCATCAACTAATTCCCTATGAAATGTATTTAATTTATCCTCTAGTTGACTCCACTCTAAGTGTAGCCAGCATGGATCAAAGTTTCCTTGAATATAATAATCTTTTGAAAATTCATTAAGAACGTCTGCAAGGTTATGTCTCCAGTCTACTCCTAGCACATCAATATTATCGTCTTGAATTTCACGTAAATGCTTAACATGAGTATTTCGAGAGTAATAAATGACCTTAGTATCTGGATATGACTTTTTAAATTCAGATGTAAGGTATCTAAGCTTTGGAAGCGCGATATTCTTGTAATCATTTAAAGTGAGTTCACCAACAGCAGTATCAAAAATACAAACAGCATCAGCTCCAGCTTCCGCTTGAATCTTCATCTCATGTAATACATTAGGCAATAATAATTCACAAAAACCTTCAAAACGTCCATCAAAAAGACCCTTCTTTGAGCTTAGTAGTGCTCCGGCGTGTGAGCCCTCAACAGCATATGCGTAAAGTGTAAAGGGAGCTCCTACAAACCCTAGAAGTGTTTTAGACTCTGGCAGAGTTTTCTTAAGGAGTTTACATGCATCCGCTTGAAAGTTAAAAAAGTCTTGGTCTGCTTTTTTGTTTAGCTTATTCAAGTCTGCTGTATTATCAATCTTAAATCCAAGTTTTGGCCCAGGATTATAGACGAGATCCATACCAAGTTGTTCTAGAGGAAAAAGTAAGTCTGAGAATAAAATAGCAGCATCAAACTTGAATTCATCCATTGGTCCCATAGTGACTTCACATGCAAGCTCAGGAGTCTTACAAAGTTCCATGAAGGTATTGGTCTTTTTCATGTTTTGGTAATGATCATGATACCTTCCGGCCTGTCTCATAAACCACACTGGGACTTGTGTTTTTCCATTAAATGTTGAGCGATTCTCAAAAATATTATTCATGACTTTCCTTTATACTAAGTTGGTAACCAACGCCTCTAACTGACTTTATTTCAATTGGTTTTGATATATCTGTTTCTATCCATTTTCTTAACTTTACAATGTAGTTATCGACCGTCCTGTTGGTAGGATAAGCATCACTTCCCCAGATGGTTTCGATAATATGATCTCTACTTATGACTTCATTCTTGTGAGTATAAAGTAACTCTAGAATCGCACATTCTTTCTGACTAAGACTTGTGATTTTTCCATTAGCGTCTTTAACTTCATAGCGATCAAATAAAATCTCTAGTTGTCCAAGTTGGATGCTTTTATTTCTTGCCATGATTAAACTGTGGGACTTAAGAGCTTTTTCTAGCCTTAATGTAAGCTCTCTTAAATCAAACGGTTTTGTTATATAGTCCTCAGCTCCTAGCTCGAGTCCTGCTAGCTTTGTTTGTGGATCGTTTTGAGCAGATAGAAATAGAAGTAAGAAGTCTTTTCTTATGGAGCGTAGATCTTTTGCCAAATCTATTCCATTACCGTCTGGTAGACCAACATCCATAAGAACAATTGAGACTTTGTTTGTGAATTTATTTTTTGCCTCAGCACAACTAGTAGCAAGTGAGCACTTAAAATCTTTATCAATAAGGTACTCTAGGAGTGTTAACCCGAGGTTCTTCTCATCTTCGACAATTAAAATTTCTAAGATTTCACTCACTGTTCACCTCTTTGAAAACTCAGGTAAAAAATGAGTCCATTGGTGTTTATTATTTTAAGCTCCCCATTCATTGCCTTTAAGAGCATTCTAATTATATAGAGCCCAAGTCCTGAACCATTGGGAGAATTAAATTTATAGAAAAGATTTCCAAGTTGAGTTGTGTCTCCGTTAAAAACTCCGATATTGTCCTGATATACCAATTTGTATTCATTAATATCCCAACCCAGAATTACTTCTAGAGATTCAGCTTTAGAGTGGTCTAATGAGTTTTTAAAGAGATTTCTGAAAATGGTTCTGAGAGCAAAGTCATCCGCCATAATTTCTACATTTGTTGGTATATTAATTTTAGCATCAAAGTGTTCTTGGAATGACTTGTACTCATTAGTTATGAAATCAAAAAGATTAATAGGTCTAATATTTAAGTTTGCGTTTTGCTCAATCCTGCTCAGTTGCAGATGATTCTCTAATTGATCCTCAAGTCTATGATTATCTTGAACAAGTCTTTTGATATAGCGAAAGACTTTCTCTTTTTGATCTTTATCTATATCAAGAGAACTTACTTGATCCTCGATGACCTCGGCCTGTAGTCTCATACTGGCAAGAGGAGTTTTAAGTTCATGTGTTAATGAAGAAAAGAAAACTTGTAAGGTTTTTGCTTTTTTTGAGTCTTGGATATACAAATACAATAGTGTAAACATGAGCAGGGTAAGTAGAACTATAAACGTCAGACCTTCCCATTTAACCATGCTTATTAAGTTCCCATCTATTGCTGAGAGGTTAAGCTCCGATAGTTTTAAAGAGAGTTTGAATATTAGGTAGAGCCACCATGAACCTAATGTCATAATAAATGTCATCGTAAATATGACAACTATATAATAAATGTTTTGACGTCTTTTTAACCCCATAATCTCTCTTTCAGATCATCTTGTACTTTTTTATCATGAGCGATACTTACGAATCCAACTTCGTATGCATTAGGACTTAGGTAGATCCCCTTATCAAGTAAAACTTGAAAGAGTTTGTGAAATCTTTCCATCAGGCTACTGGGAATCATGTTTGGGTTATTTATAGGGGATTTTAACGGCAGAGGCCAAAAGAGTGAATGGGAGTGTTTAATATCATAATCCTCAAATTCATTTTGATTCATCCACTCAGAAAAAATACTAAGAATATTTTCTGTATTTTGATTCAGTTCACTATAGAAATCTGGTGTGAGCTGTTTTAAGTTTACTAGGCCTGCGACCATCGCAACAGGATTTGCACTCAAAGTTCCTGCTTGGTAGACATCTCCAATAGGTGCCAGAACATCCATTACCTCAGCTTTTCCAGCGACGGCCCCAACTGGGAATCCTCCACCAATAATTTTTCCATAGGTTACAATATCAGGTTCAATACCTGTGATCTCGGCCATACCACCAAAAGCAACTCTAAAACCAGAGATGACTTCATCAAAAACGAGCAGAGCATTATGCTTTTTACAAAGGTCTCTAAGTGCTATTAAGTATTCTTGACCTTGCTCAAGTAATCCATTGTTGGCCGGTAGTGGCTCAATAAAGACGGCGGCAATTTCTCCGGAGTGTTCTTTAAATATATCCTCAACTTTTTGAATGTCTCCAAGTTCACATATTAATGTATCATGGCTTACTTGATCGCTGACTCCTGCAGACGAGGAAGTACTTGTTCCCGCTAGTCCGGAGCCTGCTTTAATTAACATGGCATCAGTGTGTCCGTGATAGCAACCATCAAATTTTATGATTTTATTTTTTCCAGTATAACCTCTTGCGATTCTTATTGCGGTCATGACGGCCTCAGTTCCCGAATTAACAAAACGTATTTTATTAATAAAAGGGATCTTATTAATAAGAAACTCTGCAAGTTCTAACGAGTATCTTTCACAGGCTCCGTAACTCCATCCATTATCGAGTGCTGCAGTTACGGCTTGTTTTACTTGTGGGTTTTGGTGCCCAAGAATAAGGGGACCAAATGACATACAAAAATCGATATATTCTTTGTCTTCTTCATCTTTTATGTATGCACCCTTGGCATACTTCATAAATCTTGGGGTCGTATGTAAACCTTTAAAGCTTCTTACAGGAGAGTGAACTCCACCTGGTACGTAGTTTAATGACTTTTCAAATAAGCTATTTGAGTTCATATCTATCCTTTTATGATCTTTTCTAAATGCTTTATATCGATGACAGGAAGAGGTTTATAACTTTTTAAGGCAGTATAAGTTTTTCCAAGTCCTGTAATGTGAGTTCTCTTCTCTAACTCAGGGTATTTTTGAATATAGTTTTTAAACTGAATTTCACTTGCCCAGTAAATAGCTTCTGATTCTAGAAGTTTAGTCACAAGTTCGTGTCCATCTGTATTGATTATATTATGCTTATAACTTGGCAGTAATTGGCCAAAGGCGATGCTTGCATTGTCATGACTTAATACCATCCAATTAATATCAGGATAAAGAATTTTTACTAAGTTTGAATTCGAAAAGTTTTCAATTTCAGCATGACCAAAACCTTCAGCGCTTCCATTAACCCAATGTCCAGCTTCAATCAGCTTTGTCATTGTCGTGTTTCCAGATGACCAGATTGTCTTAGCATTTGAGATATTATGAAAACAATGTGAGCTTGTAACGAAGAGGTGAGATTGTTCTGAAGTCTTAGGGGTGTGTACTATCTTTTGGCGCTCAAGCAAAAAGTCATTTTCTTTATTCATTATATAAACTGACTTGTTTTTTAATATTGAATAATCAATGCCTTCAATATATGTCTTAAAGATATGTTTTTTATCGGATATACCTTTTTCAATCGTAACAAAGTAGTCGTGCACTTTTTTTGTGTGAATACCGACAGCTAAATGACAACCACCTCCATAGCTTGCAAAGATAGAGCGCTCTTTTTCCATTACCGCGCGAGTTTCAAGGCAATTTACAGTTTCTAAAATAGGTAATAGTTGATCCGAAAACTTCTCGCTGTATTCAACAGCTAATGCTCCCTGTGAGGATGCAGGGGGGAAGTCTTTTACTGGTAAAACCATAAAGTTGAGGTCTTGCATTAACTCTTTCAGGACTTTCGCTGATTCAGGATAGCTTGCTAATCTCTCTAGTCCTGCATAGGCCAAAATAATGGCATCATATTCATCATTTATAAGCTTCTCTATTCTGGAGTTAACATTACCACGAAGCATTTTACAGGAGATTTTAGCATTCTTGGCAATATAATGATTAAGGCCATTTTCAGTATTTACAATTCTTCGAGGTGAACTTGTTCCAACTATAAACTCCTGACGGTTCGATAGTTCTTTGATCGTCTTTTTCTTGATGAGTAAAATATCATGAGGGTATTTTCGCTTAGTTATAGCGCCAAGCTTTATGCCTTCAGGTCTTTCGCTTCCTAAATCTTTGTAGGAGTGTATAACAAAATTAACCTCTTCTTTAAGTAATGCTATATCGAGCTCTTTGGTAAAAAAATCTTTACCCTCTAGCTGCCAAAGGGGCTTATCAATTATTTGGTCACCTTGAGTTTTAATTTTTTTTAGATCTAATTTGATTGGATTTTTAGATTCAAGCTCGTTTTTGAGGAGTGTTGATTGAGTTACGGCAAGAAGGCTTCCTCTCGTACCGATAATCAACTCATTAGTTTTAGTTTTGTCTGTAGATTTCATCTCTTTTATTTTTCTTTGTTAAGTGATCCATTCGTCTTACAACAAGTTGATCAATTGCTTCTTTAGCATTTTTGATTTGTTTTAATTTGTATTCTTCATGAATGGCACCGGCCTTAAAAATATCATCAAGCCTTAAAACTCCACACTGGTCACCTAGATTAGTCTCAATACAAGAGGGTGAGCCTAAATCAATAAATAACCTTTGGTTGTTTATGTTTTTCCATTCATCAAAAAATGATGGCCCCAATATGACATCATCAGTACCGATTGTATTGACGATATAAGGCATAGTGGAGATATTTAAGACTTCAGACCACGGAAGCGCCTGAATATCGTGTTGTTCGACTAAACTCTGAGCTCTTGCATCATTTCTGGCAATGAGGTGAACATTTGTTTTCTTTTTAAATTGATTGATAAGGTCCTCAGCTAACTGCCCTGAGCCAAGTATAATGACATTTTGTACATCTAGTTGCTTGCACATAATGCGTCTAGTTATGGACGAGTAGGTTTTTTGACTCAGCCCAAGTAGATATTTAGTTCGAATTTCTTTTGAATCTTTTAGGAGCTTTTCCAGTATACCAACTATGATAGAGCTTCTTGACTGACTTAATAGGTAGGAATGATAGGCTTCTTTGAGTTGTCCTACAATCTCACTTTCTCCAAGCAGCTTACTTTGTAATCCACATGTCATCTCTAATAAGTAAGTATAAGCTTCATTTCCACTAAGTTTTACGCATGACTCAAGATCAGATTCCGGCATAGCAGACAGTACAAGGCTTCTTTGACATGTTTTAAGTACAAATGCCCCCTCAGGAGGGAGAGAATTTAGCTGTTTGTGTGAAGAAAAATTGTTTAGGTAAAAGTACTGGTTATTCATTATCAAAATATACTCAAATATGCTTAAGTTTTGTCATAGATGTGTCATATAGTTACGAAATAAACAAGTATAAAACTCAGATTATAGTTATACAATATGTGATTAATTTTTTATAGTCTGAAAAATATTTTAAATAAATAATAAAGGAAAGTAATGGAGAATTTGGATACTTTTAAAATCATCTATACCGTGATGGGTGGACTTGGAATTTTCTTCTATGGAATGAGAATGATGAGTGATGCTCTTCAACAAGCAGCAAGTGATGTGATTACAAATGTCATTAACTCACTAACTTCAAATCGAATTTTGGCTGTTGTAGTTGGTATGATTGTTACCATGATTGTACAGAGTTCATCTGTTACTACTGTTATGGTTGTTGGTTTTGTAAATGCTGGGTTAATGCAATTAACTCAAGCTATCGGAGTGATCTTCGGTTCAAATATTGGTACAACAATTACTGGTTGGATAATTTCAATTAAGGTTGGAAAGTACGGCTTGCTTTTAATAGGTCTTGGTATTTTTCCAGCAC
Source organism: uncultured Oligoflexia bacterium (assembly GCA_913058265.1). Taxonomy (GTDB): domain Bacteria; phylum Bdellovibrionota; class Bacteriovoracia; order Bacteriovoracales; family Bacteriovoracaceae. Next base: position 159,486 of record CAJXPQ010000003.1, read on the forward strand.
TTTTCTCAAAGAATCCAAAATTTCAAACTGCTGGTAAAGTTTTCTTTGGTATCGGTATGGTCTTTATGGGACTTGAGCTTATGAGTGGAGCCTTCAAACCTCTTAGGTCAAACTCAGAGTTTTTAAATATGATTAGTTACTTCTCTGGAGATCATTATGGTGCTTATTTTGCATCTATCTTAACCGGATGTTTACTAACAATTATTGTTCAATCATCTTCGGCCATGCTTGGTATTACAATTGCTTTAGCTTCTTCTGGAGTTATTGGATTTAATACAGCTGCAGCTCTTGTTCTAGGTGAAAACATTGGAACAACTATCACAGCAATTTTAGCTTCAGTAGGAACAACTACGAACGCTAAGCGTGCGGCACGGGCCCATGCTTTTTTCAATATCTTTGGTGTTGTTGTCGTCTTCTCTTTCTTACCATTTTATATAAACTTTATAGAGTGGTTAATTCCAGGTATGGCAGACTTTGTAGACGCGAGTGGAGATAAGCCAAATATTGCTACACATATTGCTGCCTCTCATACATTCTTTAACGTTACATCAACGCTTCTTTTCCTTCCGTTTTTGGGAGTACTTGCGAGATTCGTTACAAGAATTACTCCAGATCAAGAAAATGAAGGTAATCACTTAATATTCGTTGGTGAGGTAAGCGATACACTTCCAGCAACTGCGATTGTACAAGCCTCTTCAGAGGTTAAGAAGATGAAGGATGTTCTAGATAGAATGTTTAAAGCAACTAAAGGTTATCTACATAATCCTGATCCATCTGTTTTAGCTAAAATTCAAGATTACGAAAGAATCACTGATAATATGCAAAAAGAGGTGACAGTTTTTCTATGTAAAGTGATGGAAAGACCAATGAGTGAACATCAGTCTAAGCAGTCACAGTCGATGATTAAAATTGTTGATGAATTTGAGTCAATTGCTGATTACTTAGATCGTATAGCTAGATACAAATCAAAATATAAAAATCAAGTCCTGCCTGAAGAAATTAAAACCCAGTATTTTACTTATATGGATGATGTTTGGGACTTCGTTAATCTATGTTCTGCAGGAATTTACGATGGTGGAAACCATCATTTAGAATTGAGCTATAAAAAGAGTGAAGAACTTAGATTACTTGCTGATGATATGAGAGATCAACACTTAGTGAAGGTTTCTTCTGGAGATTACGACCCTCTAAGTGCACTTACTCATTCAGATATGGTAGTTGCAGTTAGAAAAATTAGAGCTCACGCGATGAACGTATCAACAGCAGTTGATTTAAGTCATCAAGCTGACTCTTAAGGCTAGAACTTGTTTCTTCAAGAGCCTGAGCTGGCAATTCATATTAGGCAAGGGCTAGAGCGGGAAGCCTTAAGGTCTTTGCCAAGTGGAATGACTTCTCAGGTCTCACATCCTAGTGAGCTTGGTAGTAAGCTTACTCACGCTCATATCACAACTGATTACGCTGAAAACCTGCTAGAATTTATCACTGCGGTCCATCATAATACTAGTGGCTTATTAGACGAACTATTATCTTTGCAGTCATTTACTCAAAAAAATATCGGTAATGAACTTATTTGGCCGACAAGTATGCCATGTGCGCTGCCAGTAGATGAGGGGAATATTCCACTTGCCTATTATGGAGAGTCTAACGTTGGGAAACTTAAAACTCTCTACCGCAAAGGCCTCGGCCACCGTTATGGAAGACAAATGCAATCTATTGCAGGAGTTCATTATAATTTCTCATTAACTGACAGTTTTTGGGAACATAAGCATGAACAGGAGAAATCACTTCTTTCGCTTGCAGATTACAAAAGTGAAAACTACTTCTCAATTATTAGAAATTTTCATAAGTATAAATGGATCCTTATGTACTTATTTGGGGCTTCACCTTTAGTAGATAAATCTTTTTTAACCGGTAGAGAACACAAATTAGAAAAATTAAACGATCATACATACTTTTCTCCAGAGGGTACTTCTTTACGTATGGGAGGACTTGGCTATACAAGTCAGGCTCAGGAATCAATAGGTATATGTTATAATCAATTGGATACTTATATCAAAACCTTGGAGGAGGCTCGCTTACAGTCATTCCCTGAGTATGAGAGTCTTGGTTTAAAAAGTGGATCTGAACTTTTACAATTAAACACAAATATTTTACAAATTGATAATGAGTTCTACTCTACAATAAGACCTAAGAATATTGCACTTACAAGAGAAAGTGCTCTTATGGCCTTACACCACAGAGGTATAGAATATATTGAGATAAGATTGCTTGATCTTGATCCCTATTCAATTACTGGGATTGGAAAAGAGCAGATTTATTTTTTACACCTGTTCCTTCTCCATTGTTTAATTGAGGAATCACCTAAAATTTCTAATGAAGACTGTAGTGAGTTCGATAGCAATTTTAAGAAAGTTGTCACTCATGGGCGAGCTAAGACAGTTCAACTGTCGAACAAAGGGCAAAGTATATCTATGCATGATTGGATGGAAAACCTTTTTGATAGTCTGAGTCCTCTAGTTGACTCCCTTTCTACAGTAGATCCTTATTATAAGGTTGCATTTGACTTCCAAAGACGAAAAATTACCAATTTAGATTTATTGCCTTCACAGAAAATGATTAATGATATGCATGGGAAGAAATTTGTAGATTACGGCTTAAACTTATCTTCCAACTATAAAAATCAATATCAGGAGTGTCTTAGTGCTTTTGAAAAGTTAAAAGATATGGCCAAAGAATCGTTTGAGGCGCAAAAAATTATAGAAGGAAATGATAAGTTATCATTTGAAGACTTCTTAGTTGAATACTTTGAAAACATTAAAATAAAGTTTTAGGTAGATATGGTTCGGTATTTAAAATTAATTATAATTATATTTGGTTCAATAGGGATTATTGCCGCTAGCTTTTTCTATTTCCAAAATAAAACAGATATATCTTATGCCTTAGAGTACGGGGATAAAATTGATTATGCTGAACTAGCGAAAAGTTGTCCTGATGGTTATATTTATCCGTGCTTAAGAGATGTCTTCGAAAGCTATTTGGCAGAAGTCTCCTTAACAGGAACGAGCATGGGCCTGAAAATGGTTTTCTCTGTGATGGATTATGATAAGGATAGAACAAAGCGTTTTAAGTCTGAACAACATCGTGACCTTCAATATTCGATTAACTATTTAGAAATTAATAATATGGCGATTAAAAATCCAATTAAAAGGTACCATGGCTTTGATAGTCTTTATGGAGGCTATATTGCAACTCTTACCAGGTATTACGACAAGGCTTACCACTTTAGTGATAATATCATTATTGGACTTGAAGGGTATGAGGGAATCAAAACTCTTAATGATAAAGCACTAGAAGCAGACTTAACGCAGCAACTAGAAGTTTTGAAAAATGACTACTATAGCACCAAGCAAGTAGTCGAGATTTTTCTAGAGGCTGAGTTAAATAAGATTGACGCAAGGCGCGATAAGTGAGCCGTATATTACGGTAGATAAAATACTTATCAATTTCTGTCTAAAAAGATATAATCGGCACTCACGCAAACACAAACTTGGAGAAACATATGGGTTTAATGTTTAAGTCAACAGAGATAACTGAGAGAAATGTAGGTCTAACTTATGATGATGTACTATTAATGCCTCGTCACTGCGAAATAGAATCTAGAAAGACTCCAAGTTTAGAAGCACGGCTTACTAAAAATAAAAAAATGGGACTTCCTTTTATTGCTGCCAATATGGATACAGTTACAGAGACTGAAATGGCGATGAAGATGGCAGAGATTGGGGCCCATGCAATACTTCACCGCTTTATGGACACAGAAGCTCAAATCGTAATGGTTAAGCAGCTTCTCGAGATGCGTGGGAAGTTTCCTCACTTGCATGTTTCAGCAAGTGTTGGAGTAAAAGAAGAGGGAATGAGAAGAGCGGATGCTCTTGCAGATGCTGGAATTGAAATTCTTACCCTCGATATTGCTCATGGTGATTCTGTCATGATGATGGATACTCTTAATTATATTAAGAAAACCCATCCCCATATTGATGTTATTGCTGGAAATGTGGCAATGCCGGATGGTGTGAAGAGATTCATTGACGCTGGAGCAGATGCAGTGAAAGTTGGAATTGGCCCTGGCTCTATGTGTACAACTCGAATCATTACTGGATGTGGTGTTCCTCAACTTACTGCTGTTGCGCTTTGTGTGGCAGAAGCTAAGAAACATAATATTCCAGTTATTGCAGATGGTGGGATTAAGACATCAGGGGATATAGTTAAAGCTCTTGCAGCTGGAGCAGAGACTGTTATGCTAGGTTCAATGCTTTCAGGAGCTCTTGAAACTCCAGGCGAGCTTCAGGGTGGAATGAAAAAATATCGTGGTATGGCCTCAAAAGATGCTCAAGTCTCTTGGAGAGGAAATATGCAAAAAGGTATGGCACCTGAAGGTGAGTCTAGATTGATTCCTTGTAAAGGTTCTGTTGAAAATATTATTGATGAGCTTTCCGGTGGAGTAAGGTCAGGAATGACTTACCTAAATGCTACAAACTTATCAGAGATTTGTGAAAATGCTCTTTTCATGGAGATGTCTACTAATGGTATTTCAGAGTCAAGACCTCACGGTATGAAATGATAGATAATCTAAGGATATGTCATTGAAAAGTGTTTACGACATTGTTTGTTCCTACGAAAAAGTAAAACTACATTTAGAGAAATTTCCAGACGATAAAAAGAAAGTTTATAAGTGTATTGATGAAATTAAGGGTGGCTATAGTAAGAATGCAGTCGCCGGTCTTGAAAAATTTTTAGATAAAACATTTGTGAAACTCTATGATGGAGTAAACCTTGAAGTCCCAGAGGGCTTTGAATTAAAAGAAGTCCTCGAGAATTATCATGTGGTGATATGTCCTAATCACCAGTCCCATGCAGACTATATTGCCATTCAATATGTTCTTTATAAAAGATATCGATTACCTGTTTTTATCGCTGCCGGAATTAATCTTAATATTTTTCCAATTGGAGATCTTTTTAAGAAGTGTGGAGCATTCTTTATTCGAAGAAGATTTGATGATGAGATATATAAGATCGCTTTTCAGGGCTATATTTATTATCTTTTAAAAACAGATAAAGTTGTTGAGTTCTTCTTTGAAGGCGGGCGAACCAGAACTGGAAAACTACTTCCGCCGAAATTTGGTTTGTTTAGTATGATACTTGATGCTCACACTAAGTTTGGTGATAATAAAAAGCCACTAATGTTTATTCCAGTTTCAATCGCTCACGAACATATCCCTGAAGAAGGGGCACACGCAAAAGAGCTAAGTGGCGCAAAGAAAGAAAAAGAAAAACCAACTCAATTATTAAAGCTTTTTAAACTATTTAGTAAAAAACTTGGGACTGTTCATATTAGGTTTAGTGAAGGGATCATTGTTGAAGATAATGAGTTTGATTTAAAGAAAAAAACACAAGATCTTGCCTTCGAAACATTTAGACGCGTAGGTAAGGCCATGCCTATAACTCCGTCTGCTTTGCTCTCATTGATTATGCTCGATGAGGCCGCAGGTGCTTTGACTTGGAAGCAGATTGAGTCCAAAGCATTGGATGTAATTAACTACTGTGAATTCATGGATATCACACTTACTAAGTCTCTCCTTGGTGATGAAGCATTACAGTCTTTAAGGACTGCAATGGATATGTTCATTAACAATAAAAAAGTAGAGCTAATTAAGAAAGAAAAACTGAACCAAGTTTTTTATAAAGTTCAAGATAATAGTCGTGTGCACCTTCTTTATCACAAAAATATGATTGTCCATCACTTCTTTGTGCCTACAATTATTAATTCCACATGGTTTAATATATTTAATGGAAGTATCAAAACAGAGCTTGCTCTTAAGAAGTTTCTACTTGTGAAGCGTAAAGAGTTGAAATATGAGTTCTATCTTCCACAGACTACAGAAATGATTTCTGAGGGGCTTAAAATTATTGAGTATGCTGTAGGTAGAAAGGTAATTGGGCTAGGAGAGTTTTTAAACTTGAGTATGGATGATCTCTATAAAATTGCGACTAAAGTGAGGCGCTTCTCAACAGCACTAAGTTATATTTATGAGGCCTACTATATCAGCGCTGTTACCGTAAAATATCTTGGAGAAACTAAATTTACTGAGGAGAAATACCTTCAGGTGTCTGAAGAGTTATTTTTGATGGAAAAAGAGCATGGACGAGTCGTAAAGTACTCAGAAGCATTCACTATACCAAAAATGAAGTCGACCCTGAACTATCTTGAAAATTTAAAACTTATCTCAAAAAATGATAAGAATGAGTACGAGGTTATTGATCATAAAAAAGTAAACACACTTATTGAGAAATTCAATCGCGATATCAATGATCAGGTGGCGATCAATATTAAATTTAACTCAGATGAAAACTAGCGCTCAAATTGGAAATTTACGTTGTATTGTAAAAGAGATCTTAAGGCCGACTTTTGCTTCAAAAGAGCTTGAACAGATTGATAATATCCTTAATGAATCCTCCCAAGTCTCTTTATCTCATACAGATGCTTGCTTCTACAAAATTGAAGGTAAGTACTTTGTTGGGCGTGAGGTCTTGGGCTTTGCTGGTAACATCTCAATGATTGATAATATTTCCGTTTTAGACTTAAAGTCAGCTGATTATGGTTACCAACTTCAGCTATTTAATGATTATAGTGAGCTTTATCAGTATTTGGACTCTTGTAATCAGTCGATTGTACGCATAAAAGTTAAGGGTTTTGAATTTCATTGTTTTGTGTGCGATGCGTAGAGCTTTTTTTTGTAATGTTTAATTATTTTAATTGGTTAATTACAGAAGAGTTGCTATATAATTATAGGTATTTAGTATATATGTTTGGAGGTATATCATATCAAAGTTTAGTAGAGGTTATAAAGAGCAAGGACCAAGAGTAAATGATCAAATTAGAGTTACTGAAGTTAGGTTAATAACTGACACTGGTGAGCCTCTTGGAGTTGTTAGTATAGCAGCTGCAAAAGAAAGGGCCGATGAGGTTGGACTTGATTTAGTAGAGGTTTCTCCCAATGCTAAACCACCTGTAGTAAAGATTATTGATTATGGTAAATATAAGTATCAGCAACAAAAGAAAGCTGCTGAAGCTAAGAAGAAGCAAGTCACAATTCAGGTTAAAGAAGTTAAATTCAGACCTGCTATCGATATTCATGATTTAAATGTAAAGCTTAAGAATGTTGCCCGTTTCCTTGAGCAAGGTGACAAGGTCAAATTACTTATGCAATTTCGCGGTAGAGAGATGGCCCATAGAGATATTGGTCTTGGCCGCTTTAGAGAGATCATTAAAGGAATCGTTGATGAATACGAAGCCGTTATTGAGTCTCCTCTTAAGATGATGGGAAATAGAGCAATTTGTATGATTGCCCCGAAAAAGAAGTAAAACCTACAAAACCACTTACTTTTATGGAATTTTTTCTTTGCCTATCAATATAGTCGTGATAGATATATCTAGCTAAAAATTTAAGTTATACATGTTTAGGAGTATACCAATGCCAAAAATGAAGACAAGAAGAGCTGTTGCTAAGAGAATTAGTGTAACTGCTTCTGGAAAAGTTAAAATAAAAAAAGCTAATCTTAGACACATTCTAACTAAGAAAAAGCAAAAAAATAAAGTTTCGGCCAGAAAAGCGGGATATTTGAACGCTAAAGATGGACAAAATATGTTAAAGGCAGCTCCTTACGTAAAGTAAGCAGCTTATAATAATCTAAGCAATTGTAGGGATCAAAGCGATATTTATCCTCCTACCGTTCACCACTAACTGAGGAGTTATTTATGTCTAGAGTAAGACGTGGTTTTAAAGCAAGAAGAAGAAGAAATAAAGTATTAAAACTTGCTAAAGGTTTTCACTTCGACCGTAGAAGAAAGTACAAGCACACTGCAGAGACAGTTAAAAGAGCACTTCACAACATGTACAAGGGAAGAAGACTTCTCAAAAGAGACATGAGAAGACTTTGGATTGTACGTATTAATGCAGCCTCTAAAGCAGTTGGAACATCATACTCAAAGTTTATGAGTAGTCTTAAAAAGAACGATGTTACGCTGAATAGAAAAATGCTTGCAGAGATTGCTGCAAGAGATTTTGAAGGTTTTAAGGCAATTCATTCCGCTTTAAAATAAAATTTATTTAATTTTGCGTTAAATATACATAAGCTCCCGATTTTTTTACATAAATCGGGAGTTTTTTTTTGTAAAAAATTTACTTGTCTGATAACCTAATAATAAGAACTTAGATCATTTTGTTTAAATCATGGAGGATTTGAATGAGCGTCACAAAAGCGGACATAGTAGAAAGAGTTTACAAGGAAGCAGGGTTTTCAAAAAAAGAAGCTGCAGACTTAGTAGACTTAATCTTTAAGGTAATTAAAGATACTCTTGCAAGAGGAGAGAAAGTTAAAATCTCAGGATTTGGAAACTTCTCTATCAGAGACAAAGCAACTAGAGTAGGGAGAAATCCTCAGACTGGTGAAGCTATGAATATCTCAGCAAGAAGGGTATTAACTTTCAAGCCATCTCAGATTTTAAGAGATGATATTACTGAAAGGTACAAGCACAGAATTGATAAGGATGGAAAAGAAGATAAATCTATTCCTGCGAAAGAAGGAAAGCCTAGGGCCCTTAGTTCGTTCTTAAATAATATAGAAGACGAAGATTAATCGTCTCATTGAGGATTAAATGAATTTTGAAGGTCACACGTCTGAAAAGTCTGAGTATAAGTTTAACGAGGTAACATCTATTACTGGTGTGAAGCCTTATGTACTTAGATTTTGGGAAACTGAATTTGAAGAAATCAGTCCTAAGATTAATGAAGATGGTGATAAGTTCTATTCCAAAACAGATCTAGATAAAATTAAAAGAATAAAAGCATTGCTCTTCGCAGACAAACTCTCTATTCCTGAAGCAAAATTAGCGCTTTGTAAGGAACTGGAGAGCATAAAGGTAGCAGAAGCAGTTGCAGAAACGATTGCTATAGAAGAGACGGGCGTCTCTTCTGTTGGTCAAGTTACTAACTTAGATACAGCAAGTAAAAATGTGGCAACTCAGTTAAGTTCTCTTGATATGATGAAGGCCGCACTAGAGCAGGACTTATCTGAGCATCAAAGAGTGGCCTATAAGAGCCAAATTAATGACCAGGAAGTTCTTAAGTTGGTTCAGGCAAAAAAGAAACTTTCATCTGTTCTAACGAAAGTGAATCAAATCATTACTGATAACCAGTGGTAACAATCTAAAAAGTATCGGTCAAACTCATTTCAATTTATATTATTATGCTTTGGTTGGTATTCGTAAACAGCTTGTTTACCTTGCAGATGTAAATTTAGGTGAGCCAAACTTTCCTGAAACTTCAATTTGATAGTAATTATCTTTTTTATCAAACTTTCCAAGTAAAATATTTGTCCAAGCGTATTTCTCTTGAAACTTAGGGGATAGCGCCAGTTCACCTCTTATTTTGAGAGTAGACTCTTTAATCCTTCTCATTTTGAGTTTACTAGAACCTTTAAAGTTAGCAATAATAGCTGATCCGTCCTTACCAAGTGTAAACTGCTTTAGTTCAAGACTAGATCCATTTTTGAGCTCAGCTTGAAGAAGCATATTTCCAATATCAATTGTTCCAATCTTAAAAATCTGAATATTTTGTCCCGGAATCTTAAAGTCCTTAGAGGCCACATTAAGTTTTAAGTTTGCAATTTGACCAGCGTAAGTAAGTTGGGTGTAAACATTGGACAGGTGAATATGGCCTGCAACCTTAAAGTTTTTTTGAAGTTTACCTATATCTGCAAGATTAATAACATTCCAGTTTTGTTGATCCTTAGGATCATTTTTTATATGAACTGTAATGGATGAAAAACCTACAATAAGCTTAGCATCGATTGGTGACGTACCATATTGAGTTTTTAGTCTCATGGCAAAACCCAGAGGAGAAAAACTTGGACCTTGAAGGTAGAGTGCCGTTTTTTCTAGGTTTATATCTTGGGAGAGGTTGGTACACCTTCTTGGAATTAAAAGGTTACTGAGTTCAATTCTTGGGGCAAAAAATTTAAACTCATAATTCGAATATTTTATTGGGCAACCACTGGACGTGATAGCCTTTTGAATAACAGCATCAAACTTATCACCAATGGGGATTACGCTTACGAGCACAAGAAAGCAAATACACAGTGCTGTGATTATCCATTTAGCCTTAAAAAGATGTTTGTATGTATAGTCAATGTTATCTAGGTCTTGATTCTGATCCATATATCTTATTCTTCTTCATTCAATTGAACTTTACTATAGTGTCCAACACCTAACTCGCCACGAAGCAAGTTGTTATCTTTAAATTTTTCAATGTGAAATGTATTAATTTTATAATTATCAATGAAAAGAAGTCTTCGCATAAATGCAAAAAGATTATTATCAGTTAGATCCTTGAATGCAATAGTGGCCGTGACTTCATTAACGCCATCGATTTCAACTAAGTTAAAGTCCGTAATATTTGCATTAGCAGCATCAACTCCAACAGCACCTAGTATTGATGATAGTTTTGAGTTGAGGATACCTTTGTTTGTTACCGGTTGACCAAAAACAGAATTTGCTTTGGAGTGTAATTGTTTTGTCTGACTTGTGATTGTGGCAGCATCTGAGATATATGATTCATATCGGGCCAATTCAGATTTTTTTCCAGAATAGTATGAGTAGCTAATTAATAAAAAAATGAGTGGGATAAGAAAGGTAAGTACCATTAAAACGAACTTAGAAATGGCTTGTTGCCATTCTTCTAGGACATTATATTGATCAACAACTTTTTGATGCATGGGAAGAGCTTTGAATTTCTCTACAAGATCAAATGAAAAAATATCAATGTTCTTCATAATTAAGAACTTTTTCATTATTTTCCTCCAGAGGCTGCAAGTATTAAAGTCATATCTTCTTTGTTTAGCTCTATGGTCCAGCCAAGTTTTTTGTCATTCTCAAACTTGGTTTGAATTGACTTTAAAGTTGGCTCATCATTGCCTTTTATAATAAGGTTGATCTCTTTATCCTCATCAACAATAAACTTAATAATTTCGATCTCTGTTGATTCAATTGCAGAAATTACGGACGCGAAGAAAGTTAGTGCTCCAGGCTTAAGAGTATCCTTGATAATAGCAACTTCTTTTTGTATCGCTAATTTTTTTCTCTTAAATAGTTTTTCAACCTTTAAGAGATCATTTGGGCTAACTTTTTTTCTTGCAAATGCTTTCTTCAGTTTACTGTTAGTATTTAATTGTTTGTCCTGCATTCTTTGATGAACAACTTTCTTTGCTTTATCTATATTTCCATTTAGACCGAAGCCTTGAACAATAAAAAAGAATGATAGCATAAGAGTTAGAATTGCAACTCTTGTGGATACAAAAGCCATACTATGAAGAGGTAAGTCGGTAGATGATTCCAGTACATAGTCATCTTTTAAGAAATTAATCATCTTTGATTTTGTAGGAACATTTAATACTAAAGCTACAACTTGAGAGAAACGATTTCGATATTTAGGGTCGGCTTCTATATTAGAATCATTTACAAATTTATAGGGATCAAAGAATTGCACCGAACTATTGATTTTTGAGGATAGATAGTTTTGTATGTTTTTAATATTTGCAGATCCACCACAAATATAAACTTCCTGAACTCTTACCCCGTGAGTTACTCGATACCCAATATCCCAGCGCTTAATTTCGTGCATTAAAGGCTGGAGAGTTGCATCCATCATTTTTGCAAATTCTCTTTGGTTATCATTTACTTGTTCATATTGGTCTTCTAGTAATAGAAAAGAGTTTTGATGTTTATATAGTGTAGCTTCTTCTGTTGAAATCGAATATGTTTTACTTATGGATTCAGTAATAGTAACCCCTGCCACATATGAGTGGTGGTTACTAACTAGCTTGCCCTTATAGAAGTAAAAACTTCGTGTGGCATGGTGACCTATGTCAATAATACAAAAAGATTCCGGAAAAGAATCAATGTTTTGTGTAACTAAACCTGCAAGCGATGACACATCCGTTGTTAAAACTTTTGGCTTAATCGTTTTTGCTCTTAGTATATTGAAAAAGCTATCAAAGTTAGCTCTCTTGACGACTGCAACAACTGCTTCTGAGTTTGTCTTTCCAACATTTAAACTTTCGGCCCAGTGACAATCTTGAAGTGAGAAAGGTAAGTCTTCTTCAATTTGAAAAGGGAGCATCGCCAAGGCAGTTTTCTTGTTTTTTACAGGTAGAGATAGAAAGCGTGTAGAAATAATATCTGGTGGAAGAGTCATAAAAATTTGAATGTCTTCATCAAACTTTACTATGTACTCTGTGATAATATCAATCTGATTTGTCCATAGCTTGTCAGCTTCAAGACTAGGGGCGAGGGAATTGTAGTCAGTAACTATCTCATCAGACTCAAGTAATATAATGTCTTTTCTATCAATTTGATAGGTGAGAAATTTAACTGAATAACTACCAAGTTCTATTGCAATTCCAAGCATATATATATTCTAGTTGATGCATTGTGCTTATAAAAGAAAAAAATTAACTTATAATGATTTCTACGATTCGAGGCTCTAGTAGTTGAGTCTTTTGTTCAGTCTCGGTTCCACCCTCTGTTCCGCTTTCTGTTCCGCTTTCTGTTCCGCTTTCAGTTTCACTTTCGGTTCCACTCTCGGTTTCACTCTCGGTTCCACTCTCAGTTCCACTTTCAGTCTCTCCTTCTGCGTCAGCTTTTTTCTTTCTTGGGAGAGGCTGCGCCGGTATGACTACATATGCAGTGATTGTGTAAGACGCTCTATCATTCTTAGCAGAGCTAATAATTTTAAAGAGAGTGGGTGTAGGTCCAAACTCAATACCTAGCTTTTTAAAGCTTGCAAATAGTTCATCAAAAGTAGATTCAGTTACAATAGTTCCTATCTTAACGATATAATTTTTAAAGTCTTCAATGCCATTATAATACTTTGGATCTTCTGGATCATCTTTGTACTTAAAATACTCTGCAACTTCATCTTCTGTAATTTCCGGGAAGAGGAGTTTAAGCATTTTGTCCGTTAGCTGGTTAAGATCAATCATTATTGCACCATGAACAGTAAATTCATTTTGAACGAGTCCTACAAGGTCATCTGTCCAACTTGGAAGCGTATACAACTCACTAAAGCTAACCAATGGAGAGAACTTTGGCCTGATGGAAATTCTTGTGAAGTTGGATATGGCCCCTCCAGAATCTTCAAGAGAATCTTTGTCGCTGATATAGACTTTGAGCTCATTCATAAGGTCGTTAACATCGAGAGCACTGTATTTTGCATAAAAAACATCATCAGTTTCAGACTTTTGCTTGATACTATTATTTAGAGAAGTATAGAGTTGGTTCTCTGCAGAGTACTCCTCTGTTTCTTCTTGAGTTGGCTTTTGATCTTCTGGAATGTCAGTGCTTTGCGCCTCAAGTAACATTGAGAAGCGTAGCATATTAATATTAATCTTATTTGAAATATTATTTATTGTGAGTTGGAATGTTCCATCTAGAGTAACGTCTTCATGAAATTTCTTAATAGCATCTTTTTGAATCGCGTTCATAGTTGAAGTAACAGGGATAGGATAAATAAAGGGAAAGTTCCAGATGATGTCTAAAGTTTCTTGCTTCACATTTTTTTTAGCCGCTTCATTTTTTTGTAGGAAGTTAAAGGCTTCTTTATAGAGTCTAAGTCTTGTCATCGCAAACTTTAGACCAGACTCTGCAGTTAACCTTGATTTAGCTTTTTTTTCAATATTATAAACTTTTAACTTAGAGATATTTGTGTCAAATGTGAAGTTGATCATTATTGGAGCAAGTAATGCCACTGCAGAAAGAACCATCATAATGGCCACGCTTCCATTTGAGTTGTCGAGAATCGTTTGCTTTTTCAGCTTATTCACTTTCACCCTCGCTATTTGTCCCGGAGTCTCCACTCGTACTGGATGTTCCTGTCCCTCCAGTAGTCGTCTTATTTAAAAACTTATACATATCTTCCGGAGTAAAGTCAGGAAAGAGTGGTCTGAAAATTCTTTCAGTAACCTTTTCAAGATTATCAGTATCCATGTACTTCAGATTTACTTTTACCGCCCTAATTAAGTTCGCGCCATTCTTTATAATATCGAGATTGTCTGTGAATTTTTGTGTTTCAGCATTCCAGAATTCAAACTCAAGGCTTATGACTTTTCTCATTAAAACTTGTTGTTTGATATCATCCCAGTCGATTTTTTCATCGGAGAAAATATCATTAGGTTGAAAATTACGAATAAGTTTGAAGGTTCCTTTCGAGGTCTCCTCATCGGCATTGCCCTCATCGTTGCGATCATCATCATTCTCAATAGTATATCGAATCCAAGCAAAATGTGATTGCTTGATATCTTGAAATTTTCTTCTATTACTTAAGCTTAAGAATTCAAATGTGCTTTTTTCTGGATTTTTGAAAAGTGGAATGGGGATACCTTCATAACTGACAGTAGAGAAGCGACTATTGTTTGTATATGAATCAATAATTCTATTATAGGCTTCGCCTTCTTCTTCTGTCATACCTGCTGGACTCATTGCTTGGCTGAAGTAAAGGGGAGTATACAGCTGAGATATGTCCCATTCTAGTCGGGCCATTGCTGTTTCTACTTGTAAAAGCTCTCTGTCTTCTTCTGTGACACGTATCACAGTATCTTGGGATGATTGCGTAAACTGAATGATTGTTAGCATAATCATTGAGATTATTGTAAGGCCTATAAGTACTTCTATTAAAGATAGCCCTTTGTTGTTTCGAATTTTAAATAAGTTTACATTCTTCATTTATAACCCAAAATTTGTATCAAGCTTAGCATCTTTATTCTCAACCCAAGCATTAAGCTCATACTCTTCTCCCGTTAGAGAGTTAGTAATAATGACTTTTACTTGCCATAGAACCCCTTCGATATTCTTTTTGAGCTTTTCGAAAACCATTTTTTCTAATCTCTTGGAGCCTGAATCTTCTTCGTAAGGATTATCATCTTCTGATTTACCCATTATCGCCGATAGGTCAGGAAGTAACATCTTCTTATACTCAATTGTGTATTTATAGTTTTCATAACCTTCAACTTCGATCTCACCTGTATCAGGATCATTTTCAGTTGCATTGGTAAATTTAAGTCTTGAAATCAAGACTTCATTCATTTTTAATTCTGCAAGATTATGTAGTGCCAGGTCTTCAGCAAGTATCGCTGAGCTTGTAACATTAGATGATTGGATAGATATGATACTGACTGCAAATACAGAAAAAATAAGTAGCGCTATCATGACCTCAACTAAAGCAAAGCCTGTTTGTGCAATTTTAAGATTTATTTTTAATCCTTTAACCATTTATCTACTACTTCCTTACTTTTTACTTCGAGACTGTATTCCATATTGTTTAGCTCCGTCTCTGATAGGAGATAGAACTCTGTTTGTGTTCTATCCTCAAAAGGAGAAACTGATAAAGTCGCAACCTCTTGTTCATTATAAAATACAATTAAGGCGCTGTCTCTTTCTCCTGTGGGGTAAAAGTAAATATTTGCATGTCCTGAGTCAATAATGTCAGGAGTGTAGGTGGTCACAAGTCCGTATACTGAGACCCCTTCATCTAAAAGCTCGTTGGATGATTGAAATTCTTCAACTTTAATAAACTGAGAGTCTAGTTTTTCCATTTTTTTGAGCTGAGTTTCTCGCTCTTTTATAGAAAGTCTAGAGAGGTCTACAGTTTGAGGAAGTACGAGGTCAGCTCCTTGTCCATACTCAATGGAGTACTCTACGGGCTCGGCATCAAGGTCGATATGAATTCTGACAATTGAATTTCTTAGAATTGATTCATTAGTTGCAAACCTTATGGCGCGCTCAATTTTAGAGATAGAGTTCTCAAGGTACTCTCTTGATGAACCACTAACATTTGCAACGAGTGTGAATATAAGACCTATTAATGATAGAGCAACAAGGATTTCAACGATTGTGAATCCCTTGTTGCTTTTAAGTGTATTTTTAAAAATCTTAGAGATCGTTACTGTTAATATCGGCATCCCAGCCTTCACCACCTTCTAGACCATCAACGCCTAAAGAGATAATTGTATATTTTCTACCATCTGATTCATATTCATAAGGAGTTCCCCATGGATCATCAGGGATTTTACCGTCTTGGATGAATCCGTTTGGTGGATATCTTTTACATAGTCTTCCACTAGTAGGAGCTGCAGTAAGAGCTTCTAGTCCTTGATCAGAGTCAGGGTAACTTAAACATTTTCTTTTATAATCTAAAAGGATTTTTCCTAGATTTTTAATTTGGAGCTTTGTTGTTTCTGTTTCACCTTCTCGAAGGCTATCCATAACATTACTCACAACCAGGGTACCAACAACACCTAGTAAGGTGATGGCAATGAGGATTTCAACTAAACTCATCCCCACTTGGCTTCTGAGCATTGTCTTTACATTGTTCTTGAGCATAACTGTCTCCTATGTGTTCTATCTTGCTTGGTTAAGTTTCATCATTGGAAGTATAACAGAAAGAACAATAAAGAACACTGTAATTCCCATACCAACAATCATGAATGGCTCTAATAGTGACGTTAATCCATTAATTTTTGAATCAACCTGGTTTTCGTAATTATCTGAAACTATAGTTAGCATTTCTTCAACTTCACCTGATCGTTCACCTAGAGTAATCATATGTGTAACCATACTTGGAAAATAACCACTATCGGCAAGTGGAGTAGCAAGAGATCTACCTTCTTTAACAGATTCAGCTGCACTATCCACGGCCGCTTTCATATGAACGTTAGGGATTAAGTTTTTAACAATTCTTAAGGCGACTAGGATTGGTACTCCAGAACCTAGAAGTGTTGATAGAGTTGAGCAAAAGCGACTGACATTAACCATTTGTACAATAGTTCCAAAAACAGGAACGACTAGCGTGAACTTATGCCACTTCAATTCACCTTTCTCGGTGTGCTTCCATTTAATAAATAACCATGTAAGAGAAAAGAGTATAATAGGAATTGCCCACCAATAATTAAGCATGAAATTCGAGATCGCGATGCTTATTTTGGTTGGCACTGGAAGTTCCATTTTCATAGATGTAAATATTTTTGCCAACTTTGGAATGACGAAAATGAAGATACCAGAAATTAATAGAAAACCTACCACTATCATAACGATAGGGTACATCATGGCACCTTTAATTTTACTTATTAATTTCATCTGTGCTTCGGTGAAGTCTGCAAGCCTTAAGAGAACAATTTCTAGATTCCCGGACTCTTCTCCGGCCTCAACCATGTTTACATATACATTGGTGAAGACTTTCGGATGTTTGGCAAGTGCTTGAGCAAGGGAAGCCCCTTCATTAACATCTTGTTTAATTTCTGAAAGAACTATTTTTAAATGTTCGTTATCAACTTGATCTTGAAGTGCTGAAAAAGCCTCAACAATCTGAATTTTTGCTTTTATGAGAGTTGCTAGTTGCCTTGTCATTAAAGCGAGGTCTTCAACTCCAACTTTTTTACTAAATGTGACTGTGGATTTCGATTGACCATCTTTAGATTTTTTTTCTGAGATGGTAACAATCATCACGCCTTCTGCGCGCACTTTTTGCTTTGCCTGCAAAACACTCTCAGCAGTAACAGTGCTCTTTACTTCTTTTCCGCTTGAATTAATCCCTTTATATTGGAACATTGGCATAGTTAGTTCTCTTCGTCAGCTTCAGAAATTATCGCTCTTAAGATTTCTTCTACAGAGGTAATACCTGAGAAAATTTTCTCTAAGGCATCAACAGCAAGGCTGGTCATTCCTTCTTCGATGGCAGCTTTTTTTATTTGACCGGAATCAACTTTTTGTAATATTAAAGATTTTATCCTGTCAGTAATAAGTAATAGTTCAGCAACGACAGTCATTCCACTATAGCCTGTGTGAGAACATTTCTCACAACCTACAGGCTTGAAGACTGTCGCTCCTAGAGGTGCTGAGTGAACATCGAGCATCTCCATTTCATATTGAGTCAATTCAGTTTCTTCCTTACAATTTCCACAGAGTGTTCTGACAAGTCTTTGGGCCAAGACACCTACTAGTGATGAAGAAATTAGAAAGGGTTGAACTCCCATATCAATTAATCTGGTCGGTGCCGAAGAGGCATCATTTGTATGAAGGGTAGAGAGAACAAAGTGACCTGTTAGTGAAGCCTGTATTGCCATTTCTGCAGTTTCCATATCTCTAGTTTCCCCAACCATAACCACGTCTGGGTTTTGTCGTAGGATTGATCTTAGTGCCACAGCGAAACTTAAATCTATCTTTGAGTTAACTTGAATCTGAGAGATTCCTGATATTTCATATTCCACTGGGTCTTCTACAGTGATAATCATTCTGTCTGGAGTGTTCATTCTATCTAGGATGGCAAAGAGTGTTGTTGTTTTTCCATGCCCAGTAGGACCTGTAACGTAGAGTACGCCATGCTTTTTAGTCGAAAGCTCTTGCAGTCCTTGAAGAGTTTTTCCATGAAAACCAAGTTTTTCCAGTTCAAGTACAGTATTTGTTTTTTCAAGAACCCTCATAACTATTCTTTCTCCATTTTGGACAGGAACAGTACTTAGTCTGATATCTATATCTTTACCAGCAATCTTTATTTTAATTCTTCCATCTTGTGGGAGTCTCTTTTCAGCGATATCAAGCTTTGCCATAACTTTTATACGAGAACTTACCGCCGCGTGTGTTTTCTTAGGCTGCCGTAAGATTTCAGTCATAACTCGGTTAATCCTAAAACGATAGACAACTTCTTTTTCGTAGGGCTCGATATGAATATCTGATGCTCGCTCTTTTACTGCTCTAAAGATGATTGAGTTAACAAAACGAATAACTGGCGCTTCATCAGCTGAGGCATCAAGAATATCAATAGGACCGTCTAAATCTAGATTTTCTTCAAATTCGTCCTCAATACTATCAACCATATTTCTATTAGCTTTCTCATAGACTTTATTAATGGCATCTTGAATTTTTAATGGAGTCGATACAAGAATATTAACTTTTTTCTTAAAAATACCATTTAAATCATTGATGGCATTAAAGTCAAAAGGGTCGCTCAATATTGCCGTCACTGAATAATCAGATTCTAGAATAGGAAGCACTTCATGATGTTTAGCATAGGTGATGGAAATATCTCTTACGACTAACGGATCTATTTCATCCACTTTAATTTCGTTAATATAAGGTATTTCTATTTGATGGCATAGGACCTTAATAATATCGTGAGGGTGAATATAGTTTTTCTTTAAAAGTATATCACCAAGCAGATGATGCTCTTCGCTCTGAATCTTCAGCGCTTCACTAAGCTGCTCTTCAGTTAAAGAAGTATATTGAAGTAATAGCTCACCAATTTTTAATTTATGGGCTTCAACTTTATTTAAATGTTCCGCGCTTACTTTCATTATCTCTCTTGTGTTTCATTCATTATAGATTGGTAATCAGGAGTACTTCCATCATTTAACTGTGGTCCGATCCCGTCTAAGCTATTGTTTTCACGTTGAAATTGGTTTGGTGATGAGTCATATAATGGACCCTCACTTTGTTTATTTAGTTTTGCTGATAATTGCTTAACTTTATTCTTGTGAGGATCATCTGTCTCGTCATCTAAAACTTCTTTTAAGCTTTTTGTTCTATCTTCAAGTCTTGCTAAAGAGTTTTGAGCAGCTTCATTATCGTATGGAGAAATAATTGTAGGAGTTAGAAACATCAGAAGATTAACTTTTTCAATTTTTCTACCTTTACTCTTGAATAACCAACCAAGAACTGGAATATCACCAAGGAGCGGAACTTTACTAACAGAAACAGTTTCCTTATCTCTAAGGAGACCACCCATAGCAATTGTATCTTTATCTCTAACTATGACTTCAGTTACGGCCGACCTAGTTGTTGTCGCTTGACCGTTTCCTGAAGTATCTAAATCTCCAAGAAAGTCATTGAATGATTGATTTATTTGAAGTTTAACAAATCGAGTAACTTTATTAATTTGCGGGGTAATCTTTAAACTCATCTTAGCTTCTTGATTCGTAACATTACTATTAGTCGTACTATTTGTTGTACTCAGATTTCTAACTGGTACTGTTCGTCCAACTTCAAATTCCGCCTCGGTATTATCTAAGGCCAGGATTTGCGGTGTTGCTAAAACGTTAGAGTTCGTATTTGATGCTACTGCTTTTATTAAAGCATTCACACTGTTAATCTTAACTGTATTACCACCAATATCAAACTCTGTTGGACTTTTGTTTGGACCACCGACACCTGCAAAGAAGCCACTTAAACTTGTTGGGTCTCCACCAAGTAAGTTAACAAGGTCATTGCCTTCAACAAATCCTGCTCTCTGAGCATTACCTTTTCCATAGGCCCCAAGAAAATTGACACCAAAGCTTCTGACTTTTGTTAATGTTGTCTCCATTATAAGACCTTCAACATAGACTTGATCTCTTGGAATATCTAATTTTGCAATAACACTTTGAATTGTTAGCCAGTCCGTTGGAGCTGCTGTAACGACGAGTGCATTATTATTTTTATCCGCAGTAATTTTTACTTCGCCGTTAAATAGGGTAGAGCCATTAGAAGCCGGGATAAAGGTTCTACCGCCGGTTCTCGCTCGAGCATTACCTGAAGACCTTGAACCAGATACGAGCGTAGATAATGTCTTAGATAACTCTTCAGCATTCCCATAATTTAAATAAAGAACATGAATTTTATCAGAGTTAGTTGAAGTGAACTTAACATCAAGCTTATCGATAAGATTTCTTAGTTGTTCAGCACCAGCTGAATTTGCCATGGCTATTATTGAGTTAGTTCTAGGCTCAGCAATAATTTTAGAAATATTTTGTTGACTAGATTTTGCAGTGGTACTTCCTTTCGTAAATCTTTTGGAAGTTCTTGAGCTCGATCTACTTGATCCACTATTTCCACCACCTTGAAGAATCTCATCTACCAGTTTTGCAATTTCAGATGCTGAAGTATTTTTTACGGGAATGATTTGAAGACTTTCTTCGTGTCCCGGAACATCTAAGAACTTAATAAGTTTTTCAAGCCTAGAAACATTATTACCAGTATCAGAAACAATGACTGTGTTAGTTTGTTTTAAATCAATAATTCTTCCGTACCTAGACATGAACGGTCTAAAATTTCTAGAAATTTCTGAGGCATCAACATTCTTCAGAGCCATGATCTTCATAATATGAGTATCAGTTTCTGGAGTATAGTTCCCAGTATAAATCTTTGTTGGAGAATACCTTACATCCCTAGCGTTTATAATTTTGTAGAAAGCTCCTGATTTGACTAAAGTAAAGCCGGCCATTTCTAGTGCCGTAAGATAAGCCTTCCACGCATCACCTACAGTAATTGGTGTTGGCGCGGTGATTGAAACTTTTCCTTTTACATCCTTTCCAAGAATAAGATTAATTCCTGTTAACTTTTGCATATCCTTAGTCATTTCCATGATGTCTGTGTCAGGATAGTCAAAGTTCTCTACAACTTCAGGGCCGAAAGCTGTTTCCGGATTTAAGTTTACAAATTTAGACTTTGGGATCGGAGGAAGACTTTTTGTTCTGTTACCGAAAGTATTCTTATTATTTGTGTCGTCAGTAAATGAGTCTTTAGATTCTTGATTAGGAGCATTGCCGAAACGAGACTTGGATTTAAATGATTTGAATTGGCCAAAAGCGGGTAGCGTTATACATACTGCCAAAGTTGTGACAAATATATGCCTTACTGTTAAACATCTTTGAGGGGTCTTCCGTAATCCACTAGTTTTCATGTTTAATCATCCTTCTCTTAATCAATTGTGTAATTTTGGGTGACACTCTCGCCGCTACGGTTAATCGTAAGGTTTAGCTTTGATAGAGTGCTTACTTTTCCGAAAAGGTTCATGACTTCATTCATGTCTCTTATCGGTTCTCCGTTTATTTCTGAGATGACATCGCCATCTTCAACTCCCAGGTATGAGAAAACTCCGCCTGGTTCAATGTCTACAATCTTAAATGAATATGAACCATCAGGGTTTCTTAATGGAATACCTTTAGCTTGGGTTAGCATATCTTGAATATTTGATAACTTATCTTTTAAATAATCTTTTTTGATTTTAAAATTATTCCCGTCATTTTCAATTCCTGAGATTTTCTTAAGCTGCTTTTTATAGCTTTTACTTTGACTTGGACTCTTAACATCAATAGGACTGCGTCTTTTATTTGCTTTTTCAAACTTAGCATTTTCAATATATTCACAATCACCAGTTGATAGGTTTTTAACGATGAGTCTTAATCTTTCAATGCGATCAATTTTAATTTTGCTTAGAAGATTTTCACCTTCACGAATTTGCTTTAGTGCTCGCTCAGATCTAATTTGAACACTGGCCATAGACTTAACAGAGTCTTGTAAGACAATAGTGTTTACAAGCTTAACGTTTACTCTTGATTTTCTAGTCGCTTTCTTGCAAACTTGTGTTGTGTTGATAGTTTTCTTTGGCCCTGTTTGTGTTTTCTGGTCTGTCTTAAAAACCTGAGCTGACTTGATTTGTTCTAAATCATCTTTACTAAATTGATTCGCAGTATTGATATTTATTGTGTCTGATTTAGAAACTTTTTTATAGTCAGGCGTCCCCTGAATGAAGTTGGAAGCAATCTTTGTTACGACAAATAATGAGGCAAGAAGAAGGGAGACTTGGAAAGTCTTATGTAATTTATTTCTATTATCCTTACTGAAAAATTCGTTTGGAATATTGCCCCAATTAATTTGAGTCGCCTTACCTTTAAGCTGCGAGAGATCAATCTTCTTTTTCGAACTTGATGGGCCAGGTTTCTTGAAGGCTTTATTTAAATCTTTTGTTCGAAGACTGGTAAACTTATCTTTTATTCTTACACCTAATAGGTCGACTTTATCCTTTAGTGTTACTTCTGTGCTATCGAGATCTATTTCACTATCTGTTGTGGCAGTAAAGTCTTCATCAAGAATTTCATCATCAATAAAACTTTCACTTACAATGTCATCCTCTTCTTCAACATCAATTAGAATATCTTCGTCTTCTGCAATGTGATCATTTTCAACTAATGCTTCAAGAGTTTCTTCACTCTCTTCATAGTTCTCATGATCATCAAAGATATCATCTAAATCTTGAGAGCTTTTGTTTTTTTTGAATATCTTATCAATTAAGTTACGAATTTTACTCATATAATATATTCTCATAAAATTTTTAACATTGTGCAAGTAATTATAATGTAAAGATTTAGTTAATTCTAGAACTCAGGTACTCAGGTACTATGAATTATGATTCAGATTCTCTATACTATGTAGATGTTTAGAATGTTTTTGATACTATTTTTTGGAATGAGTCTATTTTCCTGTTCTACTACCAGGGAAGAGAGACCTCCTTTCGACCTTGATATAGGGCTTGATGGTATTAATAATGATATTGAAAAGCGTGGTTCTAAACAAAATTTCTTCAAGGATAAGACTGTAGATTATGGTCTTGGTTCTATTACCGCCTACAATTTTAATGTTGTTGATATTAACGGAGATAATTACTCTGATATAGTAGTCATACCATCTTTTTATTCTGAGCCAGAGTTTTACTATTTTAATGTTAATCAGAAGAAATTTATTAAGGGTGCTAATCCTTTCAATAAAACTATAAAGGCTTCTTTTTTACTTTTCTATGATTTGAACAAAGACGACGTTCTCGATGTTATCTCGGGTGTACTCAACCAAAAGACAGAATTATCAAAAGACCCTTTGCGCGTATTTCATGGGAAAAAGAGTAAGCAAGGTCAGCTTTCATTTATTGAAAAAGAAAGCTTTCTTAACTCGAGTCCAAATTCATCTATTGGATTAATTGATTATGACCTGAATGGCACTTTAGATTTATATGTTGGCAATTGGTTCAAGCGAATAAAGAACTCGCCTTATCCTGCTCACGATGAGTTTTTTGTAAATAACGGAAAAAAATTCGTTAAAAAAACAGTACTACTTGAAGGAGAGTCTAAGCAGAATTTAGATCAGACTATGTTTATTAATGCGACTCCAACTTATGGTGTACAGGTTTGTGATATGGATCAAGACGGTTATCCAGATATTCTTACTGCCACAACTAATTCTTATCAAAATAAGCTTTGGATGAATCGATTCAGATTTAGAGAGGAGATGCGCTATTTTACTAATATTGCTCAATCTGTTGGCTACGCCGGAGACGCAGAAGGACTCATAAACTCTCAGGGCGGAGGAAGGACCTTTGGTCTCGCCTGCGCCGATTATAATAATGATGGAATCATGGATGTTTTTTTAGGGGAGCTTGCTCATAACTATGATAACGAGGGTGTTGATAAATCTAGTATCCTTACTGGTCGCTCATTTAGATATCCGCCAAGTTTTTATCGGACAGAATATTTTCGTGATACTTACGACCCTAATTGGCATCAAGCTGACAGAAGAGGTATATGGGCAGATTTTAATAATGATGGTCTATTAGATCTTTTAGTTGATAATTCAGGTTATCCACCTTATACGAGAATGATTCTTTTTCAACAGCATTCAGATCATTCTTTTGAAAACATGTCTTCAAAGTATGGCATAGATATCATTAATCCCATTGGGAGTGTTATTGCTGACTTTAATCGTGACGGAAAAATGGATATCCTTACCTCTCAATCAAATATTCGAGATGAGAGTATTACGCCACGTATTTATCTCTTTGAAAATTCAATGGACTTAAAGAAAAACAGGAGTATTCGTTTTTATTTAAGAGGGAGCCTTGCTAATTACCACGGTCTTGGAGCGATGATTATCATTAAGGTCAGAAAAGAAGGTAAGATTGAAACAAGAAGACAATCAGTATCATATTCTTATGGTGCACTCTCACCTCAAAACGAAGAAGGTGTTCAATTTGGATTAAATGAAGGGGAGAGATTGATCTCTGTAAAGGTCAGATGGCCTTTTTCTGACAGACTAAATACTGCCAGAAATAACCTTGAAAAAACATATACCATAAAAACTGAATTTTCTGATTTTATCAATGTCACTCTCTGTGAGAATGGGGATTACTTGCTCGGTAGACGTACCTGCTTATAAAGCACCAGATCTTTCTTTATCATCACATAAATTCATAATTTCATTACTAGAATTTATTTTTTTGATGCAAAGTGAACTCAAAATGTTGAAGTTTGGTTTTTCTTGATCTGTTGCCGTGAAATCAAGTTTATATTTCGTAAAGTAACTTGCAATAGTATTCATTACATCTTTATTATAAAATTCATCTCCATGTGAAAGGTCACAGTTTAAAGAGTAAATATTATGAACATTTTCTTCAAAGTCTATATTAACACTAATGCTTGGTGTGTCTGTAAATTGAATAACATAATTCCCAGAGTCATTATCTAAAATTTCATATTCTTTAACTTTTAAAGTGGTATTACTTTGAAATGTTCTATCAAAGTTAGAGTATTCATAATTTAGCTGACAATAGCCAACTAGTTCATCATCGTTACCTTCAATTTGTGCCATCCCAAGTTCATCACTAAAGGCTTTTATCATAAAGCTATTAGGGAAGCTAATTGAAGCATTACTAATTGTTTTTAGCGCCTTTGTCTCTTTTGATTTATCATCCTTTTTATCATAGTTATTATTTGTTTCAGTTGAGTTATTACAGGCAATTGTTGTTAATAGGGTGCAAGTTAATAATAAATATTTCATTTTTATCTCCATGTTTTTATTTTCTTAAGTTCACATTGGTACTTAAATGAGTTACAAGACCTTTTTCAATATAGATATCTATAATACGTGAAGATACTTCAGGTTGAAAAATTTTAACCCTTATTATGTTGCTCTCTATTTTAGAAAAGATAGATCCCTTCAAAAGAAAGAATGCTTGGCCATTACTAACGTTGATTGAGGAAACGTTTGTACCTTTAAACCTATAGTTACTCATGACTAGACCAGACTCAAAGTTATTTAAAACTTTAACTCTTAAATCATTCTTGTTTTTCATACCTTTAGGTAGCTGAACTTTAATTTGAGCTTCAAAGCCCTTAACTATATCTTTAACTTCTAAGTTAGATTTAACAATACCATTAACAAGAAATTGGTACAGCGACAGGTACCCTGGGTGGTCACATCTTGCGAGGTTAATACATCTTCGTGGAACGTCTATAATTCCATATCCTGGAGCATCAAAGTTAGCATCAATATGGGTACCTATGGCATAGGCTTGCTCAGAAAGCTTTGAACTCTTATGCATAGGTCTATCAACAGCATTATTATTATATTTCTTTTTGGTTTCAATTTGAATCGAGTTGAGTGTCATACTAGGAGTATTCACCACAAGATCACCTTCAAAAAACTGATGTGAAAACTCACTTGGTAGGTTTCTTGAGTACGGTGCCATGCCAGATATATTAAGAGTTTTAAGACCTTTAAAGTATTTGATAAAGTCATTATTACTTTTATTGGATAATGCAGCCGAGAGTTTTTGGTTGCTTAGACTGCCGTATTTCATATCATTAAGCTGGATTGCACCGAAGGGTGAAAACAAGTTCTCATCAATACCTGGCCCAAATAATATTTCCTTTCCCATAAGAGCAAAGTCAGAGCCCCAGAAAGGAGTTGATGCTGATACATAAGAATTCAAGCGTTCAAGGTCAGTTTTCTCAAAACCATTTCTATTATCATATGAATTCATAATATAGGTTAATCCAACGATTCCACCTTGTGAGTGCATGATGAGATTAATTTCTTTTTGTTTTTGCTTTGGAATTTTCGCAATAAAAGCTTTGAGACTTTTGGCAAAATCGAGAGTGCTCAAATTGCTATTAGCTGTATCATAACTAAATTCATAAACCCTGGCACAAGGAAGTTGTCTTTCAATAGCTGTACCCATATGGCCAAAATCTTTTGGTGTTCCACCAATTCCATGAATTAAAATGTAATTATTGGGAAGGCACTCATTAGCAAAGCTAAACTGAGCCGCGCCAAGGGTAATCATAATGATTAAGAGATATTTCATTCCTTGATGATATAGGAGAGTAGGAAAAACATCCTTCAATTTGAATTATTTATAGCGAGTGTTAAAAAAGTATACGGCCTAGGTGGTTGTTATACTATAGGAGGAGCTTTACTCTCATCTTTAAAGAATTTCCCACGGTATTGCTTTTCATTATCATTCTCAAAGATAAATCCTTGTGAATCATTTTCAATATCCTGAACAAAGTCCACAACACCTTTTTTACTATAGAAGGCAGTAAAGGGGTCTATATAATAACTAAGCTTATCGTCGGTGTTAGGAATAATAACATTGATATCACCGTCAAACTTTTCAGTAAATCCAAGGGCATAGTCAAAACCGTTACATCCTTTACCATCAATCTTTAATCTGAAGATCATATTCTCAAATGTGTAGTCATTTTCTATGATGATACCTAATTGATCAATTGCATCTTGAGTAAACTTAATATCTATATCTGCTGGGTCTGTTGGACTTACTTTTTCCATAATTATCGCCTTAGTATTAGTCAAAATCTTCAAAGTTAGATAGCTTTATAGCGCGTATATATCGAATTTTAAATAGAAATGGAGAATTTAATGCAATGTAAGTATCTTGTAGAAGTCATGGAGCCTCAGACGCATATCGTTAAGGTGAAGATTGAGGCCAGTAGAGCGGATAATGACTCTTTAGTATTCTTCTTACCAAGTTGGTCTCCAGGATCATATTTAATGCGAGAGTATTCACGCAATATCAGAACCTTAAAGGCACTTAGCGCAAATGGTGAGTATTTAAATTATGAGCAAACTTCGAAAAATGAGTGGCTAATTGATTTTAAAAACTCAGATCTCAAGTCGGATTGCACTAATTTCTCAGTAGAATATGAAGTTTTCTGCCATGAACTCACTGTTAGGACAAGTCATGTGGATGAGTCGCACGCATTTTTACACGGCCCAAGTTATTTAATGGGGGTTAAAGATAAAGATATAGCACCAGTAATTGAATTTAAGTTTTCTGGCCTATGGTCAAAGCTTCACACAGGCCTTACTGATATCTCTACCAAGCGTGAACAGTTTATTTATAGTGCTGAGAACTATGATGTTCTTATAGACGCCCCCGTAGAAATAGGTTGTCATGATTCTGATGGTTTTATGGTTGCAGGTAAAGAGCACCACCTTATTTGGTATGGCGAAGAGTATCCTCATAATAATAATTTAAAAGCAGATATAAAGAAAATTGTTGAGACAGTATCTGAACATTTCTCATCCATTCCCTATGAGCAATATACATTCATGACTCATCTGAAAAAAGACTTGTATGGAGGATTAGAGCATTTAAATTCTACTGCACTACAGTTTGATGGCAGAAAATTTGCTGTTCGTGCTGACTATGTCAATTGGCTTGCACTTGTGGCCCATGAGTATTTTCATACATGGAATGTTAAGCGCATAAGACCAATTGAATTGGGACCATTTGATTATCTAAGTGAAAATTACACTAAGATGCATTGGTTAACCGAGGGACTTACAAGTTTTATGGATGAACTATTTGTCGTGCGCTCGGGACTTTGTTCTATAGAAGAATATCTTGGAATGCAAGCTAAGAACCTTGCAGCTTATTTTAGTATTCCAGGAAAAAAGTTTCATTCCTTAGAAGCTTCATCATTCAATGCATGGATAAAGTTATATAGACCTGATGAGAACTCTAAGAACTCTTCTATCAGTTATTATCTTAAAGGAGGTCTGGTTTTCAGTACACTCCACTTTGAGTTTAAAAAAGTCGGTAAGAACATAAACGACTTATTAACTGCTCTTTGGGATAGGTACCTCCTAAATCCATCAGTTGGAGTTACAACTAATGAGGTACTGGCCATGATTGAAACTATTGGAAGCAAGGGTATAAGGGATCAATTTGAGCTTCGTATTAATACGACAGAAGATATCGACTTTGAGTCCTATTATAAAGAAAATGGGATGGAGTTGGAGTGGTCAGATGAATCAACTCAAATTGATCTCGGTTGTGAGTTCTCTTATGAGGGAGACAGAGCAATAATAAGTAAAGTTACTCTCGATGGAAGCGCATACACCAGCGGCTTAAATGCTGGAGATGAAATTATTGCAATAAATAATGTAAGAGTCCTAAAAGTTGATATTGAGCAGTTACCTAATTTTTTACTTCCAGATAAAAATTATAACCTTACAATTTCACGGCTAGGAAAACTTATTCGTTTTGAAATGATTTTTTCTCGGGGCAGTCGTAAGCTCAAAGGAATCAAAGTGATTGATTCAGCGAAAGTTAAAGAAACATTTTTAAGTTAAAACCTTAGTGTCTTCAGACTTTCGTCCTTTTTTGCGAGCTCATCACGAATTCCTTTGAGAAGGTAGAGTAATTGCGCCTTAATTAAAATCCAATCTTCTTCGGTGACGGTATCGTTATTTTTTATCGCCGAGAATTGAGGGGTTAGTCGCTCTCTAATGATCTTTTGATCACCTAAGAAGTCTACTTC
The DNA here is from genome assembly GCA_913058265.1 of uncultured Oligoflexia bacterium. GTDB lineage: Bacteria > Bdellovibrionota > Bacteriovoracia > Bacteriovoracales > Bacteriovoracaceae. The sequence continues at coordinate 189,018 of CAJXPQ010000003.1, forward strand.
ATTGCCCTTTAGGTAATGGTTCAGAAGATAGTATTTATACATGAGGTTTAGGGATTTAATAAATTTTGACCCAATAAGGTCTGATTTTTGTTCCAGAGACCTAAAGCGCATAAACTGAGTCACTAAGAAGTGAATTGAAGAATGATATATAGCTTCTCTTGATACAATAATCTCTTCATTTTTTCCAATAACACTAAACGCTTTCCTATTTCGGTATAATGTCTCTAAGGGAAAATAGAATAAAGCTTGAGCATTTTGTAAGAGGTGCAGTTGGGTTGAGGTGTAGCGAACACGATTTTTTAATCTTGTACTTGAGAGCTTGTAAAGATCATTGCGAATTTTTTTAAGCTTTTTATGCTTCTTCTGAGCCTTCTCATTGAGAACAATATCAAAGTAGAGCTTTCCTTTAAGATCCTTTCTTTTGTTTTGAATCATTGATGGAATGATGACGATATTATCAATGAACGGCAGTGTATAGATACTCTTTAAATAGGAGGTTACTTCTTCAGGGATAGATAGATCACTATTGAATAGGCCTTGTTTTTTTTTATCACTAGTTGTTAGAAATTTCCAAGTATCATAATAGAGCTTTCCTTCTAGTACATTTAGCAGAAATGGAAAACGATGGAGCTTAATATAGCGCATAGACCATTTTCTATTCGTTTTAAAATGTTTTTTATGTAATCTTTCAATACCCTTTAAAGCTTTATAGATATTTTTAAATTGAATCCTTTTATTTTTCTTGTGACCTGATCTTAAAAGGTAATGATCCAGTGTTTGCACACAACTATAGGAAATAGCAAAGTAGTCTTGCTCAGTTAATTTAAAAAGGTAGGCTTTTGTTGTGAAAATCGACTTCCATTCAATCATATCCCCAGCGCTATTACGAATGAGATAACTCTTGATGACATCTGTTTTAATTTCATCTTCTGTAAGAATAGGTAGATACTTATCATGGACAATAATTTTTAATAATAAATGCTGACTAATAAAGTCTCTAAATTCAGTAAGAACTTTTTTTGGATGGAATTCATTTTCAACAATGATGAGAAAATTTAAATCACTAAGCCCATAGATGAAGTCTGGAGAAGTGGTGTCTGATGTGAGAATGATGTCTTTAACTTCTTCATGCCCAGAGAACTCGTCTCTTAATTTATTGAGAACAAGACCATAAAAGATTTTAAATATAAACTGTGTAAATGGCAGATAAGATAAAATTCTTATAAATATATATAAATACTTATTCATTTAATACTTCACTCATTTCAAATTTTTCATTTGTACAAATAGCAATTGCTATAATCAAACCATTTTTTTTAAGTATTGAGTAGGGAAAGGTCTGTCCTTTTTCTTTTTCAAAATAAAAGGTTGAGTCACTTAAGACAACTTCTTTCAAAAGTGTAATGGGAAATCCATAGTTTGATAGTGCTTTAAAGCAAGCTTCTTTAGCACACCATGTATCAAGCTGAGAATGACTTAGCTTATCCTGATCATTTATAAAAAAGCGATCCGAGCCTTGTTTCATTGCTCTGCTCTCGAACTCTATATCAATTCCTAGAGCGCTTACTTCACTTTTCAATCCAAGAATGGCAACAGCAATATCTTTAGTGTGGGCGACGGATGCTGTGAACTGCGGCCGTTGTCTAATTTTTGAATAATCATGAAGCTCAAAGTTTGCTAGCTCAAAATTTATATCAAACTTCTTCTTTAATATATGCATCAAAGAGTACCTTGCTAGGAAGTAGGTTTTGTTCCTATTTTCATTCTCAAATTTAGTTGGGAAAATCTGATCGTTTTGTTTTGAAATACTGTAAAATATCTTATGCATTTTATAATAATGGCATGAATAAAAAATCTCTTCAAGTAATGCTTTGATGCGTTTATTGTTTAGCGTTGTGATTGTTGTCTATATAATATATGCATTTATTTTTAGTGAATAGTTGACGAATATTGAAAATAGCTTTAATTCTTAATAAACCTCATAAAATGGAATTTTATAATGGATAAGTATTTAGTAATCGTCGAGTCTCCGACAAAAGCCAAAACAATCAGAAAATTTTTACCAAAAAACTATATTGTTGAAGCAAGTATGGGCCATGTAAGAGATTTACCCCAATCTGCTACGGATATTCCTGCAAAGCTTAAAAAAGAAGAATGGGCCAAGCTTGGTGTAAATGTAAAAAAAGGCTTCGAGCCGCTATATGTTATTCCTAAAGGAAAATCAAAAATAGTAACTGCTCTTAGAAAACATATGAAAACTTGCCAGGGCATCTATCTCGCAACCGATGAGGATCGTGAGGGTGAGAGTATTTCATGGCATTTAATTCAATTATTAAAACCAAAAATTCCAGTTAAGCGAATGGTTTTTCATGAGATTACAAAAGTTGCAATCTTAAAAGCACTAGATGAAACTCGTGAGCTCGATGAAAAACTTGTTCGTGCCCAAGAGGCGAGAAGAGTTCTAGATAGACTTTATGGATATACACTTTCACCACTTATTTGGAAAAAAATTGCTTATGGTCTGAGTGCTGGCCGTGTTCAATCTATCGGTCTGCGTATTATTGTTGAAAAAGAGCGTGAGAGAAGAAAGTTTGTTAAGTCTGAGTATTGGGATTTAAAAGCAAATCTTGCGACTGGCGGAAAAGATTTCGAAGCTAAGCTTACTTATGTCGCAGGTAAGAGAGTGGCTTCTGGTAAAGATTTTGACCCTGATACAGGAAAGTTAACTAAGAAAGACCTTGCACATCTTGATAGTAAGATGGCGACAACACTTAAGAAGAAAATTCAAGAAGGTGACTGGAAAGTAACTTCAGTTGAAGAAAAAGAAAGTAAAACGAATCCGACTAAGCCATTTATTACATCATCTCTTCAAATGGAAGGTGTAAGAAAACTTGGGATGAGTGCTAAGCAGACAATGCGTACGGCGCAGAAACTCTACGAAGAAGGCTTAATTACTTATATGAGAACAGATTCTCCCAATCTATCAAAAGAAGCGATTGCTGGGGCAAGAAGTTCTGTTGAAGAATTATATGGAAAAGAGTATCTCTCTGAGAAGCCGAGACAATATGCAGGAAAAGTAAAAGGTGCCCAAGAGGCCCATGAAGCAATTCGTCCCGCCGGGGCAAGTTTTGTTCACCCTGATAAAACAGGTCTAACAGGTAAAGAAAAACAATTATACGAACTGATTTGGAAAAGAACTCTGGCAAGCCAGATGCAAGAGGCCAGAAAATTAAATATGGCGATTAAGTTAGAGGTTGATGGTAATCAATTTAATGCCAACGGCTCCAGAATAGTCTTCCCAGGATTTTTGAGAGTTTATGTTGAGGGAAGTGATGATCCTGATAAGGCGCTTGATGATAAGGAAGTTATACTTCCTACTATGAAACTTGGTCAGAGTGTTGACTGTAAAGTTGTTGATGCCCTTCCTCATGAAACTAAGCCACCTGCAAGGTTTACAGAGGCAAGCTTAGTCCAAAGACTTGAAAAAGAAGGTGTAGGTCGTCCATCTACATACGCCACAATTATTGGAACAATTCAAGATCGTGGATACGTGAGAAAAGAGGGCGCAGCATTGATTCCTTCTTTTACAGGAATGGCGGTGATTCAATTACTTGAAAAGTACTTCATCCAATTTGTAGATTATGCTTTTACTTCTGGAATGGAAGAAAAACTGGATTTAATCGCTGAAGGTGAAGTTGATTATATAAAATACTTAAAGTCTTTTTATAGCGGTAAGAATGGTCTTAAAGAAGTCGTTGATGGTAAAGAAAAAGATATTAAGCCTGATGAATCGAGAACAATAAACCTTGAAGGTATGAATGGTGTTGTCGAGGTCAAAGTTGGTCGTTATGGCGCCTATATAATTTCTCATGATGAAGAAAATGGAGAAGTACACGCTTCAATCCCAGAAGATATTGCTCCCGCCGATCTTAAAGCAGAAGATATTGCAGAATTGATCGAGATGAGTATAAAAGGACCCGAGCCCATTGGATCGGACCCAAAAACGGGTGAGCCAATTTTCTGCTTAGTCGGTAGGTATGGGCCATATGTCCAATTAGGTGAGGCCACTGAAGAGAATCCAAAGCCTCGTAGGGCTTCGCTTACTCCTGGAATAACTCCCAAGACTCTAGATATGGAGACAGCTTTAAAGCTGCTCTCACTTCCTAGAGACTTAGGTCTTCACCCAGAAACTGGTAAAGTGGTACAGTCAAATAATGGAAAATTTGGTCCATATGTTATGCATGATGGTGAATTTAGATCATTAAAGAAAGAAGACGATGTCTATACTGTCTCTTTAGAAAGAGGTCTGGAAATACTTGCTATGCCTAAATTTGGCCGTGGTGGTACTGTGCTCAAGGACTTTGGAAGAATTGAGAGTCTAAAGAAGTCGATAAAAGTACTAGATGGAAAGTACGGAATGTATATTAAGGCCGGGACAAAGAATCTCTCTCTACCAGATGATCTAAAAGACTTGGAAAAGATAAAGAAGCTAACTGAGGCTCAAGTTGTCAAAATTGTTAAGGAAGCTCTGAAGTAAGACTTCATGCTTTTTAAATAAAGCATTGACTTCTGTCATCAATAATATTAGATTTCTTCCTACTTTTATTATTAGTTAATTTTTAAACAGGACATAAATTATGAAAAAAGACATTCACCCAGAATATAGAGCCGTTTTATTCCACGACATTTCTGTGGACAAGAAGATTTTAACTAAATCTACGATTAAAACAAAAGATACAATTGAGCACGAAGGTGAAACTTACCCATATATTAAAGTTGATATCTCAGCTGCATCTCATCCATTCTACACAGGAACTCAGAAGATTCTTGATACAGAAGGTAGAGTTGATAAATTCAAGAAAAAGTATGCGCGTAGAAGTACTACGAAAGCAGAATAAACATTTTTACATAAAAAGCTTTAACCCCTCGATTGAGGGGTTTTTTTTTGCCTAAAATCTATACACCACAGTAATAGCTACAGAACAGATTGATTCAACTCATTAAGTACCTCTAAGATGATAGTAATAAAAATAGGAGAACTAATGAAGAAATACTACTTGCAGTAATCTGTACTTGTATATCTATGAGTATATTCTCGGCGACAGAGATAGGATATTGTCCCAAAACTGTAGTGCGCTTTTCAGCTAATTCCCTCAAAACTCAATTTTATATTTCCACTTAATTTAAACTTTTGATCCCAAAAACTTTCCCATGACTTTGGATCTGTAATTATTTTAAGGATTATTCTTGTCATTTTTGCGCAACCTTTTTCACTCCAGTTAAATGCAGATTTCTTTATCCTTCGTCCAATTTCTCTCATTAATCTTTCTAGTTTCGAAGTCACCTTGGGAGTTACAACTCCAGTCTTCATCCAATATCTTAAATAGGTAAAAAGACTCGATCTTGCGTTTGATACGTACGTCGAGGCCTTGTCATAACCTTTGTGTTCTAAATATTCTGAGAGTAATTTCATCTGAAGTTCACAAGCTTTTATCTTTTCATTCATTTCAAGTTTTTCTTCTATAGATACATCTCCAAAATCCTTGTCAGGAATATCAATCTGAAATATTGAATGAACTTGATTTAAAGAATATTTAATATCTTCTTCCGCTGCTTTTTCTTGATACTTCATTAGAGGCTTTAATTCGTGAGGGATATGCCATAGACAGCGTTGACGGCGATGAGCGAGGATTCCAAGACCATTATTGAGAGCAATTTCACCATCTGCAACAAGTACATTTGCTAGCTTTTTAGGTGCGACTTTTTTATTGGGATTATTTAATTTATGAATCATCTTCCCAACTGTTTTCCAGGACTCACTCGTCCAAGCACCAAGAGGGACTATCGTTTTATCTTCTTTAATACCCATTAATATTTTAACTTCCCCTCGCTTTGTTCGCTCAATGGGCTTTTGACCAGTCTTCTCTTTGATTTTATTTTCTCGTTCTAGCTTAGTCTGGGAGACAAATTTTTTATATCCAGTTCCATCTCCAAGAACAACTTCCAGGTCGCTATATTTAGCAGTAATAGCATCTGACTCTGTCCTCATAAACCACCTGTGAAGGCTTCTATGATTGAAATCGACCTTTTCGTTGTGTTTTTTAATTGTCATTGTTGATCTTCTAAAGGATTCACTGGCGACAGCCTCCATACAGATCTTTTCAAATTCATTTGAGTGTTTTTGATTTTTCTCAAGTCCAAAGAACTCTTTAAGAGGATTATGAGTTTGATTACAATTTCTGCACTTTAATAGAGTCCATTCAAAATCAATATTACCAAGAGAGCAGACTATGGCCTTAGATCTCTTTCCTGAGCGGTTTAAGTGAGGACTAGGGCAACAGCTGGCCTCATCAGAAGCTTTCCAGTGCTCAATAACCATATTATCTATAAAAAAGGAGATTATGACCTTTAAAAAACCTGGAATTCCTTCTGTTTCAAAGAGATTTTTAGTCTCTAGGATCAGTTCATCAAAAGAAAATGATAATCCAGATAGACAAGTTTTGATATTTAGAGCTATATTTTTAGTAATCATGGGCCTTTCCTGAGTTGAAGTTTATTGGCGTAGTAACCTAAATTAAACCATTTGGGCCTGTGATTTTCAAAAAATCGTATTATTTTTCGACACTTTTAATTTTAGCGGGTCAAATTTACAACTGATCTATCAGAAAACTTAAGAATCACTTAGAATTTATTTAATTAATATAAACGACGTTTCGAGCTTAGGGTGATGATTTACGCTACAGTTTTGGGACAATATCAAAACTAGCTTTAACGAACAAGAAATTTAAAGACAGAGAATTAATATAAATAGGTTGAAATAAAACCATTACTCAAATGAGCAAGGAGAACAAAAATGAAGAGATTATTATTAGTACTGTCACTTCTAACTACTTCACTGGTATTCGGTGCTACTGAATATGAAAAACAAGTTAGTGATGCTTTAAAGCAAGACATAAAAATTGCAAAAAATGTTTTAAAAGGCTTCGGAAAAATAAGAAGTATTGACACCCATACATCTGATATTATTTCTAGTGAATACTTTTTCTGGACAAATGTTAAGGGTGAAGCTACATATCGTGATGGTAGTAAATGTAAAATAAGAGTCGTTTCAACGGCAAAAGATGCAGTTAATGGCGCGATGAAAGGCTTTAGTGTTCGTTGTTACGAAAAAAATGGAACTATCTACCTAGATACATTTGATCCAGGTGTTAAACCTTAAGTACTAGCTCAATGAACAAATAGAAAATTTTAAAGCAAAGAATAAGCGAGCGTCCTGAAAATGGATGCTCTTTTTTTATGAAAGTACACCGTCAAAGTGTTGTCCAGTTCTATATTGAAGATTTTGGCATCTTTTCAACTTAAGAAGCAAAACTATATTTAAAATCACTCTTGCCTTCAAATATTCTTTTAAATCTCTTCAGCTGAAAACTTAAATCCTTCCTAAGCTCAATTGGATTCAATGAGCTAAAAGTCGCAATTAGTTCTTCCTTTTCGTAAAGACTAAGCGTGCCTGACTCGAGTAAGCGCTGATATGGTGTTTTTGGTTTATCAAAAGTTCTTCTGTATTTCGCTCCAACTCTTTTAACCTTAATACACTTATGCTGGGGAATAAAGTAATTATATAGAACATTAAAATAATTTTTGTAAATATCGTTCATGACAAAAATTAATTCTTCTCTATCATATCTTTCGTAACCAAATATTTCCCTTACGTGGGTAAAGTTCTTTTGTTCAACATGAGCATTATCATTACTCTTGTAAGGTCTTGAGCGAGTAAAATGTAAGCCTTTATCTTTGGTAATATAGTTTTGTAGCATTTCATTCAGAAACTCAGTTCCATTATCTGTATTTAATGTATGAACATTATAGGGGAGATCCGAAAAGATCGACATGAAGCCGCAAGTGACAGTGAGTCCTGACTTTCCAAAAAGAGCTCTGTTTTCTGTCCAACCTGTCACTTCATCAGTAACAGTTAGAGTCCATACAAATTTTCCTGAGAGTGAGTTTCCACAATGTGCGACAGTATCTGCTTGAAGCGCTCCTGGGATTTGTGACCTTTTAGTAAAATCCTTAATCGGAATTATATTTAAGAAATTCTTTGCTCTAACAGTCCCAGTACGCTTTGTTCTAGCAAACTGTTTTCTATATTTTTCAAGATATCTATCAATTGTTGAATGTGACATAGAAAGAATTTCTTCTTTAATTTGAGGATTAAAACCAATCCCATCATAAAAGCTGAGCCAAGTCGGGAAGGCAGCAACCATCTTTTTAGAATTTATTCGCCTCATGATATGCCATAATTTCTTTAGATGAGTAATTGACTCTTCAGAGTATTGCTTTGATCTCCCAGAGGCCTTCTTACCTGTTTTATGGCCCTTTGCGAGTATTCTAATGGCCCATTTGCGATCATAACCAGTAATTGAGCACAACTCATCTAAAATGACTGATTTTTCCTTTTTTGATGATTTGAAATAACGCTCACGAATTGTTCTAATATAAGTACTTTTAAAGTCCAAAGTCATGGCCGTTCCTTATTTGGGTGTCTTGTATTTGAGGAAACACTTCACAGATATTGGTGGGTTTGACAAAGTTTCGGTGTCTTTTGGTGAGTGATAGGTTTTGTAGTCGCAATACCTGAAAGTACTGGCTAGATAACGACTTAAAGCGATTCATAAAATAGTCTCCTTAGTAATATTTATCTTGTTGAGGAAACAGTTCTTAAAAACTCAATTTGAGTGTCTTTTTCTATGTGGAAATACGGTTGTCCCTGTCGATATGGGTGGAAGTGTTGGTTATAGTGCATTCGACTCTCGTGTCGAAGTTGAGGCTTACGCAGCAGTGAGAGCTATTCGTTATGTCTCAGATGATCGATCAACTCATATTCCTTATGGCGCAAGAGTTAGGGTTGCATTAAACAATTCGAGAACTTTCTATGCTGAATATGAACATGAGGAAGTGGCAGACTTTGGTAATGATAAAGGTCTACTAGATAAGAGTCGTATCTTTAGTATTGTATGGCGACCAAATTGAAGAGATGGAAAATTCTCTCTTGGATGTGGTGCTGGTACAGATATTCATCACGCCTGGAGTAATGAAGTTCATGCTCCTGAAAAAGGTAAGACTATTAGATGTAGAGCTCAGAAAAGATTTTAATTCAAAGGAGAAATATATGAAAAAATTATTAATTGGTTTATTGCTTGTTAGTTCTTTCTCAGTTTTCGCGAGTAATACTGATAAGGATTGCTTAAGCACTTATCAAAATGGCTTAAGTAGCCTTGTAGAAGACAGTGAAGCTTACAATAACGGCAGACTGGATAGTGTCGAGTTCTCAACTAAAGTTGCTCTTAGCTCTACGGAAGTAACCTCCATGAGATCTCTCTGTCACTTTATTGAAGATCCTAGTATTAAAGAATGTGTAAAAACTTTTAAGAAGGCCTATAAAACACAAAGAGATCAAATTAGTATTATTTCCATCCTTTCAGGAAATCAGGATACAGTTAAAATAAAAAGAATTACTAATACTTTTAATATGATTGGAAGTGCAGCAAGAGGCTGTTATTTAGAATAAGAAAAGATTAGTGATTTGCAGAACATTGGGAATCAGACTCGCATTTACCGTGTCTGATTTTCATATTTTTAATATGTGCTGTAATTAAAATGATAGAACCAATGACTGTAGTTCCGTGTGAAACAGTTTTACTTACATAGTCATGAAAAAAGACAGCGCATAAGGTAAGCGTTATTCCAATTAAAGCAAGTCCAATAATATCGTAATGTCCGTGTTCCTTACAAGTTGGATAGACTGCTAATAAGATTGATGAAGTCACAAGAACGGCAAAAATCTGATGGGTAATTTCAAAGTGTATATTTGTGAACATAGAAGCTGGGAATAGAATTAAGAGAATGGGAGTTGCTAAGCAGTGAATAAGGCAAAAGCCTGATACACAGATACCGACTTTATCCCAAATTTTATTAACCATTGTACACTCTTTCATTGCAGGAATATAGCAGAAATGTTTCATATGGAAAGTTTTATCTCAGAGTAAGGCATAATTTTCATATATATTTCAAGTGTATAAGACTTATACAAACAGACCGCAATCACTATTACTTACCAATCTAAGTAGCTAATAATACATAAATGTTGTGGCATTAATATTGCTTCTATATAGGTACGTTGAGAGGTTAAATGAACTTTATTTTGAGTATGCTATTCATCTTGTTTACTAATTCTGCAAATGCCGGAAACGTGGATTCATCTGTCGTTTGTATGCATAACTATGATGGACTTGCTTATGGATGTGTAAAGGTTGCCGATGAATTATCAAGTAAATCATGTAGAGAGAAACATAAGAATAACGAATTAGAAGCTTTTTATTTAAGTGATACCTGTACCCATGAACTATCAGCAGAGTTACGTGGCGAGGAATTTGAGCAAGTTGAACGAGTTCAAATTGAAGTAAGTTGTTTCACTTATGAGACAGGAAGTAAGTATAGTTGTGAAATATATGATTATGAGCCGGCATATCAGTATTGTGCTCAAAAATATGGAGATAAGTATCTTCCTCACCATCCATCAGTTAGTTGTAATACAAAAAATGTCGAAATGGAGCTTGGCTATGTAGAGAAGGCGAAGTTAGTTGAGGGTCTTAAGGCAAAGATTGAAGAAGCTGAAGCGCTTCTGACCATGATTGATCGAAAGGGTATGAAGAGTTCATTACAGGAACTTATGACAAACAAACCAGTGATCGGGAATGAATTCTATACAGATGTCATGAAAGGGCTGCTATCAAAACTAAAGATAATTAATGCCGAAATTGAAAGAAGAAGTGCTTATAAAATTGATTTTGCGTGGGTAGAGGCAGAAGAATTTAGATCATACATTGTGAGGTATTTATCACTTGTCGGTAGAACCTATCAAGTTTATGCCTTTGTAGCTCATAAAAATCATAGTGCAATTGAAACATATGACTTTAAAAACCTTGATTACCTCGATCTTCGTATAAAAAGAGATATGGCCTTAGAAGTTATGGCCAAAATAAATGTAAAGGCCACATCATCTACTTTTGATGATTATGTTTACCTTACAGAGTCAGAACAAAATAAACAAATCTATGAATATATGGCGATATCAGAACCTGCAAATAAAGTCGACTATGCCAAATTAGTTGCCTTTATGGGGATTAGAGAAAATATCACAAATCTCTGGGCCGTTGATAGAATGAGTTCAAGAAATCTCTTAAGAAGTAATGTGAGAAGTTGTGGGAATTTTTTAAGTATTAAGCGCTCAAGTAGCATTGGAAATATGGCGGTAGTTAAAGAGAATACAGAGTATGATATCTTCTATAACGACTACCTTGAGAGACAAAAAGACTTGTATGAGCTTGTAAAGGATCAATTATATTTAAATCAAAGTGACTTAAAGGATTTTCTTCTTAAACAGTATAAAGAAAATTCTGTATTCCAACAATATATTAATGATGGGATGCAATCTCCAACAGAGAGTAGAGTCGAAGAGATATTACTGCAGGATTCGGGCTTAATCGTTGAAGGTCTTTTAGAGGATATGAGATCCTTTTTAAACTATAATTTAAGATCCTTTGTATTACCTGGCGATAATGTTTTAAGTAAAAAAAGTATTGCTGAAAGAATCTCTTCCGAGATTTATTTAAGGCAGTTTAAGACGGTGAAGATGTTTGTCACTGGCCTTTATCCGTGGATGGGAAATGAGGCACAGGCTAAGATGGAGGCAGCGATTCAAGAATTTTCATTCTTTAACCTTGAACTGACTTTTAAAGGAAAACTAAATAATAAAATACAGAAATTCTTAGGCGATTATGCAGATAAAGATCTACTTTCATCTAGAAACTATGATAAGAAGGTTTCTGAGAATTTGGCCATTGTTAAAGAATTTGCAAAGCATGCTAGTCTAGCAGTAAAGCATGATCGCAAAGAGAATATTAAGGTAAGGCCTACTTCTGTTGAAGAACTATTTACTCTCTTCGAAACAAAAATTAGTAAAGATTTTCAAGACATAAAAATCACTCTAGAGAATGATAAAGAACTGGCAGAAGTTTTAAGTGGATTTTTTAATAAGCTAACAGGAAAATTCAATGCAGAATATCTTGTGGAAACTGAAAACCAACAATACGGACTTAAAGGAACTGACGAAGAAAGGTCTCAAGCTCTTTGGGAAGTTATGTTTGATGTTGCAAGAGAATACTATGAAGAAAACAAATTTGAAATTTCAGGATTAGCACAAGTTCCAAATGCTGTAATGCTTTCACGTGATAGAGAGCAAATGTCTAATTCCCCTTATACGATTCAGGTTTATCAAGATGGAACACCTGTTGCCCTTCATATCAATCAATTTTATGAAGCATTTCAAGAACAAATTAATATTGAAATTCCTCGTCGTGATATTGTTATGCGCTCAGGAGCTTTACTTGGAATTAATGAGTTGGATGACTATGGTGATCGTAATATAGAGGATCATATTACTGACGGTACTTTTGGGCGCCCTTATAGCTATATTTCTGCCAAGGGAGAGTTGCGCTATGAGAATGTTGATAGCGAAATTGGCTTTGAATCTTTAAAGCGGTTATATCTTCAATCAATGGATTTCACTAAAGATGAAATTAAGCACAATCTTGTCATTAAACGCGATGAAGAAAAAAACATGGAAGAGTATAAAAAAGAGATGTTAGAAGACATCGAAATTATAAAAAACTCTCAGCAGCTATTTGCACGAGTCTTTGAACTCTTCAAGTTGCCGATGGGATTTATTGCTAATAATACGATGATGGGTAGCTTTAACCTATCAACTGAAGATGAGAAGTATTTATTAACAAATAAGCTATCCCAAGCTTATGGTCAATCAGCTTTACTCAAAAATCATCTAGAGACTGTAGAGGAATTCGAAAAATGGGTTATGCCTAGAAGAGACTATTCTCAACCTTACAAGATGACTTATCATGAAAAGAAAGAACGAACTTTGTTATTAAAGATTGGTTATCACGCTTTTAAAGATAATGCTTTTGATGAAGTTGTAGCAACAGATCTAATAAAGAAAATGATTAAAAAAGCACAGGACAATACATACGGTAAATTACAAAAATTCTGTGCAGCTAATTATGAAGACTATAAAAATGATGATGACTTTAAAGATACATTCTCAGCTTCAGCATTTTTAAGAAGTACTTTAAAGAACGGACAGGGAATGGCAAAGACTTCTGTTGCCAAAATTAGAACATTAGATGAAAACATACGTAAGGAAACTCGTACTAAGCTTCAAGGAATAAATGAAGATTACCTTGAACCCGGGATGATGTATCTTGGAGTTGGTTTAATTGCTGCTATGTTAGTGGCCGGAGCCTTAATGGCGACTGCTGCTACAATGGGAACGGCTGCACCTGCTGCAATTGGTGGAATGGCAGCATTATTAGGACAAGTTGTTGTCTACTCAAATTATGTTTTCCTCCCTATCATCATTGCTTCAACTTATAGTCGTTTAAATACTCAGTTTTACGAAGTGCCGGAACAACTAAAATTTCAAAAATCAATTGCTTACTCTCAAATTGATATGGCAAAAATTGCAGATCATGATATGGCGGAAGAGCAGAGAAAAGAAAATCATACTAATAAGCTTTGGACTATAGGGTTTCTACCTTTAGACATTTGGTTTGGTCATTCAGTGGCAGTACAGGTAAGAACAACACTCGGCTACACAGGAGTTAAGAATTATAGCAAATTAACTGGTATGAAGCTTAAGATGTATTCTTCGCCGCCCCAGTTACAAGGTAATACTTATAAAGTTAATCGTCGTAAATATGGTTTACTACGTGGAAGTATAAAAAGTGCAGCAGAATCTACGAGACGAACTATTCATCGTCTTCCGAGATACCAAGTTATGCCAACTGAGTTAATTCAAACTGCTCCCCTTAGAATGGGAATTGCCAATAAGTTTAGAGAACTCAAACTTGGTGCCACTCCATGGAAAGTCAATGATGAGGTAAAGCAATACAGGTCTATGTATACTAATCGTGTATCTAACTATCATGATTACCTTAAAGAGAAGGCAAAGGGGATTGCGAATCTATCCCTTGTCAAAGGATTGAAGGTGACAGAAGTCTTCTCAAATGGATTCTGGAGATACAGCCGTAAAGGACTTACAATTGCATCTTTTATTCGCTCAATCAAGAAGGGTAACGTAAGAGATTTTGTCAGACGCCATGGTAGACTAATGCAAAAACTTGATTCATGGCAATTGAAGGTCGTTTTGAAGAAAACCGAGCGACTTGATTTACTTGTTAATAAGATTAGTGAATTTAAAAAAACATATAAGGGAACTCAGGCAAATGATAATTTGATTGATGATATGCTTGCCACACTATCTGATGAAGAACTTCACCTATTACTTGAGGTTGGTAAGAAGACTAAAGGCGAACTATTGGGGCTTAAAAAGGTCTTTAAGTTACATGTAAGTCTTGTGCAAAGCTTAAAGCCAACTGTCTATCAAACTGCTGGAGTTGGTGAAAATGTTGGGCGATATGACAATTTCCTCGCTGATGGAGTCGATACTAGGCAAATTTTTGATAGTGATACTGAAGATATTGTTAAATACTATGAGGGTGTCATGAGACAAACTTATAAAGTTGATATGAAAGACTCGAAAGAGTTCTTAGATACTTTGGAGCTAAAGGTACAAGACTTATATAAAGTTAATTCCGATGGAACGCGTAATTTTCTATAAGGGTAAGTCTAGTATAAGTTACAAGGCTTGCCTTTAAGTCTTCTTAAAGCTGCCGTTGCTTCATCATCTGTATAACCTAATACATCTTGGAAAGATTTTTTTGTAGCATCATCAAGTTGAGCCGAAGTAAATTTAACCCCTGCACCATTATTATCTACCATTTGCTCTACAAGGCGTGCTCTATATATATCGACATTAGCTTTAATTTCTAAAACTTCTAAAGATGCAGATTTTGTAAAGGCTTCACATCCTTCTCCCATCGCTGGAAGACCAGTCCTTCTAGTAATAGTCGCTGCACTCTCAACAATCTCTTGACCATTTGCTAGCGCGGCCGGTGTCGTCATCCCTCTTTCTTGCATTGCAGCAAGATTTTTTCTTAAAACCTTTTCAACTTTTGAATTCTCTAATTGTTGTATCGATGCAAGAAGTCTCTCTTGTTTCTCTGAGATTGATGAAATCGGTGATACGACTTTTTGTCTATTTCTTCTTCTATTTGATGTCGGAGAAATCACTTCGTATGGATTTATTGATTTTCTTTGTGCCACTACAATGGCTTCATAGACCTCGGCCGCAATTTTTTTATCAATACTTGAACTCACTTTATTAATATTTTCCATTGCCCATTTTCTTACTTTAGGCATAAACGCGTGACCGTCACTTAGGTTTTTTATTTGTCCTGCTTGGTCCTCTGTAATTCCAAGTGCAACATAGTTTGGATGGTTGCTATTTGCAGAGCGGCCTTTAATATAAGCAATTATTTCTTGCTCTAGCGCCTCTTCTGACTTGTTTGTCTGAGTACTTAGTTGCCTAATAAATTTCGAAAATAACTGTCCACTGGCCAAGACTCTTTTACCTTTCTTTTGTGGCGATGTTTGACATCCAACCATTAGTGTTAACATTGATATTAAGATCAAAAATTTAGTCATAGTACTTCTCCGTTTATTTTCTACAATGATATTTTCGACATTTTGTTGTAGAATCTTAAGCAAAGTAGGATTATTTATGGATAAAAGTATCATTAGCGAGACATTTAATAGTCATTTAGAACATAAATATGCTCAAAAGAAGACTTCTCATGAGTATCGGATTAAAAAACTACGAGATTTGAAAGCTATTTTACTCTTAAATTCTCAAAATATAGAAGAGGCACTAAGGAAAGATTTCGGTAAGGCACCCATGGAGTCAGCAATGACTGAAGTTCTCCCTACTATCACTTCTCTTAATCTAACGATTAAGAAGCTAAAGAAGTGGATGAAGCTGACAAAGGTTTCTAGCTCCATTTTATTTTTTGGATCTACAAATAAATATTATTATCAGGCCAAGGGTAATGTGCTTATAATCGGGCCTTGGAACTATCCTTTTCAGCTTGCACTTATTCCTATCATTACTTCTTTTAGTGCAGGAAATACAACCATCTTTAAACCCTCAGAGTTTACACCTCATATTAATAAAGTGATTAAAGCTATTTGTGAGCAAGTATTCACTGACCAAGAATTTTCGATAATAGAAGGGGATGCCCAAACTAGTCAGGAGTTACTGGACTTACCATTTGACCATATCTTCTTTACAGGAAGCGGTCATGTTGGAAAACTTGTTATGGAGAAGGCGAGTAAGCATCTTGCGTCAGTTACCTTAGAGCTTGGCGGCAAGTCTCCTGTACTGATTGCTCCTGATTATGATCTAAGCACAGCAGCTAAAAATATTATTTGGGGAAAACTGGTGAATGGTGGCCAAACTTGTGTTGCTCCAGACTATGTTCTCATACACAAAAATCAATATAAAGAGTTAATACCTCTATTGGTTCAAGAAATTAAAAATAGATACGGCGATGATATTTCAAGTAACGAGGATTATTGTCAAATCATTACCCCTAGGCATGCAGCTAGATTAAAAGCAATGGTGGACGATTCTAGAGATGCTGGCGCCACAATTAACTGTGGTGGTGAAGTTCTTGTTGGAAATAAAATCGCTCCAACGATTATTGGTAATGCTAGCAACGATATGAAAGTGATGTCAGAGGAAATCTTCGGTCCCTTGCTTCCTGTTATGACCTATAAGGATATGGACCATGCTGTCTCGTTAATCAATGAGCATGATAACGCTCTTGCATTGTACTTATTTACTAACTCTCAAGGAAGTATTGATAAAATATTGGCCGAAACGAATAGTGGAAGTGTTGGTATCAATGAGACTCTACTTCATGTAGGAAATGCTAATCTTGCATTCGGTGGCGCCGGTAAAAGTGGACTTGGCCGTTATCACGGAAGACTTGGATTTGTAGAGTTTTCAAATTTACGAGCTGTGGCACATAGAAAGTTAGCAATGGGTCTAGATTATTTTTATCCGCCTTATACAGATCAAAAATATCGACTCTTAAAGAAATTAATCACATCTTTTAATCGGTTTCTTTAATATTACGATAGAGTTCTTGTACATTTTGAAACTGATACTTTTTTAGATCCTTATCAATTTCTTTGGCGATATCTTTTAAAAGTTTAGGTCCGTGAAATATGAAGGCGGTATATATCTGAACAAATCCTCCACCCATTTTCCAAAAGTCTTTAATATCTTGATAACAGTTTATTCCGCCTACACCAATAACACTCTGCCCTGGATCTTCTCGTAAATTCTCACAAATAATCTTACGAGATTTGGCAGATATATCCCTTATATAGTCACCAGATAGGCCACCTTTTCCAAAGTCATGATCAATCGTTGTATTAGTGGCAATAATACCACTTAAAGAAAACTCCTTACTTAATTCACAAAGCATATTGAGATCTTCTTGGTTCATATCAGGAGAAACTTTTATAAAGAGTGGCTTAGGTGTAGTCGCTCTCTTTTCATTGACCGCCTGAAGAAGAGGAACAAGCAGTTCTTTTGACTGAAAAGATCTGAGGCCAGGTGTATTTGGAGATGAAATATTAATAACCAAGTAATCAGCAAGCGGTGCAAACTTTTCATATAGAAATGCATACTCAGCAGGAGTTTTAGCTTCACTTGTATTTTTATTCTTACCAATATTAGCGCCTAAGCATACAGATGAAAGGTCAGTGGACTCAAGATTATTCAGAATCTCCTTGTACCCAGCATTCGGAAATCCCATGGCGTTTTGGACACTATTAATATCTGCATGTCTCCAGATTCTAGGCTTTGGATTTCCAATTTGGCGCCTTTTGGTTATAGTCCCAACTTCGATCGCCCCAAAACCAGACTTATCAAAAAATTGAATTGCCTTAGCATTTTTATCAAACCCTGCGGCCAAACCAACTGGAAAATTCCAACTAAGGTCGCCGATTGTGAGGTTATGATTCTCATGCTTATTTAGTGGTTGAAATAGATCGGCCATTCTCGGGGCGAGGCTCCCGGCATAAATGGACATATCGTGCATGATTTCAGGATCAAATTTAAAGGCAAGTCTTTTAAAAACCGAGTAGTTATTCATACACATTTTATATATTAGCTAGTAAAATCAATCAATTATAAAATGCAGCAAATTAGGATTAATTTAGTTATGCGAAGTATTATTTTTATCATTTTTATTTTTTCTACCTCTTTAGTATCGCTTGCTCAGGTGAAGACATCTAATAATGATCTACGAGTTATGCGAGAAATATTCTCACTAACTGATTTGTCAGAGAAAAAACCGAAAGTTTACACTCTTATGACATCAAGTAGCGGTGGATTTAATATGATCATACAAGTAGGAAATAAACAATCCGAGAAGTGGAAGGTTGATTCAGATCACGCTCAAGCGTTAGATGATCGATTTGCAGATGATTTTATCAACATGAAGTATATTATGACTCCGAATGATAAAATTAAGTGTGGAGAAAAATACTCATTAAACTTAAGAGGTGAAGATCAAAATATTTGCCCTCATGAGAATAATAAAGTTAAAAAAATTAGAGAGTTAATCGCATATCTAAATATGAAAATTAAGTAAGAAAAGGTTTTTGAATGAAATTAAAGTTTTTAGTCATCAGTTTAATCTTGGCCACTGCGGTATTCGCCAAAGACATTGGTAGTAAAGAGAGTAAAACAAAGGACAAGTCCCTATTAGGCGCCCTTTATACTCCAAATAAGGACCAGATCTTAGGAGAATTACTGAAGGGAACATTAGAGAACTATCATTTATCTCAGAAAAAAATTAATAATAATTTATCAAGAGATGCATTTAAAATGTACCTAGAGAAAATTGATTATGGAAAGCAATTTCTAACCAAAAAAGATATCTCTAAACTTGAAAAATTTGAAGATGAATTTGATGATCAGTTAAAAACAGGGGACCTGTCAATTGTTAGAATGTCTTCGCAGATAATGCATGAAAGAATTCCTTATATTCAAAAGCATGTTGAGGCCCTACTTAAGAAAGATATCGATTTTAGTAAAGATGATAAATATGAAACTGACTCAAAGAAGAGAGAGTACGTAAGCTCTAAAGATGCATTAAAGGAAAGATGGAGAAAGCTAGTTAAATTAGAAGTTCTTCTTCAATACTTTGAGCTAAAAGATGAGCAAGACGGGATCAATGACGACGATAAGAAAAAGAAGAAAACTAAGAAAAAAGTAGCGAAAAAGAACCAAACAAAAGAACAAATGATCAAATCCGCTAAGGAGAAGGTTGGCAAACGTTATAAGAAAATATTTGCAAGGCTTATGGATGAAAAACATACAGATGAGATGGACAAATTCTACAACTCCATCACAAGAATATATGATCCACATACTCTTTACTTGGTTCCAGAAGAAAAAGAAGACTTTGATATTGATATGAGTGGAAAACTTCAAGGTATTGGTGCTCTTCTTCGTGAGGAAGGTTCATATATAAAGGTTGAACGTATTATTCCTGGGTCCGCTTCTTGGCGTGGAAAAAAATTAAAAGCTGAAGATATTATACTTGCTGTTGGGCAAGCTAAAGGTGACTTTGTTGATATTGTCGATATGAGTATCAGAGATGCTGTTAAAATGATTCGTGGAAAGAAAGGATCAGTTGTAAAGCTTAAGGTGAAGAAACCAGATGGATCTCAAGAGATCATTCCCATTGTTAGGGACGAGGTAGTTTTAGAGGCAGCTTATGTTAAAAGTACTATTATCGAGCACAAGAAACTAAAGCAAAAGATTGGCTATATTCACGTGCCAAAATTTTATAGAGATTTTCAGGACTCTAACGGAAGAAATAGTTCTGAGGATGTAAAACAAGAAATCATCAAACTTAAAAAGAAGAATGTAGACGGAATCGTTCTTAATTTAAGAAATAATGGTGGGGGAGCTCTACAGGATGCGACTCTAATGGGAGGACTTTTTATTGATGAAGGTCCAATCGTACAAGTAAAGAGTAGCGGTAAGGCTCAGGTTAAGTCTGATGTAGACGGTATAACATATTGGGATAAACCTCTAATTGTTTTGATTAATAGATTTTCTGCCTCGGCATCTGAAATTGTTGCAGGAGCATTAAAAGATTATAATAGAGCTGTTATTGTTGGAACGAGTGAGCAAACTCATGGTAAGGGAACTGTTCAGGCCATTTTAGACCTTAAAAACTTTGTTAATCCGTTTGTAGGGCAAATGCTAGGACCTATTGGAGCAATGAAGATCACGACAGATATGTTTTATAGAATAAATGGTATGTCGACTCAATTTAGAGGTATTAAGCCTGATATCGAGCTTCCAGATCCATATGGGTTTCTAGATTCTGGGGAAAAATCTCTTGAGTTTGCAATCCCTTATGCTGAAGTTGGAAAGTTAAAGTATAAGAAATGGACTAAACAAAAATACGATATCGAAAAACTTGGTGTTAATAGTGAGAAAAGAGTCAAAAAATCACTTGGCTTTCAACATATTGTTGATAGCGTTAAGTGGTCTAAAAGCCGCAAGGACGAAAGCGAGAGATCTCTTAATCTTGATGATATGGCCGAGTTCAGAAAAGTGAGTCGTGCCGCTAATGATAAGTTTAAAAATGATGTCATCAATAAGGATATTGTTATCACAAAAGTTCAAAAACTTAAAAATGAAGTAGAGAAAGAGACTTTCGTAGAGTTTCAAGAAGAGCTTCAAAAGGACCCTGCAATTGAAGAGGTTCTTTATATTTTTAATGATATGTTAAAATCTTAAATATTTACCTTGGGCCGTAGGTTTTACGGCCCCATTCGTTGACTTAGCTACTTAGATTTATTATATTTTTCCTCTCACAAAGGAAAATTCATGTCAAAAAAATCAACTCCATTTGATAAGTATGTTTACTATCAAAAGTCAGTTCAGAATCCAAGTAACGAAATTGAGTTCTTCAATGAAAAGTATGAGCAAATTCGTGGTAAAAAACCTTTTACTTTAAGAGAGGATTTCTGTGGTACGGGGATGATTACATGTTACTGGGCCAAGCAAGGACCTGAGTATAAGTCATGGGGAATCGATCTCGATCCTGAACCTGTGGACTATGGAAAAGCGAATCACTACGCTCCATTAACCGATGATGAGAAAAGTCGTGTGACATTTATGTTAGATAATGTCTTAACTGCAAAAACTCCGAAAGTAGATGTGTGCTTTGCTTTTAATTTCTCATATTTTATTTTTAAAGACAGAAAACTTTTAGTTGATTACTTTAAGGAAGCAAAAGATGCGCTAACTGACGACGGTGTATTTTTTATTGATCTATTTGGCGGACCTGACAGTCAAACTGTTATGACGGATGTTGCTGACCATAAGGGCTTTAAGTACTATTGGGAATGCCAAGAATTTAATCCTATTAATAACCATTGTCGCTTTGCTATCCACTTTAAACGAAAAGGTGAAAAGAAACGTGAAGACTGCTTTGTTTATGACTGGAGAATGTGGACTATGGCGGAACTCCGAGACATTATGGAAGAGGCAGGTTTTTCTAAGACTCTTGCTTACTGGGAAGGTGAAGACGGGGAAGGTAGTGGAGACGGTGAATTCTATGCAACTGAAGACGCTGAAAACTGTGATGCCTGGGTTACTTATATCGCCGGTGTAAAATAGCTATAGCGCAATAGACTCTAGTACATTAATTATTTTTTGAAACCTTTGAGTTGAGTACTTCTCTCTCATCTGAGCTATTTTTCTTTTGATATCGAAGTCTTTACCCACTGTAATAAGCTCATCTACAAAATCTTCCGATAGGATAAATACTATCGCCATTGGAGAGATGTTTTGTGAGAAATGATCAGAGAATCCTAGTCCATTTACTGTTCCATGATGCTGTTTGAGAATAGTTTCAGCACCAATAGGCGCATTCGGATATTTTGAGATTAGAACTGCTGCTAGTTGTGCATGGGCCTTAACTAACTCTTTTTTCTCAGCAGGGAGTTGAGCATTCTTCAAGTCCTCTTCACTATGTATTTGTGCCTGAATATCATCTTCAAGTGCTATGTCATGAAAGAAAGCAATAAACCTTAATTTGTCGGACTGTTCTGGTGTTCCCCAGTCAAGTTGTTCCATAAGATGAGTAGCTACAAACATTAATATCTGAGAATGTTTAAAAAGGTAACCCGTCTTATTACTCATTAGCCTTTTTAATAGATTCATAAGTGAAGGAGTCTTTTTCGCCGTTTTGCCCATATCTATTAAATTCTTTTGAGCGAGCTTTATAGTTTCACTATTTATCCCAAGAGTAGCTATCCTCTGTTGAAGTAGTTCGTTAGTAAGCTCAGATGCCTTAATTTGCTCATCTTCGTTAAGTGTATTGTGCTCAAGACTTGCCGCGACTTCTCTGTTGTATGTATTCACAAATTTAAGTCGCTCATCTCGCTGAAGGTAGAGTGTATCAAAATGACCTTCTTTTAAATCTTTTACACCGGTGGAGGAGAAGACTTTATCTTTCTCAAAAAAGAGATCATAGTTTTCTGAATCTTCTTTTTGCTTATAGATATTACTAATTGATTTGTTGATAACGAGTAGTAATTTGGAAGGAATTGGAAAGTACTCTGGGACGACTTTATTTGCCATATCTTGAGCTGTAACTCCGAGGTTTTTAGCAGTTGCCTGGACTAAGAGTTTTGCATCAAGGCCTGTGGGGAGATGAGTAACTTGCTTTTTATCTAGGGATGATTGTCCAAGAACAATTAACTTTGGAGGTGTTGCCATAGAGCTAATATAATCAGCAAGGGCTTCTGCTGTTTTCTCTGAGTTTATTTTTGCGCGAGAAATGATTAACTTTATACCTGGGTTTTGTTGTAAGTACTCTATTGCAAACTTTGCTTCTGGGAATGATTTAACATCACAACCAACCCAGGTGTGTAGGTTTAAGGAATAAAAATCACCTAATTGGGTATTCTTTTCGACTAGTAGCGTTGTATTCATGAAACTCCTTATTGCTATTATAAAAAAAACTATGGAAATAGATAGTGAATTCCTGAAAAACTTTAACAATAAAGGCTCACTTTGGTATGATTGACTAAATTAAGAGGATTAAATGAAAATTAATATAGCTAAATATTTTAATGGTGTAGATCAGTCGTCATGGCAATCAGCTGCCATGAAATCACTTAAATTGAATTCTACTGAAGAATTAGAACGTTACTTAGAAACGACTTCACTTGAGGGTGTTAGCTTCTCGGCCGATCAAGTAAACACTGAGAAGTCCCATGAGCTGTCAACCTTTCCAGAATCAAGACTTCTCGCTAGATACTCAAGCTCTCTAAATTCTTCGGACAGTGAATCTGGAGTAAATTTTTGTATTTCTGAAAATCAGACAACTGAGGCCGGGATATTTCTATTAACTGATATTAAGGTGGCAGAATTACCGGGTGAGATAAATTTAGACTTAGTAGCAACCCTTGATCAGTTCGATTATGACTTAAAAAAATATAAACTTTGGGCGACTCAGCTAAGCAAGAAGACCAAGGTTTTTCCATACTTAAGAATTAGTAATATTCACAATGCTGGATCGTCGTCGGTTCAAGAAATTGCATTGATGATATCGCTTCTAGAGTTTGCTAAGAGAGACTGTGGTCTTGAAAACACTTTCTTTGTGGAGTTTGCAACGGACTCCCTTTACTTTAGTAATATTGCAAAGCTTCGAGCTTCGAGATTTATACTCGAATCACTATGTGAGCAATGGGAGAGTTTTGATTTTGAGATTCTCGCAAGTACTTCCTTAAGAGAGCAGACTCTCTATGACCCTTGGGTGAATATGCTTAGAGCAACTTCAGCTTCAAGCAGCGCCTTTCTCGGAGGGGCAAACACGTTAATTTTAAGAGGTTATGACTCTGCAATGAAGCAGATTTCTAACAAATTTAAAGAATCAGAGTTATCTTTAAGGCAGTCTCGAAATATATTTCACATCTTAAAAGAAGAGTCACACCTTACACAAGTTAAGGATCCCTCATTTGGCAGCTATGCTATTGAAAATCTAACTTACGAATATATTACGACTAGTTTTGAATTATTTAAAAACTATGAAAAAAGAGGTGGTCTTCTAAACTGTATCACTCAGTTCTGTCTTGAGGTTGAAAAAACAGCACTTGAAAGATGTAAAGCAGTTAATAATGGAAATTTAAGTTTAGTGGGAATTAATGATTTTAGTAATACTTCTGAGTCATTCAAAGAGAACTTTAAACTAGAATTGGAACCTGACGAACTTTATGCGAGTCAACAGAGTATTTATTTTCCATTAAGAAGAACCTCTGAAGACTTCGAGAAGCTTCGTTTAAAAGCATCAAAACTTGATCTATCAATTCAACTTTGTGTTTATGGAGATGAAGCAAAGCTCACAGGTCGAATGATGTTTTGTTCTAATTATTTCGAAGTACTGGGTAAGAAAGTTGAAGTACAGATTCTTAGTGATTTATCAGGTTTAAAGAATGTCGACGGTGATATAGTTATACTATGTGCACTCGATTCTGACTACGATGCTGTCGCTGCTTCTGAGATTTCTGCAAAGAAAAAATATCTTGCTGGAGCAAAAGTTAAGGCAGAAGGTTTTGAGAATATTTTTCAAGGGCAGGATAAGTTTAATGTTTTAAATGACCTTGTTCAGGAGTTTTCATTATGAATATCTCAGACTTAAATATTTTAAATAAAAAATCAAGTGAGCTAAAAAAAACAGACACGTTTGAATCTCCTGAAGGTATTTCAATCTCTTCAAGCTATACACAAAGTGATATCAAAGATCTTACGCATCTTGATTTTAAGTCTGGAGTTCCACCGTTTTTAGGTGGCCCGTATCCAAGTATGTATAAGAGTAGACCTTGGACCGTAAGACAATATGCAGGCTTTTCTACCGCGGAAGAGTCAAATGCTTTCTATAGAAGAAATCTTTCAAAGGGACAAAAGGGTTTAAGTATTGCTTTTGACCTGGCCACTCATAGAGGCTATGACTCTGATCATCCAAGAGTTGAAGGGGACGTTGGGATGGCAGGAGTTGCGATTGACTCCATCTATGATATGCGAATTCTTTTTAAGGAAATTCCACTTGATCAAATGTCTGTATCAATGACTATGAATGGAGCGGTACTTCCGATCCTTGCTTTGTATATTGTGGCAGCTGAAGAGCAAGGAGTTTCACAAGAAAAATTATCAGGAACCATTCAAAATGATATTTTAAAAGAGTTTATGGTGAGAAATACCTATATCTATCCACCAACACCAAGCATGAAGATTATTGCTGATATTTTTGAATATACATCTACGTTTATGCCAAAGTTTAATTCTATTTCTATCTCTGGCTATCATATGCAAGAAGCTGGTGCTACAGCTGACTTAGAGCTGGCCTATACTTTGGCAGACGGCTTAGAGTATCTTCGCTCTGGTGTAAATGCCGGAATAGATATCGATAAGTTTGCTCCACGACTTTCATTCTTCTGGGCGATCGGAATGAACTATTTTATGGAAGTTGCTAAGATGCGAGCAGGTCGATTAATCTGGGCAAAAATGGTAAAAGACTTTGGCCCAAAACTAGACAAGTCAATGAGTTTACGCGCCCACTCACAAACTTCAGGATGGTCTCTTACAGCTCAAGATGTTTATAATAACGTCACTAGAACTTGTATTGAAGCATTGGCTTCAACTCATGGACACACCCAATCACTACATACAAATTCACTCGATGAAGCACTTGCACTCCCAACAGACTTTTCCGCTAGGATTGCAAGGAATACACAACTTTTTATTCAAAACGAAACAGATACATGTCAGCATATTGATCCTTGGGCCGGAAGTTTTTATGTGGAAAAACTCACCAATGATCTTTTGCAAAAAGCATGGGGACATATTGAAGAAGTTGAAGAATACGGCGGTATGGCGAAAGCGATAGAAGCTGGTATTCCAAAAATGAGAATTGAAGAAGCTTCTGCTAGAACACAAGCTAGAATTGACTCATTAGTTCAACCCGTAATAGGTATTAACAAATACATTTTAAATGAAAAGGAAGATATTCCAGTCCTTTCAGTTGATAATACAACCGTTAGACTTGCACAAATTGAGAGACTTAAACAACTTAAAGATGATAGATGTGATGATGACGTTAAAGTTGCGCTCGATGCTCTTAGAGATGCTGCCTCTTCTAGTTCTGGTAACTTACTAGACTTGAGTGTAAAAGCGGCCAGAGTAAAAGCAACTGTCGGCGAAATAAGTTTAGCGCTTGAAGATGCCTTTGGAAGACACCAAGCAGAAATTAGAGCGATTAGTGGTGTATATAAAAGTTCTTTTGGAGATCAAGCTGTCATGACTGAAATAGATTCAATTAGAGAGAAATTTGAAATTGGTGAGGGGAGACGACCTCGTATTATGCTCGCTAAAATGGGACAAGATGGTCATGATCGAGGGCAAAAAGTTATTGCTACCGCCTTTGCTGATATGGGCTTTGATGTGGACATTGGTCCATTATTTCAGACTCCCGAGGAATCTGCTAAGCAAGCAGTTGAAAATGATGTTCATATTATTGGAGTGAGCTCACTTGCAGCTGGTCACTTAACACTTGTTCCTAAGTTAAAAGCGGCGCTTAAGAAATATAATAGAGAAGATATGCTGATTGTTGTTGGGGGTGTTATTCCTCCAGATGATTATCAAAAACTTTTTGATATGGGTGTTGCAGATGTTTTTGGCCCTGGGACTGTTGTCCATAAAGCCGCCACGAAACTGATTACAAAGCTTAATGAAGTAAAGGGCTACTGATGAGTAAGTCTTTGGTAACTGATATATTTGAAGGTATCAAAAAACAAGACCGTACTTGTTTGGCGCAAGGTATTTCTTTAGTTGAAAGTAAAAATCCTGAACATAAGAAGGTGGCGTCAGAACTTATATCATTAATTATTCCCCTTACAGGTAAATCTAAAAGAATAGGTATCTCTGGAACTCCTGGGGTTGGAAAGAGTACCTTTCTTGAAAATTATGGAATGTATCTTATACGCAAAGGACACAAGATTGCAGTACTTGCTATTGATCCTACGAGCCAAAAAACAGGTGGCTCAATTCTTGGTGATAAAACTCGAATGAGCGAGTTATCCGCCTCTGACAATGCTTTTATTAGGCCTAGTCCAAATGGTCCTACACTTGGAGGTATTGCTGCTAAAACCCGAGAGGCCATGCTCTTATGTGAAGCTTATGGTTTTGATTATGTCTTTATCGAAACAGTAGGTGTAGGACAAAGTGAAATAAGTGTTTCTCATTTAGTTGATATGTTTATTCTTTTGATGCAACCAGGTTCTGGTGATGAATTACAGGGAATCAAGAGAGGTATTCTGGAAGTTAGTCATCTTGTGATTGTAAATAAGTCAGATGGAGATTTTGAAAAGATTTCTGAGATGGCGAGACATGACTATCAGAGATCAATTGAAATCTTACAAGCTCAGAGCGAATGGAAAACCCAAGTATTACGAGCATCAAGTCTTAACAAGACTGGCTTTGATGAAATCTATAAATGTACTGAAGATTATTTTTTAACGTTTGACTCGGCGATACGAGACGAGCAGTTATCTTTTTGGGTAAGAGAACTTCTAATTGAAAAATTTCAAACAGATCTGACCTCTCTTAATATTGAGCAGTCTTTAACTGATATTTCTAAAGGTAAAATAAACTTAATTTCTTTTATTGAAGAAACATATAAAAAGATTACTCATGACAAAAATTGATTATACTAAATCTAAAAAATTACGTGCTGAATATGTTCTTAATAAACTTGAAGAGCATTATCCTATAACACCGATACCACTAGATCATACGGATCCTTACACACTTTTAATTGCAGTTTTATTATCTGCTCAATGTACTGATGAAAGAGTTAATAAGATTACACCAGCTCTTTTTAAAATGGCCAATACACCAGAAGACATGGTCACTCATTCCGTTGAAGAAATTAAGGAAATCATTAGACCCTGTGGCTTAAGTCCCCGCAAATCAAAAGCTATCTGGGATCTCTCACAAATTTTAATTGATAAACATGAGGGCCTAGTACCTCAGAGCTTTGAATACTTGGAAGAGCTGCCAGGGGTTGGTCATAAGACTGCCTCTGTTGTTATGGCACAATCATTTGGTGTTCCGGCATTCCCTGTTGATACTCATATCCATAGACTTGCTCAAAACTGGAAGCTAACAACTGGTAAGTCTATTGATCAAACTGAGAAAGACTTAAAGAGGCTATTTCCTGAAGAGAAGTGGAATAAACTTCATCTGCAAATTATTTTTTATGGAAGAGAGTATTGCACTGCCAGAGGTTGCAAAGGTTTAGTTTGCCCTATATGCACAACTCTTTATCCGAATAGAAAAAAAGCGATTATAAAGAAGGGATAAATGGATAAAAATAAAAATGTAAATATTATTTTTTTTGATGGTGTCTGTGTTCTTTGTAGTGGATTTGCTGATTTTATTTTGAGATATGATCAAAAGAAAACAGTTTTCTTGGCCGCACTTCAAGGCCAGAAGGCGAAGGAACTATTGAGCGAAAGTGATAAAGAAAATATGAACTCTCTTGTTCTTTATAAAAATGGACACCTTTCTTATTCATCAACTGCTGCTCTTGAAGTATTCTCTCTGATGGGAGGAGTTTGGAAGATACTCAGCTGGTTAAAAATTATTCCGAGCTTTATTCGAGAACCAATTTATTTCTTTATCGCCAAGAACCGGTACAAACTTTTTGGTCAGACTGAAAGTTGTAGACTTCCGACCCCTGATGAGAAAGAACGATTTTTAGATTGAATCGAATGCCTGTTTAAGGTTAACTACTCCGCCTGCAACAACTAGGTCCTGAAGATTAGACTCTTGTACGCTTGAATTGATGAGCGCGTTTCTTATCTTACTGTATGAATTACTCATTTGTTTACTCTTTAATACTGCTGCCATGCCTGCCACGACTGGAGTTGCCATAGATGTTCCCATCATCTGAACGTAAGGGACATTATTTGATGAGCATGTACCATTACAATCTGGAAGTGCTGTGGAGAGTAGTCCTCCTGTGAAGTAATCTCCACCTGGTGCTGCAACATGTACTGTAGACCCACCAAAGTTTGAGTAGTCAGTTAAGTTGTTCCACCTATCAACGCTTGCAACACTTAACATATTTGCTTCTTCTATGTTTGCTGGATAGACAGGAGTGATATCATTACAATCACCAATCCCATCGGATCCACCGTTTCCAGCTGCTGATACAACAAGTACATTTCTATCTTTTGCTACTTGAATATTTCTGATGATCTGTTGAACCTCTGAGCTTGTACGACTTGCTCCACTGCCACCAAGTGACATATTTATAATATGGGCTCCATTATCTATGGCATACATGATACCAGCTGCAATTGTCCCAAGGTCTCCACGGCCACTTGCACTTAAAACTTTTACCGGTAAAATTTTTGCTCTTGGTGCAACTCCCATATATGTACTAGCTGCTAGACCCGCAACATGTGTACCATGTCCGTTATCATCTATTGGATAAGCGTCTCCGTTATAGAAGTCCCATCCTGCATAATCATCTGCATATCCGTTTCCGTCGTTATCACGACCGTCAGATGAAGTACCATGTCTATCAGCGTTGTTAACTTTTATATTCGGTGAGAGGTGAGGATGATTATAATATACACCTGTATCTATTACAGCAATGACTACGCCTTCACCTTGTTCATTCACACTAAGAGCTTCAATTTGCTCTAGGTGGGGATAGTATCTTTCTGCATTACTGGATCTTTCTTGTCTTTGGTGAGCTCCATAGAATGGATAGTTAGTTGATGAAGCCTGAGCTTTGAAATCACCACTAATTAAAACATCATCAAAAATTTCATTGGCCTTAAGTTTTGCTTTTGGCAGATACTCTTTTAAGGCTTTTTCGCTAATTCCAATGAACTCAATGATTTTTCTTTTTTCATTAATTACCCGGTATTGAACACCTAGATCATCAGCAAGTAATTGTGCATCAGCTTTTGATGTACAGCTAGCAATGATACCTACTTGACTCTTTGTCTTTGGTGCACCAAAGATTTCTGAGACAGGCTTACCACATGAAACTAATGTTAATAGTGCGAGCAGTGTGCTCAAGTATGAATTCCCTTTCATATTTACCTCACAGTAAAAGACCATCGTGGTCGATGCCACTAGAGTTGCAAGCAATAGTCCAAATATGGCATTAGGATTTCAGTGAATTAGCTAGATTTAAGTGATACTGGTGTCATTGTGGGGTGTCAATTTATTGAATCACTTTGCTAAGTGTTTGGATATTTGTATACTAAGTCATGGAAAAAATTAAGATTTTCGGCGCTAAAGTTCATAATTTAAAAAATATTAATGTAGAGATACCACGTAATACCTTGACCGTTATAACGGGACCTTCAGGTAGTGGTAAGTCATCATTGGCCTTTGATACATTGTATGCTGAAGGTCAGCGACGCTATATTGAATCTCTTTCAAGTTATGCCAGACAGTTTTTAGGGCAGATGGAGCCACCTGAAGTTGAGAGTATCACTGGTTTAAGTCCTGCTATTGCTATTGACCAGAAGTCCACCTCTAGGAATCCAAGGTCAACAGTTGGTACCATTACTGAAGTTTACGATTATCTAAGAGTTCTCTATGCCAGAGTTGGGGATGCTTTTTGTCCCGAGTCTGGAGAGAAGCTTGAGGCACAATCTCCTGAAAAAATTGTTAAAACATTATTAGCAAAACCAGCTAAAACTAAATTGCAAATTCTCGCCCCTGTATTAAAGTCACAAAAGGGCGAGCATCGTGATCTTATTCAGAAATTTCTATCACTGGGTTATTCTCGCGCTCGTTATAATAATAAAGTCGTAACTCTAGACGATGAGCTTAAGCTTGGTAAGAATACGAAAAATAACCTTGATATTATGGTCGATCGTATTGTTATTAAAGAGGGTGTTAAGGGAAGACTTACTGACTCCATTGAGCAGGCATTAAAATTGGGAGAAGGGTCAATCTTTGTTTTGGTTGATGATAAAGAAGAATTTTATAGTGAGCACCTCTATTCTCATAAGTCTGGAATGTCTTATCCTGAACTAGAGCCGAGGCTGTTCTCATTTAATTCACCACTTGGTGCATGCTCCGAATGTAATGGTCTTGGTGAAAGTAAGGTCTTTGATAAAAACAAGTATATACTTGATGATAGAATGAGTCTTGCAGACGGAACAATACTGCCTTTAGGTAAACGTGGTTCTTTCTACTATCAAATGGTTAAGTGTATTTTGGAGGAAGAGGGTATCGACATTAGTACACCTCTTAAAAAATGGCCTAAGAAAATAACTAAAATAGTTTTTGAGGGTTCTGATAAAGAATACACCTATAATTTTAAGTCTGATAATTCATCCTATACTTTCACGAAGTCTTTTGTTGGCCTTGATTCTTGGCTTGATAAAAAGTACATTGAAAGTGGTTCTGAAAAAGTTCGGAATGATCTTGAGAAATACATGGATATTAAAACATGTCCCACTTGCGAAGGACAAAGGCTAAATGCTTATGCTAGAAACGTCCTGGTTGGTAAGAAAGGTATTATGGATGTCTCTAAACTATCCATTGAGGATGCTTATTCTTTTTTCTCAAAGGTTAAGTTTACCGGACAGAAAAAAATCATTGCTGATAAATTGTTGAAAGAAGTGAATGCACGTCTTAAGTTCTTAGTAGACGTAGGCCTTACTTATTTAAGTATTAATAGGGCCGCCAATACTTTGTCAGGTGGAGAGTCTCAACGAATTAGGTTAGCGACACAAATAGGTTCTGCTTTATCAGGTGTTCTCTATGTACTTGATGAGCCTAGTATTGGTCTTCATCAAAGAGATAACGACAAACTTATTCAAACTTTGATTCACTTAAGAGATCTTGGTAATACTGTTATAGTCGTTGAGCACGATGAAGATACCATGCTTGCCTCAGACCATCTTATTGATATGGGACCAGGCGCAGGAGTTCATGGGGGAGAGATTGTTGCCTTTGGAACACCGACAGCTATTAAAAAGAAAAACTGTATCACTGGGAAGTACCTTGCTGGTAAAGAGAAAATTCCAGTGCCTACTGAGCGTAAAAAATTAGATAAAATTATTACTCTTAAAGGTGTGACAAAAAATAATCTAAAAAACCTAACTGTAGATATCCCTCTCGAGGGACTTGTTTCCATAAGCGGAGTCTCTGGTTCCGGCAAGTCGACACTTGTACATAAGGGGCTAGTACCTGCAGTTAAAAACTACCTAAATAAAAAGTCTGATTACCCTGTTTGTTACCAATCCATTACTGGCGTGAACCAAATTGACCAGGTTATTGAAATAGACCAAAGTGCAATTGGTAGAACTCCTAAATCCAATCCAGCAACATATACAAAACTTTTTGATCAGATGAGAACACTTTTTGCCAATACCAATGAATCAAAAATGAGAGGTTACAAGGCTGGACGTTTTAGTTTTAATGTTAAAGGCGGAAGATGTGAAGCCTGTGAAGGTAATGGGACTATAAAGGTTGAGATGAATTTCCTACCAGATGTTTTTATTACTTGTTCTGACTGTGGCGGTAAAAGATATAATCAAGAAACTCTAAACATTACTTATCGGGGTAAGAATATCGCTGATGTTCTAGGAATGTCCATTGAAGAGGCGAGAGACTTTTTTCAACATCATACTAAGATTCATCGTGCACTTGATACATTATTCTCAGTTGGTCTTGGCTATATAAAACTGGGGCAAAGCTCTACCACATTATCCGGTGGAGAGGCCCAGAGACTTAAACTTTCAAGAGAGCTTAGTAAGGCAACTCGTGGTCAATGTCTTTATGTCTTAGATGAGCCCACAACAGGACTTCATTTTAAAGACATCCAGGTCTTACTAGATGCTATGAGACGTTTGATTGAACTGGGTCATAGTGTACTTGTAATTGAACATAATATGGATGTTTTAAAAGTCAGTGATCATATTATTGATCTGGGACCTGAGGGCGGAATCCACGGCGGACAACTAGTCGGTTCTGGAACACCAGAAGAGCTTATAAAAATTAAAAAAAGTATTACAGGCAAATATTTAAAAAAGATTTTAAAGGTAAAGTCATGAGCTTATTAATTAAGAATGTAAAAACAACAAAGTACTTACTAGGTAATAGTGGAGAGGACTTTGTTTCAGTTAATATTTCTTTGAAAGATGGAATCATCGATCAGGTTTCTGAAAACGAAATTCAAGGAGATTTTAAGCAAACTATTGATGGGCTTGGATATTTTCTTTCTCCAGGACTTTGTGACCCTCAAGTTCACTTTAGAGAACCAGGTCTCGAATATAAGGAAGATATTGAATCTGGAAGTAGGGCCGCTGCTAAGGGTGGTTTTACGACTGTGATCTCAATGCCAAACACAAGCCCTACGGCCGATAATCCAGAAACCGTGGCGTTTATGTGGAATAAATCTAGAGAGGTTGGTATCTGTAGAGTTTTTCCAACTGGAGCTGTAACACATGGTCTTAAGGGAGAAACACTTCCTGACTATAAAGCGATGAAAGATGCTGGTGCCATTGCCCTAACTGATGACGGGAAGGGTGTGCAGAAAGATCATGTTTTTTTAGAAGCTATGAAACAAGCATCTGCATTAAAAATGGCAATACTGGATCACTCTGAAGATGAAGCATTATCTTTAGGCGGTGCTATACATAAGGGTGCAATTTCTGAAAAATTTGATCTGAAAGGGATTGATTCTGACTCTGAATCTTCACATGTTGAAAGAGGTTGCCTTCTAAGTGCTGAGACTGGATGTCACTATCATGTCCTCCATATTTCGACGATTAAATCTATAAACTTTGTACGTGAAGCTAAAGCAAAAGGACTCAGAGTAACTGCTGAGGTATCACCACATCATCTCCTTTTATGTGATGAGGATATACCTCTGCGATCAGAAAATGACTTGAATCCAAATTGGAAAATGAACCCTCCACTTCGTTCGAAAGAAGACCGGGCCGAGTGTGTAAAAGCATTACTTGATGGAACCATTGATGCAGTTGCTACAGATCATGCACCCCATGCTCCTCATGAAAAAGATAAGCATATTAGTGATGCTCCTTTTGGTATTATTGGTTTGGAGACAGCATTTCCACTAGTTTATTCAAACTTTGTTAAAACTGATAAAATATCCTTAAATAGATGTATCGATCTTATGAGTAAGCAAGCTGCTGAACTCTTTGGTCTTGAAATGGGAAGGCTTGTGCCAGGAACAAGGGCAGACTTAGCGCTTTTTGATCTTGATAGAAGCTTTGAAATAACACCTGAGTTTTTTGCATCGAAATCTAAAAATTCACCGTTTATTGGACAAAAGCTCTATGGAGAGACTAAACTTACTGTATTCGAAGGGAATATCGTATTTGATAATTTATAGGGATAATGCATGAAAGTTGATGAAAAAGTTCTAGAGGCATTTAATATTGCATCTGTTGCACGTAAAAATGCTTATGCAAATCATTCTAAAGTAAAAGTTGGCGCCGCCATGAAAATTAAAGGCTCTGACAAAATATATGCTGGCTGTAATGTAGAATTAATTGTCAACGGCATTTCAACTTGCGCCGAAAGAAATACTATCGGCCAAGTTATTACTGATCAAGGTGTTTTTGAATTAGAATTTGTTCTTGTCTGTTCCAACACTGAACCAGCGCTTTACCCTTGTGGCGTATGCTTGCAGTCAATGTCAGAGTTTTGTGATCGCGAACTACCTATTTATATCGCAAATAAAGAGGGCGTTATTGCTCAAACAAAATTTGGCGATCTTTTAACTCATCAATATTCTAGTCTTCCACAAGTTCTACCTGAGTAATGAGTAATTACTACCAAGTTGCTGTTAACTTTCCAAGTCTACAAAGTATACTTACTTATAGTTATGAAGTGGAGCTGGCCATTGGTGACCTCGTAGAAGTTCCTCTTGGAAGACGAAAATCACAGGGCGTAATCTTGGGCCCTGCTACTAAGGAACAATTATCTGGCTTTGATATTAAAAAAGTGAAGCCTATCACTAGTTCTGTTGAAAACGCTTTTAGCTTAAATGAAAAAGAGCTGGCCCTTTATAAATGGATGTCTAAATACTATCATTATCCTATTGGTAAACTAGTCTTTGATTGCTTACCTAAAATCCTAAAAAGACCCCGCAAGCCAGACTTTATAATGGGAAAAAATAATGACCTTCCTTTTGAACTGAATGATGTTCAAGCTCAGATTGTTAATGATATTGAACCCACAATTCATAAAGGATTCTCTCAACACTATGTTCACGGTGTAACTGGCTCTGGTAAGTCTGCTGTTTATCTAAGTCTTATGAAGAAGGTCATCGATGAGGGGAAGTCCGTTCAATTTCTTTTACCTGAAATCAACTTAACACCACAATTTACTGAAATGTTTGCTGAGTTTTTAAAGTGTAATGTTTATACTTATCACTCTGGAGTGACTCCCTCAGAGAAATATAATATTTGGAAGACCCTTAATGAATCAAGTGAGCCTGTACTTGTTATGGGTGTTAGAAGTTCTATCTTTTTACCGATTGAGAATTTAGGCCTGGTTATTGTTGATGAAGAGCATGATCAGAGTTTTAAGCAAACTGACCGCTGTCCTTATAATGGTCGTGATGTTGCTATCAAGAAATCACAATTGCATAATTGTCCGATCCTGCTTGGAAGTGCAACGCCTACTGTTGAAAATTTTTATCAGTTTAAAAATAGTGATGGTCGAACCTATCATGCTATTCATGATCGTGCTGGTGGTGGACAATTTCCGAAGCTGACTCTATCGGACACTAAAGATAAATTTAAAGAAAAAGATCCAGCTTATCCATTTTTAGATTCAACTCTTGAACAAATTGAGAAGAGATTAGAGGCCGGAGAACAAGTTCTTATTTTTATTAATAAACTTGGTTACTCAAATTTTATTCAATGTCGAAACTGTGCTCATCAATTTTATAACGATGCCTGTGGCTGCCAAAATAATTTACGTTATTTTAAAGCGAAAAATTGCTTGAGCTGTTCTCACTGTGACTTCGTCATGCCCGTTCCAGACCAATGCCCTGAATGTGCAGGGATTAGTCTCATGAACAAAGGCTTTGGAACTGAAAAAGTAGAGCAAGTTCTAAGAGAAATTTATCCTCAATATCGAACGGAGAGATTTGACCGAGATGAGATTAAAACGACAAAAGATTTAACAACAAAACTAAACCGTTTCCACAATAAAGAAATTGATATTCTTGTTGGAACTCAAATGCTTGCTAAGGGACATAACTTTAGAAGAGTAAACCTTGTTGTTATCCTAGGTATAGACTCTATGCTAAATTATGCAGACTTTAGATCTACTGAGAAAACATACCAGCTGGTGGAGCAAGTTGCTGGAAGAGCGGGAAGATACGCTGATGACTCTGAAGTTATTATTCAAACTATGAATACTGACCATCAAGTATTTGAACTGATTCAAAAGCATTCATTTGATGAATTTTACGAGTCAGAGTTACCGCTGCGAGAGCTATGTGCATGCCCTCCTTTTTCTAAAATCGTGATGATGTATTTCTCCTCTCGCTTTAGAGATCGATTGATTAGCACCGTTAACCAAGTGGGTACGCAACTTCATAAAGTCATTGAGAATAACTATTCTTCAGTAAGGCTTCTAGGTCCTACACCAATGACAATAGAGAAAAAAGCAAATCAGTTCACCTGGGGGATTATGCTGAAGTCCGATAATCTTAATGAACTTCACGGGGTTGTGAGTACATTTGAAGCCAACTATAAAACAATTTCAAATATTTCATATAAAATTGATGTTGATCCTATGCACCTACTTTAGGGAACCTGATCCTCTCCACCTTTCGAGAATGGATGACATCTAAGAATTCTCCAAATAATTAAAGGAATAGATTTATAAAGTGGCTTTTTCTGTATTGCCTCTACGGCATAGTGTGAGCAAGTTGGATAAAAGCGACAAGTTGGTCCGGTTAAAATGGAGATATATCTTTGGTAGAACTTCACAGTTGATATCAGTAATTTCTTTAGTAGTTCCATAACATTTCTTATTCACTTTGCTGCGAAATGTCAACCTGCGACGATATCACTGGACAAAACCTAGGCGAAGCTCTTAACCACACATAAATACTGTATTATAGCGCAGGCTCAAGCGCTAAGGCTTTGCATGAGCTGTTAAATATGATAATTATCACTCGGAACTTACGGAGATTACCATGATAGACCAATCCTTTTTAAAGAAAAGTTCGTTGAAGAACAAAGTTGTAGAAGATATATTGTCTTGTGACCTACAGGATGCCAACGGCCTAAACGATTTTCAAAAACTACCTACAGAAGACTTAATTGCAATACCAAGAGTTGGGATTAATAGATACCGCCTACCTATTGAGGTTACTAATAAGTTTGGTGTAACAAGATCACATGACTGTGAAGCCAGTATGTTTGTTAATCTTGATGCTAATAAGAATGGTGTTTCAATGTCTCGTCTTTGTACGATTCTACAATCAACTTCGGCCTCAGACGGTTTAAGTGCTAACTTTTTTAAAAATGTTCTTAGACGCTACCGTATTGAGCTTGCAGATGAAGAAGATAATAAACTCATAGAATCAGCTTATTTAAATATTAAATTCAACTATCCAGTTAAACAAAAGTCACTGAAGTCAGATAACTGGGGATGGCAAT
Organism: uncultured Oligoflexia bacterium; assembly: GCA_913058265.1. Lineage (GTDB taxonomy): Bacteria > Bdellovibrionota > Bacteriovoracia > Bacteriovoracales > Bacteriovoracaceae. The sequence goes on from CAJXPQ010000003.1 coordinate 226,845, forward strand.
ACTATCCAGTAAATCTTAAAGCTACAGAAACTAAAGATGGTGGCTTTGAGTACTTCATGACTCTTACTTACGAGTACTCTTCTACCTGTCCTTGTTCTTTATCAATGGCGAAGCAATACGAGAGAGAATTTGCTGAAGGCAAGACTACTGAAGGTACTGGAATCGGTGTACCACACTCACAGAGATCAGTACTTACTTGTACGATCAAGGTAAATCCTGATATTGAGTTTCATTTAGAAGATCTTATTTTACTCTTAAAGGAAGCTATTCCTACGGAAACCCAAAGTTTAGTTAAGAGAGTTGATGAACAAGCCTTTGCTATACTAAATGGATCACACCCGATGTTTGTTGAGCATGCATCTAAGAGTGTTTCAAAAATTTTAAATGCTGAGGAAGATATTCTAGATTGGTTAGTAGAACTTGAGCATATTGAATCACTTCATAGTCATAACGCTGCGGCCGTTATTTATAAAGGGGTTGAAAATGGGTTACGAGCTGATACAATCTTTTAATGACTATTGGAAGCTTATCTAAACTAAAATCAACATATGATAATATTGTGCAGTACCAACTACCTGTTGGTGATACTCTCATTGATTTAAATCCCTACATTGGTAAGCATATTAAACTTGAGTACACAGGAAATATATTTTGTGTCGATACAGGTAAAAAAATAAAAAAAGCATACGGACAAGGTTATAGCTGGGAATCCTTTATAACTTTACCCGAGTGTGACACATGCATTATAAAGCCAGAGCTCTGTCACTATAAGGCCGGAACTTGTAGAGATCCTAGATGGGGTGAGTCCCATTGTTTGAAGCCTCATGTTATTTACCTATCCCTTACATCAAATTTGAAAGTCGGTATCACTCGTAAGACCCAAGTTCCTACTCGTTGGGTTGATCAGGGAGCTGTTAAGGCGATTAAATTACTAGAAGTTAAGGATCGACTTACAAGTGGTAAAATTGAAATTGAGATTGCAAAAACTATGGGTGATAAAACAAACTGGCGAAATATGCTGAAAAATGTTTATGACGATATGGATTTGCTTGCCAAGAAAAAAGAAGTTATCAAGCAGTTTGCTGATATTATTAAAAAGCATGAAGCTACTGTTCTGGATGATGAACTTTATGAGTTTAATTACCCTGTAGAGAAATACCCGGAGAAGGTTTCATCATTTAACTTTGATAAAAACCCTATCGTAGAGGGAGATCTTATGGGAATTAAGGGACAATATTTAATTTTTGATACAGGTGTTATTAATATAAGAAAATTTCAAGGATATGAAATAAACTTCGAGTCATAGTATGGATACAACTTTAGTTATCACCATTTCAGTTATATTTGCATCAGTCTTAATTCTTCTTCTGTTTGTGGTCTTTTACTTTCTTTATAAATATTTTAGATTAAGAGAGAGAGAAATATCTAATTTAGAGGCCCAGAAATTAAATAATGATTCATCAACAGCACTTGGAAATATTCCTGAAGAGCTAGTACAAGAATACAGAGATGCAAGTAACAGAGCAAAGGATAACCTGATCGGATATAATTGTATTGATCATCCCGAGCTTCAGGCCGTAGGAAGATGTGCTATTTCCGATGAACTCTATTGTGAGCTTTGTCTTACAAAAGAGAGTGATGTTAAGCTTGCGCGAAAATTAATGGACTTATGGCTTGATAACGAATGGGAAACCGTTTTTATTGTTAATAATGAAGAAGCTGGTGCAGATCAGTTAAACTTGATGATGAAGTCTAAGAAAGAGATCTGGCTAGAGTACGAAATACCTGTTGTTACCCAAAAGCAATTTAAAATAAATATTGAAGAAGATCGGTCTGAGTCCTATACCATTGTAATGGCCAAGAAAGATGACAGCGATATAGTTAAAGAAAAATTTCATTTTATTAATAAATAGGAAGTCTTATGTCCCAAGTTCTATACAATACTCTTTCTGGTAAAAAAGAAAAATTTATTCCTCTTAAAGAAGGCGAGGTCAAACTCTATTTATGTGGCCCTACAGTTTACGACCTTTTACATATTGGAAACTTTAGAGGACCTATTGTATTTAATGTTATCAGGAACTGGTTAGAATTTACTGGGAATAAGGTCAATATGGTTTATAACTATACTGATGTTGATGATAAAATAATTCAAAAAGCGAATACTGAAGGTGTCGAAACCAAAGTCATCTCCGAGCGTTATATAAAAGAATTTGAGAAAGACTTTAATGCTCTAGGGTTAAAGAAGCATACCCATAACCCAAGAGTTTCGGAACATATGGATGATATTATTAGTATGATCGAGAAGATCATTATTAATGGTAAAGGTTATGTTGTTGACGGTGAAGTCTTTTTTGCTATTGATGAGTTCAAAGCTTATGGTGCGTTATCTAAGAAAAAACTTGATGAGCTAGAAATAGGTCAGAGAGTAGAGGTGGATACTCGTAAAAAGAATCCTCAGGATTTTGTTTTATGGAAGCCGGCCAAGGAAGGAGAACCTTACTGGGATTCTCCCTGGGGGAAAGGGAGACCAGGTTGGCATATAGAATGTTCTGCCATGGTTAAGTCTATCTTAGGTGACTCAATAGATATTCATGGTGGTGGTGTTGATCTTCAGTTCCCTCATCACGAAAATGAGATTGCTCAAAGTGAGGCTTGTAATTGTGCTAAGTATTGCAACTATTGGGTTCATAATGAGTTTATAAATTTCGGTGCAGAAAAAATGAGTAAGTCTCTTGGTAATATTATTACCGCTAGAAACTTTATGGAGAAATATAACCCTGAAATACTGAAGTACTTATTCCTCTCTGCCCATTATAGAACTCAAATGGGGATAACCGATGATAAACTATCTCAGACCATCTCAGCGTTGAATCGTATTTATTCTGCTATCGAGCTTGCACAAATCACAGTTGATCAAGTTGATGCTCCGGCGATCGCAGATGCTGGCTTTGATAAGAAACTAGTTGAGTTTGATAATAAAATAAAAAAATCACTTAATGATGACTTTAATACTGCTGAGATGATCTCATTTATCTTTGAAGGTGTGAGAACTTTTAATGCTATAGGCTTTGCTAATAAGGCGAAGAGAACTCCTTCACATAAAGGACAATCTGAGAGCTTCCTGGCCTGGATGGCGAAGTATGGTGATATGAGTGCGCTATTTAACTCCAACCCGAAAGACATGCTAAATAGATTAGATGAAATATTAATTGAGATGAAAGAAATTGATAAGTCGGAAGTAGAAAAGCTTGTGAAGATGAGAAATGATGCCCGTGATGCAAAAGACTGGGGAATGGCCGATGAAATCAGAGATAAACTTCAGGATATCGGTGTTGAATTGTTTGACGGACATGCTAGAGGTTGGAGAGTTAAAGTAAATGATTAAATCAAAAGTACTATTTGTTTGCCTTGGTAATATTTGTAGGTCTCCTGCTGCAGAAGCAGTTTTTCAAGCGCTAGTTAACAATAAAGGCTTTAGTGATCAGTTCGATCTAGACTCAGCTGGCACCAATGGTCTTCACGACGGTGAAAATGCAGATGCGCGTATGATTAAAGCTGCTAGTCTGCGTGATATTGACGTCCCGAGTATCTCAAGAAAATTTGTCAAAAAAGATTTAGAAATTTTTGACCATATTATTGTTATGGATGATTCTAATTACGAAAATGTTGTAAAGCTTGATGATGGATCTCATGTGCATAAAGTTTCAAAAATGACAGATTATTGCTCTGGAGAGTTTTCAAAGTATGATCATGTACTTGATCCCTACTTTGGAGGAGAGGATGGTTTTAACCATGTCCTGGATCTTCTTGATAATGCCTGCCTTGGATTACTTCAAAAGATTTCTTAAATATATAGGGGAGAGCCTCATGCTCTCCCGTTAACTTGTTTACTCTAGATTATGAAACGCTAATACTTTTTCCAAGTGACTTAGAAACACGTCCGTGAACGCTTTGCATTTCGCTTCTCTCTGCATCTTCTTTACAGCCTATACACATTGTACTTGTTGGTCTTGCAAGTAACCTTGTGAAGCTTATATGCTCACCACAGTCTTCACAGTCCCCGTACTCTGACGATTCCATAAGGTCTAATGTCTTTAAAAGTTTTTTTAGATACAAACTCTCTCTTGTTGCAAACCTTAACTCCGAATGTCTCAATATATCGTCGTTGGCCGCATCAACTTCATCTCTACCTGAGTTTGTCGCAGTCATTTTTTTGTGAGGAGCATCAAAATTTAATTTATTTTGAATTCTCTCTCTCTCAGCTAGAACCTTCTCGTTAAGTTCTTTAAGCTGTTTTTTTGTTAGATGATTCTTCCTTCTTGAATTACTCATCGCCATTACTCCTTGTAAGGTCTCTCTCAAAATTGTGTGTAGCAAGATTAAACCAACGTAAATTGAGTATTACAAACGGTGTAAGAAAGTATTAGATATGATGTAAGAAAGTGACCAAAATAGCGATTTTTGTTAAACATTTGTTAAAAATTAAACGAAATATATGTATGTTAGAAAAAGTTCTTTTGCTTGAAATCCTTTCGCACAAAAGCCCAATGTGTGTATGTAAGAAAATTTATTTCTTAAGATTATTTTAGAAGAAGATGGGGCAAAAGTGAAAGGGATATTTTTCAATATAAAATGTTTTTTGCTGATTCTTTATAAAATTAGTGAGTTGAAAAAGTAGATAGAATTAGTTTTATTTTAATAAAAAATCATCTTAACTGATAGGACCAAAAGTAAGCTAGAGAGTATATACTTTTTCTTCTTTTCGCTAATTGAGGAGTTGAACTTAATACCAAGTTTAGATGATACAAACGCGCCAACCACTAGAATTAAAATGATTCCAAAGTTCACATTTCCAACAAAGAGGCCGTTTAGGATTTCACTCTCAAAGACAATACTTTGTGAATGATGCTTAAACAAGTGTGGAATGACACCAATAAATGTTGCGACCATCATTGCGAGATTTGAATATGGTGTAACCATCTTAAGAGGTAGTTTTACTATATTTATAAGCATCGGTGTAAAGACGATACCACCTCCAAGCCCTGTCAGTGAAGAGATCAGAGATCCTAGGAAGCCAGTAGTCGCCATAAGTTTACCTGAGGGGTTACTTGGCTCGGTGGTTTTCCTATTAATCGACTTAGGAATAACAATTTTTAACATTGAAATAAAAATCACAATACCCATGATTTTTTTTGTTGTGGCAGTATCAGTAATGTACAAAAGATTTGCCCCAAGTAATCCACCTATACTACAAGTGATAAAGAAATTTTTTATAATATTTTTTGGGGGGAGTAGGCCTAACTTATAAAAGCGAGTCGTATTAATAGTAGTAATGATAAATATAGTACCTAGGCTAACGGGAATAATAATACTTGCTGGAAGTCTTGGGTATAAAAGGTAAAGAACAGGTACCATAAGGCTGCCCCCACCGATGCCAAAGAACGATGATAAAAACCCAATCGCAAAACCAAGAAAAATGATAATCATATAATCCATCTAATGAAGATATTTAGTATTAGTTAATTTGTCCATTGCTCTTGTTTCTAATATTGAAACCTCTTTGGTCGGGTATTGTTGTCGGTAGATGCAAATTCTGCACTGTGTACAAACTCTTTATAGATATGCGGTAAAATATTGATGGAATTTGTAATTAACTAAAATTAAAGGAGGACCTATGAGAATTATTCTACTAGGTATTATGTCTGTAATGTTATTCACTCAATCATCTTTTGCTGGGCTTTTAATTGATCCATATATTGGTGCAGGGACTTATGCAACTACTGCGGATTTAGCTGCAGCTGACGATGATGGGAACTCAATGTCTATGGTTGGGGCGAGAGTTGGTTATAGTTTTATTTTAGTTTCAGCCGGTATTGATTATCAAATGGCGAATGTTGTTGATGGAAAAAGAACGAATATGTCAGCATTTGTTGGTGTTGATCTTCCCATCCTATTTAGATTTTGGGCCGAGTATACATTTAACTCAACTTGGGAAAATGATGATCTTGATGACAGGAATTACGAAGCAGCATTTCAAAGTGGTACGTCAATAGGTGTTGGATTTACAGGACTACCACTTCTTAGCTTAAATCTTGAAGTAGAAAGTATGAAATATAAATTAGAGCATGACTCTAGTCCTGATTTTGATTTAGACTGGGCCGGATATGTATTTTCTGTTTCATTTCCAATAGATTTATAAAAAATATAGTTAAGGGATATGTCCAAGGAGGGACTCAATGAAAAAAAGTTTATTATTATTAACAGCATTAGTATCAATGTTTTATTATTCAGAAAATGCACGAGCAGGATTTTTACTTGAGCCTTACTTTGGAATGAATATGAATTCAACTGGAGAACTTGGAACTACTGATGTCGATATCACAGGTAATTCTATCGGAGCAAGAGTTGGCTTTCAAAATCTAGGCTTCATGTTTGGAGTTGATGGAAGAAGGTCATCATGGAATCTTGAACCTGATTCTAATGCCGATGATATTGATGCAACATTTACTACTTTAGGAGCCTTTGTAGGATACGATTTTCCGATCATGCTTAGAGTCTGGGGAGAGTATGTTCTTTCGCATAATGGAGTTAATGAGAATGATACAGAATATACAGAAGGATCTGGGACAATTATTGGTCTTGGTTATAAAGTTATGCCTTTTGTAAGTTTAAACTTAGAGATCGGGAACTTTGAAACTGCAAAGGCAAAAACAGACGGCGGTTCTGAGACCGATCTAGACGCAAAATACAATACTTTTTTATTAGGTGTCTCTATCCCAATTTCACTTTAAAAAAAATACAAACATGCACAAATAAAAAACCCCGCAATTTGCGGGGTCTTTTTTTATAAAATATTAATTCATATATTTTATTATTTAAGTTTCCAGTAAAATTCAATCACTAGTCGTTTTTCGAATGCGAATGGAATATCTTCAGGAAGAGCTTCTGAAAGAACAATAGCTTTTTCTCTTTCACCATCTTTCTCAACACTTAAGTAAGCAGGAATAGCTGAAAGTCTAGGTCTAGCTTTTGCTTGTAAGTAGTTTCCAGACTTAGCACCCTTATCAGTAAGAGTAATAACATCATCAGTAGAAACAAGTGCAGAACCGATAGTTACTTTTTTACCGTTAATTCTAATATGACCGTGAGATACCATTTGTCTTGCAGCTGCAATTGATGGTGCCCAGTTCAATCTAAAAATAACATTATCAATTCTTGATTCAAGAGAAATAACTAGTGAATCAACCCATGAACGTGAAGTGTTTTTCTTACAGTTAATAACAAGATTTCTAAGTTGTCCTTCTCTGACACCATAGTGAAATCTTAGTTTTTGTTTTTCCATTAGACGAATAGTATAGTCAGAAAGCTTTTTTCTTTTAGCTCCGTGCATACCAGGTCCGTAAGGTCTTCTCTCAAGAGCACCGGCTTTTCCAAGTCCAGGTAACTCAACTCCAAGTCTTCTTTGGATCTTAAAAGCGGACTTTTTACCCATTGTAATTTTAGACATTATGTCTCCTTATAGTGTTGAATCTAGAAATGAATGTCACGAGAATGCTAGAGACTAGCAAAAAGGATCCGTTGATTTCTAGTGATGAGAAACGTTTATATTAATTCACTTCAGGATTGCTCATCTCCAATTTCAAAAGTGCATATGTTTTATATAATTTCTAATACTTGTGCAAGAAGTATTAACAATATTACTTATTAAGTTTATTTTTCTTTGTGAGGTGCGTTATTCGGCTCTGTCAATTGCACCCATTAAGTTGACCATCTCTACAGCTCCAAGTGCAACTTCCCAGCCTTTATTTCCGGCCTTAGTTCCTGCTCGCTCTAGTGCTTGTTCAATTGTCTCTGTTGTAAGGACACCAAACATAACCGGCATATTCTCATCTAACATGACTTTAGAAATTCCCTTAGCAGCTTCATTACATACGTAATCATAATGAGTTGTGGCGCCTCTAATAACACAACCAAGACAGATTATGGCATCATATTTCCCAGTTCTTGCTAGCTTTTGAGCTGCTAGTGATAGTTCAAATGCTCCCGGAACCCAACTTAGGGTGATATTATCTGAATCAACTCCATGCCTAGTCAGGCAATCTTGAGCACCACCTATGAGTTTACTTACGATTAACTCATTAAAGCGAGCCGCTACAACTGCAACTCTTTGATTATCTAAAATCAGGTTTCCTTCTAGTGTTTTCATTCTCTACCTCGATATCATTATTGTTTGCTAAGTGATTATCTTTTCTATATTTGATTAAATCTTCAATGCTAATAATTTTAAGTTTGTGATCTTTGGCGAATACTTTTAACTCCGGAAGTCTGGAGCAACTACCGTCTTCATTTAGAATCTCACAAATGACTCCTACAGGGCTAAGCCCAGCAATGCGAGCTAGGTCAACTCCAGCTTCAGTATGCCCAGGTCTTTCAATTACACCACCGTCTTTGGCGATGAGAGGAAAAATATGTCCAGGTCGTCTAAAGTCGATATCACAAGCAAAAGGGTCCGAGAGGACTTTTAAAGTCATCGCTCTCTCTTTTACAGATATTCCTGTTGTGGTGTAGTTGGTAGCATCTACAGACACCGTAAATGCAGTAGTAAAGCTATCTTCATTCTTCTCAACCATTGGTGCTAGTTTTAGTCTCGTTGCATAGTTAGCAGTGAGTGGCGCACATATTAGACCACGTCCATAACGGGCCATAAAATTTACTGCTTCGGGTGTGACAAGTTCTGCTGCCATAACAAGGTCTCCCTCATTCTCTCGGTTTTCATCATCAACAACTATGATCATTTTCCCATTCTTTATTTCTTCAATAGCGCTTTCAATTGTATCGAGCATTAAATCATATCCATTAGTTTCTTATCATTATTTTGAAACTTCATAAAATTTTCTAAGTATTTTGCCATCATATCGACTTCTATATTTAATGTATCACCGACTTTCTTCGTATGGAGTATTGTATGGTCCCATGTATGAGGAATTATTGAGACAACAAAACTAGTATCTAAAACTTTTGCAATGGTAAGGCTGATACCATCAAGAGCAACAGAGCCTTCGTTTATAAAATATTTGAATAGTGCCTTCGGTGGTGTAATTTCGACTTCATAATTATTGCCAAGTTTTTTTACTGACTTCATTTTTCCTGTACCGTTAACATGCCCTTGCACAAAGTGACCACCTAGGCGATCAATGGGCCTTAGTGCAAGTTCTAAGTTCACTTTAGAGCCGGGTTTTAGATGACCTATACTTGTCTTCTCTAGAGTGACATGAACGGCCTGCATATGAAACTGGCTTCCTTCGATTTTAGTTGCTGTTAAGCAAACACCATTCGTAGCGACCGAATCATCAGGCTTTATTTCTGAAATGAGTTTTGTTTCAATAATAAACTCTTTACCAGTTGCATTCGGTATAACTTTTTTAATTGTTCCAATATCTTTAATTAAGCCTGTAAACATAAATTCCTCTTGTTTTGAAAAAGCATATCTTTATCAAAGTGTGTCCATATACCCTCATCAAAGCTCAATGAATCTTTCATCAGGCTTAACTCTGGGCCATAGTATGGTGAGAGTCCTTGTCCAAGTAATTTAGGGGCAATATAAACACTAATTCTGTCATACACCTTGTGAGTTAAAAAAGAGTTTAGAAGTTTCGTTCCACCTTCAATATAGATTGAACAAATGCCATTGTTATAGAGGTCCTTAAGTAGTCTCTCTAAGTCGAGCTCATTACCCTTGAGTGGACAATTCATAGTATCAACAGGGAAGCTCTCAAGGCTATTTGTTACTAGGAGAGTGTTGTCTTTGAACTCATCTTGAAAAATCTTTAAGTCATTTGTAACTTTCCCAGAGGGGGCAAGCACAATTCTTTTTTTACAAGAGGTCTGTTCATTGAGTCTAATGGTTAAACTCGGGTTATCTTGATTGGCCGTATTTGCACCAATCATTATGGCATCATATAGATTTCGTTCTTTGTGAACATTCTCTCTTGCAGATTCCCCTGTTATCCATTTGGAGTTATGAGTATTAGTCGCAATTTTTCCATCTAGGGTCTGTGCCCACTTCAGATGAATAAAAGGGCGCAGCTTAGTAATATGAGTGAAGAAAATCTCATTTAAGACTTCACCTTCTGCAGTAAGGATTCCAGTAGTTACTTTGATGCCAGCATCCTGTAGAAGCTTTACTCCGTGGCCAGAAACTTCAGGGTTTGGATCTAGATTTGAGATCACCACTTCAGTGATACCACTGGTAATAATAGTATTTGTACAAGGAGGTGTTTTTTTATTCGTATGACAGCAAGGCTCGAGATTACAATAAAGAGTTGCCCCTGTGATATCTTGAGTGGCATTCTTTATAGCATCAATTTCAGCGTGATCAGTACCTGATTTCTTATGAAAGCCTTCACCAATGACAATATTATCTTTTACAATAACAGATCCTACAAGCGGATTGGGACTTGTTTGTCCTAATGCTTTTCTTGCAAGTTCAAAGCAGCGTTGAATATAGATTTCATGCTTTTGTGTCATTAAACCTCTAGGTAACAAAACTCATCTGGTTTTTCTTCTAACAGTGCTTGGTAAGGTCCTAAGCTATATTGTGGTTGGACTCCCATCCATTCTTTAATTCTGGCAATCTGAATTTTTTGGCAAAGCCATTTAAAGATACAGGCCTGTCTCAAGTACTTGGCCGTTATTCTTTCTCCAATTTTATTAGAGAATTCTTTAAAGATAACCTCTATTCCTCGGGCAGATAAGCCGCCCTTGATTATTCTAAATGGGTTTCCATTAAAAAGGAGTTGATGAAATACGACCTCGTCACGTGCTTTGCCTGCAGTCAGTGCTTTTACATACTCTTCAAAGACAGGTTCAAATTCTTTCGGGAGAGTAACTGTAAAGGGGTCCCTTTTCTCAGGGGCCACAATGATACGGTACATATTACGTGACTTCCTAATATGTTCAATAGAGAGCCTTTCTATATCAGAAACCTTTAAACCAGCTCCGTAGATAAGGTAGAATAAAATCAAATTACGCTGGTGAAGAAGTTGTTCATGTCCAGTTGTTCTCTCAATATTTGCTTCAATATAGGCCTTTAGCTTTTGTACCAGTTGAAATTTTGTGGGTCTTGGAAGGTCAACAACCTTTGGCTGCACTGCAATTTTCTTCATTGGATTGACGTCAAAATATTTTTGTCCAATAAGGTAATCAAAAAAGATTCTTAAGGCCTGAACTCGTCGTCTTATAGAATTAGGAGAGTCGTATTTTTTGTTTAAGTAATGAGTATATTCATTTACTTCACTTAGAGTGACTTCATTAATAATGAGAGGCCTTCCATTTTCAGTAAGAAAGTTCTTATATATATTAAGATCAGTACGATAATTCTTAATTGTATTAAAGCTCTTCCCACTTTCTGTGAGTTTACCGATAAATAATGATTGATGTTCTAGTAGATCGAGTTTTTCCATGGCCGTTTTTTATCATCATTGATCAGTAACTTCAAGGACTTACGCGATGCTTCGTATATTTATATGTAAGATTTATCTAATACATAAGATTCCAAGCTTTTAGTGGGTTCTAGTGCTATAAATCGACATACTTTTGGGGAATATTCAAAATGGCCGCCTAAAGGCGAATGTCGATAGGCGGTCATTTTACTTTTAAATTGCCCCGTGTTACTTAACAGACTTATTAGATGGCACAGTGGCCATGACGACCTTGGGGACAACAGTGAAGCAGATTACAAACTTTCTTTTCGAAGAAGTTTTATGTATTCAAAAGACTCTTACTACAGATGAACTCTGTGGAATTGTTCAAGAAAAATTCAATATAGAATCAATTAAATTCAACCGTACAATATTCGATGCACTCATTCATACCTCATTTCAGCATGAGTTCGCTCATAAGTTTCATCTCGTGAACAATGAAAAACTAGAGTTCTTAGGTGATACCGTTCTAAGTCTTGTGGTTACAGAAAAGATCTATCAGGATCTTATTGACCTCAATGAGGGAGAGATGTCTAAACTCAGAAGCTCGATTGTAAATGAAGAAACACTAAGCTTACTAGCGAAGCATATAGGCTTAGGAAAGCTTATTTTACTAGGTAAGGGTGAACTCAAGGAAAAAGGTTTTGAAAAGGACTCAATCCTCGCAGATACTTTTGAAGCAGTCTTAGGAGCTATGTACATTGAACAGGGCCTTGAAGAGGCAAAAGCATTCTTACTTCAAACGATCAATAGATTTGAAGTGAAAAATAAACGCTCTCTGTTCTCTAAAGATATCATTTCGCAATTTGATGCCAAGTCAAAGTTACAAGAATTGATCATGAAAAAATATAAGGTTACTCCACACTATGCTAGTGAAGAATTACTAGTTAAGGGACAGAAAATTTTTAAGGTCACTTTAAAAATTAAAAATACAGAAATTTATACAACAGAACTTAGTTCAAAAAAGAAGGCAATGCAGCTGATTGCCCATAAAGTTTTAACAGAAAATATATTGGATAAATATGAGGAGAAATTATGTTATTAGAGGATCAGCATCCACACAACAAAAGTATTATGGTATCGGTATTGGGAAAGCCAAATGCAGGTAAATCAACTTTAGTTAACTACTTGTTAGGATTTGATTTAGCGATCGTAAGTTCTAAACCTCAAACGACTCGAAATCAATTTCATTGTAACTTTGTCGTTGATAGAACTGAAGTTGTTTTAGTTGACACTCCAGGTGTTCACTCTTCTTCACAAGAACTAAATATTAGAATGAATGGCCAGGCACAATTTGGTAGTGAAGGAGTTGATTTAAACCTTTTGCTATTAGACCTTACAAAAGATGTTGTCAGTGAATGTCAAAACTTTATGAAAGACTTTGATTCCAATCTTTCAAAAACTTGGATTGTATTTACTAAGTCTGACAGAGTGGAAAATCTTGAAAATAAAAACTTTGAAAAGATGCTAACTTCTATTCAAGAGTTTATTCCAAGTGCTGAAAAATATTTTGTGATCTCTGGAAAAGAGGGGGATAATGTTCACCTTTTAACAGGTGAATTATGTGACGCTGCTATTCCAGGTCCTCATATGTATCCAGATGGCTCTGTTTCAAATAAAAATCAAAGGTTTTTTGCTTCTGAATACATTAGAGAGCAAGCTTTTCATATATTAAAAGATGAGCTTCCCTATGAGTTAGCAGTTATTGTTGACGAGTATCAAGATGCAATCAATAAAGAGAACTTTTCTCAAGATACAAAAATTTCAGCGACAATTTTAGTTAATAGACCATCCCAGAGAGCTATTGTTGTTGGAGCAAAAGGAAGTGTGATTAAAGAGATCGGTACTGCGGCAAGAATGAAAATTGAAGCGATGGCCGGAGAAAGAGTTCACCTGAATCTTCACGTTAAAGTTAGTCCTAAGTGGTTTAGAAATAATTTTGTTCTAGACGAAATTGGCCTACCCAGAACTCACAAGTCAAACAGAGTTTGGAGGAAGAAGTAATGAAACGTAGATCTACCGTTGTCTCTATTATAGGACGACCAAACGTAGGAAAGAGTACTATCTTTAACCGTTTGATGAGGAAATCTTTTAAGGCAATGACTTTTGATCAGCCAGGAGTTACGAGAGACCGTCACTATGGTATTGCTACGATGGAAAGTCCAACCGGAGAAGAAAAGCAAGATATAATTCTCGTTGATACTGGAGGATTTTATCCAGATAAAGTTGAAGAAGTTAAAACTTTAGGTAAGAAGAAGACTGCAGAACCATTTTTTAATATTATGGCCGAACATGCAAAGCTTGCTATTGATGAGTCTGACCTTGTTTTATTTGTGGTTGATGTTAGAGAAGGGCTTATCCCTTTTGATAAATCTATTTGTGATTATATAAGAACAACCAATAAGCCTGTTTGGTTACTTGTTAATAAGTTTGATACAGATAAGCAATGGGGCGATGAAGCTGAATTTTATGAGCTTGGTCTGGCGGATGACGAGTTTATTATCGTTTCCGCGGAACACGGCCGTGGTCTTACTACCATTTGTGAGAACCTATTCACTTTTGCTAACAACTTTCACACAGATGATGAACTTGATATTCAAAGAGGTGTAAAGCCTAAGCACGATGTTGCTGCTAATGTATCAATTATTGGTGCTCCTAATGCCGGGAAATCAACGCTTCTTAATCAATTTGTTGGTGCGAATCGTGCCCTTGTGTCTGATATCGCGGGAACCACCGTTGATCCTATTGAGGGATACTTCGATTTAGACTTTGGTAGAGATGCTGGTCATCTTTCAGCAATGGAAGACCAATTCAGAAAATCTAATAAAGATCTTATGGAAGAACTTGAAGATTTTGAAGATCAATACTCTGAAGTTGAAATGCTTGCTTATAATCAAATGCCTGATCAGTATAAACTCGGAGAAGGTGACTTTGATGATGTTGATGCTGAAGAAGCAGGTGAAGAGTTTGAGTTCTCTGAAGAAAATATCCCTGAAGATATGTTCACTCTTGAAGATAATGAAGCAGCACTTGATATGGCGCTGGAAGATGATGATTTAGATGCCTTAGATGTGGAAGCTTCAGACGCTGAAACTGTTGAGGCGGCAACGGCCGCGACAGAAGAGCCTAAAAGTACTTTTATGTCGGTTAAACTTGTTGATACTGCAGGTATTAGAAAACAAAAATCTGTTACAGGTTTTATAGAAGAGCAGTCTGTCTATCGTTCACTTAAGGCGATTTCAGAGTCTGATGTAATCATTTATATGATTGATGCTACCAAAGGGATCTCTCACCAAGACAGACGCCTTTGTGATATTGCCTTGGATAAAGGTAAATCTATTATTATCTGTTTAAATAAAGTTGACCTGATTCCTGAAGTTATGGGTGATGCTAAGAGAAAACGTGAGTGGCTATTGGATCTTCGCGCAACAGTTCCTTGGTTAAGTTTCTGTGAGCTTATTACGATTTCGGCCAAGAAAGGTAAGCATTTAGGTAAACTTAAAAGATCTTTGAAGAGTACAATTATTATTAGAAATAAAAAGATTACCACTGGTAAGTTAAATAAAGTTGTATCCTTTTTGGTTGATAAGCACCCGGTTATTGTACAGTCTAAGAGTGGTGCAAGACTTAAAATTAAATATGCTTCTATGATTAAATCTTCACCCCCAACGATTTTACTTTTTGCAAATAAATCTCAAGGTGTCCCAGCTAATTATAGACGATATTTATCGAATGCCATTAGGACTGAGTTCAATATGGTGAATACACCAATACATTTAATCTTTAGAACGACGACAGATATTGAAAAAAGAATAAGAAAGCCTGAAAAAGAATAGTTTACCAGGAGATGTGATAATTTATCATAAGAGTTAGCACATCTCCTCTTAGATCATTAAAACCAAATGTACTATCACACTTAGAATCACTATTACCGTCACCATTACTATCACATTGATTATCTGCTTCTAGGTCATCTGGTACTTGTTTGTAGTCATCAGTAAATTTATCAAAAAAGTTAACTCTGTGATACAGAAACTCAACATTCATATATGTTTTTTTGATCTCAATGGGAAATTCAAGGCCGAAGCCAATGGCAGTACCAATTCCTCCACCTGATTCATCTGATAAATTTTTTAATTCTTTAAATACATTTGTTTGATACCAATACTCAAAACGTCCCACAAAGTAGGGATTAGAGTAAGTGATAGCTGTTCCAAGATCACTAGTGTCTACATAATAGCGGTAACCAAAAAACGGTCTTAACATATTGGTCTCAACAACACCGATGGCCTCTGTTGGAGAGCCAAGTGTGAATGTATCAAGAATCATAGTGTGTTTTGAATACTCAACACCTAGGACAAAAGCGGACTGAAAATTTAAAAAATACATTAAAGAGAAGTGCAATGATGGATGATCATCTTTGTAGGCAACACCTCTATTGTCTGTAAAAGTTGTAAAGCCAATTCCAAGGTTGACTCCAAAGAACCTTGCGTACCTATAGAATCTTTCGTCTTCCATAACTTGAGCAGCTTCAAGATCTTCATTAAAGTCTTGGAAAATGTCCCCACCGATATTTAAGTCTTCATCATCTGGAAAAGAACCCTCAGTAAATTGGCCAAAAGCATTTAAGGCCAGGGTCAGTGATATGATAATAAAGGGGAGAAATAGCTTATTCATTAATCCTATAAATAAAAATGAATGGCCGAGGCAATGACGCTTTGACCTATTGTTTGTACTCGATTTTCACCTTCGTACTTGTTTATACTCATACCAAATTCAAAGCTGAATCCAATACTCTCGAGACCTTGGAAACTAAACTCCGTTCCAAAAGTACCGTCGATTTGATGACCTTGCTCCACTTCATCTTCTTCATCATTAAAATAAGTAAACATATTCAAACCAAGAGCTGAGTAGAAGTTTAACTGTGGTTCTTCATAGATATATCTGTAGATTTTCCCACCAAGAGCGTAAAAGGTACCTTCTGAGCTTGAATTTATACCAAAACTTCCACCGAGTGCGGTCGAGCGGGTTTTTTGCAGTTTCAAGGAAAGTGTCTGTTGATTACTGACTAAATGGTTGGAAAAGCCCATTCCGAGTCGGCCAACTAGACTGGCCGCGTTAACAGAAGTGTTGATATTAAAAATAACGAAGAGTGCTAATAATATATTTTTCATAATAAAATCGTAACTAAACGCTATGGTTTTGACAACTTATTGATTCCTCGACTAAAATTTAGAAAAAAAAGCATTAAAAGGGATAAAAAATGTCAACTAATCAAGAAGTACCTACTTTAGAACAAACATTAGAGAAAACTGGATTTGGTCATATGATCAATGAAAACAAAAAACTTATTTTGGTCCTTGGAGCAATTGTTATTGCAATGATTTTAGCTTACTCCGTTTTTGTTCAAGTATCAGCTACTAAAGCACAAGAGAAGTTAGATGAAATATATGTTGTAGAGTCTTCAGTTTTTAGCACTTACCTTGAAGGTAAATCAGATATGACAGCTTTTAAAGCTGGGCTTGCTGGAATTACTGATGATTATATTGCTTCACCGGTTTTAGTTCCACCTTTTTTAGCGGCAATAAATAAGCTTGAAGATGAAAACGGTATTGATGAAGCGGTTATGATGTCCGTTGAAAAGTGGTTAGGTAAATTACATAAAACAGATTACCTTTATTTATTTATGGCCTTAAGAGTTTCAGCTCTTTATGAAGATCAAGGCGATAGTAAGAAAGCAATCTCATTATTAGAAGGGTTGTCTGCACAAAAATCAGACCTTCTAAAAGACAAGGTGAGCTATGAGCTTGGACGTCTTTACCTTTCAGAAGGTAATAAAGCAGATGCACAGTCAAAGTTTGATGCTGTATTAAAGGATTACCCAGATTCTGAATATGCTAAATTAGCAAAAATGTATATGGGTGGATTATAGAACTATGAAATTAACCTTATCGATACTCATTGCTCTTGTTGCTGTTTCTTGTGGGACATTAAAGCCACACCTGGAGAAGATTAAAGCACCTGAAAGGTCAAAGTCTGCATTGAATCCGGCATGGATTAAAAACTTGGATCCTGTTCATAACACTGGGAACCTTCCAATCGGTACTGCATCACCTTTTATTTTTCAAGATATTCTTTATATGGGAAGTCTTGGTGGCTTTATGCGTGCTTATGATATTGAGTCTGGTCGCTTAATTTGGGAAATAAATGATAAACAGCCCATCCAATCACAGGTAAATAAGGTTGGAGATTATATTTATTACGGCTCTAAGAATGGACGTTTATTTGTTCGTCACTATTTGACTGGTAAGTTGAAATACTCAACCGATCTTGGATCTCCAATTGAGTCACAGCCTGTACACGTTAAGGGGAGACTTGTTGTTCATTTAAGAAATCATACAATTATTACTCTTGATGCTAAAACAGGAAAAGTTTTTTGGAGATATAAGAGGTCTATTCCTTATACAACAACACTTCAAAGAGTTTCTCATGTTGCTACTATTGACCGCGCACTTGTGGTTGGCTTTGCTGATGGATATCTCGTATCACTATCCCTTGAAGAGGGTGTGATTAATTGGGAGCAAAGACTTCATACGGGTGTTAAATTTGTTGATGTAGATGTTCAGGCAGTAAAATTTGGACGTTATGTTGTTGCAGGTTCTGCATCAGGGCCACTAAGAATGATTAACCCTATAAACGGTTTAATAGAAAAAACAGTTGAGATGACTCAGTCTCACACACCATTACTTTTGGGTGATGAGATGATCGTGGGAAGTTTAAGCGGTGTTTTATACCGTATAAATAAATTTGGTAAGGTTGTTCTAAATAAAAAAATCTCTGAAGATGCTATTAGTTCAGTAGTTCCTTGGAAGAGAGGATATGTGGTAACTGTTATGGGTGGTGAAGTCTTATATGTTGAGAAGGATACACTAGAGGTGACTAGCACGTTTAATTTAGGATCCGATCAATCTGCAGTCTTTGGGACAGCAGTGCTTGGTGAAGATGCACTTGGCATATATTCTTCTCGTAACCGTCTGTATTTATTTAAGTAGTCTGAAATATTTACTCAGTAATAATGTATTTATCTGAGATAAATTATGTTTATAAATCTGTCTATATGCTATAGATAAAGCTCACTGCATAGGAGATCATTGTGAAAAATATTTTAATAGGTGCTTTAGCATTTTTATCTTTTCAAGGAATGGCCAATACTGGTCTTATTCAAGAAGAAGTATTTGTTAATGGACTTCAAGACTTAAAAATAATTAAACAACATCCGGCACTTACTATTGATCATATGACTAATAGTGGCTTTGAGCTTTATGGACCGAAAGGTATGAAGCAATGGTTGCAAGAATCTGGAATTTCTTTCTCAGAAAATACTCACTCCCATTCTCATTCAACTAAGAGTAATAAATTTGAAGTTTCATATCCTACATATGAGCAGATTGAAGCAAACCTTTTAAAGCTAGTTGCTTTAAGACCGGATATCGCAAAACTTTTCTCTATAGGTAAATCTACAGAAGGAAGAGAGCTATATGTTGTGAAGATTTCTGACAATGTTGAGATTGATGAATTAGAGCCAGAATTTAAATACATATCTAGTATGCATGGTAACGAAATAACCGGTAGAGAGCTAACACAGTTTTTGATCAAAGATATTATTGAAGGTTACGGTAGTAATCAACAAATTACTGAACTTGTTAATAATACTGAACTTTATATTATGCCTTCTATGAACCCAGATGGATCTAAACGTAAGCAAAGAGCAAATGCCAAGGGTTATGATTTAAATAGAAACTTCCCTGACTGGACTATAGGGGAGATAAATTCTGAGGCGACAAGACAAGCTGAAACAAAAGCGGTGATGAAATTTCAAGCTTCAAGAAATTTTTCTTTATCTGCAAACTTTCATGGTGGTGCAGTTGTTGCTAACTATCCATGGGATAGCACATATGAAAGACACCCATTTGATAAATTACTGCAAGACATATCTTTAAAATACGCTAATGAAAACCCAGAGATGAGAACCTCTACAGAGTTTGCTGGTGGTATCACTAATGGTGCTGACTGGTATGTTTTAAAAGGTGGAATGCAGGACTGGTCTTACTTTTGGTACAACGACCTACAGATCACTGTTGAGTTATCTAATAAGAAATGGCCACGTTATTCTAAAATCCCTGGATTTTACCAAGATAATAAGGCTTCAATGCTTGCCTACGCTGAAGCGATTCATCAAGGTGCTGGCTTTGTGACAAGCTCAAAGATTGCCACTGGATCAGTTGAAGTTATGCTTAAACTGAATGATGGAAGCTATAGGACCCTTGGATCTTTTGGTTTTTCAAGAGGTGAGTTCTATAAAGTTTTAACTAACGGTGAATATAAATTCAGAGTAAATATTAAGGGTGAAAATACAGTCAGAGAGTTTACAACAACTGTTGATCCGTCAGTGCAAGCCAATGGAAACTACACCGCCTTAAACTAATTTCAATATAAGATCATATTCAGATTTTTTCACTGGGGTAATCGATAATCGGTTCCCCTTTTTTATGAGTAACATTCCTTGGAGCTGTTTATTTGTTTTTATTTCAGTCAGAGGAATTATGCGGTCAAATGTTTCTATCCACTTAACGGTGACCATAAACCATCTGGGATCTTCCTTGGTTGACTTAGGGTCATAGTAGTCTGAGCTTTCATCCCAGCAGGTATAGTCGGGATGTGACTCTTTGATAACTTCAGCAATACCAGCGACTCCTACATTCTTGCAGCTGGAATGATAAATCAAAACTCTATCTCCATTTCTCATATCATCGCGTATAAAGTTTCTCGCTTGATAGTTTCTTACACCATCCCAGTCCGAGATTTTTTTATTTTTTAGATCTTCAATAGAGAAGGTATCTGGTTCTGTTTTCATTAGCCAATAATTCATAGTACTAGAGTAATTTGTTTTAAAGAGTTTTTCTACTGCAAATTTTTCCCTTTTTGCCCCTATGGCACTGATCTTTACAATTTTATCCAAATTGACCGATCAATTTTAAGACAAGGAGTCGAGATGAAAAAAATTATGACCTGCACATTAGTTTTTATGGCCTTAGGTTGTTCCTCTACTAGAGAGATGATAGATGTCACTGGCGTGGAGAGAGTACAAATTGATCAACAAAACTATACTCGTCCTGCATTCTATATTGGTGAATTTAAAGCAAAGAAAGCTGCTAGATCAATTGCGTCTGTAGTTGATACAAGTGTTGATGAGTCATTATCTAATCGTCAGTTGTATTTTCTTAGTCTTTATGGCCAGTATCAAAAACTTGCATCCCTAGTTGGAAGTGATGATGAAATAAATGCCTGTCCAAGTTTCCATAATTTATTAATTGAACATCCGATGACGAAGCCAAATACTAAGAAACTAAATTATTCAAAGTTAGATTTCTCTGTTGCAAGAAATGAATCAAAGGATATAAGTTTGTATCCTGTTCTAGCACTTCCTTACTCAGGTAAGGTTGATCTTTATACCAAGCTTGTTTCAGAAAATTGGCAAAACCCAGAGGTTTATGTTGAACAAACATTACAAAACCTTTTAGCCAAAAATAAGCAAGAGGTTGCTGAACTTTGTGATAAAGGTGTGAGTCCTGGTTATTATGTTTTTGAAAATATTGTGACATATTTTAAAACGGATAAGAAATTTTATGGGACAAATGATGGACTAGCAGCTTTATTAAAAGTTCACACTCTTGGAAATATGATCGTTCTAGATAATTTAAGTCATACACCATACTCTTTTAATAAAGGAATTAATTATGACTCTTGGTTATTATCAAGATCTAATGCGAATTGGTTTTCACAGTTTAGAGATCATTTAAATACAAATAGAGAATCAAGAATAAGTACTAATTACAAGAGGTAGTATGAAAATTATATGTTTAGCTTTATTTATGAGTTTAATACTTTCCTGTGGAGAGCTTGCACCTGTTGAGTCTGAAGATGGAACAAGCCAAATAGGTCAACTTAGAGCGTTCACTTCTGATGATAAGTATTCAGATGAAGAAGTGGTCTATGCCACAAAAATTTGTGATGCCTTAAGAAATAAAGAAACATACTTTGACCGTGTCATGGTTAATAGTGGAGGTGAGCTTGCTTTTGATCTAAGCGTTGCCGACTGTGGAGTTGAAGAGTCTTCAGCTCAAACAGAATCTTTTACTTCAGCTGTTATAACGAGTGGTTCAAGCCTTAGACTTTCTACTGATAACACAAATGCTATGAAAGATATTGTGACCTCTAGTTCTAAAATTATGAGCGATATTTGTAGTGGAATTACTGGTAAGAATAGATACTTTGGTGGCAAATCAATTATGTCTTGGTCCTACCTTGTGGACGATAGTAACTCTAAATGTAGTGGTTCTGATAATTATTGTTTACTGGTTGAAACTGGTTATAGTACAGATGGAGAAGACTACAAAATTCTCGATAAAGAGATTTATAATATTGCTGATAGCGGTGAGCAGGTTAGAGGTATCGTTTCTTATCGATCTTACCAGACTGCTCAGAGATGTACTGGTAAGGATACTTACCTTAAAGAGCAAACCTTCAAAGGCTCAGTTTCAAACTAAGCCTATGTCAATTTATTGGCGTATTATTCAATGTGTGAATTGGACAATCTGAGTCAAAATCTCTATCCTTTTAATAAGTAATCATTATTAAGAGGTATTATGAAATATTTAATCCTAGTTTTATTTATAAGTTTGTTATCTGGATGTGGACCTGTTGAAGAAGATGAGCAGGAAGAAGGGGCAATTCAAATAGGCCAAGTTAGAGCTTTTAAAGCTGATGATAAATATACTGATGAAGAAGTCGTTATTGCTTCTAAAATTTGTGAGGCCTTAGAAAATAAAGAAATGTACTTCAATAGTGTCATCGTTAATCGAGGTATTGAATTATCATATGATTTAGACGTAACAAAGTGCGGAGCTACTTCAGCTCAAAAAAGTTCTTTCTCTTCGGTAGTGGCGAGTAGTGGATCCAGTTTAAGTCTTTCAACAAATACTTTGGGCGCCTTTAAAAACATTGTCACCCCAAGTTCAAAGGTTGTTAGTGATATCTGTAAGGGAATTAAGAGTAAGAATAGGTACTATGGAAATAAGTCTATAATGTCTTGGTATTTTCTTGTTGATAAAAGTAGCTCTCAGTGTAAAGGGGAGAATAATTACTGTCTATTTGTAGAAACAGGTTTTAGCTCCGATGGAAAGGATTATAAGACTCAGGCCATAGAGGCGTATAATATTACAAACAGTAGTAGTGAGATAATAGGCCTAGTAACAGCAAGAGCGTTTCAAACTGCTCAGGGGTGTACTGGTAGTGATACATACCTCAAGGAACAAGTCTTTAAAGGTACTCTTTAAGAATGTATCGTTCAATTGTGCTTTGTGTCTTTTTTTTAGCTGTCTTAATATTTCCTTAATTCCCTAGTAACTTCTTTTCATTCTCCGACCAAAGAGGTCTACTTTGTACCTAAATAAATTTATAAACATAGGGAGATTTAAATGAAGTTAGTCGTTTTATTATCATTAGTATTGAGTTTTCAAGCATTTGCTAGCAATGTTGTAGTAACACCTTCAAAACCAGTAAATTGTTCACAACAAAACGCTCATCACGTTAATTGGATTAATAATGTTCAAACAACTGAGGATGCAAATAAGCTTACTGTTACTTTCAACACTAATTATGGTAGTTGCATAAATGGTGAAATATCTTATTACAACCTTATGAATGATTCATCATTAACATTTTGGCACCAAGGTATTAACTGGCCATGGAGCTATAGTCCTTACTCTTTCTTAAGATTAGATAATGCAACCGATGGAAATGTAACAATTGAATTCAACAAAAATATTATTTTCAATAAAAGTTCAATTAGAAACTACGATATGCAATTTTCAGCAAAGAAAAATAGTTTCAGACAAGCTAACTTTATGTGGAATATTAAACTTGTAAAAGTTTCTGCAGAGAAAACAATTCTTTCTGTAAAATAATTAGAGTAATAAATAGTAGATTTTTTGATGGGGGCTTAGTTTTAAGCCCCTTTTTTTATCTCATCTGCCACATGAGTTGAGAAATATACGGTCGTCTTTCTTCTTTAGTTGCTACCATTAATAATTTAGTGATTTTTAAATGATCAGGATCCGTAAAGAGTAGTATTAAGAGCTCTTGAATATAGTTTGTATTAAGAGTTATATAATTATCTGTTCCAACACCCAGTTTGACACCCTTTTTCTCCCACCATGAAAATGGATGATCTTTATAATCTGCAAATGAGCTTGTCAGTCTTTTGTTAGATGAAGGTAGCGCGATCAGGGCAACACCTTTAGTTAGCATTCTGTTTAGAACGTCATGCTGGTAGTGTTCAACCTCTCTTGCTGTATGAAATTTCGTTTTAACAAAAATTGTTTTTTCTTCAGTAGAAAGTAGATCCCCAGCAAAGAGTTTGTCTTTTATTGAAGTGTGTTCCCGCCAATTCATTTCACTAATTTCACGCCACTCTTGGCTATTTGCTCTGATGGCATTTCCATTCTCGTTCCATTCAATACATCTTTGGTAGAGTGAGTGATAATAAAAATTAGGGTTGATACCAAGGCTAAGTCCATGCTCAAGACAGTCAATATGCCAGATATTCATTGAGTTATCTACCGCCTGAACTCCGTGCTTCAGGGTATGCCAAGTTTCACCGTGATGGGAACGAATAGAGAAACCTTTATAATGTAATTTTCTAAGGCCCATCTTCATATCTTGAAAGTGTCCCTTTCGATAAAGCTCTTTTTCATTTCCAACTGTATCCACATCTGTAAGGTAAGGTCCTAGTTGAGGATTACGTTCCAGAATACTTAGAATTTGATCTATCTGATAATCAAAGTGCTCTTTCTTTGAAGAGAAGTTTTTTCCATCAAAGAAATTAGCTTCTTTTCTAAAACAGGGGGAGAGAACGAAGTTGAATTCAGGAACTTTCTTTTTAAACTCCATAAAGCCATCATAGAGTCCAAGCACAACGTCTTCTTCTGTGAGCTTATCATGCCCTGGTATTTGCTCTGACTCATTATTTGTCGCCCTTGAAAATGTAAACTTCAACCTTATAAAGCCAACGTTATAAGAGTGATAAAGTTCGCTGGCCATATGGTAGGCTGCCTCTGTATGAGAATCTCTATCAGTCAAAATAAGTTTAGGTAATAAAAGAATTTCAAGGTAGCGATCGAATTGTTCGTCTTCTTTTAAACGAAGTAACTCATCTACATCTTCAATAGATTCTATCTGTACATCATCGCCATATGTTTCACGAATTTTCTTCCAATAAAGGTCAGCATTAGGACCTTCAAGTAAAGGCTTTAATCTCGGGTAAACAAAATCTGCAGTTAGAGATCCGGTTAAATGAATATGTTCTTCTCTATAGGGAAGTGGAAAGTTTTTGAAAAACAATTTAAGCGCATCAGATAATGGGTGAGTCAGAAGAGTTTGAATTTCAACTTCATCTTGCTGAAAGCCTGCAAGAAGTTTTCTAAACTCTTTTATGGATTTTTGGACTTTTGGATTCTCGTTAGCAAATTCTGATTTTTCAGCTAATTGTAGCGTCTCCTTCATTGAAATACCGTTTGTCTCTGAAATGATATTTGTCAGACACAGCTGAAGTTTTTTCGTTAATTTTGAATTCATATGATTTAACCTAATTTAAAAACTTTTAATTACTTACATCGCTATTCAATCGTTTTTTTTAAATGAATAATGATGACCTACCAAAAACTTTACGGATGAAGCCTGTGGCCATGGAAGGTCTATTTTACCTTAATCAACTGAGTATATAACTCTTTGTTCCAATTGTCATTTCCATCTAGAAAATTTGCTACAGATTCTATTGAGTCATTACCCCAAAAGCATTCATTCTCAACTTTAAATGTAGGGACTCCAAAGATATCACTCTCGATTGCAGATTTTATATTCTGTTTTAATTCACTCTTTGCTTCTCTTTCAAAGGAGCGTTCAAGTATATCCACATTAATATTTGCACTGGCAAAGAGGCTTTTAATAAGCTCAGGATCATCAAGAACCATACCTTTTCCCCACACAGAGTCATAGATAAGCTCCATGACCTTTACTTGCTCATTTCCGGCCGCTGCAAGAGTAGCGCACCTATTTATAGCAAGTGGGTTAAAGGGAAACTCACTAGGTGGGCTAAAGGGGATATTGAGTTTGTGCGCCATTCGAAAGCATTTTTTGAGCTCGGAATTCCGCTTTACTGTAATCTCACCAGGTCCAGGGAACTCAAAGTGCTTAAATAGCCTTCCCATGAGGACTGGGTGGTATTCAATCTCTAGATCCCTTGTGGATAGGGCTTTATGCATGTTTTTCCAAGCAAAATAGGAAAAAGGCGAGAGAAAGTCGAAGTAAAATTGCATTTTTTTCATGTGTAAGTCTCTAATTTTCCAAAAGTTTATCATTTATTTATAATCCGTAATTGTATCAAATGTAAATCTCTGCTATTATCTTGCGATGCACCATTGGGACGTCAGTTCCAGCATATAATTTTTTAACTTGTGGTTGTACGTAAGTCTGATTTGACCGTTTTTAGTAAACAAGTTAAAGATCTCTAACGAAGCTTCGCTTCTATCACGGTAATTCCTATGAAATTAATCAAAAAATCTCAAAGTATTATGCTTATGTTATGTCTCGCGTTCCTTGTATCTTGTGGCGGTAGTGCACCTATGGTGGACAACGTAGAAGTTCAAACAAGGGATCAAGATGGAGATGTCCTGGTAACCCTAACAGCTGACCTTGCTATCGGAAATCTAGCGCTTCCATTTGCAAGCTTTCCTATTATTTTAAAGAATGGTAAAGAGGCGGGGACGGTTACACTTGGAACAAGCCCATCAGGTCAGTCACAAATCGTGATTGATATCAATGTTTCTGACAGTATTAATTTTGAAATGGCACAAGTTAGACTTCCAAACGGAGCATTAATGCCAATTATTATGAGTAACTCTGCTATTGAAATACCACTTGGTAAAGTAAAACTAGTATTGAGTCTGATAAATGGCCAACAATCTCTTGGTATTATTATCCCAATAAAATCATTTGATAAGATTGGTGAGAAAGTTGGAACAACAAGTTTAATGCCGATATTTAATAAGAATGGTGTTTTAGGTGCGGCTGGAGTTTATACATCTAGTGAAGCCGGTAAAAACGGATTTGCTCTTGTAACTGACTTATCTGGTGTCCTTCCTAATATCTTCCCTGTTGGTCAAGTTGCTCAACAAAGAGAAGAAGCAGATGTCTCATCTGAACTTATGGCACCAAGTAGATCAGAGAAAAAGTCTATTGATAAAGCTCTATTAAAAATGCATAAGAAAAAAGTGAAACTCAAATTAAATTAGTATCTTAGGTCCCATTTAAATTCCGAAAAGAGGAGGTTCATGCAATATGAGCCTCCTTTTTTTTTGTCTAAATATGTACTATTATAATAATGTGATCATCTCTGTTAAGAAAATATTAATATTTATATCAATGCTTTTAATAGTAAACACGGCTTATGGAAAAGCCTTTAGAATAACTCCATACATCAGTCTTTACTCAACAACCTTAACTGGTACTGATGATGCCTTGAATGCAGACGGTAAATTAGTTTCAAATTCAAACCTTCTTACTGGACTGAAGATGTCATATTCACTATCACAGGCCTTCAATCTCGTTTTTGATTACTCTACTGGGGTAGTTGCCTACGATAATACCCAAGAGGTAATATCAGGGGATGACTCTTATACTAGGAGTAAAATTTCTCTTGGGACTAGATGGATTTTGCATCCGCGAGTCGTTTTTAAGTTTCTTTTTAATATCGATGAAGAAATTGGCTTTATCATAGATACTGCTAACGACAATAAAGCACTGCTGGAAGCAGAGTCTATAAATTACTTCTCAATATACTATGACCAAATCGTATTTATGGGAGGAGGAATGTATTCAGGATTCTTTATCGGATATTCGCCAAATTCATCTTCAGATACATATTTTGCGAGGACATCAACTGAGTATGGGCTTTTCTTCGTGCTTCAAGGTTTTAGAACTTCTTATAAAATTGAGAATAAAACTAAAGAGTCAGATGACTTAAAATTTACAGAAGACGATTCAGCACTTGAGCTAAGCTATACCTTCAGATTCTAATTACCCATTATTTATACATGTTCTTAATTGATCTCTTGATGCTCGCATAACTTGTAATTCATCAATATAGAAAAATTCATATGGAGAGCCCTTAATCTGATCAATAACTGAATTGATTTGTTGAAGAGTTTGTTCAATAACCAATGATAGCGGCATAACCTGATTGTAAATATAGCTTTGTAGGTCTGTTGACATATTATTAAATTCTGCAACGGTGACATTAAGGTCTTCAAAGTTGTGACTCGCAAATCCATCTCTTATAGCTTTTGTCCCTATACTTGCATATCCAGCAACAATAGCATCCCTGCAGTCAATACTCTTAGTTTCTGCAAAGGTAGTTAGCGAAGTAATTAGTAACGCAGTTGTAATGATAGTTTTCATATATATAAATCTCCCTGATTTTTCAAAAGTCGTTCAGTAGATAATTTATAAAAAAAAAGCCACTTAATGATAAGTGGCCGTGTATATATTACAATTTTAACTATTCGAAATTATATCTTAGAACGAGTTCCTCTCGCTTTAGATTGAGTCTTACGACGTCTTTTTTCGGCGTTTTCTCTTTTCTCTTTAGCTTTAATCGACGGCTTATCGTAGGCCTCGCGCTCTCTATAGTTCTTTACGATCCCATATGAGTCACACATTCTTTTAAACTTTCTTAGAGCCTTTTCAACTGGGAAACCGTCTCCAACTTTAATTTTAAAATTATCACTACTTTTCTTACCTTCACCCAAAACTTATTCTCCTATTTTTTAGTAAATTCATTATATCAAGTATTCGACTTTGTTCAAGTTATTTTATTGGTATTATTGCCTGAATTTTAACTACGTCCTTCGCTCCAACTCCTAAGTATTTAAGGTCCTTTAACTTATAGTCACTGGACATTTTTATAGTAAATACCGCCATTAACTGGGAAGAGTTCGCTTCGAATTTAAAACGAATTGGCTTCTTGATCTTATTCATCTCCAAGAATCCTGTTCCGTTGCCCCTTGAAGCCTTAACATCAGTCACAGTTATTCTCGAACCGCTGATTCTTTTCTGTAGGTGATCATCTCTGAGCTCAATTCCTGTCTCAAGGTCTTTAACCTTAACCGAGAGCTTTTTTGCAGTATATGAACTTCCACTCTTGGTGATTGATCCTTTAATTGTAGAAGTTTTAGCCTGAAAAGAGCCTGCAGGAGACAACTTAACAGTTACACTTACACCAGATTTCGCTCCAAGTGATGTGAAACTAAAACTTAATAAACAAAATAGTAAAAAACTCTTCATAAATAACCTTTTATTCTGCAAGTATATATCACATATTTTATCGGTAGAATCCACTAAATTATAAGTTAATTAACTCTAATAAGTAGGGGTAGTGGTCTGAGGGGTGTTTGAACTTCTCTTTTATGTCTTTTGGGAAGACGTTGCGAAAACCACCGTCGAAGTCTAGAACCTGAGTATTTGCTCCAATATGACGCTTAAGCTGCTTACTGAGAAGGAAGTAATCTAGCTGCATATGCACTGTTTCACGATTTTTAACGAAATAGAGGTAAGTGGTCCTCTCGTAATGCTCTTTGTCCAAAAGCTCTAATGCATCTGTTAATCCAAGCTTTTTGGAGAACTGAGCTAGCTCAGGCTCAGTTTGATTTTTATAGATAATTCCGTTTAAATCACCACATAAAATATGATGATGATTTGACGCGCAGTTCTTCTTAATAATACGCTCAATCTGGTCTACTTCCAATTTCCTCTGGCTTCTTCCTTCAAAGTCTTTTCCCCGTAAGTTCAGTTTTGACTTGAGATGAGTGAGGTAGAAAAATATCTTTTTATCATCAATTGTAAGCAACAGCTCATGAAGTCCTCTAGCAAACACTTTTTGAGAGTGAAACTTTGATTTGAAGCTCAATTTAGACTCTCGCTTTACCAGTATAGCAATATCAATTCCACGATCAGAGTTAGAGTTAAAATGGAGGACTTCATACATATCATTGAGAAAGTGTTGGTTTAGGTTATTGAGAGTCTCTTTTCCCCCAACTTCAGTTAGGAGAAATATATCAGGCGAGACTGATGAAACTAAGTCAGATATCGCGATGACTTTATCTAGATCTTTGTTGTTTTTAAAGCTGGTAGTGAGTAATTGCCATTTTGGCTCTGATAACTGGGAAAGGTCTTCTCCCTTGTAGTGATCCATGAAGATAAATAAGTCTTGTAGATTCCATAATAGAACCTTTAGATCCATAATTTAAAGCACAAGCCCTAAGGGTGCAGCTATACCAAAGGCAATAGCTCCTAAAATTGCTGCTCCGACCA
The DNA here is from genome assembly GCA_913058265.1 of uncultured Oligoflexia bacterium. GTDB lineage: Bacteria > Bdellovibrionota > Bacteriovoracia > Bacteriovoracales > Bacteriovoracaceae. The sequence continues at coordinate 256,811 of CAJXPQ010000003.1, forward strand.
AAATGACTGCTATAGGCTTAAATATAATACTCATAATCGAGTCCTTGTCTAAATACTGTTCTTGGTATTATTTTAACAGTATCTTATAATTTGTCCAAATGAAATCGAGGAGATTCCATTGTATTTTACTAAATTAATCATTTTTTGCTTATTTCTCACAAGCTTTAGTGTTTCGGCCACCACTGAAAAAATCCTCATGTTAGGTGATTCTTTAACGGAAGGCTATGGTGTTTCAGAGGAGCATGCTTACCCTAAAGTTCTAGAAGGCTTAATTGTAGAAAGTGGTAAAGACTATCAAGTTATAAATGGTGGGGTCAGTGGATCAACCACTGCTTCAGGTACAAGTCGCCTAAGGTGGTTTTTAAAAGCAAAGCCTAAGTTAGTTCTAATTGCTCTTGGTGCTAACGATGGATTAAGAGGTGTAAAGCTATCTCAAAGTAAGAAGAATCTTAAAAATATAATCGAGCTTGCTACAAAGAATAATATAAAAGTTGTTCTTGCAGGTATGAGAATACCTCCTAATTACGGAGAAGATTATACTAAGCAATTTCAAAAACTATATATCGATTTAGCTCGTGAATATAAAGTTAAGCGGATACCGTTCTTATTAAAGGGTGTTGCGGCGATTAAGGAATTGAATATTGAAGATGGAATTCATCCAAATCGAAAAGGTCATAAAATTATGGCAAACACTGTATATAAATATATAAAGGAATACCTGTGATCGAATTTAACAATGTAACCAAATCTTTTAAGCAAGGAAGCCGAGATATTCCCGTTTTGAGTGATGTAAGCTTTAAACTTAAAGAGAGTGGTATTGTTGCAATTGTAGGGAAGTCGGGAAGTGGAAAGTCTACTTTCTTATCACTGCTTTCTGGGTTAGATGGTCCAACATCGGGAGATATCTTAGTCGACAATCAAAAGATAACAGGGCTATCTGAAAAAGAGCTAACTATATTTAGAGCTAAAAAAATTGGAATCGTTTTTCAGAATTTTCACCTCATAGATCACTTCACCGCCTTAGAGAATGTGTTGCTTCCACTGGAAATATTGGAAGGAGAAAATGCAATGGAGCGTGCAAAGGATATTCTAAATCTTGTTGGCCTTGAGGGGCGCTTTGATCACTTCCCATCTCAGCTTTCTGGTGGAGAAAAGCAGCGGGTGGCAATCGCTCGTGCTTATGTAACAAATCCTCATTTCATTTTAGCAGATGAACCAAGTGGTAATCTTGATCCTGAAACAGGAGATGTCGTCATGGAGCTTTTATTTAAAACTGCGAAAGAATTAAAACAAACTGTCATCTTAGTTACTCATGATCACGAGCTCGCTGCTAAATGTGATGAATGTTATGAAATTAAAAATCATAAAATTGTGAAGCGTGCATGATAGCTTTTAAAATTGCAAAAAGAGAAATATTAAATAATAAGAAGCATTGGCTCTTTTTTACTATTAACTTAGTGATTGGCTTGCTTGGATTTACTTTTATACTATTATTTCGAGAAAATATATCCATGGCCTTAGAGTCAAGGGCAATAACTTTACTTTCTAGTGATGTTGCTATTACTGGTCGACGTTCTATGGATGACGTTGAGAGAAGTAAAGTCCAAGCCTATATGAATGATAAGATTGAAGCGCAGACAAGTCTCACAGAGCTTTATTCTATGGGGAAATCGATTAAAGGTGAAACATCGAAGTCACGGCTAGTCTTTATTAAATCTTTAAGCGGAGAGTATCCTCTTAGGGGAAATATTCTTTTAGAAAATGAACAAGAAGTAAATAAAAGCAAAATTCAAGAGCTTAACTCTGAGCCTTTTGTCTGGATCAGTCCAGAGGTTAGGCATCAATTTAAAATAGATATTGGAGATAAACTAAAGCTTGGTAAACAAAACTTTACGGTAAAGAATATAATTAAGTCTGATTCGACCTCTTCTATGCGCGGGGTTAGCCTTGCACCAAAAGTCTATATTGGTCTAGAGAGCTTAAAACTGACTAAGCTGATTTCAGTTGGTACTGTTTCTTGGTACTCTGATTTTTTTAATTTAAAAAAGAATATTGATATTGAGCAAGTTCAATTAGATCTTCAAAATATTATTACAGACCCTGCTATCAAGGTTAAGTCTCCAAGTGAGTCTAGTAGGCAGTTTGGTCGTGTTTTGGGATACCTTACAGATTATCTAGGGTTGATTGGAATTGTTGCTTTACTTATATCTACAGTGGGATCGACTTATTTATTTCAAAGTTATTTATTTGATAGAATAAAACAAATTGGTATTTTAAAGTCTCTAGGCCTTGGTCAATTCCAAATTATTACTATCTTTTCTTCTCTACTAATATTCTGGGGAGCAGTTGCCTCAATCTTAACTGTCTTGGGGACAAGTGTTCTTATGCCACTTGCCTTAAATTATTTGAAGTTTTGGATCGCAGGTGATTTTGATTTTTATATTTCAGGATCTTTGGTTTCGGTCATTCTCCTTGTTGGGATCGGAGTTAACCTTTCAATTTGTTTTCCTATCATCTATAGAGTCTTTAGAAATAAAACAGCAGACTTATTAGTGGAAAATATAAGTGGTAGTTTTTATAAAAAAGATATTATTCTCTATTTACCTGCCCTTGTATTGCTTTGGTTACTGTCAGTTTGGCAAGCACACTCATTTATTATTGGTAGTTTGTTTATGGCAGCAATTCTCTCAATCTTTATGGTGACTCTTTTTTGTCTACCATATATTTTAAACTTAATTAGTAAGTCCTTAATTGGGAAGAAGTTAGCTTCTCCATTTAACCTTAGTTTTGGGCACGCTCTTAGAATTTTTTCTCGTAATAAGGTTTCATCTATCCTTACAATTCTTTGTTTAGTTATAGGAGTCACTATCCTTACTGTCATAGGTCAGCTGGATAAGAATCTAAAAGCACAACTTATGGGAGATAAAACACCTAAGCCTTCACTGTTTTTATTCGATATACAAGATGAGCAGGGTGCAAGCTTGAAGGAGTTTGCAGCTAAGAATGATATTCCGCTTATACGGCCAACTCCGATGGTTAGAGCGCGCTTACTTAAGAAAAATGGCGAAAAAATCCAGCGAATGAATGAAGAGGATGGATTTCAGACAAGAGAGCAGGAACGTAAGCGTCGGTTTAATAATCGAGGAGTGAACCTTACTTATGCAGATGGACTTAATGACTCTGAGACCTTAATTGAGGGGAGAGATTTTTCTGGTGACTATTCTGGTGAAGGTAATGCTGAGATCAGTATCGAAAAACGCTACGCTAAGAGGCTTGGTGTTGGCATAGGAGACACACTTACTTATGATGTTTTGGGTGTGGAGGTTACAGGCGAGATTGTAAACCTACGATCTGTTAATTGGACAAGCTTTGTACCTAACTTTTTTATTGTTTTTCAAAACGGTGTTTTAAATGATGCACCTAAGACTTTTTTAAGCGTTGTCTCAAAAGTCACGTTTGAAAGGCAGCTTGAAATTCAAGATCAAATTATAGAAGAATTTAGTAATGTCTCAATTATTAATGTTTCAGAGATTATTGGTAAAATCTTAGAACTTTTTAAGGTTATGGCGCTTGCTATTGGGATTATGAGCTTTTGTTGTATCTTGGTAGGTTTATTTGTTTTATTTTCTATTTTACAGAATCAAATCCATAAAAAACAATATGATCTAGTACTTCAAAAAGTTCTAGGTATGGGGGAGAAGAGTATCTTCCTTGGGATTTTATATGAATACGTTATGATTGTCGTTATCACCTGTATTGTTGGGACTGTTATCGGAACAGCTTTATCTCTTGCGGTAAGTAAGGTCTTCTTGGATGGACTCTATGTATTTAATGGTGAGTTTACTCTAGGACTTTCTGTCTCATTAGTCCTACTGATGGTCTTGATTACAAGCTACACATTTAAGAAAAGTTATAAAAAGAATGTTAAAGAACTTCTTATTCAGTGATGAAACTTACATCAGGTAGGTTCTGAGAATATCTAGAAAGTCATCAGGTGTGAACGGCTTTTCCACGAATTTAACGTTTTGAATACTTAGTGATTTTCTCATACCGTGATCAATACACGCGGAAAGCATTACCATTGGGGTACTGGTATTTAGGTTCTCTTTGGTTCTTACAGCAATCACAAAAGCTGCTCCTGTCATGAAGGGCATTTTGTGGTCAGTTATAATAATATCGAATTTCTTTTGTTGAGTCGCTATAAAGGCGTCTAGCCCATTGTTCGCCTTTGTTATATCAGTGGCGGGATACCTTGCATCAATTAAATTTGATACTGTATCCAAAACACTTGGTTCGTCATCAACAATTAAAATGTTATGCATATACTGTCCTCTTTTTTTTATCTGTTAATAGTTATCTCTTTGATATAATATGATGTCTAGAGAAGAAAGGATTGTTGATGCCAGATATAGCTGTTGTTGATTTTTTTGCAAGTTATGCTTATCAACCACTATTAGTTTATTCATTTATTATATTATTCATGACAGCAAGCTCCTTTGGGCTTCCTATTCCAGAAGAGATGACCCTTGTTTCGGCGGGACTTGTCGCATATATGGCAAGACATCCTTTGGATTTTCCACCACCGACGCCTGATGCTCAAGGAGTAAACCTTACCTTCCTGGCCATATTATGCTTTTTTACAGTGCTCGGCTCTGATTTACTGGTTTATTTTATTGGAAAATTCTTTGGTAAAAAACTAATGAAGACGAAGTTCTTTAATAGCAAAACTGGACAAAAAAACTTTGCAAAAATAGATAAAGCTTATAAAAAGTATGGATACTTTGCCCCAGGGCTTTTCCGCTTTACGCCTGGTGTGAGATTTCCTGGTCATATGAGCTGTGGCCTAATGGGGATGCCCCTTAGACAGTTTATATTAGTTGATGGGCTTGCAGCCTTGGTTTCAGTACCTACACAGGTAATCTTAGTTGCTTTTTATGGTGAAATTATTTTAAGTAAGTTTAAAGAGTTCAAAATCATTATCTTTGGAATTATCGCTTCACTGGTCATCCTTTGGGTTTTACATAGACTTTATAAATACCTAATTGATAGGCGAGTCAACTAGTCAGTCTAACTTCGATTTACACGAACGCAACTTCGGTTTACTATTAAATAACTAATTATTTAAAAAGGAATCTTTTATGCGTTTATTTCAATATATTGAGCAAGGTGGACCAGTCATGTATATCTTGGTTCTTTTAAACATCGTTGGTTTTGCATTATTATTCTGGAAAACTTTCTCTGTTTATGATGCAAGAAAAAACTTTGAAGCCACTGTTAATACTATGAAATCAAATATGAAATCTTTTATCAACTTGGAGGATTCCAACGTTGGTGTAAGTATCTTAAAAGATGAAGTTCAAATGACCGTTCATAAGCTTGAGTCGGGTCTTAATACTGTTAAAATTATTGCAAGCATAGCACCCTTATTAGGATTACTTGGAACCGTTATCGGTATTCTTTCTGCTTTTAAAGTTATTGCAGATGCAGGGTTAAGCAATCCTTCTCTTTTTGCTGGCGGTATTGCGATGGCACTTCTTACAACTGTTGGCGGCCTTATTGTCGCTATCCCGCACTTCGTTGGTTATAACTATTTAGTTAGTGCTCTTGATGATTACGAAATTCAGCTTGAGAAAAGATTGGTTAAAGATCTTTATGGTAATCAGTAATGGCAAGAAAAAATAGAAGAGAACATTTAGTTCCGGAATTAACTCCACTGATTGATGTTGTCTTTTTATTACTAATATTTTTTATGGTTTCATCTGTGTTCAAGAATGAAGAACTTTCACTACTTTTAAACCTTCCAAAAACAGAAGCGGGTAAGAGTGAAGAGGTTCAGAAAGCAGTTGTGACTATTGAACTCACAAATGAGCTTATTGCTTATGAAGGTGCTCAGCTTAAGCTTGAAGAACTTTCAGAAAAGGTTTCACCACTAGAAAAGAAAACACTCATCAACCTAAGAGTTGATGGTGAAGTTAAGTACGATCGATTAGTTAAGGTTCTCGATTTACTACAAAAAAAGAAATTAGAAAATCTATCACTGATCACAGTTAAAATAGGTTCTGAAAAATGAAGCTTTATCTTATTGCCTTAATTTGTTTGTCATTTACTACTCAAACTCTTGCTGCTCAATCAGCTAAGGTGATTCTTGTTAAGGGCAAGGTGACTCAACTTCCACCGGGATCAATGAAAGCAAGTATCGTTAAGAAAGGCGACAGAATTAAGGAAGATACTTCTTTAGTCACTGGTGGTAAATCATTTATAAAGTTGCAGTTTGCTGATAAATCAACCATGAATATGGGCCCTAAAAGTAAAACAATCTTGGCCAAGATGCCAAAAGATAAAGCAAACATGGTTAATCTTTTAGCTGGAATAATTAAAGCTGAAGTTAACAAAAATACTAAAAAGAAAACAAGTACTAAAATGTTGATTAAAACTAAAACCGCAATCATGGGTGTTCGAGGTACAAAGTTTCAAACCACTTTTAATCCAATTAATAATAATACATCTCTTGTTACTGTCGAAGGTAATGTCGCCATGGTTAAGACTGATGGAGATGCTGTTAAGGAAGCCATTAAAGAGTCTAATGAATATTTTAGAGAGATAGAAGTTTCCGGCCAAGAAATTACGAAGCCATCACCTGTCATTAGTGAAGTTGAAGCATTAGATAAAGTCTTTGAAGAATCTGCTGAGGTTGTAGAAGTTCCTGCTGGAAGATATGCAGGTGTAACTAAAGCAATTGCTAAAGAAACGCCAAAAATTATTGCTCCAGTTAAAATTGCACCTAAGCAGTACAATGCTCTTGCAAAATCTATGGGGTCATCTAAAAAAGCAGAAGAGGTAATGAAGGTTACTGCTGAAGATAAAAAAATGGATGCTGAAATTACTAAGAGTCTTGGAGACGCTGCTCCTAGGTCTGGTGGATTTGTTGACTTTAACTCAGGACTTTATGTTGCACCTGCAGAGACTGCAAAGCTAAATAAAAAAACGGGGACTTTTCAAGAGCCTACTCTTGGAAATATTAATGAAAAAACAGGTGACTATATTCCACCTAAAGGTGTCAAAATCGACGCGAAAAAAGGTTTTGTCATTGATCAAAAAGCCTCTGAAGAAATTGCTATGGCTGATAAAGAAAAGCTTTCTCAGCAAATTAAAGTCCTTAATAAAGGTGTTGAAAAGCAGATCGTAGTAAATAAAATGGAGAGTAAATCTAAATCATCAAACTCTTTTGGGTGGCTACCAGATAATCATATTGTATCTTTTCACTTCAGACCTTATTCAGAAGTTATAACAGTCGAAAATAAGGACAGTGGATCAGATGCTGATTTTTATACGGAAGAAGCATATTGGGTTTATTTAGAGCTAAAGCAAGAGTGGAATAGTAAGTGGTCTTCTCGAATTCGAGTTGGTGGGCAAACCTATAAAATAGACGCTAGTGATGTGAATTTATCTTCTGATAATTCTGATGGCGACGATAGTTACTTCTCCATTGGAGCTGGATATAAAGTTTCAAACAAAGTTTCTGTTTTTGTTGATATGGTTGATCGTGTTGAGTCTTATGTTGTACCTGCCGGTGGTGACGGAGTTCGAATTGAATCTCGTTCAATATCCACTATTGATATTACTGGTGAATATTATTTTACAGACTGGAAAAATCTTAAACTTTGGGGAACTGCTGCTGTAAATCTTCTTACTGGTAAGGATGATATGGCACCATCATTTGAAGGACAGCAAAAGACCGATTTCTTAGGTTTATCAACGTCTGCTAATGGGTACTACGCTTGGAAACCAAACTTAGGCTTAAATACTTCTCTTTGGTATCAAAGGATAACAGCAGAAAATGATAACTTTGCATTTACAAGAAATTCATTTGGTTTGGGACTAGAACTCGTCTACGATATCTAGTTTCCTTATAAATTATAAAATCTTCTCTACAACAACCTCTTCTCCTAGATTTAATCTTCCGTAATCAAGAAGATCCTGGGAGATAGTTATATTATCATCTTCAGTTATTTTAGCTAGTTTTCCCTGTGCTGACTTAAGTCCGCCATACCACCATCTTTTGTCACGAAGGTAAATGAGATCACCTTCATCAATATCTAAGTCTGCTGCTTGATTTCTTCCTAATGTGATTAAATCATTACCATCATTTTTTGCGAGGAGAGTTCTTATGGGTTTTGATTCACGTAAATTTACTTTCCCTCCCTTAAATATTTCCATTCCTTTGTGAATTGAATCTACCACGAGACCATCTATATTTTCTTTAGGCTTTGTAAACTTTGATACTACGACAGCAATAATTCCACATGTGATAAGTGAATAGAGTGCTCGCATATATTTAAAACCACCCTCGTCGCTCACTCCATGTGCTACGGGAGCAATGATGGAAGGTTCAATTAATGAGAAGAGCACCATTCCAGAGCCTGCTAGTAATGTGTAGAAGGCGGCCTTGGGAGTGAAATTTTTCCAAAAAGCTCCAAGGATAATCACTGTGACCATTGGGGGAGTAATAGAGGCGGTAAACATTGCATGAGCTGTATATATAGAGCCAAAAGAATTGAATACTGGTACTAGGATGACACCTACTATTGCCGAGAAGATGGCTATAAGTTTTGCAATTCCTAGGTAGTGCTTATCATCGGCCTCTGGCTTTATATAAACTTTATAAATATCATTCACTCCAATTGCAGAAATTGCATTAATTAGAGTATCTACGGTACTCATTAATGCAGCAGTGAGTGCGGCCATAATAAAGCCAAATACACCTGGCATGGCCACGATGTTTGCAACTGTGACAAAGATATCTTTTGGATTCGTGTCTGCTGGTAGTAAGCCGTTTGTCACCATGGCCCTACCTAGCCATCCACCGTTTGCAATTGCAATCATAGCAATTGGCATTAAGCATATAACAACAAAGCTGACGGCCTTCCTCCCTTCTTTAACTGATTTTAAAGAAAGGAATCTCATCATAACTCCTTGATTCATAAAGTAAAAAGCTGTCGTGTTTGCAACAGCATCCTGCCAGAATAACCCTATGAATGGGAATTTATGATGAGTATTAAAAGGTGGTTGAGGTAGCCGGTGAGCTAAATCTAATCCTGATAAGAAATTATCAAAACCTCCGAGGTAGTAGATACCTAAACCAAAGAGTAAAAAACCAGCAATAACTAAAATAAATGCCTGCAAGAGATCTGTGAAAATGACAGCAGTCTGCCCACCAAAGTGAAGATAGATACCACTGATCACTGCAATAATAATGACAGTTGGCATAAGTGGGACACCAAGAATTTTTGTCAATGCTACACCTAGAGTAAGAAGGTTGATTCCAACATAACCTATAAGATAGAGGAGAATGATTATCGTCGCCATTAATCTAACATTTTTGTTAAACCTTCGTTCAAAGTATTCAGGTATAGATCCTGTTCTTGAGTAGTAAATAATTGGTAGCCAGCCAAAAATAAAGAAAGGGAGGACAATCCAGTCGTTAAGGTAACCAGTTGAGCTTGAGAGGCCGTAAGTAAAACCAGCTGTTGAATATTTTATAAAGCTATAGCTACCAACAACTGTGGCGACACAACTTGCAGCTATAAGCCACCATGAAAATCGTTGACCACCAAAAAAGAAGTCTTTAGTTGTTGTTGTAAATCTTCCAAAGTAACTTCCAAAAAGCATAATTGCTAAGAAGTACATAACGATAACTACATAATCAGTAGTAGTACCTAATTGTTGAACTTCCATTATTTGCTCCCTGTTTTAATCGCCCAGTATGTCCATACAAGGTTTAGAAAAAAATAAAAAACAAAAGCGGCCACAGGATAAAGTACAATTTTATTTCCTTGTGCCTTAATTAAATCTTTATCCGTCTTTTTATAATAAAGAACAAAAGCACTTATAAAGATAATTCCGCCAACAATATGTTGGTAGAGAAATGTGTCCCACATATATAACTCCTGTATAAATTTTCTAAGATAATCAAATGGAGTATTCCATAAAATTAAAAAAAAGAAAAAATAAAAGTAGTGTCAATTAGTCTTCTAAATAATGCTGCGCAAGGTGCGTTTTGATTCTTTCGACAAAAAGAAACCATGTACATTTTATATAATCAGTAATTTAACCGTGTTTTATTTGGCACAGTGATTGCGTTTAGAACGAAGAATAAAAAGTTAAATTTCTATTAGGGAAATCGGGACAAAGGGGGAACGCTATGCGTTGTTTTAGGAAGTTTTTATTATTATCATTAAGTTTTCTCATCACATTATCTCTGGGCGCTTATGCTCAAACAAGTGAAGATGAAGATGTTTCAAGATTATTAGACATTAGAGAACAAGATCAACTTGTTATGTACGGTGAGTATGTAGAAGTAGAAATCTCCTCTAAAAAAGATGTTGAGCTAAGTTTAATAAATGAAGTAAAGCCATTCGGTTTAGAAATTGAAATGGTTGATTCAAAAACAGCAATTATTTATGGACAAGTAGAGTTCCAAGACAAGCTATGTTTTCTTGTAACTGCAAAAGTTAAAAGAGGAAATGTTACAGCTGAAAGACTATGTCTTTATAGCGAAGAAAATGAAAATATCGATTATCCTCAAATTTCAACAAATAGATACTTAGAAGAAGTTAAAGCTAATCAATATACAAGCATTACTGTTAGTGTTGAAGATCAAGGTGTTGCAGTTGATACATCAGTGATTGGGCAGCTTCCTGTAGGTCTCTCAGTTTCGAGTACTAATGGCAACGAAGTTGTTCTAACAGGTACAATTAATGAAGCCGGAATGCATGAAATCGTAGTAAAAGCTGCTGAAGCATACTCTGAAGTCGTTACTTTTAAGCAATTTGTAATTGAAGTAACTGAGCAAGATAGAACTTATCAATGTGCTCCTGGATATTACTGGGATGACTATTTAAACTACTGTGTTCAAGCAGGTGGTAGAACTTGTGGACCAGGAACATTTTGGGACACAACGACTCAGACATGTATGGCATACAACACTCATAGATCTTGTCGAATTGGAACATACTATGATCACTACCTAGGTCGATGTGTGAGATCTGGTGCTCAAAGATGTCCATTAAATTATGAGTGGGATGGTTACTACAATAGATGTGTACGCCTTCCATACACTTGTTCTTTTTCTCAGAGATATGATTACAGACTTCAAAGATGTGTAAGTATTTTTAGAACAAGAACTTGTTCAATCGGTACTTGGTGGAACTCTTACAGAAGAAGCTGTGTGAGAAATATCAGTACTTGTTCTTCTGGTAGATACTGGAATGGTAGAAGATGTGAAAGCCATGTTAGAACTTGTAGTGTCGGAAGATACTTTGATCCATCAAGAAGAAGATGTGTATCAAGATCAATTAATAGAACATGTAGAATTGGATCAACTTGGGATTACGGTAGAGGTAATTGTCATAGAAGACCAGTAATTATAAATAGAACTTGTAGAAATGGAAGTCGATGGTCATCAAGAAATAGAAGTTGTGTTAGACATGATGATGGTAGAATAAATAGAAGACCTCATAGACCTCACCGTCCAACAACAAGACCGAACAGACCGACTAGACCAGATCGTCCAACAACTAGGCCTAATAGACCTAGATCAGATCGACCAACAACAAGACCAAACAGACCTAGACCTGATCGTCCAACAACTCGTCCGAACAGACCGAATAGACCTGATCGTCCAACAACAAGACCGAACAGACCGACTAGACCAGATCGTCCAACAACAAGACCGGACAGACCGACTAGACCTGATCGTCCAACAACACGTCCGAACAGACCGACTAGACCTGATCGTCCAACAACAAGGCCAAACAGACCGACTAGACCTGATCGTCCAACAACAAGGCCGAACAGACCTAATAGACCGGACAGACCTACTAGACCAGATCGACCAAGACGTAATAGAAATGATTAGAGTGAGTTAATAATACTATAGGGCCCCTTATGAATTAAGGGGCTTTTTTTTATCTAGTTAGCTTCGAACCATTGTATAAATCTATAGTTTTCCTCTGGAGGATACCTTGGTTCTGTGTCAGTTTCATTCTTTGGTTTCCTTAGTACATATTGAAAAAGATTTTTAGCATCTACCCAGCCATCATTGTTCTCATCCTGCCAATCTTTCCCCCAGGAATTGAAAACTTTGAATTCTAACTTGCAAATATTTTCTGAATTACAACGCTTTCTATGACCATTGATAAGTATTGCGTGATCTCCACAGGTTCTTTTTCCAACACTGTCTTTGGGTGAGTTACATACGGCCAGTTCCGGAGTAATATTTTTATTTAAAAGCACAAGAGTTAGGTCTATCTTACTTTGTATCGTAGGATACTTAAGAGTCGAGGCATACTTACTTTTAAAAGGTTTGATTTTTATATGGTTCTTCGGGTCTCTACATTGTAATTGAAAAAATAAGACATCAGAAAAAATTTTAAATTCTACTCCTTTAGTATTTTCTAAAATTAGTTCAATCTGAGCGAGAGATCCTTTTATATTTTTAAAATCCTCTTTGATACCCTTTGCAATCTCTGGAATACAGTCAGCACAATCTTTTGCAGCATTAAATTGTTCCTTTAATCGGATAAGACCTTGCTCTTGATTTTCCATATAAGTGTATGCTCCCGAGTTAGGGTTACCTTGAGTAATACGTCTATAGATCATTTGATCAAACGGTGCACAGCTTTCTTTGTAAAATTTATAAGGGGTTCCTTCTTTCTTTAATGAATCCAAAATCATACTTGTATGGCCTCCTCCGACGCTATTTTCTTGCAATGGGATTCCGTCATGTGTAATTTTGTATAAGTGAAGAGCGTTTATTTCATCGCTTCCTAAGTCACAATGATCTGTTGTCTTACAAAGATTCTCTAAGCGTTTGATAAATGTAAAATTATAACAGATGCCTATTCCATCTTGTGATCTGTATCTACCTAGATCGATTTCTTTACCAGGAACAACTTTTTTATAAATACTAGAATTTAGCTGTTTGTAAGCAAGGTATTCAATACTATTTGCAAAACTTGATGTCATATAGAGAAAGAGAAATACTACCTTAGAGAATTTAATCATTTTGTTTTCTCCAAGTCCCATGAAGATACCATTGATCCATCACTGAAAGTACAATAGTCATATTCATTTTTTTTATTATCTTTTAGAATAATGGAATAGCCGCCTTTGGCCTGGCAAACTTTACTGGCCGGGTGCCCAGCTATTTTTGTTTGTTTTACTATAAGCTTTATCTTTGTAGATAATAAGGCCATGCATTTATCATTGAGATCAATACATTTTTGATTTACTTTAAATCCTTGGAAAGGCTTGATCTGAATTTCTTGCTGTAAGTCCCCATTGTTAAGAGTGAGTAGGCTTGCTGTTGCATGGGTAGTAGTCATTGAAATGAGAATGATGCTAAGATAGAGTTTCATAATATATCATCGGGTACTTGAGTCGAATGCTTTAGTAACTTTTGGTATCTAATAAAGAGGTAAGTCTATGAAATTCGAAACATTCGTTAATCAGTTAAAGACATTTTTAGAAGATGACCCTAACTTTTGTCTTTTCAGTGGTATTCATAAAAACCTAGGAGATCTTCCAGATCCAGGAAAGAATAAACGTATTACCAATACTGGAAAAATAATATCCTTTCTAAACTTATTTAAAAAAATTGATATTGAATCGTTAAGTGTTGATCAAAAGATCGATTTGAAATTATACAAACTCTTATTAGATCAAAAATTTTTAAGTTATGAACTAGACCTTGATGGAGTTCCTCATAATATGAGAATGCCAACTGCATCTGATGCTATCTCTGGTCCGTTGTTTATGCTTTTTATAAATGATCCAAGGGAGGCAAAACTCAGACTTGTAAATATAATATCGAGATTAGAAAAGGTGGATGGATATATTTCGAGTTATATGAGAAATATAAAAGATCCGGTTGAACGTTGGGTTATAATGGAACTGGATAAGCTTTCTGGATTATCCGATTTCTTTGAGAATATTTATTCATGGGCACAAGATATTGGTTTTAAAAGTACTGATCGCCTTAGAAAGGCCATAACTAGTGCAAATTCTAGTTTACTTCGTTATGAAATCCATTTGAAAAACACTACAAAATCAAAAAATATCTTTATAGGTGAAGAGCAAATGCATAAGGTTCTTATGAGTCGAGGGATAACTCTTTCTCCGGAACAAATTCATCAGGTTGCTAAAGATTTTATGAAAGAGAACCTTCGCTCTGTTGAAGAGCTGAGGTTAAAACTCGCTCAAAAGTATGATCTAACTGAGGAAACATCTGCTGAAGACTTACAGAAAATTTTAGTGAACAAATTTGCTGTATCAAGAAAAGGTGAAGGATTTAACTTTATCTTACAGCGCTATCAATCTGAAAGAGAGAAAATTTTGTCTTTCATTAAAGAGAGAAATTTATTTCCTATTATGGAAAATCAGGATATGCACATCATGCAAACCCCAAGTTTTATGGCGCCATCTATTCCTGCTGGAGCGATGATGCCGCCGTTAGCTTTGCGAGAGGGAGTTAAAAAGAGTTTAGTTTATCTAACTCTGACTGAAGAGCTTATTCCTGAGCACACCGAAATAAGTATTCCAGGCATGATGATTCATGAAGGAATTCCAGGTCATCATTTACAATTAGCCTGGGCCGCATCTAACAACTCTTTTATTCGTAGAATTTTTGAGTCTAATGATCTTTTTGAAGGTTGGACCACTATGCTTGAAGATTATATGCTTGATATAGGCTATGCTAATGAACTTGCTGATGAAGTTCGTTTCAGTGGCAAAAGAGATATCTCTAGAATTGGTGCTAGAGTCTCAATCGACTTGTATTTTATGTCTGGAGATAAGAAGTATTTAGATATCGGAGTTGATTGTGATTTAAGTTCAGAGGACCCTTTTGTCTGTGCTGGGAATTTACTTCAAAAAATTACTGGTTTTGTTGATGCAAGAGTTCAAGCAGAGCTAAACTGGTATTCTCAAGAGAGGGGATACCCTTTATCCTATCTAACTGGAAATCACCTTGTCTGGAAACTTAAAGAAAAATTTAAATCACAATTTAATGGTGAGGATATAGATTGTGATAGAGAGTTCCACAAAAGATTTCTAGAGGCAGGAAATATGCCTCTATCAATCTTAGAAGAAGTGGTATTAAGAAGGTAGTGAAGCCTACTTAAACCCCATTCCGCGAAGTGCGCCGTAGTGCTCTAGTGTTTTTACGCCTGTTTCTTCATGAACTCTATAGAAGTAGTATTTCATGTAAGGAGATTTTTGATCCCTATGAAGAGTGAAAATCATATAACCTAATTTAGCTTGCGCCCATACAGGTGGTTTCCCTTTAATATAACGAAATTCTCCTGCTCCACCAGAAACAAACCATTGAGTACCATCTTTCATACCGTAGTCTTCTTGATTGTGTTCATGACCGGCAATGTATGTGTCAACACGTCCTTTAACTGCAGCGTTTAAAAACTTCTTCACGAAGAGAAAAGCGTTGCCATGCTTACCCGAAGAGTAGCGAGGGTGATGTCCAAAGGCCAGCGTGAAAGAACACTTAGAAGTGTAGTCTTTTTGGATCCTATCCATCCAGTTTTTTTGTTCAACATAACGAGAGTTTGTGTCGAATGTTATAAAACAAATATCTTCATAGATATCCATATAATACATACTTGGCATTTTAATTGTTTCATACTTTTTTGCTATTTCGAGCCAAGCTTCCGGCTCAAGTTTGTAGTCATGATTTCCAACAGACATGTAAAACGGAACACCCTTATCCATAATTGGCTTATAGTAGTCATAGAAGCGAGATTTAAATTCAGGATCATCTGCAGATTTTATTCCGTCCGGATAGATTATATCACCCGTATGTCTAATTTGGTCACAGTTCTCTTCAAGTAAGGCTTTTGCAACAAGTGCTTGACCACTAGACTTCTTACCTGAGTCTCCTATAACACAAACTTTATGACCATCTGGAAGTGCCGCATGATTTATAATTAAACCTGGATTTGGATCGTCTGGTATATTAAAACATGAGGTCATTAAGAAACTTGTGCTAATTAATAAGATTAAAATATTGTTCATGGGTAAACCCTCCGTGACTAAATTCGAAAAGATTATTTCAATTGTTGTGCGATAAATCAAAGAAAAACTTAGTTGTACATTAATATTGTTTATGCGCATTGCGTTTCAAATAACCCCAAAATTTGAGTTTACACTATATTTTTAAGACGTTAGAATCTTAGCGTTTTAGTACAATATAAATAATATAAATACAAATAGGTGGTATTAATGGAATCTAATGTTCTTTATTTAATCCCTGCATTGGGATTATTTGGTTTGGTGGTTATGTTAGTTAAGTCTGCATGGGTAAATAAGCAAGAAACTGGTAATGAAACCATGGTCGAGCTCTCTACTTACATTGCAGAAGGAGCTATGGCATTTTTAAAAGCAGAATGGAAAGTTTTAACTTACTTTTCAATCATTGCAGCAATTCTTTTAGGATGGTCTGGTACTTTGGTTGAAACTTCATCTCCATACATTGCGGTTTCATTTATTATTGGAGCTGTTCTATCTGCATATGCAGGTTACTTAGGGATGAACATTGCAACTAAAGCAAATGTTCGAACGACTCAAGCTGCAAGAACGAGTTTAAAGAAAGCCTTAAAGGTAGCCTTTACTGGTGGAACTGTTATGGGACTTGGAGTTGCTGGTCTTGCTGTTCTAGGACTTGGAGTTCTATTCATTATTCTTTATAAATATGTTGTTGTTGCTAGTGGTGGAACTGCTAACGGTATTGAGATGGAAAGAGCTATCGAGATTCTTGCTGGTTTTTCATTAGGTGCTGAATCAATCGCACTTTTCGCTAGAGTTGGTGGTGGTATCTATACTAAAGCTGCTGATGTTGGAGCAGACCTTGTTGGTAAGGTTGAAGCTGGGATACCAGAAGACGACGTTAGGAATCCTGCTACTATTGCTGATAATGTTGGTGATAATGTTGGTGATGTTGCCGGTATGGGAGCTGACTTATTTGGATCATACGTTGCGACAATTCTTGCGACAATGGTTCTGGGAAGAGAAATAGTTGTTATGGATAATTTTAACGGATTATCGCCAATACTTCTTCCAATGGTTATTGCTGCTACAGGTATTCTTTTCTCTATCATCGGATGCTCAATGGTTCGAATTTCGAGTGAAGAAGGTGATGTTCAAAAAGCCTTAAATATTGGTAACTGGACTTCAATTATAATTAGTGTTGTTGCTTGTTACTTTATTGTAAACTGGATGCTTCCAGAAAATATGATGTTAAGAGGCTATGCATTTTCAAAAATGGATGTCTTTTGGGCAATCGTTGTTGGTTCAATTGTTGGTGCTCTTATGAGTATCGTAACTGAATACTATACAGCAATCGGTAAGAGACCTGTTGATTCAATTATTCAGCAATCTGATACTGGTGCCGCTACAAATATTATTGGTGGTTTATCTGTAGGGATGGAATCAACTTTCTTACCTACAATAATCTTAGCTGCTGGTATCTATATGTCTCATTACTTTGCCGGTCTATACGGAGTTGCAATTGCAGCTGCAGGTATGATGTCAACGACTGCTATGCAACTTGCGATCGATGCTTTCGGTCCAATTGCAGATAATGCTGGTGGTATCGCAGAGATGAGTAAACTACCTAAAGAAGTTAGAGCTAGAACAGATGTTTTAGATGCTGTTGGAAATACAACAGCTGCAACTGGTAAAGGTTTTGCAATTGCTTCTGCTGCACTTACAGCACTTGCATTATTTGCAGCTTTTGTTGGTCTTGCAGGAATAGATTCAATTGATATTTATAAAGCAGACGTACTTGCAGGTTTATTTGTTGGGGGAATGATTCCATTTATTTTCTCTTCATTATGTATTGCTGCCGTTGGTAGAGCTGCTATGGCCATGGTTCAGGAAGTTAGACGTCAGTTTAAAGAAATTCCAGGAATCATGGAGTATAAAGCAAAACCTGAATATGATAAGTGTGTTGCTATTTCAACTGAAGCAAGTTTAAGAGAAATGATGCTTCCAGGTGCGATTGCATTAATAACTCCGGTTATAGTTGGATTTGCCTTTGGACCTGAAGTTCTTGGTGGACTTCTAGCTGGTGTTACTGTGACTGGTGTTCTTATGGGTATATTCCAAAACAACGCTGGTGGTGCTTGGGATAATGCTAAGAAGTCATTCGAAGCTGGTGTCGAAATTAACGGAAAGATGGAATACAAAGGTTCTGAAGCTCATAAAGCATCAGTTACTGGAGATACTGTTGGTGACCCGTTCAAGGATACTTCAGGACCTTCTATGAATATCTTAATTAAGCTTATGTCGATCGTATCTTTAATTATCGCTCCACATATCTCAGTTAAGAGTCACGGACATAGTCATGGTGGTGGTAATCATCATGGTCATGATCATGGTTATATACCTGCTGACAAAAAAATCGAAGTTGTTCTAACAAAAGAAGAAGTTAAAACTATTAGAACAGCATCAAAATAATTTAAGATAATGTAATTTTTATATTGTTGAGGCCCTCTTTGAGGGCCTTTTTTTGTCATATCTAGGAAAAGTCGCTAGTATCTCAACCTCAAAGGATACATATGAAATCAATAGCTCTTTTAGTCTTACTCTTAAGCAGTCATCTTTATGCCGAATGTGTTCATGAAAAAATCTTTAGTGGTTTTGAATTACAAATGCAAAAAAAGGATCATAAGGTCTTTGTTGAAAAAGATAATGGTATCTATGAAGAGCTTCTTTATAATAAAATAAATTCACTTCAATTCTATAGAGCGCAATTAGTTAAAAAGAACGATCATTCCGAAGGTGACTTTACACGCTATAATCAAAAGTATGTTGAATACTATCGTTATCAAAACATTATCGATTTTATGAATTCCACCAGAACTAATTTTACAAGCCTTGGATATGAAATATCGGTAATTGGTAAAAGTTTAAAGGGGAGAGATCTCTACGCAGTTAAGCCTAAAAATTTCGATTCAAATAAAAAAACAATTGTGATGTTCGGAAGACACCATGGTAATGAGGGGACTGCTAATTGGATTATAGAGGGCTTTATTAACGAATTTCTAAGCGCAACAGAAGACTTCCACGAAAACTACCAACTTCTTTTATATCCAATGGTGAACCCTGACGGTGCAGAGGCAATGAGTCGTTATAATGAAAATGGACGAGACCTTAATCGAAGCTGGGGATTTGATATTACTGATACCTATGACGAAGCAAAGGTTATTCATAAAAACTTGAAGCCTTATATGAAATATAAAAGCAATATGCCAATTTTTCTAGATATGCATGGATCATTTACTGAAGACTTTATCTATCGTGTAAAAAAGAATTATGTGGATATATCTTTCTTTAATCGCCAACAAGAGTTTATCGATGAGCTTGCTGGTTACGATATTTGGCAAAATGGAGTATCTAAACTATCAAATGGTCACCCAAAAATGGCCAGATTAGTGATGGTAAATTCCTATGGGCTAAACGCTCTTACCCATGAAACTCCAAGAGATATTAAGCTAAATTCGCGGTCAAGACGTTCAAAGTCAGATCTTTATAAGCAAGGTATTGCCATCTTTCAATCGATTACGAATATCTACTAGCCCGTAAGTAATTAAATTTATTGAGTATAGAACTTGTATTAAAACAAACGTTTGAATCGTACGATAATAGTGTTATGGTTTTAAACGAACGTTTGAATTAAGCGAGGCAATATGAATATCAGACAACGCTCACTACTACTTATCTTTGTTATGTCCATTACATCCTCTTATGGCGCAGAGATCACCGAGAACTCATTACTAAAATTAGCAAAGAAATCAAATCCGACGTTGGCAGAAATTGAGGCCAGTTTTTTAGACTCTTCAGTTAGAGCTGATGAGCTGAGTGATAAGTTTGGCTACGAAGCTTATGCTGGATACAATAATGAGCAGACGAAAGAGAAGTCTACGATTTCATTTCAACCAATATTTAGATCAGTAAATCAATATAAATTAGGTGTGAGAAAATCCACTAAGTATGGTGTTCTTATTGATTTGAATACATCAATTGATGCTAGATCTGGTGACTCTGAGTCGGGTAGTGATTATAAGGACCTCCATACTACAGTTTACGAACTTGGATTCCAATTTGATTTATGGAAAGACTTTATGGGAAGAATTTCAAAAAATCAGTTTGATAATTTATATGATCTCAAAGCTAAAGATGAGTTACAAAAAGAAATCTCAGCCTATGCTTTCGAGTCTAATGTGAGAAAGCTTTATTGGACCATTGTTGCTAATAATGAAAAATTAGAGATTATGAAGCGACTTAACAAGACAGCTAAGAATCAGGCCGCTGATGCTGTTAAAAGAAAGAGAAGCTCAGTCGCTGATAAGGCAGAGGTCGCAAGGTTTAAATCTCTCGTACATCAAAGAAAAGGACAGTTGCTTTCTTTAGAATATGAGAGAGAAATGCTTTTTAAAAATCTTAGAGAACTTTTTCCAAACTTAAACGGGCAAGAGTTGAAGTTAGGAAAATATAATCTTAACAAGGCCTTCTTTGAAGTTCTTTCTTGCTCAGCTAAAATTGAAAGTACGAAAGAAGTTCCCTTTGAGAGTACAAAATATGATGATATTACAAAGATTCTTAATAGAGTAAAGAATAGACAAGGGAAAATCGATAGTACTTATGATGATGTAGATTTGAAGTTTGCTTTAACCTTAAAAAAGGTTGGTGTTTCTTCTGACGCTAAAAGCACAAGCTACACTGAAGGTTCTTATCAAGGATCACTTGATGATATTGATGAAAATGATCGTTCTGCCATGAGTGCAGGAATCATGCTTACAGTACCATTTGGAGAAAGCAAAGGATCAACCGCTACTATTAAAGAGAAGCTAACAGAGAAAAGATTTGAAGCTTCAATTGATTCAATGGATGCAAAGGTTTCCTCTTCTCATACTCAAGTTCAAAAATCAGTTAAGTTACTCTCTCAAGTTATCAAAGAGCAAAAGTCGAATTCAACTCAATTTGATATCCGCTTAAAAGAAATGAATAAGCAGTACCGACAAGCAAGGATTCCTGAGTACGTTCTGATTCAGGATCAAGACGCATTACTACAAAGTGATCTCAATGTTATTGATACCCAACTTATGATCGTTAATACAATCTTAGACTATCTCGCAGTATTCAATGAATATGACTGTGCATTTAATAGGAAGTCATTATGAACCAAATTATAAAGTTTTTTTTAGAGAACCATAAGCTTACAATTATCCTCTCATTAATGATGGTAATATTTGGAGTCATGGGATTATTCAAATTAAATGCTGAGTCCTATCCCATGGTAAACTTTGCGATGGTGCAAGTTGAGACTCGTTATGAAGGTGCCACCGCCAAGGATATAGAAACGAAAATCACAAAGCCAATCGAAGATAAAATTCGAGAAGTTTCTGGTCTTAAAGATGTTAAGTCCGTTTCAAAATCTGGTCTTTCAAGAATTTTTGTTCGTGTAGATATGGATAATGAGGACGAGGAAGAAGTTCTCGATGAATTACAAAAAGCTGTTAAAGCCGTGAATACTCTTCCTGCTGACCTGCGAGACGATCCCACCTATTTAGAGATAAATTCAGAAGAATTTCCCGCAATTGAAATTGCAATCGTAGGTGATAACACTGATCGAGCAAGAGATATTATGGCCGATCACCTCAAAGAAGAGCTGGAAGACTCTAAACGTGTTAAAAGTGCGAGGGCGGTTGGATTTTTAAAGCGTCAATTTAATATAAGAATTGATGAAGAAAAATTAGCTTCTTATCATATTGGAATTGAGGAAGTCTTAAACAAAGTGAGTCTTAGAAACCTTGATATTCCAGGTGGTAATCTTAAAACTAGTAATTCAAAAGAATTAATAAGAATTGAGGGAAAGGTAAACTCTGCTGAGGAGTTAGGTGAGTTAGTTGTTAGGTCAAATTTTTCTGGAAAAAAAGTCTTACTTTCTGATATCGCAAAAGTTTTAGATGGCGAAGAGGATGCAAAAGTTTTAGCCTCTTTTAACGGAAGACCAGCGACACTTCTTGTCGTTAGCAAAAAAGCAGGGGCAGATACATTAGCTCTTGTTGATGAAGTAAACACTATTCTTAATCGCTTTAAAGAGCAGTATAAAGACCAATTTGAAATCATTACCTATAATAATGAAGCTGATAAAGTTAAAGCAAAACTTGCAATCTTAAGTTCAAATGCCATTTCTGGTCTGATCTTAGTTGTTGTTTTTCTCTTCATTTTCCTCCCCGGAAAAGTAGGTCTGATGGCCTCGCTTTCACTGCCTTTAGCAGTTATGGCAACTATCGGATTTATGCCTGTTATGGGGATGAACCTTGATGCGATTACTATCCTAGCTCTTGTTATTGCTTTAGGTATGTTGGTCGACAATTCTGTTGTTATATCTGAAAACTTTGCACGACTTCGTGATGAACATAATATGTCAGCGATGGATGCATCTTTTTTATCAGCAAAACAGCTTTGGCTTCCTATTTCGTCTACAGCTTTTACTACCATTGCTGCCTTTGTTCCTATGCTTGTAACAAAAGGTATCATGGGGCAATTCATCAAGTGGATTCCAATCGTTGTAACGTTGGCCTTACTGATCTCATTGTTTGAGAGTTTTTTCTTACTTCCCATGAGATTACGTTTTGCAGGAAATACTAAGAACAAAAAAGGTGAAGTTAAGCGAGATTGGTTTTATAAATTTATTCTTAAGTTTGAAGTTTTGATGGATAAGCTTATTAATCGTAGATATTTTGTTTTCCTTGGCTTTGGTATTTTACTAGTTGGATCTTTACTATTAATGAGTAAGGGGAATAAATTTATTCTTTTCCCAGCTGAGCAGACTGAAATCTATCTTGGCCGTCTTGAGATGCCTAGAGGTACTCCACTGGAGCAAACTAAGCTTGAGCTAGTTAAAATACAAAAAGACCTAGATGATAAACTTGGTTCTTGGCAAAGAGGTATTGTTGTGAGGTCTGGTCTTTCTAAGATGGGGCCGAATGATGCGAAAGGATCTAATGGTGATAATCATGGACTTATTACGATCTACGCATCGAATGATGCAAAATATAATGTAGATTATTTAGACTTCTTAAAGAAGGCAAGATTAGTTAAGTCTGATTTCGCTAAAACTCTGACCTTTGAATTCATGCAAAATGGTCCGCCGGTAGGTGAACCTATAAATGCAACCTTTAGATCCAATAACCTTGAAAGTCTGGACGCTATTCTGAATAAGGTCATTGCTGACATGGGGAATATCCCTGGTGTTAGAGATTTGAAGACAGATGATATTTTAGGAGAAAAAGAGATTAAAGTTCGTATTGATTATGCTAAAGCAGATCAATTGGGTTTAAGTGTTAGTGCTATTGGAAATGCTATTAGAACAGCTTTGTCTGGTACGATGATTTCTAAAGTTGTTTTAGAGAATAAAGAAGTTGATTTACAGGTAAGGTATAAAGATACATCTCGTAGAACAGCAGAAAATATTCAAAACATCAAAGTCATGGACCGTCTTGGTAATCTTGTCCCAGTAAGTACAGTTGCTAGTCTTGAGGTGACTAATGGTCAGTATGAAATTAAGCGATACGACTTCAAACGCTCTAAAACTCTAACCGGGGATATTGATGAGGCGGTTATAACTTCTTCAGTTGCGAATCAGAAGCTTACAGAAATCTATGGAAAATATGCTGCAGATTATCCTGATGTCTCGTTAGCATTTGGCGGAGAGGCAGAATCAACAAAAGAATCTATGCAGTCTTTGGGTGAGGCCCTTATTTTGGCATTACTTGGTATATTCGCACTTCTTGTATTCCTATTTGCTTCTTACCTGAGACCTATCATTATTATGTCTACTATTCCTTTAGGTTTAGTTGGCTTTAGTGTTGCCTTTTTCTTTCACGGTAGACCCATCTCATTTTTGGCGATGATTGGTGTTATTGGTCTTGCAGGTATTATCGTTAATGCAGGTATCGTACTCATTTCTTTTATTGATCAAATGCGTGCAGAAGGAAAGATGGAATTACATGAAATTCTAGTTAAGGCTTCTGGGATGAGACTTCGAGCAGTTCTTGTAACTTCACTAACAACAGTATCAGGACTTATTCCTACCGCCTATGGGATTGGTGGCTCTGACGCCATGCTTGTTCCTATGACTATGGCCATGGCCTGGGGATTAACTTCGGGGACAATACTTACTTTAATTTGGGTTCCATGTGCTTATGCTATTTTAGAAGACTTTATTCGTCTTCTTAAGAAATATAAAGTTTTAGGTGATGAGAGTAATGATAAAGTTAATGAGGCGGTAGTAGAGCAGACTCCATTGGACTCAACTCCAAGTGAAGAGGTTAGAGAGGTTTTATCGTGACTGAAAATACGAAAGATAAAATTTTAGGTTTTGCTCATAAGCTTTTTGCCGAAAAAGGGTTTACTGGCGTAAGTGTAAGAGAAATTGCCAAAATATGTGGCTGTAATATTGCGGCCATAAACTATCATTTTACTAATAAAGAAAATTTATACCTACAAACTATGCAGCATAGTATTGAGAGAACAGAAGTTGATATCAAAGCTATCTTTGATTCACTTGAAGAAAAAGATATAGATCTATTTGCTTTGAAAGTTTTTGATCACTTTCTTAATAATGGTGAAGATTTAAGAACTGGTTTTAAACTGATCCTGTCCAACTCAGATATCCCTTCTAAAATGCCCCTGAATATTTCACGATTTAAAGGGCCTCCCGGAGGAGAATACTTTGATATCTGTCTAAGGGAACAATTTCCGAACATAATTGATTCAGATATTGACTGGGCAGTTAGGACTATCTTTACTCAGGTGATTCATAAGTCGCTTATTTTATGTAATAAAGAACTTTGTTCTAAATTATTATCAGAAGATAAGCCCGAAGAACTTATGAGAAGTGATATTTCTAGAGTCATAAAAATGGTTAAGCAGGAGCTTAACTCTTAACCTGATCGGAATACTTTTTTGTTGAACTAATCAAATTCCCTCTTTAGTATTATTAAAGAGGGGAAATTTATGGAATATCAAAAACATCTTATAAAAGATAAGCGCTTTTGGCCTATTTTTTTGACACAATTCTTTGGTGCATTTAATGACAATGTTTTTAAGAATGCTCTTGTTATTCTTATAACATTTAAATCTTACAGTCTCGCAGGACTTGCACCAGAGCAGATGGTTGCTATTTGTGGAGGAATTTTTGTTCTTCCCTTCTTCTTATTTTCAGCAATGGCGGGACAGATTTGTGATAAGTTCCCTAAGCATAAACTTATCTTCTACATAAAATTATGGGAACTTGTTATCATGTTTGTGGGTGCATACGGCTTTATGAGCGAGAACGTAAATGTACTAATTATTACATTATTCTTTATGGGACTGCAGTCCGCCTTCTTTGGCCCAATTAAATACTCGATTTTACCTGAATTAATTGACGGTAATGAACTTTTACAGGGAAATGCATTAGTATCCTCAGGAACTTTTGTTTCAATCCTATTAGGAACAATACTAGGTGGAGCACTAATAGGACTTGAGGAGGTAGGTCGATCTTATACTGCTATCTCTATTATCATTTTTGCAGCTATAGGTACGTTCTTTGGAATGAAAGTTCAGCCGCTTGAGCCCGCTGATAAGAATATGAAAATCTCTTATGGACTCTTTGCTCCAATTTTGAAAATTTTAAAGGTGACGACAAAAATCAAAACTGTTTTTTTAGCAGTACTGGGGATTTCATGGTTTTGGTTTTTAGGCGCCGCTCTACTCTCGATGTTTCCTGCCTACGGAAGAAATGTCCTTGGAGGTAATGAAAGTGTAGTTACGCTCTTCCTTGCGATGTTTAGTATTGGTGTCGCTGTAGGAAGCATGCTATGTGAGAAGTTTAGTCGACAAAGGTTAGAGTTGGGACTTGTACCTTTTGGAACTATTGGGATGACTATTTTTATCTTTGACTTATTTTTAGTTGGGACGCCTGAGTTTAATTTAGTTGATATTGGTATTAAAGAATTTCTTTCATACTCTATTCATTGGAGAATATTGATCGATCTATTTGGTCTCTCTGTCTTTTCCGGTTTTTTTATTGTTCCACTTTATACATTTATTCAACATAGAACGCCAAACGGTGAGAGGTCTCAAGTTATTGCTGGGTTAAATATCATTAATGCTTTGTTTATGGTTTCCTCCGCTGTTGCTCTCACAGTTTTATATTCATTTAAATTTACTATTCCTCAAATATTTGGAATCTGGGCTGTTTTAAACTTGCTCGTTTCGATCTATATCTACACCGTTGTTCCTGAGTTTTTACTACGTTTCGTCGCGATGATTATTACGAGACTTATGTATAGACTCAAGGTTCATGGTGTTGAAAATATTCCTGAAGAGGGAGCTTGTATTCTTACTTGTAATCATGTCTCTTTTGTTGATTGGTTAGTCGTAGCAGCAGGTATTAAGCGACCTGTTCGCTTCGTGATGTATTATAAATTTATGAAAATTCCTTTAATTCATAATATCTTTAGGGGAGGAAAGGTTATTCCTATCGCAGGTAAGAATGAGGACCTTGAAATTTTTAATCAGGCGCAACTTGATATTGAACAGGCGCTTAAGAGTGGAGATATTCTTTGTATTTTCCCTGAAGGTGAAATTACTCATGACGGCGAACTAAGTGAATATAAAAAAGGAATTGAGCATATGCTTGCAAAGGTTCCTGTTCCTGTCATTCCCATGACTCTTAATGGTTTGTGGGGAAGCTTCTTTAGTCGTGCACATGGTGGCAAGGCGGTAAGTAGTCCTAAGGTACTTCTAAAAATGTGGTTAAGACGTATTGATTTAAACGTTTATCCCGCTATCCAGGCTCAGGATGTCTCAGCAAAAAAACTAGAAGAGTTTACGAAGTCTAAGCTTTCGTAGAGACTTTTGAGTATTTATCAAAAAAGTAAAAAATGAATATGGCGAGTCCAAAGCCAGCTACAACGTCATAGATATAGTGCTGCTTTGTAGTCAGTGTCGAAATCGATATAAGAGTTGATATAAAGATTGAGATCCAAAACTTAGTTTTATTTTCTCTATACCATCCAAATGCAAAACAATAGCATATTCCTACATGTAGTGAAGGAAGGCAATTACTAGGTTTATCAATCATTCGGACTGCCTTAAATAGAAGAGTTGTGATATCTGTAAATGGCGGTAGAGGATAGAATTCCCTTGGGTAATTTACTGGAAAGCTCAAAAAGATTGCACAAGAAAGTACCGTGAGAACCATAAAAGCAAAGAGTGTCTTGTTCATATTGTCTTCGTCTTTATATCCAATAATGCACCATACAAGGTAGGCCGGATATAAAACAATATATATATAGATACTCCATCTCAGCATTGGGATAGCTTTTTCGAACTCTGGAATGGGCAAAAATACCCCAGAGTGGTAGCTAATGGCACCACATACTCCATATAGGGCCATAAAGATACCCGCTATTAGAGGCATTACAGCGTACTTATTCTTGTGAAAAACAATCTTTTTTAGTGTAATTTTTTCCATAATTTCGGAATCTTAATGCTTTGCATCCTATAATAATTACTCACAGACTACTATTTTGTCACTATTATTGCATAATGTCTCGGTATATCAAAATGGAATTTGATTAGAAAACTTACTATGGAGAATCCATGTTTAAACGTACTACATTAAATTTAAAGCCTATTCTACTTACTGCCTTAGTTTGTGGTGTATCTGCTTGTAGTCAAGATGAGGATATTAATAAAGATAAAACTTCACCAATAACCAAGACATCAACAAAACCTGAAGCGATGAGTGCTCCACAAGAAATTGAGGCCAGCGCTAAAGTAAGCAAACTTGATGATTCCCAACAAGAGATAATCGCAGCTAACGTGCCAGCTCCAAAAATTGAGAGGCAAATAGCAGCTCAAGAAAAAGTGTCTAAGCCTAAATTGCAAAAGCCAAATAAAGTCGTAAAAAAGAAAACTATTAAGATTGAGAAAGCTGATAAGGTTTCTACAATCATGTCTGCGGTAAATAAAACTGAAGTAGATTTAAAAAGTAAGGAAAGTAAAATCGTAAAGGCGATTACACAAACATTAGATGTCTCATATGAAACAGATATGCAAGAAAATGATAATAAGCAAAGAGCTGATTCTACGATTTGGTATTTCTTTCGTTACAAATTTTCGAGTGAGTACACTGGGCGATTTTGGGCTAATATTGGTAAAAATCTTCATGAGTCTTATGAAACGACTCTAAAAGATACTAAACTGACACTTTCAAAGAAAGGAATTCAACTTACTGAGAATTTAAAGCTTTCTCCGTCGGCAACTTTAGTTCTTCCAACAAGTGAGAAAAGTAAACGAAATGAAGAATTAAACTTTGGAGTAGAGGTGAATCCATCTCTCTCTTATAAAATTTTAGACGAGTTAAGACTTAGTTACCTTCCAAGAGGGGTTAAGAATTTTCATGAATATAAAACAAGTAGAACTAACAGCTTAAATACTGAGTACAAGTTAATTCAATTTGTGGTTTTAAACTATGCTTTTGTTCCAAGGTGGTATTTCGAACCTACACTTATTTATTCAAATACTTGGTCTTATGAAGGAACAAGAAGAGATCCAAGTTTTATGTCTGTTCTAGAAGTTGGTCACGACTATAATAAAAATTTAGTTCTAGCTGCAGGTTTAACGACTTCAGGTTCTGTTTATAAAGCAGAAGAGGGACTTGATAGTAATATTGAAGTTTATGACGCTGAGTCAGCAAGTATATATGGAAAGTTTGCATTAACATTTTAATGCGCATTAGGAGAATGGAATGAAGAAATTTAACAACATTGTCGTTTTAGCCTTAGGAAGTCTTTTACTTGCGAGTTGTGCAAAAGAAAAAGAATACGACAAGGTTTATAAGAAAGCTGAAACGCTGAAAATATCTGATGTTCTTACTAAAAATGCAGATGGAACACCTACTAAGTATTTATATGTTCCAATGACACTTGGTACTCCTAGGGAAGTGGCAGAAGCTAATCCTTATTTTCAGGGTGATGAAAAGATTGTTAAACTTCAATTTACTGAAGCTGGTCTTGAGGTCCTTGAACTTGAGAAGGATGGACGTTTTGCAAACAATGATTTAAATAACACTCCGGTTTTAACTGTCCCTGTAGATTATAAGCAATATAAATGTGCAGAGGATGAGTTCGGAGATTGTACAAATAAAGAGGAAGAGGATTCAGATTTAACATGGGATCAAAAAGAGTATTTCTATCCTGATTATGCAGCTTTAGAAGTTAAAGAGTTAAATATGCTTGATCTCTCAAATGTTGAAGGAAGTGGTTGTGTAACACCTAAAGGTGTAAAACTTGTAGACTACGAATTTTCTAAAGATGGTGTCCTAAATATTGAACTTGAAAAAACATATAAATTAAGAAACACATGGAGTTGTATTCGTAGAAACTATTTTATGGGAAAGCTTTCTTTCAATAGTTTTAAGGTGAGATTTTTCTATTCAATGGTTGCCTTAGATAAACTTGCAACTAAAGGATATGAAAAATCAGAGTATGCCATCGAGAACCATAGTACTTTTGGATTTTTTAAAGACGAAATTGAAACATTAAATGATGATTTTGATTCAAATAGAAAAGAGGTTACTTACCTTGCCAATAGATGGGATCCAAATAAAAAGGTTCTTACTTACTATTTAAGTAAATCATTTAATTCTGAACAAAATAAGCCTATTTTAGAGGCCACAATGAGATCTCAGGAAGTAATGAATGCAAACTTAGCATCAGCAGGTGTAGGCTTCAAAATTCAATTTCTTCAACAGTCAGAATCAGACAATATTAGTCCGGGTGACCTAAGGTATAACACTGTTGTTCTTATTGATGATCCACTTGCAAATGGACTTCTTGGTTATGCTCCAACAGTTACAAATCCTGAAACAGGTGAGATTGTTCAAGGTCATATAAATATGTATGGTGGAGTTTTGTCTTCTGGAACTCGTTGGGTTTATGAAGGCGCTGTTGATATTATGGAAGAGCAGGTTCTTAAAATTGGATCGAAAACAGTTGAAGTTAATTTTGATAACAAAATTTATTCTGAATCTAAACTTCCAGCTGTTTTGAGAAAGTACAAGACAACTTTAGATGAAACTGAAGTTGCGAAGCCAGTTACAGAAGTAAACGAATCCTCAGCAAAAACACATCAAAATATTTTTGAACAAGATCATAGTAAAATAATCTCTCTTAGTATGTTTGATGCAGGGAAAGATGCTGCTCAAAGGCAATTTGAAACAAGCTTTGATAATAAAGCTTATTTTGAAAAAATTATGAATAGAGATTTTGACGGAATGGAGGAGATGAATAAACGTGTGGCGATGGCCGAAGCCGATGAGTATGGTTATAAACTACACTCAAAGCATGCACCTGAATTCTTTCCAATTGCAGGTACTCGTAAGGTAGTTTATCCAGGTCTTTTAAAGATAGCTAATATTTTAGATAATCGTGGAATCTTAAAAAGATGGGTTCATTTAAATGATACTCAGAAGAAAAAGGTTAGAGAGATTATTCTAGTTAATCGATATACTTCAACTTTTGTTCACGAGATGGGACATAGTTTAGGTTTAAGACATAACTTTGCTGGATCTACTGATGCTGCAAATTTTTATACTGATGTTGAAGCTCAGTTGTTAGATATGGAAGCTGCACCAGCTTACTCATCTGTTATGGATTATGCTGTCAGTGAATATAACGAATTAGGGGCATTTGGAAAGTATGATGTTGCTGCATTAAGATTCAACTATACAGGTACTTTAG
This sequence comes from uncultured Oligoflexia bacterium, assembly GCA_913058265.1. Classification (GTDB taxonomy): domain Bacteria; phylum Bdellovibrionota; class Bacteriovoracia; order Bacteriovoracales; family Bacteriovoracaceae. The sequence goes on from CAJXPQ010000003.1 coordinate 287,686, forward strand.
GAGCTAACGATGGTACTGCCGTTGAAGTTCCAAAAGGTTCAAACATTAATAAATATAGAGAACTTTATAATGGAGAAGTCAAAAAGTTTGTTTTAGAGCAAGCTAAGCAAGCAGGTCTTCCTGCTGATTGGACTTATGAGCAGGTTATTGGATATCTAAAGGAAAACGTAATCAATAATGAAGAGTACTCTGAAGAAGTTAGAAACTATTGGAGAGGAATCTCGGATATGGATAATAAATTCGTTGCTAGCTATAAATTTTGTACAGATGAAAATGCAGGTCTCTCAGCTACTTGTAACAGACATGACGAAGGAACAAATCTATTTGAAATAGCAAAGTTTAGAACTCAACGATATAAAGAAATGTACAAGTACAGAAACTTTAGAGATGACAGATTACGATTTAAAAGTACTGATCTTGATAGCTATTTAACTGGTAGATTTCGTGAATTTGGTAAAGTTAGAGATGTCATGGAATTGTATGACTTATATGCAAATATTCTCGGGCAAGATGTATTAGAAAGAGATGCATGTAAGGAAGAAGATATTGCAGGAGATATCGTCTGTGAATTAAATGAATCAGTTAAGGTTGTCGGAAATATGTTTTTAGATATTTTAAAAACGCCAGAACTTACCTGTGCTGTTGGAGAAGCTGCTACCTCTGAAGTTCCGGCCAAAGTAACTTCACTTGTTAAGATCGTTGATATAATGGATGAGCGTGATATGAGTACATTATTGCGTGATAATAACAAGTTTCTTACTACCTGTTTTGACCCTATCGTTAAGAACTACTTTAAAGAGAAGGGGCAAAGCGTAATCGGAGAAGTAGGGAAATTTTTAAATAGTCACAGAGATAGTAATCCAAACTATAAGTATGCCGATGATATTTATGTTAGAGGTATCTGGACTGATAAAGCTATGGCGATGAGATTCTTATTTGAAAGAAGACACTCCATAGGAACAACTGATGAAAGTCAGCTTGCTTTAATTGATCACCCTTATATCAAGAAAGAGTTTAAGCAAGTAATGAGGCATATGGTTTTAGGAAAGAAACTTGAGAATCCACTTCCTTTTTTGACAGAGTCTGGTGAAAAGTTTTTTATTCCATACATACTTGAAGCTAATACCACAACGGACCAAATTGAAGATAATCTTGGTTGGGTAAAAAATTACTTTGGAATGGAAGAGGTAGGTGAAGGTAATCTTTTAAAAACTCTTCTTGCTCAAGTGAAGAATGCTTATATTGGTGTTCAAGGTGAAGGTAAAGTTAAGCAATTTATTACGAATAATTATGTAACAGTTAGACAGTGGGTGGGTTACATACCTGAGGATCTGAAAATTCCAGGTTACTTGTTTCACTATGCTGAAGGTAATGGTATGAGATCTTCAATGTCGTACCAAGCTTCTAAGGTAAATTCTCTTTCTAATGAAATGTTAACTTTGATGAAAGAGATGGATAAATTTAAAGACGTGCCAAAAGAGAGTTTTGAAAAAATAATTTCTCATAAAATAAAGCCTGTTGCACCAGATAGCTACACAGACTTTGAAAAATCATTTTTTGGACTTCAAGTAAATCAGCAGCAGGCAATTATTGGCTTGTTAGAAAGAGACGGCATAACACTTGCGGCATTTGAAAACTTTGCTGCAAATAAAGAAGACGCTAAAACAATGTTTACTGCTTACACAAAAATGCGTGAAACTAGTAGCTCTGTATTTTTAGAGAAAATTTTGGCCGATAAGAAAGAAATCGTTGCAAATGGACCAATAGGCTCAACAGATGTAGAGAAAGAACTTTTAACTTATGAGTTAGATTTCTTAACAGATCTATCTGCTGGTAATTACACAAAAGAGGTTATTGAATATTATGAAGGGCAATTATCATTACTCCCTCAGCATATTGAATAATTAAGATTAAATAGAATTATATTGGCCAGATCAATTTGATCTGGCCGAATACTTTCTCCTCATTCATAATACAAATATGAACTATTCCGAAAAAAAATCCCTTTCAACTCGAGTCACAATTATTGGTGCTTTTCTTGATTTAATACTTGGTCTCGGGAAAATCATAGTCGGTTCACTCTACTTATCACAAGCGTTGATCGTTGATGGGATCCATTCACTTTCTGATATTCTGACTGATGTCTTCGTTATTCTGATTACTTTTATTTCACATGAGAAACCTGATGATGATCATCCCTATGGCCATGCTAGGTTTGAAACTCTAGGTACCATTGTTATCGGTTTTATCCTTATTGTTGTTGCTGTTTTTCTTGCCATTGAAAATATAGAATCATTTATTGCTAAAAAAGAATCAGTTATCCCTGGAACACCTACAATAATCATTACTATTATTTCTATTTTTTCTAAAGAATGGATCTATCGTAAAACCTTAGCTGTAGGTGAGCTTATACAGTCTGAGCTACTTATTGCTAATGCTTGGCATTCGAGAACAGATGCTATTTCTTCTATTCTAGTTTTAGTCAGCTTAGTTGTTTCTATGGCAGGTTTTCCTCAAGTTGATATATTTACCGCCATCGTACTTTCATTGTTCATTGGTAAAGTTGGTTGGGACTTCGTTTGGAAAAGTATCAAGGAGCTTGTAGATACAAGTCTTGATCAAGCTCAAATACAAGAAGTAAAAGAAGTCATACTATCTGTAGATGGTGTTAAAGGTATGCATAATCTTAGAAGCCGAAAAATGGGAAGTAAGGCGATCTTGGATGTAAACGTAGAAGTTTCACCCTATATAACGGTCTCTGAAGGGCATGAAATATCCACATGGGTCGCAAATACAGTGATAAAAAGCTTCCCCAATATTATGGATATTACTGTGCACACTGATGTTGATGATGATAGGGGCGAAAGTGACATTTTTGAGCCACACTCTTACGAACTTCTGCCACTTAGGTCAGAGGTCATTGAGACTATTCAGGGGATAGTTGAAGCAAGTGAATTCAAGCATATCTCCAATTTTGACTTACATTACTATAATGGAAAGATTCGTCTTTACCTGACTGTTGATGCCACTTCAAAAAATGCGGATATTGAAAATAAGCTTCTTGCTATAGAATATATCTCAGAAGTACATTTTTTCCAGAAATTATAGTTTTTAAAAAATTGATTTCGCTGCAAGTAATCTTAAAATATCTATTTGGGTAACGAGTCCAGTCATAACCTTTTCATCATTTAGTATTGGTAGGCATCCAATGTTTTCAGCACACATAATCTTTGCTAAGTCATTTATAGATGTATCTTCAGTGGCCACAATAATCTTTTTGACCATAATTTCCTTAGTTTCTTGGCCTTCCTTAAATAGTAAATCTTTTGGTGAAATTATACCGATGACTATATCTTGCTTAATAATTGGAATATGATGAATATTTCTATTTTCCATCATATTTATAATCTCTCTACGAGTATTCTGTTCTGTGGCAGTCACAAGATTTTTTGTCATTAGTTCTCTTGCATATGAGATTTTCTGATGGGTTTTGAAGATTTCTTCTTGTTTAGCATAGTGCGATATCGATTTGATATCATGCTTACTCTTGTTTGCGTCTTTATCCTTATATTGCTCATTCGTTATATTGTCTGTATCAGGGTTTATTTGGCTACTTCTACGAGTTCTATTTATCATGATACCTTTGTAATCAGGTAACTCAAATGACTTGTATTGACCAAACTCTGAAATATGAAAAGGCATAGCAATCTCCTAAATATATAGATAATGTCTACTAATTAGTATTGTAACTTATAATTATTGATTTAGACTGATAAATATCAATAAAGGGTGAGAAGATGAGTAAAGCGATATTTTGGTTTCGAAGAGATTTACGTTGGGAAGATAATATTGCCTTGGCCCGTGCATGTCATGATTGTGAAAGTGTTTTTCCTATCTTTATCTTTGATGAAAATATTTTAAATAAACTGGATAAATCAGATCATAGAGTGAACTTTATTTTACAAACTATTCATAGATTAAATGATAAGTTTCCAATATCGGTATACTTTGGTAAACCGATTGATGTCATCGAAAAGATTATTAAGCAACATGATGTTCAGCAGATATACTGTAATAAAGACTATGAAGACTATAGTCTGAAGCGAGATTCTCGTGTTGAGAAAATGTTAACTAAGTACCAAGTTAAGTTACATAGCTTTCATGACCATCTTACTCATGAGCCAACTTCTCTGACCACTCTCCAGGGGACTCCATACAAGGTCTACACACCATTTAAGAATAAGTGGCTTGAGTTAACCTCAAATAATATGGCCCGGATTGGTGAGTTTAAATTAAAGCCCAAGAAAATGTCTCAAGACCTATTGAAAGGTTGCATGAAGAATCCACAACTAAAGGACATTGGTTTTACTTCTGCTAGTATCCCACTTCCAGAGCTAGATCCAAAAAAGATGTTTAAGAACTTTAAGCCTTCTATTAATAGCTATAAGGATCAACGAGACCTACCATCCCTAGACTCCACTTCTAAACTTTCTGTACACTTGAGGTTTGGAACTATATCCCAAAGACTGATGTTCCGTTATCTCTATGAAAATGATTTACAAGGCTCAACTTGGGCCAGTGAGTTGATATGGAGAGAGTTCTTTTCCTATTCACTTTTTCATTTTCCACACTCTGAGAAAAGTGAGTTTAATCTTAAGTATACAGATATTCCTTGGGACAAAAATACAAAAAATCATAAGGCCTTCGTTACAGGACAAACTGGTTATCCTATTATCGATGCAGGCATAAGAGAGCTCCTGGGCACTGGATATATGCATAATCGTGTCCGAATGGTTGTGGCCTCTTTTTATACTAAAAATTTATTACTTGATTGGCGAGTAGGTGAGAAGTTCTTCGCTAAGTATCTCTATGATTTTGATAAAACTGCAAATGTGGGGAATTGGCAATGGGCCAGCTCAACCGGATGTGATGCTCAACCATACTTTCGCGTTTTTAATCCAGAGTCTCAAGCACTGCGATTTGATAAAGAAGCGATTTACATTAAAAAGTGGTGTCCTGAATTACGAGATCTTCCAGCAAAGCTAGCTATATCTCCATATAATATAAAGCCAATTGATGAAGCTTTGTATGACTTTAAGGTTGGTAAAAACTATCCAGAACCTTTAGTTGATTTAAAGGGGACGCGGGTTCGAGCTATTGCTCATTTTTCCGAATATGTGTCGAGGAAAGATGCTCTTGATCATGGTTCCCCAAAAAAGAAATCCTAAGGGCGGGAACAACACTCTCTAAATGTTTGATTTGTTTATTTTTTACCTCGTCGTTATCCAATCTAGATGCGACGTAGATGCTACTTAAAAGAGTCAAAAGCTCTTTCGATTTATACCATTTATCGATGCTCATGAAGCTATCGAAGCCCATGAGTAATGAGAGCTTCATCTTTGGGTACTTTTGTTGAACTTCAACGATCCAATTGTAAGTAGGATTTGGCTTATTCTCCTTAGAAAAACCTAAGTAAATACCCGCACTATGCTCTTTTGCAATCTCTTGTAATTGACTCTCACTTGTAAGCTTTTCATTAAAGTCAGTCACCTCTTTGAAGGGATTGTGATCTGGGATAATAATAATAATAGTTGTCTTTGATGCAAGCTTAATACAGTTTGTATGTCCTTTGTGCCAAGGATTGAAACTGCCTCCGAAAAATATAATTTCTGCTTCGTTCTCTAGTTTATTTTCTACAATATATTTAATAAGGCTCATAGCTCGACCTTTATCTTTCTAACGACACTGATACTCTCTGGCGTCAAGCTAGATTGGTAGGCGAGTATTTCTACGCCACCTTTATCAGCTTCTCTTAATAGTTTTCCATACTCTGGATCAATATGATCCGCAGGCTTAAAGACACTGACATCCTCTCTATTTACTATATAGAGCATGGCGGCACCGAGACCACTCTCTTTAATTTTTAGGAGATCTTTTAAATGCTTCTGACCTCTTGTCGTAACTGAGTCTGGGAAAAGAACTATCTCTCCATCGCCCTTAAGTGTAACATTTTTAACTTCTACATAAGTATCTTTTAGGCCTTCTTGCTGAAGAAGAAAGTCAATTCTTGAATCATATATTTTTTGCTCAGGAATGATAGTTGAGTAATCACTAAGTTCTTTAATCACTTTGTTCTCAAGAGCTTCTTTTACGAGTTTATTAGTCATTGAGGTATTAACAGATATAAGGGTCTCGCCATTATTAGTCATCTCTAGGGTATATTTGAGTTTTCTTTTAGGATTGTTATTTGGAGTAAGCCAGGCTTCTTGACCCGGCTCCCAGCAAGTAGTCATGCTGCCGGTATTTGGCACATGTGCTACTACTAAGGTTCCATCTGGGAGCTCTATATCTGATAAAAATCGCTTATAACGCTTATGTATAATTGCCTTGATCAGTTTTGTTTTAAATTCCATAGCAGTAATATAACAAAGTATTACTTAATCGAAAATAGCTGAAATCCGATCTAGATTTTAAATTTCGCCATTCTTACAAAGGCCGCATCTGCATTAAGCTTGATCTCTTTAATTACACTTTGATCAATAACGATCTCGAAATCTGTCATTTTATCCTCAAGTTGTATTTTTTGTATCTCTTTATTATTGATATTAATTGTTAGAGTTGAATCCTCACTGATGGCCTGAGCTCTTATTGTAAGTTTTCTAAACTGGTCTTGGTTAACTTCTCTAATAAGATCTTTGGTTGAGATATTTAGCTCATCACCGTCGTATAAGTAGCTATTAATTTTATGAATTGCTTGATGTCCTGTATGGGCCTGGCCCATATGCATAGGTATTAGAAGCATAAAACTTAGTACGGTTTGTAAAAGTAAGATGTTTAAAAATGATTTCTTTGTATTTTGCATAATTTCCCCATTGTCTTGAACATTCCCTGTTATATAAATGTATAAGCAACTATTATGCCAAAATAGTATAAGCTAATATTGCATTAAGAAGTATTTTGGTCTATGTTAAGTACCTGTTAATACATAGAGAATTATGGTGAATTACTTTATGCCTAATATTGGCAAAGCCTCTTAAACAGTGTGTTTTGGCCCTAGTGTCACAATGTACCCGAGTTAAAAGCTAAAGTGTCACCACAAGCTTCCGATAAGATACAAAATAGAGAATTTGAATATTGCATAAGGAGTTAATATGTCTAAGTCAGCAAAGCTGGAGTTAGGTGAAGTAGTTATTGAGTTACCAATCATAGAAGGAACTGAGGGTGAAAGGGCGGTTGATATCTCTAAGTTGAGAGCAGAGACTGGTTTTATTACCTACGATAACGGGCTTGGTAATACCGGCGCTTGTTTATCGAACATAACCTTCATCGATGGTGAGAAAGGAATTTTAAAACATAGAGGCTATGATATTGAGGACCTCTGTGAAAATTCGAGTTTCTTAGAAGTCTCATACTTACTCTATAATAATAGATTGCCATCTAAAGATGAACTGGCTCAACTCAAGGCTCAAATAAAAGAGAAAAGTACAATTCCTGATGGTATCAACTCTCTAATAAAGTCATTCCCAAAAGAGGCACACCCTATGGGAATAGTCTCTGCTGCAATGGTTGCTTTATCCGGACATTATCCGCATTTACTAGATCCTGACTTATCAGATGAGCAAAAATCTGAGATCTTCCCTCTGATGCTAGGTCATTTAAAATCGATCTCAGCAGCTGTCTATAGACACGGTAAGGGCTTTGACCTTATTCAATCAGATTCGAGCTTAGATTATACTTCAGACTTCCTCTATATGATGAATGGTGAGAAGCCTAACGAGGATGTAGCAAAGTCACTAGATGTTCTACTCATTCTCCACGCTGATCATGAGCAAAATTGTTCCGCTTCTACAGTTAGAGTTGTTGGTTCATCGAAAGCTAATTTGTTTGCTTCAATCTCTTCTGGAATTGATGCGCTCTGGGGACCACTTCATGGTGGTGCCAATCAAGCAGTACTTGAAATGCTAGAGGCGATTCAAAGCGATGGTGGCGGCTATGAAAAATTTATTTCTAAAGCAAAAGATAAAGAAGACCCCTTTAGACTTATGGGGTTTGGACATAGAGTTTATAAAAACTTTGATCCAAGGGCTAAAGTTATTAAAGGCTACTGTGATACAATCTTAGAGAAACTGAATGTACAAGATCCTATGTTCGATATTGCTAAAGGTCTTGAGAGTACTGCTCTTAGTGATGAGTACTTCGCCAAAAGAAAACTATTCCCTAACGTGGATTTCTATTCGGGAATAATCTATAAGGCACTTGGTATTCCTACAAATATGTTTACTGTTATGTTTGCTCTAGGAAGACAACCTGGCTGGATAGCTCAATGGAAAGAGATGATTGAGTCTGATGGTGCAAGAATCACTAGACCAAGGCAGATTTATCAGGGTAAGACTGACGAAAAACTATAAAGTAATTATATTAAATACAAAAAAAGCCCCCAACAATAATTTGGGGGCTTTTTTTTGTAAAAAGAGAAAAACTATATTTTACTCTCAAGTGAGAGTATCAGAGCTTTTAGGTGTATCGGCGAACGACTTAAGTATATCTTTATAGTTAATTAATAAGGATTTACTACTTAGGAGAACAAAATGAAATTACGATTTTTAGGATTATTAATGCTTGTGAGTTTTTCTTAATTTGCGAGCTCGTGTGATGATGATTACAGCCAAACATGTTTTGAAGCAGAGATTGTGAAGATTGAACAGACTGCTTCTGCATGGATTTACACACAGTGTACTAATCTTATTGAGAATAATGCTATTTATGAAGTGGGCTCTAGAGAGTTCAAGGATTTTGTTTCAGACTGTCAATATAGTGTTTATGAGGCAAAATTAAAAATAAATCGATAAGAGAGAAACACTGCAAGTTAGAGGAAGTAAGGATAGGTTATTTAAGGATATTTGTATGTAATAATTTCTTTATGCACTGAAGTGGCTTTTTGAAGTTACCTTTATTAAAGTGTTCTTCGAATTCAACCCATCGATTTAAAGCATTACTCATATTAAGTTCATCATCAGGATGTATCAAGTGGCAAAACTGATCTGCAATAATAAAGAGTGCATTTATTTGTGAAATTGAAGTAGGAGACTTTCTATTTGTAGAAAGTTGCTCCATAGAAAACTCATGATGGTTAGAAATAATATCTGAAATTTCAAATGGAATGGATGTGCTTGTTTGAAGGTGAGTAACCATAGTTTCTATATGAGATTTGTATATTTCTTGTTCATCCCAATTTAAAAAATTAATATCATTTTCGTTTCGGCTTAGTTCCAGTAATATATTATCCGTTAAACTTAAATCGTGAAGAATTCCGGCATAGGAGAGTTTCGTTGTTACATCTTGGGCTTTCCAATCCATCTCTTTCGCAATAAGGCACGATATAAATGATACTAAAACAGAGTGTTGACTAAGGTAATTACCAGTTTTAAAAATGCTATCAATATATGTCGATAAGGCCTTATCTTTACGTATTTCTTCTAAGCACTCCAATGAGATGGCCTGAATATTTTTTGCTACAAGTGGAGAGATGCCAAGTATGTCAATTAACTCTTTAATTAGTTCTGCTCTTCGAATTGCTCCAACATCAACTCTATTCAGCAACAAATATTCCACTAATTTGGTGTAGTCTTGGACCTGGCAATAGAAATTAGTAATTTCTTTTGCCAGGTAGTTTGATGTTAAGGCTTCAAGTGTGTCTTCACTCTCATTATAAATTTTGATATACTTTATACTTGATAATTTTATGTATAGATCTACAGGTACTTCGTTAATGGACTCTAGTAAGTTGTAACTAACTCTTGACCATGAATATTTATTTTTAATTTGAACCATTTTATTTGCCTTGTTAATGCGATATTATTTTAGCATAAAGTACTAATGGAATATATCTAATTAAGTTTTAGGCATAGTACTATTAATATTTTCTTAATATAGATTTAGTCTGAAACCCTGAGCTGTTTTAATAGTTTCTCTTGCTTCATATCAATAGAATTCTAGATTACTGGCTACTTAAACTGAACTTTACGAACGATATAATAGATTAACAATGTAGATGTAACAATCAGAATTGATTTTATATAGTCAAAGTAGCCAAGCTCGAGAATTACAAGTGCAGTCATATATTGAGCGATAATTATGAAATAAATCCAATTTTTTAATATCTTTTTACTGACCCTAGTTAAGATATAGCTACCTAATGGGGCAAATATAACAACAACCGGTATTGAATAGGCCAAGTAATGAGAAACTTTTAGAATAGATTGACTTGAAGCAACATATGTAAAGTTCATAATAGTGAGGAAAGTAGATACGAACGCCATCTGTATCACTGATGTTGCAGTCGCTGACTTCATATCTTTACCCAATCTGGTGGCAAGATAGATAAAGAGTAAAAAATCAGCACCACTACCAATTATTGAGCTTATAAGCGCTCCTGAAATAGAGACGGCACTAATTATTAAAATCTCTGTGAAATTTTTGGAGAGAACTCTCTTTTCCTCAGTGGTAGTAATTCTCTCTTTTATATAGAAGAGAATAATTCCATTTCCAAACCAGAAGGATGCAAATATTAGTTTTAAGTTACTTAAGGCCATATACTCCTTTAAAAAAGGACTTAACAAACATGTGAGTAAAGCTATGGGTATTGTGAACTTTAATACATCAAACTTAATCTTATCTTTAAAGTGAATATATAAGAAAATACTTGCGGAAGTCATACCAAAGCTTTGAATTGCTAGGCTATAAATACTCGCAAGTTCCGCTAGCTCTGTTAAAAGATATGACATAACGGGAAATGCCACAATACCTCCACCTAGAGGAGAGGATCCGGCAACTAAAGATCCCATCAGCATAGTCGGGATAATGAGTAAATATTTTGAAATTTCCCATAAATCTATTTGAGTAAGCAGGTAGCAAGATATCAATAAGGAGAAAATAATAAATATAATCAAGGGAAGATTTTTCTTTTTAGTACTCTGAAATCTCATATATTCCTTCATTATGTAAATTTTACCCAAAGTCTTTACTATCTAAAGTATTTATAATATTTTAGCTAAAAATGATGGAGAATCCTATGAAAACTGTAATGCTTTTATTATCGCTTATGATATTATCTTCAACAGCTTTTGCTCAGTATGTTAATACTTCTTGGCAATATCATCCTGTGAAATGTCCAGCTCAAACAGTTTGCCCAAATGGGAGTGTTATTACATGTCAAACTGTTGGTTTCAATTACGGAAATGCTCCGAGAAATTATAACAATATGTGTCGTTCAAGAGTCGTTCCTGGGTATTCAGTGCACTGTCAGGGTTATGCTGATCAAGTAGATATTTACGGACGTATTATTTTTGTTTCAGCAAATATCCCAGTTACTTGTTACTAGTGTCATTCTTTAGAAAGACTAAGTAATTTAGTTTTCCTGCGTCTTGATTCTTCTTGAATAGTGGAAGTAGTATTTGGTATTTTTCTTTATGCTTATGCTTATGCTTATGCTTATGCTTTATATTTAAGTAATGAGATATTGAAAATTTACTAAGCCCCTCAGTAAGTAACTCCATTACAAATTTATTATTTCCTGTGAGATTTATTTGGTAAGCTAAGTTACTTAATACGATTGCATCAACTTTTTTCTAAATTTAGTGAAGTGATCAAGGACTTTAAGCTACCAAAAGATGTAACTTCAGAAAAACGAAGTCTGTTTTTAATCATTGTCTTCTGGTGAGAGTAGTCACCCTTGATGATCCCAACTTTCAACTTCGTTATCTTTATATCATGATCTTTTTTTTATATAAATTAAGGGATAAGTTCTGTAGTAATGGGTAAGGAGTAATAATTGAATTTGAAATTAAGTCTTCGTTTGAGATCTTACCTGCAAGTGCGTCAAATGATCCGTCTTTTATACGCTGGTTAATCTCTTCTTCTGGTAAATATTCAAAAGTAATCGAGATTCCTGCTTCTTTGTATATTACCCCAATGACTTCCCGGTTATACCTTTCAAGTAACTCCGATTGAACTGTTTTTGGGGCAAGAATAGTAAAAGAATATACCTCAGTAATTAGGATGAAAAGTAGAGCAGGTACGAGTAAACTCTCATATTAATTCACTGTATCTGGCTCCATTTGTGCCATGATAAAGTTTTGCTCACCAACTTTCTCGTATAAACCAAGTTGAGTCTCTAACCAGTCTAAATGCTCTTCTTCTGATGCAAGGATTGATGCGAATAAGTCTCTTGAAACAAAATCACCCTCATCTTCACATGTTTTAATATGAACTTTTAGAGCAGGAACTGCTGCATTTTCAACTGCTAAATCAGACTCCATAACTTCTTTTACATTCTGTCCAATACGGATTTTATGAAGTTTTTGAACATTTGGAAGTCCTTCAAGAAAAAGGATTCTTTTAATTAATTGGTCAGCATGCTTCATTTCATCAATAGAAGCCTCATACTCTAGCTTACCAAGTTTTTCTAGGCCCCAATCTTGAAGCATTCTTGCATGTAAAAAATATTGATTAATTGCTGTTAATTCTTTTGCTAATATATCATTAAGTGCATCTATAACTACTTGACTACCTTTCATACTTTATCTCCAGTTTAAATTTTCAAATCATTGTAATTCAATCGAGGTGGATTTAACAAGGGCCTGTAGTTAGAATAGAGTGAATTTATTTGGAATTATCTTTATTATGAGGCGAAGTAGGAGAGTTTTGTAAATACTGAAGAGCATCTTGAATACAAGCACCACAGTCTGAACCAAGTCCAAGATTTTTACACATATCGTTAAAGCTTTTAGAAGTTTTGTTAGCTTCTTCAAGTTGTTTATCTGAAATGGCCTTACATATGCAAACGTACATTATAGTTCTCCCAACCTTGATACTATATCATTGTTCGGCATACCGAACAATAGTGTTTAGGGGGAAATTATAATATTTATAGTAAAACAAATAATTATAGGTACTTACAGAGAACTGCTTCTATTTGGGCCAGATGTCCTTGTTTTAACATGAAAAACCTTGTTAACCGCCATTCCACTTTGACTTCTAATATGGACCAGGTAGTGACCACTCTGGTTTATTTTTTCAAGGTCAATTATCGCTTGTTATGGCAGCTGTGATCTACAACAGTTTCCACTACAGGCGATAATTGTATTGAACCTTTGGCAGAACAATAAAAACATTTTGGCTCCGAGTGATTTCAATTTGATCATCCTTTAGCTTCATACAATTTGTTTGATAAATACCGGTAAGAATAACTCTAGCACTTTGATTAGAATATATAAGTTCTGAAATAAAAGCACTCGATATTGGAGCATAGATATTATTATCAATACTCTGTTTAACAGCTGCGTCTATATTAAAGGTTTTAGTGGCATTATTATCATTATAAACAACTGTATACTTTCCTGCTGGAAGCTCTCCAAGAGAAATTATTTGAGTGTAATTTACGGGAAAGCTAAACTCTGAAACATCACAGCCTGTAAGATCCTACTTCTTTACTTTGAAGTTTGCCTTATACTGAAACTCACCCTTCTTATCTAAGGATACAAGAGCTGGTTTATAACAGGCACTGGGGAGTTGAGCGTGTAATGTGACTTCAACATTATCGTTAAAATCAAAACCATCTTTGATCACAAAAAGCTCTTCTAGGTTTATATCTATCAAGTTTCTATCTTCAGAGAATACAGGGCCTCGAGAAGTAAGCTTAAGATTATTAGGTGTTTCATTATTTTTTCCCTTCAATATTTAATTTTTTTATTTTGTGAAATTTCAAAAAGACTGTTTACGATCTAGGCAATTGGTTGCCCTTGTTTAGCTGACTTAACTGCCAACTCTGTAATTTCTACTGTGAGAGAATCGCTTCCCCCCAGTTTGGAGTTCCCATTATATAGTAATCATAATATGAGACAGCACTTGCATTATCTTCAGGCCTCCAGAGAAAGTCTGGGTGCTAATGATTGTACCATTCTCCGCCAATAATTTTAGAGTTTTTATCTAGTTCAAGGTCATAAAAGTAAGAGGCGGTATTGGAGTGATCAAAATCTTTTGAGTCAAACTCTCTATGTGTAGGTGAAGTTTCATCTCTATATTCAACAACCATAACAATACCAACAATGTACTTTGCTTTTTTAGATCGATGCTTTTAAAAATTATCATCTGTATATTGATCAATTTCAATAATGGCATCTTCTTGTTTTAGTACATTCTGTTTTGTTAGTGGATTAAAGTATTTATACTGATAGCTAATAATAGGTTGATTCCAGACCTCATAGTCAAGTGTTGCATCCATAACAAAACTTGCTGTTGCCCAGCCGTGACAGGTATCCATCCAGTTTTCTACTTCTCCGTTTCTATCATGATTTTGCTTTCCCTGATTCCACATATGTTTAGTTAATGGAAAAATATCCTTTCCAATAAGTAAGTCATATTTTTCAGAAGGTGAAAGGTTTGCAATCATTTCATCATTATAATTAAAAACATACGGATTCTTCAAAATATAGTTTTTTGCATCTTTCAACTATGATTTTCTGAGAAGTCATCAATAGCATATCTGGCGCCTAATACTCCTTTGTATATGGCCAATAATCGTCAGACCATGGATCGATTGATACTCGTCCCTTGGTTAGTAGACTTTGATCAATTTTGAAAATGTCTCTCTGTATAGTCTGGTATGGGATGAGATTTTCCACTTTATCATTTAAAGCAAGTTCCGAGTAAAGCGCTTTCTGTTTTGGTTGAGTAATTCTTCTTCGAATCAGTTCTCTTTTCTTTTTGGAGACTATATTAATAATTTTGTCGAAGTTATTTTTTTTGTTGTCGTTTGCCACTAGTAAGATACGGGATCAAGCTCAAAGCTCTTGAGGTGCTTCTCGATGACTTGCTTAGTAAATCCCCATGAGTTGAAATTAACGGTAGCAGTAATGACTATGGACAAAAATAATTTAATATACCTCTCCTTAGCATATACATAGCAACTTACTCGAGGATTATTAATAATATGGAACATTGTTAAACCTGATTCTAGTCATGTTTTCTCTTGATGCTGTGCAGTGCAAGAAAAGGGGGGGCTACCTTTAATTATTTAAATTATTGCCGCTATCGTTTATCATAAGCTTTATTTTGATCAAATCTGGAGGTGATATTGAAGCTAGAAACAATATCAAAGAATTTATTGTACTCATTCAATTCTGAAGCAGAGTTGATTAAAGCGATTATACAAATCAGTGAAAACTTTACGACTAATCGAGCTAAGCTTGAGACTTACCTTAAAGAAGAGAAGTTCGTATCTGCTTATAGTGTTTTTTACCTCTCAACAAATTTAAAGAAACTCACTGCTTGTATGGATAAAATTAAATTATCTTTAGACTTGTTTAGTGATTATGAATTCTTTGATATCGGTGCTGGTCCTGGAACTTTTTCCCTTGCGCTTTTAGCTGAAAATTCAGACCTCAAAATTTCTTCTTTTGAAACAGCTGATTTAATGAACACTCAGGCACTAAAATTTGTAAGGGCCATTTATCCTAATGCTAACTACACACAATATGACAGGCTTAATAATGTGCCTAGCAAAGAGGCAAAAAGGTTTGGTATTTTTGGTCACTCGGCAAATGAAATGTCTGAGGACACTATATTAAATATTATTACCAAATTAGATCTCGATGAAGTTCTCTTTATTGAACCAGGGACTAAAGAGTTTTTTAGAAAGTCATTATGCTTAAGAGATAAGTTACTCAAAAAATTTAATATGAATTATCCATGTTTGTCCGCCAACTCTTGTGCCATGAGTGACGATCCCACAAATTGGTGCCATCAATACTTATCAATTAAACAAGACCATGATGTTGAAAGGCTAACTCAATTAGCACGTAAAGACAGAAGAAGTTTGCCAATTACATTACATCATTACTCTAAGAATGAGATTAAATCAAAGTCTGAGGAGAGTAGGATCGTAAGAAAATACTCTGAGACAAAATTTAGCTTTGAGTATCAAGTTTGTCAGACACATGATGATGAAAATAAACTTAATGACCTTCAGTTGCTTAAACGTCCCTATTCTAAGAAAGAGTTAAAAGTGCTACAATTAATGCTATCGGGAGACTCTTTTGAATACAACCTTGAGAAGTCACTTGAAAATGGTAAGGAGCGGGGAAAAATCATTGGATTTAGCTAGGAAAAGAATTTTAATTGTTGATGATGAACAAGATCTAAGAGAGACTTTGGCCGATTTTTTACAGATGTCAGGGGCTTATGCTGTCTGTGCTAGTGATGGTAATGAGGCATTTAATATAATTAATAAGGGCGGTATTGATCTAGTAGTATGTGATATCAAAATGCCGGAGTGTTCTGGCATTGAACTGCTTCATAAAGTTCGCGCTTCAAATGAAAAGACCCCACCTATTATAATGATGAGTGGATTTACTGATTTTTCAGAAAAAGATGTTCTAGATCTTGGTGCAAAGGCAATGTTTATGAAGCCGCAGACTCTTACCAAGCTCAAAGAGTTAATCTTAGAAGTTCTAAGCTAATTAAAGTCCAATATCATTGTCACCAAATTGCTCTTTATCTTTTCCGTTACTACGTGGATTCTTTAAAGTGAGTGGCTTTTCCACTACCTTTTTAGCTTTTTCAATACCTTCTTCAAAATATTTTTCAGTTAAATCTTTTTGTGCGACTTTTGCTTCATTAAATAAGTGGACTGTTTGAGTAGGAAAAGCAAATCCAATTTCTAGCTCTTTTGCTAACCTTAAAATATCAATTAGAAGTCTATGTCTCTCGGCCAATTCTCTAGCGTAATCTTCTGTTTCCCAAGATACTTTTAACTCAATGTTAAGTGAACTGTCTCCAAAATTTGAAAAATAGACAAAGAAACTGTCTTTCTTAGTCCATCTATGCTCAAGAATGATTTGTCTTACACCTTCACAAAAAGCTTCAATCTTAGCTGGAGGTGTATCGTACTCTACACCAAGGGTAGTCACTAGACGTCTAAACCTTCTTTTTCCTTTATTATCAATAGATCGATTCATAAGTTCACCATTGGAAATGGTAATCACAGAGTCATTAAAGGTGCGAATTCTTGTAGATCTAAAACCAACCTCGTCTACAACTCCTTCGATATCACCAGCAGTGATGATATCGCCAATGTCAAAAGGTCTATCAAGAACTAACATAATTGATCCAAAGAAATTTGCGAGTGTGTCTTTGGCAGCAAAGGCAAAAGCAAGACCACCAATTCCAAGTCCTGCTATTAAGCTCGTGATATCAATTGTAAAAGATTTTAAGACTACTAAGGCACCAATAACGTAAGTCACAACAAATGCAGTTTTAGTGATAAGAGGTATAAGAATATCATCAAACTTTGTCTCAGTCTCCTGCGCCTTCTGAGTAAAAAGGTAGGAAAGAAGATCTATAATTCTATGTGCTAACCAAACACTCATAAAACTCATCAGAATAATGAGACTTCTATCTACGATGGCATTAAGCTCAATGGAGAAATCTAATAAAGGGATAAACTTCATCACTGTGAAAAAAAAAATCATTTTTGACAGTGGCCTTATCGCTTTTTGTAATCTGTAGTTCGAACTTTCTTGTATGAGTTTTGAATAATGATTTAGTAAGTAAGATACAATCATTTGCACAAGCATCTGAAAAAAGAATGCAATTATTAAAATAATAAGTAGCGCAGGCCATTGCCAGTTTTCTAGTAGAAAACCTCTGTCAAGCATGGCATCTGAAAGCTTTCCCCTAATTTGATCAGAGACAAGTTTAACCGTTGTTATGCCTTCAATGTTTTTATTATTTTGTAAAATGTCTAAGTAGTCATCAAGAGATGAAAAAGTGTCAGGAGTAAATAGCCAATAATTTCCAAACTTAGAAATAGAAATCTCTAGTTTTTTATTGTTAGCAACTCTTTTGTCAAAGTACCATATAGCATGGATATTCAATGGAATTTGATCATATTTAACTAACTTAATTTTATCAATAACTCTAATGAGTTGATCAGCATATTGATTTGCTACAGAATCGGATATTTTCCTTTGTGGATTTATATTAAATGTTGAAATCGCCTTGGTGTAATTATTCTCAGTAATTCCTTGGTCATTTTTAATTTTAACCATCGCCTTCATGAAAGTTTTCATTGTTGCTTGTGGACTGGATAAGCTCTCTTGTGCTTGATCTTCCGCTGAAGCTATATGGGTGAAAGAGATAAGTAGTATTGCTAATAATATATGTTTCATAATATTTCCTTTATTTAATACTAGTTATATCAGTCTATTATGTCATTTATTTAATAACCTAATTATAAGATCTCTGTCTAAAAGATTACTTGCAGGGGGGGGACGATAGGATTCACTTTGAATTAAGAGGCGACGAAATTATTCTTAACTAAAATTTATACTAACACTGTGTGATTAAGTATAAGCTCGGATGATAGTATTTTAAGAGGGGACTTTTTTTTCCCCATTTTAAATTTATGAGGCTGGTCTTTCTTAGGTCTAATTGTTACTAACCCTGAGTCGAATGTTTCATCTGGGTTTATATTTATAATATTACAAAACTTATACCATTGGACCATATTAGGAACTAGCTGTGCGCTTTCAATTTTAGATATTGTTCCCTGGGAGATTCCCATCGTCTTACTTAGTTTTTATTGGTTTAAGCCTCTTGCCTTACGAGCTGTTCGGAATATGATTGCCACTTTTTCAATCGTCTTTAAATTTTTAGATGGCATATTAAGATCCCTTTATTAAAAATTAAGATTTGCTTAACATTTTACAAGAAGAAACTTAGAAGTATAGTCGAATACCCATACCAGTACCTTTAATCTGTCTCTCTTGAGTGATTGAGTCGGAAAGTGTTTTGAACTCTAGGTTTTCTTCGAACTGATAAGCGAAAATTCTAACAAAAGAAATATCTACAAATGCTCCCCATTGAGAGCGAGTTGATTCCATCTCTGCGGTACCGTCGTCATTTTCTGCATTGTTATATACTCGATATCTGCCGTCAAAACCAAGGAAAGGCAAAAGGTATAGACTTATATCACCACCATAAAAAGACTGAGTGAATTTTTCGATACTGCCCCCCTCAAATCTTCTCTGGCCGTAGGTCAAAATAAGGTGAGTAGACTGATGGTTTGACCCAATTAGTCGCAGATTTAATGAGCCTTCTTTTTGCAGATAGATATCATCGTAGTTCTCGTATCTACCTACTAGTCCTAAAAAGCCAAAATAGGCTCCAAACTCACCTGAGAGTCCGTTAGTTTCCTCGTTTGTATTATCAGAAGTGTCAGCATCAAAAGCGGAACGAGCATAGTCGAGATAAAACTCGGTAAAAACAGCATCACTCTCTAGATTCATAGATAGCCACTGATCTTGAAGTCCCATTTTTTCTTTTTGATAGAACCAACTTGATAGAGACCATCTTTTAAACTCTTTCTTCTCTAATTTGCTATCCACGTATTCCCAGACAGTTTTTGTTTGGGCGAAACTTGAAAATGAGAAACAAATTGAGAGTAGGAATAATAACTTCATAATTCTCCAAACCAGTAACCAAGTTGATCTTGGATGTATTCTTTCATCTGTGGTGTAAATAAATTACCATCTAATGAGAGTAGGGACAATGAAGAGCAAGATTTGATCGCCTCAATTGGTAATTCAGTTAATTTATTGCGACTTAAATAAATTTCTTTAATATTAGTGAAGCCTAGTATGACGCTTGGAAAGACTTCAAAATTATTTTGGCTTAGGTGTAGATTTTTTAATTGATCTAGATGTTCTAAGTTTTTAGGTAATAAAGTTAAGTTATTCTGAGCAAGCATAAGTGTTGTTATACTCGTTGTTATTGGTAGCTCAAGGTTGATTTGTCTAATATTACACTTATTAAGATTTAAAGTTATGAGATTAGGAAGACTGAAAAACACTGAGTTTATTACCTCTATCGATGGGCAGTTAATATATAAAGTTTTAAGTTTTTTTAATTCTATGAAATCATCAGGAATTTCGCTTATTAAGTCTCCTGAAATATAGAGAGTCGTAAGGTTTTTCAGTAGAAATAACTCTGCTGGCAATTGGGACTTTTTAATTTTAAGCATTAGAGTTGTTGCGTTTTCGATATCGTTAAGCGCTTTGCGTAAGCTCTTGTATTGCGCCATTAGATATCCTTAGAGCCTGGGATTCCCAGGAAGTAAAGAATACTTGTCATGGGTCCATGACTCATATGTTGTTTCGCATTTTCTTTAACAATTTCTTTGGCATGAAAAGCGATACCAAGGCCTGCTTTGGCCAGCATAGGTAGGTCATTAGCACCATCACCAATGGCAACAACTTGCTCAAGGTTTATATTTTCTTGTTGAGATATAAGCTCAACTAACATCGCTTTTTTATCGGCATTAACAATAGAACCTTTTACTAGTCCTGTAAGCTCACCATTTATAATTTCAAGTTCATTAGCAAAGGCATAATCTAAACCAAGTTTTTCTTTAAAGTAATTAGCAAAATAAGTAAAACCACCTGAGATGATAGCGACTTTATAGCCTAGCTTCTTTACGGTATGAATAAACTCTTCAACACCTTCTGTTAGTTGAATCGTCTGAAGAATTTCATTGAGCTTTTCAGATTTAAGACCCTTTAATAGTGAGACTCGCTTAATAAGAGATTGATCGAAGTCAAATTCACCATTCATAGCTTGCTCAGTTATTTTGTGAACTTCACCGTAGACTCCGTGTGCTCGTGCGATTTCATCAATAACTTCAGACTGGATAAGAGTCGAGTCCATATCAAAGACAATCAGTCTTTTATTTCTTCTCCAAACATTATCTTTGAGCAGTGCTAGGTCTGTCTTGTGCAGATTGGAAATTTCAATCAGCTCTTTTTTTACTTTGTCCCAATTCACATCAGTTTTCTTTGCAACAGTTGAAATATCTAGAGATGTTAAGTGATCATCAGTAATGTTATCGATCCTCTGAATATTTATATCATTCTGAGCAAGGACAGATGCAATTGAAGATAAGAAAGTCGGAGTGATACCATTGAGTGAAACACAGCTGAGAATATACTTTTCTCCGGACTTACTTTTACGTTTCTCTGTTTCAATTAATTTAAAGTCTAATTCTATTTTATTTTTCTTGGCAATAAATATGAGTTCTTTAACAATCTCTTCATCCTTAGTCTTACTTTCTAAGATAAAACTGAGAGAGAGGAGACCATGTGTAATTGATTGGCCAATATCAATTAAAGTTGATTCTGATTTGGAGATTGCAGACATAAGTTCTGCTGTGATCCCGGGGTGATCAGGGCCGCTAATAGTAAAGAGTGTAAGTTCTTTACTCATTTAGTTAACACCTTCGGAGTCGTGATTTTTTTTAGATTTCTTTTGCTGACGTAAAATCTTTAACTTTGTAATCATATTAAAAGTGTAATGGATCGCTGACCATAATGAAAGAATACAAGCGACATAAATGAGAGCATGTCCTATAACGGGGAATGGAATACCATTCCAAACTTCATTTGCCATTAAACATGGTATACCGACCATTTGCATTGCGGTTTTCCATTTACCTATTTGATTAACTGGAACCTGCACTCCCTCGTTCATTGCTAATAATCTTAGAGAAGTCATATACATTTCTCTCAAAACTAAGATGATAACTATAAAGGCGTTTATCCTTTCTAAGTGCTGCAACATAATGAGGCAGGATACGGTCAGAAATTTATCAGCAATGGGATCCAAAAAAGAGCCAAGGACAGTTACAATATTTCTTTTTCTTGCGATATAACCATCTAAAAAGTCAGTAATAGAGGCAATGGTAAATATCCAAGCTGCTGCCCAGCCGAGCAGACTTTTGTATTCAGAGATAAAGGAGAAGTCTTTTGATGCAAAATATAAACAAAATAAAACAATTGGTATCAATAAAACTCGCAATATAGTTAACCGATTTGGTAGGTTATCTATCTGGAGGTCATCTATGTTTGCATTCGGAGTATTCATAAAGATAAAATAACATAATCAAAAAAGTAATGCATTTATTTTCCCTGCCATATCGTGTCATTAATAATTTACCTACTTATAGATTTATCAACTTGTCACTATAATGGAGTGAACCAAAAGGAAGTATAGATATGGGCAGGCATTTGAATTTAGTACAGAGTGATTTTGAGAATTTGGAAAAGAGAATTTTACCTAGATTTCCATTTTGTTACCTAACTTTTAAATCATCAAAAGAGGCGACACATACTTTCGAAGTTAAGGATATTTCTTATACTGGCATGCAGCTTGGATTGCGTAATGGTACCCACAAAATGGAGAAGGATGAGACTATTCATGGTTTTGTTCATTGGGGCGGTAGAGAACTAGAAATCAATGGAAATATTAAGTGGAAAACTGATATGAGGTTAGGTGTCGAGTTCTCTCATGGGCAAGCACATAAAAATGAAATAGATTCTTTCTTGGTCATGAATAGAGTCGCGAAAGAGTTAAAGCCACTACATAAAATGGATCACGGTATAGAAACACCTTCTAATCTTAGAGTTTGGTTGCGTGCGGATGGACCTGTTGAGATATTTATTTGGCAACACAACCATGGAGACTTGGCACGAATACAAATTCTTATGATGGAGAATTTTATTGAGTGGGAAGATGGTAAAGGTCTGCAATCGGCGAGAGTGATATCAAAAAGAGATATTGATACCCCTTTAATCTCTGAAGACGAATATGTTTTTAAGATTGATGACTCAATGGATCCACATAAGCTCAGCCTGGCCCAGACTTTAGTTAATAATATTGATGAAAGCTATTTGGATCAAAGCGTTATGGATTTTATGCAGAGAAAATTAAAAGCCTGATAAATCGTTAACATTTGTGCATTAAGATTGATGTTTTGTTCTGCCTTGCTAGAATAAAGATAATCATTAATCAAAGGATAATTTGTGAATAGAAATTTAGCATTAGAGTTTGTACGTGTGACTGAAATGGCAGCGATTGCATCTGCTCGCCAGATGGGACGCGGAGATGAGAAAGAAGCCGATCGTGCAGCTGTTGATGCTATGAGAACAATGCTTGAATCAGTTGAGTGTAATGCAACTGTCGTTATTGGAGAGGGTGAGCGAGACGAAGCTCCAATGCTATTCATTGGAGAGAAAGTTGGTTCAGGTTCAGGTCCAGAACTCGAAATAGCAGTTGATCCACTAGAAGGAACAACTATCTGTGCTCGTGGTGGCTATAATTCAATCTCAGTAATGGCGATTGGAGAAAAAGGAAACCTAATGCATGCTCCAGATACATATATGGATAAGATAGCTGTAGGTCCTGAGGCCAAAGGTCTCATTGATATTTTGGCAACGCCAACAGAAAACTTAAAAAGAATCGCTGAAGCAAAAAAGTGTCGTATTCAAGATCTTACGGCCGTAGTCCTTGATAGGCCTCGCCATGTTGATCTCATTGCTGAGCTAAGAGAAACAGGTTGTAGGATACAGTTAATTGGAGATGGTGATGTTTCGGCCGCTATTGCAACAGCATTGCCAGACTCTGGAGTCGATGTACTTTTCGGTATTGGGGCAGCACCTGAGGGAGTTATCTCTGCTGCGGCACTCAGATGTTTGGGGGGAGACTTTCAAGGTATTTTAAAACCTAGAAACGAAGATGAGATTATCAGAGCTAAGAAAATGGGCATTGCAGATATTAATAAGGTTTTTCAGTTAGAAGAACTAGCTTCTGGAAATGTTATGTTTGTCGCAACAGGTGTTACTGGTGGTAATTTACTTGAAGGGGTTAAATTTAAGCCATGGGGAGCGACAACTCACTCCCTAGTTATGAGAAGTGCATCGGGAACGATTAGGCATATAAGTGCTGAGCACCATTTTGATACTAAACCACGTTATTAGAATAAAAGGATTTATTTATGGCAAGTGCAACTAAAGTTGTAGTAATGAATGCACCAAAAGATTCGGTGATGAGTGTTCTTACAAATTATGACGGTTATTCAGAATTTATGGATGGAGTCACAGCTGTTAGTGTTATTAGTCGTGATGGTAACATTGCGAAAGTCGAATATCGTATTAATCTGATCAAAAAATTCAGTTATATTCTTAATCTCGTTGAAGAAGAAAATAAACTCTCTTGGACATTTGATGAGGGAGATCTTTTTAGTGTTAATAGCGGCTCATGGGAATTAAAAGATTTAGGGGATGGTACCACTGAAGTTACATACAATGTTGAAGTAGATATACGAGTAAAAATGATGGGGAAGGGAATGATTGTTAAGAAATTAACAGAGGTTCAATTACCTTCACTTTTAAGAGCTGTTGACGAAAGAGCACAGGCCATATAACCATAGGATTCTTTATGAGCGATAAACCAGAGAAAGATGATAAGGGCTTAAGTGATATCTTTAAAAAGGTTGTAAGTACTGGTATCAGTGCTGCTTTTATGACTGAGGATGCAGTTAAGGGCGTGTTGCAAGATCTACCAATACCTAAAGAAATTGTTAATGGGCTTGTTCAAAATGCAAAACAAACAAAAGATGAATTCATTACTTCTGTTAAAGGTGAACTCAAAGAGTATTTAAAGAAATTAGATGTATCTCAGGAAGTAGATCGTATCATTGCGAACTATGATATTGAAGTGAACGCTAAGTTTAAGCTTACTCCAAAGAAAAAGACAAAAGCAAAAGCAAAAACAAATATAAAAGATGAGGAATAATAATCTCGAATCTATAAGAGAGAAGCTTGGTGGTAAAACTAAGCTTCTTGCTGTTTCAAAAACATATCCCGTTGAAAGTATTTTAAGAGTTTATAATCAAGGTCAAAAAGACTTTGGTGAAAATAAAGTTCAAGATCTATGGGACAAGTCTCAATTACTTAAAGATAAGAAGGATCTTGATTGGCATTTTATTGGAAAGTTACAAAGTAATAAGATCAATAAATTACTTGCCGTTCCCAATCTTAAAGCTATCCACTCAATCGATTCTTTAGACCTCTTAAAAAAATTATTATCTAAAACACCCGATCATAAAATTGGCTTATTTCTTCAAATTAATACTTCTGATGAGGTTCAAAAAAATGGTTTTTCTGAGGTTGATCATATTCACTCTGCTGTGGAATCAATTGGTAGTCACCCCCTTTTTAAGCTTCAGGGCTTGATGACAATTGGCCGTATTAGAACTGATGACTTTGAGGCCAGTGCGCGAGCTAGCTTTGAGAGGCTGGTAGGCTTTAAAAAAAATCTCGATAGCGGACATGGATTAAACTTAGAATTATCGATGGGAATGAGCCAAGACTATGAAATTGCAGTTAGTTATGGCTCAAACTGGGTACGAATTGGATCACTTATCTTTGGCCAGCGAGCCTGAAAAAATTACACAAGACATTTAATTTTTGCTTAAGAAGCTCTATTTTAGTTCGGCTAAAACAATTATAGGATTATGTCCTGGAGAAGATTATGTCTAACACATTAAGAAAAGTTCCTGAGCTTAGTTTACTCAGTTATGTTAACGGAAACCCAACTGAACAAGCAGAATTTGTAGATAAGCTATTTTCAGGTATTAAGGATTATGGTTTTATCATATTAACTGATCATACTGTTAAACAAGATGTCATTGATGCAGGTTACGAAGCAGTTCAAGGTTTCTTTGCTTTGGATGAAGAGACGAAGAAGTCCTATATATGTAGCAATGGTGGCGGTCAACGAGGTTATACTGCTTTTGGCCATGAACATGCTAAAGATAATCCACATATGGATTTAAAAGAATTCTGGCATGTCGGTCGTGAGGTAGGAGATGATCATAAGTTTGCAAAATATTATCCAAAAAATATATGGCCTAAAGAAATCTCTGGCTTTCAAGAAAATCTAGATAATCTATACGCTGAACTTGATAAGACATCAGGCTATTTATTAGAAGCATTAGGTAAAGCTCTAGATGTTCCAGAAGAATACTTTGCTTCTATGATTAACGATGGAAATTCAATTTTAAGAGCTATTCATTATCCTCCAGTGGGTGAAGCACCTCCAGTTGGAAGTGTGAGGGCCGCTGCTCATGGGGATATTAATCTTATTACCATTCTTATGGGTGCAACCTCTTCTGGATTACAGCTACAAGATAAAGACGGTTCTTGGTTAGACGTTAATACAAAGCCTGGGCAACTCGTTGTAGACTCTGGTGATATGATGTCACGAATAACAAATGAAATTGTTCCCGCGACTATTCATAGAGTTATTAATCCTGAAGATTCAAAAAGTGCACGTTTTTCTATGCCATTTTTTGTTCATCCACATCCAGAAGCCATGCTTGAATGTATTCCAAGTTGTATTGGAGACGGTGCAAAGTTTCCACCTATATCATCACATGAATGCTTATTAGAAAGATTAAAAGATATTGGTTTGATGTAGAAAAAAAGGGCCTTGCGGCCCTCTTTTTATAGGTGCTTTCTGATTAAGACACCAAATTGTGCATTAGTCAGATTAGTTGTTTGATCTTCGCCTCTTGAATCTTGCTCATCTAGTCTAAGATTCTCAAAGGCAGCATTAAATTCAACGTCATATTTTTTGTTTAATGGTAATGTCATCATAATTTTTGTAGCAGGAATTAAGACCGTATTTCCAAAATTTACTTGTCCTGCAGCTTCAGTTCTTGATTGACCAAATCCAAAACCAAGTCCTAGACCCAGTTGAGAATTATAAAAATTTTCCATGGGATCAAAGTAGTAACGTACTTCAGCGATGCCTAAAAATCGGTAGTTAGTAAAACTTGCATCAGGTACATTAATGATTTCCTTGGTATAGCGAACACCATAGGCAGCGGCCCAATTAATACTAAATTCTTTTTTGTACATTCCTTGAAATTGATAACCACCACGATCAGTATTTTGTGGGTCGGCACCAGAAGTTGATTCAGATAAACCTCTAGTTAGAGCTATTCCAGCTTCCATTGAACTCTTTGTCACAAAAATATTGTCTTTGATATATTTTCTTTTAATTTTCTCTGGAGTTAAGGTCCAAAGATATTCTTGAGCATTATATACCGTCACCATTTCACCACGAGTGAAGGGGACATCTGTAAGATCATTCTCAATTTCCCATTGAGTAAATTCTCTGGTTACTGTGAAGGCCTTTGCAATAAGACTGACATTGTCAGATGTGAAAGTCATTTTTTGACCTTCAGTGATATTACTATTTTTTCCACCACGAGTGATGAATGTTTGCTTTTCTTTTGAAACACCTTGAATAACCATAAGTTTATAGGCAAAGCTTGAGCTGCTCATAAGTAGGAGAGTAATGAGTATTAATTTTGCTAACATAAGATAATTTTAACATAGATAGCTAAGATTTGAATAGTGTAGAAATTGCCGACTTAAATACTAGGGTGCTACGTACGGTGTGATATGTCCATCACCAGAATTTGTCTCAGAAGTCGTAAGGCTTGTTGCCTTAACATTAAGCAGACCGTTTACGACCTTAGCATCAGTTGCTATAGCTCCACCACCATCATCGATATGAAAGATTACCGGTACGAGATCACCTATATTTTCTGAAGCTGTTGCTCCGGCATCACCAATAGTGACATCTCTTAAAACGTCTCCAAGGGCAATATTTAAGTTAAATGACTTATCAGCTGACTCTGTATTAAGTTGTGTACACTTTGTTCCATTTTGAAGATCCCCAGAATCATAACTACAACTTGCAGTAGGGGTAGCACCTTTAATATTGATGATATAAGACTCAAAATCTGTATCACCATCATCATCAGCAACTATCGCCATGATTAATTGGTTCGCTATAGGACCTGCAGTAATATCAAAATTAGTTATACCGTCAATTAACGTAAATCCTGCATCTAACTCAGTTGATGTTGTAGCGTTAGCAATATCAAAATTTCCAGCAGTTGAATCAATCCTAGAGAAGGCAATTCTACCGTCAGTATTTAGTCCTACAATAAAGGCAGAAGGTTCAAAGTCTGTATCTTCCTTACTAACTGAGACCTTAAGGTCTGTAATATCTGGGTCACTAAATAAGTCTGTATCTGACTCTAGTATAGTGTATGTATCATCGATTTCATAAGCAGCGATTTCACCACTTGTAAGGTCTTTAGTTGCCAGTATCATTGTATCATTTGCATCTAAATCATTTGCCAGATCAATAGAGGCAATGGTTGTTGGGAGTAATCTTGTGATACTGTTTGAGTTTACTAGTCTTACTCCAAGGTCACCCTCCATAACTGAGATTTTAAACTTATTTACACCTGCTTGTGTAACGTCAATAAAAGGTAATTGCCATTTTCCATTTGTTTGATTAACCATGATTGAGCCAATCTTAGTTGCTCCAGTTCCACCTTCAATAAAATCATTTTCAACAATTCCTTCAAAGGTCACAATATTGGCAGAAGCCGTGGCAGTTAATCCTTGAAGTTCTTTAGAGGTTGAAGCATTAATTGCTGCAGCTAGGCTTGTGGCAGTTAGAGCAGCAGTAGTACAGCTACTGGTAGGATTACAGAAGATACCAGTTCCACTTGTTATAGTACTTGTGCCTCCGGATAATGATCCAAATTGAACACTCATTGCCACAGAGTCAGCATCATTATTTAAAGATAACTCAGCCTGTCCATTAGCATTTATAATTAGAGGGTCCATACCTCCGCCTAAAATAGTAATATTATCTGAAAGAGTATTATAGCCAATATCCCATCCAAATTTTCCTGGATGTTTAAAACCAGTTTTACCAAGACCACTACCACCAAGGCTAATATCAATTCTCTTTACATGAACCTCGTCAACACTCGAGACGGGAGTCATATAAGCAATATATAGCGCCCCATTTACGGTATCACCGGCCATTGATAGGTGGGTTATATCATTAGTCGAGAAGCTGACATCAGTTGAGGCAGGGAAGGTAATCGCTGCAAGTTCTTCTGTTGTTTGCTCAATGGATCCACCTTTAGTTCCATCTTTTGCCGTAACAATCTTATCAACAATAATTTCATTATTTGTATTCACGTAAGCAGAGTAGGTCACTACTGGGTCAACGCTTGATGGGTCTACCCATGTGGCAACAAGACCATTTGATGTATTTGCTGCTGAATTATCTAAGTACTCATGAGATTGGGTCATATTTGAGAATACTGTAACATCCCAAGCAAGTGTATTATCCAGACCACCCACACCATCATATGTTGTATCAAGTGTTTGGTCAGCACAGTCAGCAAGTCTAGCAGTTCCACCTGTATTTGTGCCGTCATCACCTAGACATAATTTTAACTTAACCGGCGTACCAGTTCCAGTTCCAGTAGGGTCATTGTATTGAAGTTCATGACCTGGAGTCCATATTAGATTTTTTTCTGTAGCACCATCAATATTTGTCCATGTTCCACCGGCGTTTACTGAGTATTGCCATTGGTATAGAATTTCATCACCGTCTGCTAGTGAGCTATCAGTTACACTTCCGACATCAATAGTAAGAGGGAAACCTGTAAAGGCCACAAGATTTGCTGGCACTGCTGGATTAAAGTTTGCTGTCGCAAATACTGGTGATGGGTTAAAGTTATTTGTACTTAACTTTACAACATTATCTAAAATTAAGTCTAAGTCATCATCATTACTAGCATCTGTTTCGACACCATCAGATACAAAAACACCATAAAAAACATCTGTTTGGTTTGTTCCTGTTACAGCTTCTTGACTTATTTGATGATTAATCACAGTTACTATTGGATTTGTTGCGCTTGTAGTTGTTACAGCTACAGTTTGAACGGCAGGGATAACAAGGGAGCTACAGGCAGCATCATTACATCTAAAAATTGTAATAGTGTGATTATCTCTGTCAGGCTCATCAATTTGTATGTGAAATTGAATTAAATCATTTTCTGTGACAACACCTAGGTTAGTAAAGCTAAGCGCTGTGCCAGGAGTAGAAACAGTCGACACCCAAGATTTTGTTCCAGTCACGTCACCTGTTTTATCTGCATCATTTTGTGCCATCTCATTAACACTAGGAGCACTATTATTATCAGTTACATTACCTGCCTCAATGCTCCAAGAAACAATATTTGATTCTGTCGGCGTGGCGGCAGCGTAAGGCGAGCTATCATCTGTTACTTTTGCTTTTAATGTGTATGAAGAGGTTGCCGCTACCGCAGCACCTGTTGAATTATAATTATTAATTGTTACAGTACAAATATACCTTGAGGCAGAAGCTGTTTCACTAAAATCTTCAAAACAGTCTGAATCTGAATTCGTGGCCGTTGGTGCAACACCACCATCTAAAAGCTCGTCTTCCAGAAAAAACTCAACTTTAAAATTTGCGTATTCACCTGTAAATTGCACCGGATTATAGTCATCATCTGAGACAGTGATGGCAACATCAAATGGAACTCCGTATTGAATGGCACAATCTGAAAAACTTGAAGATGTTTTACTTGCACAAAGAAGTTGTCCTGCGGTATCAGTTGTATTTGCAAAGTCTATTTCAATGCTTGGAGCAGTGTTTGCTGGACGGACTCTTAGTTGCCAAGTCACTCTTTCAATTTCTGTCATACCGTTATACTTGGCTCTATTTGTAGGGCCTGTATATCCATCATAAATAACAGCGGTTAAATTATGTGATTCAACAATATTTGCATCAACTAAATCAATATCAAAAGTAGGAACGATATCACCTAAACATAGGGCACCATTATTTGAAGTAAATTGGTTGTTTCCAGTCGCAAATGAGATACCTGGAATAACCGCACCATCAAGTAAGAAGTCTACATAAACTCCATCTGATTCAACGCCACCAATATCATCAACTGAAAAACAGAAATCAATTGGGTCTTTTATATTATCAGCATCGACATCACTTAAAAAACCACTAGTAGCAATATTAATTCCATCTAGAGAACTTATTAGTGAGGAGCCGTTAGGCGTTGCCGTAGAGTATAGTGAAGATGTTGATGTTGATACACTTGCAAAGTTCGGTATATTATTTGTTATAGTCCAATTAAATGTATCATAAGTAAGTCCTGAACTATTCTCCGATAAAACAAGTTGAACGGCGTAGACTCCAGCACCTGCAAAATATGAAGATGAATCTGTCGAATCAAAGCTAAATGATAAAACCTGACTTGAAGTAGAGAAGCCACCTGATTCGCCAGCAACTGCTGCTCCGTTTACAAACCACTCATATTGTACTGAAAGAATATTGTCTGGGTTTGCTACTGTTGCACTTATGTTTCTAGCAGCACTCGATGTCGTTGTTGTTAGAGGTGTAGGAGTATCCGGATTAATACTTGGAGTTGTATCGGTCGTAACATTAACCGTCCAGCTTCTAGAATCATAAACAATAGTCCCACTGGCACTTAAAAGTTGTACCTCAATAATATAACTTCCAGCTACAAAAGCTGTGTGGTTAAAAGTTAACGATGAACTTGTCCCAAGAAGAATGACTGAACCACTTGGTTGCGTAAGGTTCCACTTTAGTTGAAAACCTGCACCATAAGGATCAGAAACTGAAACAGCATGTGTCTTAGAAGTATCTCCTGTAGAGATTGTATATGAGTTAGAAGGGGTAACACTTGAGATTTTTACAGAAGCTGTACTTGCAGTGGCCACACAGGCACGCTTGCCAGCATCAAATGCTTCATTAGCACCACATTGCGTAGTCTTCTCTTGTGGAAGACATGATGCCATTAGCATCACTACAACTAAATAAATAAAATGTTTTATCCTAATCATATTTTTCATACCCACAACTTTATCGGAACCTAAAAATAGAAACTTAAAGGAATCTTTTTTAGTTCATTAATTGTCTCATGAGGTAATTAATTTATCGTATAAACAGTGAGTTAGGTGATTGGGAGTATCCAATAGTGACTGATAATTGAGCTATTAGGGCTTGTAAGTATGGAGAAGTATTGGTGACTAAGGAGGTGAACCACCATCAGTAATGCTCCAACCATCAGCTGAACTAACAGTTAGAATATCTGACGTATTCCCATCACCCTCAATCAATACTAAAATTATAACCAACCAGAAAATACATCATCAAAAGAGAAGTTTGGCCTATAGTCAAGATACCAATTGAATTCACATTGAGAACTCTCAACTTGAAATTTGGCCATAACTCCATCGCCTTTATCATTCCCTTTGAGGTCTCCCTGGGAAATTATTAGAAGGTAGTGGAGTAGATCATCAGTCATTTCAAACTTACTGATCAAATCATGTAGTCCTTTGACTCGTTTTTCAATATCTTTTATCTTATTTGTTTGAACGATTCTTTTTGGAAAGTCTAAACCTTTAAACTTCTTGAATAGTTTATACTGCCAAGCAATCATACGCTTTTGATCGGCATACTTATTAACTCTGATATCTTTATATTTTTTATGTAGATTTCTTAATTGCAAATAAATTTCATTTCGTTTTTCTTTATAACGATATCTAACAGGTAGACCGTATCCAAGATAGTTTCCAAAATAACTCCAAAGTTCAGCTTCTGAGTAGTTTAGAAAACGATCAAAGGCTTCTTTATAGATAGTAGCATTAACTTTAATCTTCGAGTCACTGGAACACTTATTGGTTTTGTTCACATTCTTGATTAGCGAGGATGCAGCTGAATTATTATGACCAATAGATTTAGCAGATTTATATAAAAAATTTTTAAGACTCTTAGTTCCACCATTCTTATGATTATTACTATAGTTAAAGATCATTTTATAGGTTTGGATTTTTCCTATACCTTGGCCTTCAGACATTACCTCAGCGTCAATGATATGTGTATTGATACTTAGGTCTTTATTATTATCAACAAGCCCAAAAAGAAATTTTGTCGTATCTTTTGCAGAGTGCTTGAAGCTTTTGATATTGGATTTCTCTTCATAGAATAGCTCTTTTTCCGCTTCTGAACTTACTGTCTCTCTCGTTTTACCAATTTCTAGAAAACCGCTTAGGGATTCCCTGGCATACATATCTGATAGAGTGGAATCAAGGCTTGATTCATTTATTCTTAATCCATATTTTAAGTCTTTGAGTGTCTTTTGAATGAGATCCGTTCTTTTCTCATTAAGGATAACACCTTTATAATCCGCCATGTTTAGACGAGTTATTGCGAGTTCTTGAGAGGGGATAAGGTTCCCATTAAGTGCATTGTCTAAAGCTGATTTGGCCGCTTTAGAGTTTAAGTCATATGTGAAGTCATATATAAGGTTACTCTTGTTGGATTTAATCTTTGTTTTTGAAATAAGGTTGACTCTTAGAGCACCTTTTAAATTAAAATTGGTACTTCCAATAGGTAGTGTAGTGTCAAATAAAGTCACTCCGACTCCTAGATCAAGACTATGTCCGTGGCCTTTGGTTTGACTCTTTTCTACGCGATACTGAATAAATTTTTCTTTTTTATTTTCTAATATTTTTAATGTCTTTTTGAGTTGTCCTTCAACAATTGCAATCACATTTGCATTGGCACTAACTCCAGGTACTCCCACATTAATTCCTGTGTATGTGGTAAGGTATCCTCTTCCATCAAAATGAATTTCGCTTCCTTCTTTATATTTATCTAATAATTCTTTACTAGTTTTCGGGATAGAAATAGCACTTAATCCTTCCATTGCTCCTAGTTTCATATTTGCAAGTTTAGATAACTCTTCACCTTTTATTAGGTTCGGACTTCTTGATTGGGAAATGATTTTAAATTTACCCTCCCAGCCTGGCTTAAAGCCAAAATTGATTCCGATCGGTCCTAATAGATTTGGAAACGTGAAAGCAAAGGGGACTGCTACTTTTGTATTTAAATAGTATTCATACCAATCAGATCCATTAGGGTATTTTGATATATCATGGGCAATGAT
The DNA here is from genome assembly GCA_913058265.1 of uncultured Oligoflexia bacterium. Taxonomy (GTDB): domain Bacteria; phylum Bdellovibrionota; class Bacteriovoracia; order Bacteriovoracales; family Bacteriovoracaceae. Next base: position 321,479 of record CAJXPQ010000003.1, read on the forward strand.
TTGGTAGGGGATACTCTTGACTCCAGTATCTACACCAAACTCACTGACTCGTATTGAAGAAAGGTTTTGGGTAATGTCGACTTCTCTTTTGCTTTTGTCTTTACCAATTAAATCATTTATTTGAGTTGTTTGTGTGTTGCTCTCAGTGATAATAATCAACTCATCAGCGAAGATGCTGGTTGAAATAATTAAAAATAATAAGAGGTAGAATTTATTGTTCATTAAATTTTACTAAAACCCTTTTAGACTCTTCAATGACAAAAAAGTGTCCTTCTTTTTCTGCTTCTTTTTCTTGCCAGGCAAGGAATTGTTCATTAAGCAGAACTTGTAGGTTTCTCTTTCTTATACCTGCAGGGCCAAATAGGCTTTCACGATCTGCTTCTTCATAATTAATTGTAAATTGTATGGCATCGACTGAGTTCGCAATATCTATTGAATATTTACCTTGCACGTAGACAGATACCGTATTTGATATGAGCTTTCCCAAGTGAATTTCTGCCTGAGAGTAGTCATCTTCAGAGGCCAGGTCACGATTGACCTCAGTTTTTGTGAAAGGTACAGTACAGCCTAAAGTAAGGAGTGATAATAAAATCAAAAGCTTCATTAAAAGGCTCCCATAATTCCACAAGATGATTCATTTCTGGTTGCTGTATCAACTTGACAGTGAAAGATATGCTTACTGTTTAACCCTTGGATTATCTCAATATCATTGGTATTACCCTGACTTGTTGAGTAGTTAAATACATCGCTAAAGGCTTGCGTATTCCCGCTAGTGAAAAGTGTGCCAGATATATTTGTATGGTAATAGATTGTTAAACCTTGTAGCTCTCCAGCTGTTTCAATATCATTAACTAAGAGATCTAGAGAATTGTCACCATCTATGTCTATTAAATCAAAAGCAAGATTTGTGTTACTACTTTTAAGTGGAAGTATTGTTGCTGCTTGGTATAGACCAACAGTTGAGTTGTTTTGATTCTCATATACATATATGGAATCTCCCGCCAGGATAATCATATCATCAAGAGCATCGCCAACGATATTTTCAAATTTAATATCTCTAACGGTTCCATCGTTTGGAATATCTAGTCTTGGAGAACATGTATTCGCAAAATCAGCTCCATCGCTTAAGATAACACATACAAAAGTATCAGCGCCACTTGTATAAGCGACAACAGCATCCATAAAGCTATCACCGTTGGTATCATTATATTTTACTTGGTTTACTGTGCCTGTTATTCCGCCACCGGCTTGATTCGTAATTGAGACATTTGTTGTTGAGGAGTCAACAATCGTTGCCATCGTTGCGCCAAAAATTTCATATTGCTCAATACTAACCGCGGTTCCATTTTGTAGCACAACACCAAATGATGAGACTGTTCCTGATTGCATCGGTACGATTCCAACTGTATTCCCAGCACTATCGATTGTTGCACTATCATTCTCAGTATTTGTAGCACTTCTTGTAAAGACACTTGTATCAGCGTCATTAACAAAAATAACACCTGTCTTAGCGACATCATATTTTACTGGTGCCATGGCAATAGCACCTACATTAGCTAGTGCTGGAATCGATGATAGGGTTCCTGCAAAAAGACCGTCTGATACCGCACTTTGGATATACATTGCAATAGCATTATTACCTGTACAGCCACCAACGTCACAACTTGTATTTCGCATTAGAATGTCATCTTTTCCATCAAGATCAAAATCAAATTTCTGTGCAAAAAACTTAAAATCACTTGCTCCAGAGTTGTTTGCTTCTATATGGTTAGCTTGAACACTAATCTCTTCTTCGACAGGATCAATGGTTACTGGAGTTCCAGTTCTTACCGCACTTAAAGTAAAACTTCTTCTACCAAGTAAGTTATGGCCGACGGATGATATATGTCCTGTAGTTGTACTAAAAGCGAAAGGAGTTGGTAGGTCATTAACATCATCAAGTGAATATAGACCACGATGACAAACATTTTGTGCTGGAGCTTCTAGGGCCGATGCACCACCTGTGTTATCGTCGCTCGATTGAAAACTATTTAAAACAGATAGTGTCTCAGTTGCAAAAGCAGTATCTGGATTATAAGTATAACTAGGTCCATCATAATAATGAACGGTAATGTTTTTAGTTGTGGCCCCACCAGTATTTGTTGCCGTTACTGTGTAGGTTGCTGATTCTTCTCCACCACCTTTTGCCGCCATACAAATACTTCCATCATATGAAATATCACATGAACTTGTGTTAAATGACATCGGTGCTCCAGTTAAACTCTGGGTACCACTTGTCGTTGCAACCGCACAATTGGCCACCGCAACGGGGCCACCATCATTTGTAGCGGTAAAGGTTTCTGCTGTACCGGTATTACCTTGAGCAAATAGGACATTAGCACCATTCTCATAAGAGATATCTGCTTCTTCTTGTAGTACCGAGATCGTAAATGTTGATGCTGTTGTAGCAGCTCCAATACTTGTTCCCGGTGTTGTTGGATCTTTGTCTGTCGTTCCAGAAATTGTTACTTGGATTTGGTGATCACTTACCGCCATACTTGTTGCATCTACAGCAACTGCAGTTCCAGTTATATCTCCCGTTATGGGATCAAGATCTAGTCCAAAATTTGTTAATGCACCACCACCTAAGTTATCTGAATAAGTATAAGATGTTATAAATCCAGTTCTCGGAGATGCATTTTCATAGTCTGAAGAGTGTTTTATTAAACTTGGGAGAACAGGTGTTCCCTCAACTGTTGAAAATATATTTGCCCCTATATTAAGTTCCGTATCTGTAGCATCTGTATAGATAAGATTCAGTGGATCTATATTAGTTATCTGTATTGTGACAGCATTATCTTCTGCAGACCCTAAGGAGTTTGTCACTGTTACTGTATAAACAACAGGTTTTTCATCATTAGTTCCGTCAGATTGTGCTTCTATTGGCGCACCAGAAATAACACCAGTGTTTGGATTTAATATTAGGCCTGCTGGAAGTGAAGGAGTGATAGTGTAAGTACCTTGTGATCCAACATAAGTAGGCGCATAAGTAGTAAAAGTAAATATAGTAAATGGTAAAATCCCTCCATAACTAAGGGATTGAGGAGCGATTAATGTATTTGTTGATATGGCAATACTTTCAGTATGTGAACCTGCGGTATTTGTTCCTGTTATTGAATAGTATTTAAGAGGAACAATCTCTGAAGGTGTCCCTGTAATTTCACCTGTCGTAGGATTGATTGTTAGTCCATCAGGCAGTTGGGGAGATATACTATAAGAATCAGGAATACCTTTTCCTGTTGTGATATTCGGTAAAATATTTAATGGAGTGTTATTCCCATCTTGTAAGGCAAATACTTCAGTTATTGGATCATAAAAAGGCGATCCCGGTGTATTGAGATATCCTAGTTCAGTTGGAGCTAAATCCTTAACTTCAACAGTAATAGATTGAACGGCAGTGCTATAAACACTACTCGTTTCATCTAGGTTAGACCCCGTGATAGTAATAACTGTCGGAGCGACAATTCCAGATGGAGTCCCTGCTATAATTCCTGTGGTGGTATCAAAGCCAAGACCCGCAATTCCAGTTCCTCCAGGAAGAACAGAGAAGGATGTTGCGGTACCATTTGTTGTATTTGGTTGCACCGTTGTTGCAGAATTATCAGCATCACTCCATTCTCTATCAACTGCCGCAATACAGGCGGCTTCTGTAGTAATAGTAAAGTCTGGTGAAGATCCACCTAAGGATACGTCCTCACAGTAATCAGATATGGGAACACCCTTAAAGAATGTATAAGTTGTATTGTAGCCAAGAGTTCCATCGTCTGGATAATCCTCAACGACTTTAAAGTCGATATCAACTGATGTCGCTCCACTAGCATTAGTTGCTGTTATAGTGACAGTGTATGTATTTAGTGCCGCAGAAGAAGTTCCTGTTATCGCTCCTGTCGTCGCATTTATATCAAGCCCAAGTGTTGTGAGATCAGCATCAGCTGTAAATGTCACTGGAGTAGATCCGGTATAATTAGTTATAGTGATTGGTTGTATTCGAACACCTTGCTGTACTTCTCGTTCTGTAATTCCATAGTCAATATCTGAAGCAGGGTTGTTTACAGTTATAGTGGCGGTTCCACTTGTTGAACCTGCAGTATTATAAGCCGTAACAGTATAAACAGAGACACCATTTGTTCCAGTAGGAATTCCAGATATTTCACCGTTAGTTGTATTAAGCACTAACCCGGTAGGTAAGCTTGGTCTAATTGAGTAAGTCGCTGAGTTTGGTGTTGTCGTAAAGACTGGAGTCATTGTTGTTAAAACATTTCCAACGTTTATAATTTGTGCGTCATCGTTATAAGATAGTCCTGCCGGAATTTCATCTAAAACATTAATATGAACAAAGAGAGTGGCAGAGCCAGTAGAATTACTTGCTGTTATTGTATAATATTCTGTATTTGTAACAGTAGGTGTCCCTGAGATTTCACCAGTTGCAGTGTTAAGACTCAGTCCAGCTGATAAGGCAGGCGTGACAGTGTATGAAGTTGCGACCCCACCAGTTGAAGATGTAATAGGATAGGATGTTCCAGCTCCATTTAATGTAAAGGTTAAAGTTGATACACTATAGTTTAAAGTTTTTGGCGGTTCCGCCAATACTTCTATATCAATATAAGCGTAGTCGATGCCATCGATATGGGTCGCTTTAACTATATACTCTGTACTAACCTGGACAGTATCTGCAGTTCCAAATATTTCACCTGAGTTTGGATTAATCCTAAGTCCCGAAGGAAGAGTAGGTTCTACTTCATAGTATACAGAGTCTAAATTTTGCAGTGGTAGGATACTTGCGTAAGTTGTATTTTGCACAAGTTCTAAACTTGAAAGATTAAAGTCAAAGCTTTGGGTTTTAAGATTACTTAATTCATCATCAACAGAGGATTGCTCCGCAACATTACAGCTAGCAATAAATGCAAGAATAAATAGTTGATAAATTAATCTCATTTTTTTCATCTCAATTTCATTTCGGCAAAATTTACCTCTTTATTAAATATATTTTATGACCAATTTGGGTGGTTATTTCACTTTCATGCTATTTCAGTGACTTGGAGGGTTGTGTTTCAGCGGTTTATGCGACAGTGCCAGATAAATTGACGGCTTTTTGCGCTTATATTACATTCTAAGTAGTCGAAAACTAAGGAGAGCTTTTATGCTAGGTTTTTTAAACGATAAATTAAAAAAATCAGATTCTCAGGGAACTGGAAAAGTCATAGCCCTCATGAACCAAAAAGGTGGAGTTGGTAAGACAACTATGGCCTATAATATGGCCCATGCTTTAAAGAGTAAGGGACATAAAGTTCTTTGTATCGACATGGATCCTCAGTTTAATTTCTCTCTTTTATTTGGAGAATATGTCCCTGACCAATTAAATGTTCACCATTTATTGATTAACTCAGTTAGAGAGTTAAAGCCGATGCATACTGAAGCTTTTCTTTCAGAGGTCATTAAGAAGTCATCAAGTGGAATAGATATATTATGTGCTGGACAAGAGCTTTCAGGTTTTGAACTCTCTGTTGCAGGTATAAGTGGACCGAGACAACTTATCTTAAAAAAGTTTATCGAGTCTAATGCTCTTAAAGAGCGCTATGATTATATAGTTATCGATGGGCCTCCAACTTTGGGCCTGCTTGTGGTAAATATTCTTTGTGCTTGTGATGGTGTGCTTTTTCCTTTTATACCAGATGCTTTTTCTGAACAGGGCCTTCGTAATATTAGAAATGTTCTTTTAGATATTGGTGAGATGGGAATTGTGACACCTCCTAAAATTCTTGGATATATTCCAAATTTATTTGAAGCTAGACGTAAAAAAAGCCGAGAAGATTTTAACCATATCAAAGATGAATTCAGTGATGGTGAAATCTTTGAGCCTTTTATGAATAGAGCACACTTCGCCAGGTCTATGGCAAACAAGAAGTCAGTCTTTGATTACGAGGCAAGTGATTATAAAGAACTTCAAGGTCAGTTTATGAATGTCGTTGGAAGTATTGAAAACCAGTTAATGTCTTAATTTGGAGTAAGTGTGGCGATAGCAAAAAATAAAAACCCATTATATGTCGTAAAAGAAAATCAAGTTGAAGAAGCTTCTAACTTCTTTGATTTATTTTTGAAGAAATTCAACCTTGAGCCACTTTGGGATATCCTCATGAGCATTCTTAAAATGATGATGGAGAATGTCACATCTTATGCAGGATTAAAGATGGTAAACGACTATATTGAGCTAGTTATTAGTAAATTCAAGCTCTTCCAGAAATACTCTATCATTTAACTGATTAAAGATGCTTAGTATTTTATCCGATAAATACTTATGATGATAAGAATTATTATTGCTCTTATTTTAACCACCTCTGTTTTTGCTGCTGATAAGCTCGAAACTTTTGTTTATGCACATGGTGTATTTGTTAACAAGGCGTTAAGTTCTATTGTGTCATCTAGTGGTCATATCTTAATTAATAAACAAGATTTTTATAGAGTTTTAGTTGATGAGAAATATCACCTTGAAGTCAGCCTTAACAATGGTAAAAAGTTTAAACAATATACTATTGCAAACTGTAGCTCTGACTTAGAAGAAAATTTATGCTTACTTAAGGTTGATGCAAAGACAATTGGTAGCGTTGTTCAAAGTAACTCTATTCATAATTTTTTAGAACGATCTATTAAAGGGAAACCTTTTCAAACCATAGCTGATTTTAGAATTAGTTGGATTGAAGGGCAAAAGCGAAAGTCTAAAAAACTCCTAGAACAAAAAGAGGCCTTCAGTCTCAACCGCTTTCCTTCTTTTGACGAGGGGATCGCTTATCAAACAAATCTTTGGGGATCAAGTGATCAATCTCATTGTAAATTATCTAAAGAGACGGAATTAAAAAAAGTCTATCAATGCGAGCTGATTTCTGATCATACTGGTTATGAGATTTCCATTGAAAAAAATATTGATAAAGTTAATATTGCTTACCTTAATGATAAAAGTATTTGGTACAAACCAACTAAAGAGCTTCTTCCTTACGTTAATAATAAAAGATGGAAGAAAATTGGTTTAACCAAATTACAGTATCGCTCTCTTCATATGTATCAGAATAATGCCTATAAATGTGTAGCTCAACTATCATCTAAGAGTAATATGCGCCCTGGTCAAACATATTGTGTGACAACATTTCAAAATAGTCCAAGTCTTGGGCAAGTTAGTATTCAATATATTACGCAACTTGAACCTACCGGCGATATTATTCATATTAGCGCCTATACTCTTAATAAGTATAAAGCGGCACCTCTCTTTGCTGGCGCAAGAAAAGCGCTAGAAGATCTTCGTCTAGTACCTATCAAGTCTGTGATTAATAGACTTCCTGCTTCTAAATAAGCTTATTTTTCTCTACTGCGGATTCTTTGGTTTCTTTTTTTAGGAGCGGCTGACTTTGTAGTTACATCATCAAAGTATTTTGACTCTAGGTTTTCAAAAGAGTCTTCACTAATGTCTTTTTGTTCCGTTCTGACTCTAGTCTTTATAGTTGTAGGCGCATCTACTTGTAGGATCTTTTGCTTTTCCTTAAGCTCGAGCACCATTGCTCTTAGATACTCAATATCATTTTGTGGGTTCAAGGTCGCCTGCTTTGGAGGAGTAGACTTGATCGCTCCCAGGGCATTAAAACTTAACAGTAAGATTGAAATTAAGATTCTCATAAATAAAATTCTATGATAAATAGCATCAAATGAAAAATCCAGATCTACTCACTGAGTCATATAATTTCGAACTAGATAAATCCATGATCGCTGAAAGACCTGCATCTGGTGGCAGACATAGCTCAAAACTACTCGTTTACGATGAAGCTCGAGATCAAGTCATTCATGGAAAATTCTCTGATCTATCCAAGTACATACCTAGTGAATCGTTAGTTATGATGAATCAATCAAAAGTCTTCCCATGCCGGCTCCAAGGTGAGAGGCCCTCAGGGGGAAAAGTAGAAGTCTTTATTCTCTCACTTATTAAAATGGACCATGGTTATCATGTCTTAATTGGAGCTAACGGAAAGAAAAGAGTTGGGGATATATACCACTTTGGATCAAGCCTTACCGCCACTTTAAACCACAGAAGTACTGAAGGTGAGTTTTATGTTTCTTTTAATCTTGAGGATCAAGAATTGTTTGATTTTCTAGAGATGAATGCCTCAATCCCTATTCCTCCCTATATTAGAGATGGTATTGCTGATGATAAAGATAAAGTTGATTACCAGACTATTTATGCAAAAGAGGTGGGCTCTGTTGCTGCACCAACTGCAGGTCTTCATTTCACCGAAGAGGTTTTTAGTTCATTAGAGAAGAAAGGTATAGAGCAGGGTTTTGTTACTTTGCATGTGGGGGCGGGGACTTTTAAGCCAGTATCGGTAGAAAATATTCTTGACCATCATATGCACGCTGAGTACTACACTGTAGATAGTGAAAGTATAAACAAACTGAATTCAGGGAAAGACATTTTTGCTGTTGGAACCACTTCTCTTAGAGTTATTGAGAGTATTTTTAATAAGAATAACGATAAATTTTTACATAATTCAAATGAGTTTGCTAGTACGGATATCTTTTTACATCCAGGTAAGGAAGTGAAGTCCATTAAAGGGCTCATTACTAACTTTCATTTGCCTAAATCAACATTACTCATGTTAGTGAGCTCCTTACTTGGAAGAGAAAAAACATTAGAACTTTATGAGATCGCAAAAGAAAATAATTATAGATTTTTTAGTTATGGCGATGCCATGCTTATTTTAAGGAAATAAATGGAAGGTATTTATAAATTAGAAGGAAAGTCTGGAGAGGCGAGGGCCGGGATCATTACAACTGACCACGGTGAAATCCAAACACCAATCTTTATGCCCGTTGGAACGAGGGCGTCTGTTAAGTCACTCTGGCAAGAAGACCTTGAAGAGATGAATGCCCAAATCATTCTTGGAAACACATATCATTTGTTTTTAAGGCCTGGGCATGAGCTTATTGGTAAGATGGGAGGCCTTCATAAATGGATGACTTGGGATAGACCCATTCTCACTGACTCGGGTGGCTTTCAAGTATTCTCACTTTCCGATAGAAATAAAGTTTCTGAAGAGGGAGTTCTCTTTCATTCACATATAGATGGGTCCTATCATATGCTTTCTCCAGAGAAGTCTATGGAGATTCAAAAAGCACTCGGTTCAGATATTGTTATGATTTTTGATGAATGTCCAAAGTTACCAGCAACCAAAGAAGAGCTGAGAACATCTATGGAGTTAACATTACGTTGGGCAAAAAGATGTAAAGATTATGGACTGCAAGATCATCAACACCTTTTTTCGATCATACAGGGTGGACTTCACACTGATCTAAGAGAAGAGTGTATGGAGAGACTTGTTGAGTTAGATTTTCCTGGTTATGCACTTGGTGGACTAAGTGTGGGAGAGAAAAACGAAGAGATGGTAGATTTTTTAAATGGATTTACCCCAAAAATGCCCTCAGACAAGCCTCGTTACCTCATGGGAGTTGGTAAGCCGATAGATGTTTTAAATGGCATACGGGCCGGAATAGACATGTTTGATTGTGTTCTACCAACGAGGAATGCAAGGAATGGTCAGTTCTTAACCAAGCATGGGCCACTTAATATTAAAAAACAACGATTTTTTGAAGATGCTGGCGCGCCAGACCCTGATTGTTCGTGTAAAGTCTGCGCACGTTACTCTAGAAGCTATATAAGACATCTCTTTAATGTGGGAGAGTATCTCGCAGGGCAGCTTATTAGCTTTCATAATCTTCATTTCTATTTGGAAATGGTAAAAGAGGCCAGAGCTGCAATACTTGAAGATAGGTTTGACGATTATTACAAAGAATTTTATAACAACTACACATCAGATAGATGGAAATAATTAGGAGAAATATATGTTTAGTTTATTAATTGCAAATGCACACGCTCAAGCGGCCCCGGCACAACCAAACCCAATCATGTCAATGTTACCTTTGATACTTGTATTTATGGTCTTTTATTTTCTAATGTTAAGACCGCAAAAAAAGAAAATGCAACAAGAGCGTGACTTTGTAAGTACTCTTCAAAAAGGTGAAGAAGTTTATACAAAAGCTGGTATCATTGGAACAATCTATGGTGTTACTGATAAAATCATTACGCTAGAAGTTGAGAACGGTGTAAAATTAAAAATTCTTAAGAGCCATATTGGTGGATCTGCTAAAGAGATTTTTGCTAAGAAAGAAGAAAAGAAAAAATAAGGTATATAAATGTTCGGTTTAGGTATTGGTGAAGTTCTCGTTATTTTAGTCATTGCGTTAGTATTCGTAGGGCCTAAAAAATTACCAGGACTTGCAAAGGGATTAGGGAAGGGTATGAAAGAATTCCAAAACGCGATGCGTGGAATTAATACGACTATTCAAAATCCACTTCATAGCGAATACCTTAAGCCTGATCAGAAGCCTGATGCGGTGGATTTGTCTGAGTTCAAAAAGGATCCACCCCATGATCAAAACAAGCCCACTGATGAATCTAGTCAGGAAAAAGCCAATAATAACAAGTAACTATTATCTATTTTAACATTTTAATGGTTTACATAGTTGCCTAAAATTATTTAGAATTTCATAAAAAAATAATAATTAATACATTTAAAAAGGTTTATTGATGAATCGCAATTGGTGGTACCGCTTTAGTTTCTTTCTCGTAATGTTTGCAATCGCAATAATAACGATTATTCCAACTTTTATGGACTTTGATCCAGAAAAAAGTTCTTTTCCAGTTAAATCCAAAATCAATTTAGGGCTCGACCTTCAAGGTGGACTTTATATGGTTTTAGGAATTGATTTTAATAAAGTTTACGCTGACGAAATAAAAAATTATATTTCAAAAGTAAAATTAACTTTAGAGGAAGAGGGGATCGCTTCAGAGATCGGATCTTTTTCTACTAAAGATAAAGTCGATCCAATGCACTCTATTCTTATTACTGATTCGGGACAAATTAATGACGCTAAAGAAGTTATTAAGAAGTTTTATGCTTACCCGGTAAGAATCACTGGAGAGCAAGGCTCAGAACTAATTTATGGGCTTGGAAGAGAATTCAAATTTGAAATCGAAACAAACTCAGTTAAGAAGTCTATCGAAGTTATTAGAAATAGAATTGATGAGTTCGGTGTTACCGAGCCAGAAATACTTTCTCAAGGTTCAGATAGAATTGTTATTCAGCTTCCAGGTGTTAAAGATATCGAGCGAGCAAAAGAGCTTATTGGTAAAACTGCAAAATTAGAATTTAAAATAGTTCATGATTCATTAGCTAGTTTTAGTCGTGGAGAAGTTCCTGCTGAATTACGTAAACTTATGGATGACTCAGCAGCTGCTGGGATTACTTATAAAAGAGGGGATCGTTTTTCTGAATATGTTTCTCGAATGAATGAGTTTTATAAAGAGCTTCCTAAGGGACACGATTTAGTATTCGAAAAAATTCTAAACCCAGTAAGTAATGAAGTTGAAGTTCTTCTTCCTTATGTTGTTGAATCAGCAACTCAGTTAACTGGTGAAGCACTTCAAGATGCAACAGTTAGAATTAGTCCTGAAGACAACCAACCATATGTTGCTCTTACATTTAAATCACAAGGGGCAAAAGACTTTGAAAGAGTTACTGGAGATAATGTTGGTCGAAGGTTAGCAATTATTCTTGATGGAAACATTTACTCAGCACCAAATATTCAGCAACGAATTGGTGGTGGTAATGCACAGATAACACTTGGTCAGGGTGATTATAATACAGTTATGAAAGATGCCAGTGATTTATCTTTAGTCCTTAGGGCCGGTGCGCTTCCTGTAGAACTTGAATTTCAAGAGCAAAGAATTGTTGGTCCAAGTCTTGGGGCCGACTCAATAATTAGATCTGAGAAAGCTGGTATTGTTGGTGCAATACTTGTCTTTATCTTTATTGTTCTCTACTACAAAATTTCAGGCGTTATTGCCATGAAGACTTTATTTGCAAACGTAGTATTTGTTCTAGCATGTCTGGTTGGACTTGAAGCAACGTTAACTCTTCCTGGTATTGCAGGGATTGCATTAACAGTTGGTATGGCGATTGATGCAAATATTATTATCTATGAAAGGATTAAAGAGGAACTTAAGATTGGAACTCCTATTCGAGAAGCTGTTGAGACTGGTTTCTCAAAAGCTTTCTGGACTATTCTTGATGCCAACCTAACCACTGCAGTTGCGGGTTTAATGCTTCTAAACTTTGGAACAGGTCCAATTAGAGGTTTCGCTGTGACATTAATCATTGGAATCATTTGTACTGTATATACGGCTTACTTTGTTTCTAGAATTTACTTCCAATTCTATATGAATAAGACTCGTGGACAAAAAATAAGTATTTAATTTAAGGAAAATATAATGAATAAATCAAAGTATAATTTTAATTTTGTTAGCAAGTTTCCCACTGCAGTTATTGTATCAAGTTTACTTGTACTTACGTCAATTTTTGTATTTGCAAAAAATGGTCTTAATTACGGTGTCGACTTTAGAGGTGGAGCAGAAATCCTAATCCATTTTGATGACGCTGTTAACTTGGCCGACCTTCGTTCTGCTCTTGGAACCGCCGGTTTTGAATCTTCATCAGTTCAATCAATAGGTAGTGATTTGAAAAACTCTTTTCTAGTGAAGGTAAACGCAGAAGAGAATGATCTAAACTCTGTTACAGATAAGATTACTAAAATGCTTATGAGTGACTTTGCAGCTTTAAATCCAGAGATTGATAAAACAGATATTGTTGGTCCAAAAGCTGGGGCCCAATTGAGAATCTCTGGTTTTCAAGCTATGGCATGGGCACTGTTGATGATTATGGTTTATATAGCACTACGTTTTGATTATAAATACTCACCGGGTGCAATTGTTGCTCTTCTTCACGATATCATCATTATTATTGGAATCTTTGTTTTGCTACAAAAAGAATTCTCATTACAAATTGTAGGGGCATTACTAGCGGTCATTGGTTATTCGGTCAACGATACAGTTGTTGTTTATGACCGTGTTCGTGAGCATGAAGAGAAAAGTCCTCTTGGTGTGCTAAAAGATCTTATTAACACTGCTTTAAACGAAACACTTTCTAGAACGTTCTTAACTTCTATTACAACTTTTATGGTTGCATTTGTTATGTTCATTTATGGTGGTGCTGGTATTGAAGACTTCTTTTTTACAATCTGTCTTGGTGTAATCATTGGTACATATTCATCTTTATTTGTCGCAGCTCCGACGATCATGTTCTTTGATAAGTTAATCGGTAAGCAAGAGTAAGATGAAACTCCTTACTTTTAGTCTGATTTTAATCTTCTGTATTTCCGTGTTCGCTCAGAAGTCAGAGGAGGATATTGCGCGAGAAAAAATTCTTAATCAATATGGAAATAAACAGGACTATGAACGTAAGCAGAAGATGGCAGCTGAGCGTGAAGTTCGGGTCAAGAAGCTTGAAGACTATCGCGCCATCGTTAATAAATTTAATCAAACTCAACAATTTTACAATAATGAAGATATACAGGGCTTAACTAAAAACGAACGTCTTGCCATTATAAATCAAAAACGTGCTGAACTTAGCGAAGCGCAAATTATTGTAAACAAACAAGAAGTATATCTTAATGAAGGTATGGAGTCTGTGTTCAAGCAATTGACTGGTTCACCCCCTGTAAAAAATATTCTTAATAAAAATGTGGCCAATAATGATTCTTTTGCTGAAGACGGCGGTGATCTTATGCCATCTGGTATTTCTCCCGAGCAGATGGAGAGAATTAAGTCTTATGCCACAGCACAAATGAATGGTACGAATAATGGTACAGGCATTGATTCAAATATGTTTACTAATATGATGTCGCCAGAAATGAAAAGCGCAGCATCGCAAATGATGATGACTAATTATTTCTCGTCAATGAATAAAGAAGAGCTAAGACGCACCTTAAGAGAGCGCATTGAGGGTTCTAAGATTGGTAGTATGGTACTTTCAAAGCCTAAGTTTTTTGATGCCTTAGTTGAAGTCGCCCATGACGATAAAGCGATACCAAGCTTTATTAGTATTATTAATAAGCCAGCCTTGATGAAAAAGTATGGGGTCATTGTTTTATCTGTGACTATATTTGCTTTTATTCTAAATCTTATGAATTCTAAAGCTAATCTCATAAAGCGTATTTTTATAAAATTTGGAATTATGTTTACTGTTGTATTGATTAATTTTGCGACTTTTTACTTTATGTTTAAGGAAAATCTTGACCCTGCAATCGCTGCTATAAAACGGATTCTCTAGTTCATTAATTTCGGAACACAACCAATACGATTATCATGTGGTGGAAGGTTAGTTAAAACCCCGCCGCTATCAGAGCTTCCGCTTTGTACGTCAGGTGTATCTCCACAAGAAATATCCTCAGACCCTTTAATTGTGTAGACCCTTTGATGACTTTTCTTAATATACGGTGAAGTTGGATCTGCCGGCCAATAGAATTGAATCTTCTTATCTCTAATTGTGTCATCAGTGGGCTGAATATGTTGACCATTTTCTATATAGAACCATAGCTGTTTAACTTCTGTTTCTCTGACTAGTAAAAAGTCACAGGCATTATCTTGTTTTGCTGCATAAAGCCCTTCTGTATCAATTCCAACCACATCTCTTAATGCTTTAAATAGAGGGTTGTCACTGTAGTAGTGTAATTGTGTTGGACAATAGGCCCTATAACCGTTCTCACGGTCAAGGAATGGTGTCATATACATACCTAGCACATCAGACTTAGTTGTTAGACTTACTGAGTTGCCATCATCTCCAGGGTTGTCTTCGCCGTCATCAATACCACTCATCCATTGTAATTCAAAAAAGAGGGTAGGACCTTCGGTAACATTTTGTCCTTGTAGTATAAGACTCTGCTCAATGAGCTCATCAATCTTCATACGATTATTACCATCAAGACTAAAAAATCTTGGATCCATTCTGTTCCAAACTGTAAATGATCCTGTTTGTTCTTGTAAGAGTGGACTATTGATAGGACTTGTACCAAATGTTGGGAAATCGTAACATGCTACAGTTGGCAGAGTGATTTCTTTTAGTGGTTCAGGTCTAGTCTTTGCGATAAAGTAAAAATGAAATTGACTTATGCTATCGTTAAATAGCTCTCCAGTATTGGTATCGAGTCCACCACTTCTAAATACACAAGTGTATTGATTGACTGGCATTAATGCTAATGGGCCACCGACATCATCTATAATTAATTCACTGACTAGTCTTAGTTGAACAGAAGTAGACTTTGCCTCGGTGTCGACTTCAGAGATTGAAAGTCTGTAGGTTTCATCTTCTTTTAGGTTCATACCCGTTATATTAACTTCAAAGGATGTTTGTCCTGGTGAAACAACTAGGTCTGTCGTGGCGCTATTTCCGTTCTCATCTTTTGCTTCGATAACACATTTCTTGCCAGCAACATCGGTAGACTGTGGACTACAGAAGCCTGCAAGGTCTTCAAAGACGTCTAGAGTGATTGCTTCAGTTAGTTCTACATCAAAGTATAGAGTTTTTGCGCCTATCTCACCTGTCTTAGTTGAACAGAAGGATTCACAGTTTCCAATACTAACTTGTTGATTACCTTCACAAACACAATGCCCTGCTTGAATAATGATGGCACCCTCAGGTCTTGTATCAACCTCTTCTGTTTCTTCCGTTTCCACGGTTTCATCTTCGGTTTCATCAGTAACATCAGAGTTCTTGAGTTGTAGGACCGGTCTATCACGGGGGATATTATCATCCAGACAACTTGTAAAAGTCGTCATGATTAAAGTGAATAGAAATACTATAGTTAAGTTCTTCATAAATATTAGCTCTTTATCGGCAGTATTTTCCTATCTCTTAATATTCTAACGTAGATCTGGCGATATATAAGGCATTGCAAGTAATTACAGTGGCTTAGGTGGGTGTGTGAAATAAATGAAAATTAATTACGCCCATAATTTATGGACTCTAATGTTTTTAAGTAATTGGACCGATTAGATAACCAAATAACAAAAACTTATAGATATAAAAAGCAAGGAGTAAAGTTATGACTAAGGCCGATTTAATTGCAGTAATTGAAAAGCAGGCAAACCTAAGCCCTAAACAATCTGAGAAGGTAGTAAATATCTGTTTCGATTCAATGATTCAATCTTTATACGATGATGAAAGAATTGAGATAAGAGGTTTTGGTTCATTCGCTAATAGAAACTATAAAGCATATGAGGGTAGAAACCCTAAGACTGGAAATGTCGTAATCGTTGAGCCTAAGAAGGTACCATTTTTTAAAGTTGGAAAAGAGCTTAAAGAGATGGTCGATGAAGGTAAAGAGAAGTACGTTATCCGCGAAGCATAATATCTAAATTATATATATTCCTGGTACCCTCAAGGTGCCAGGACCATTTACGTACTTACAATGCGTCATAATTAAATAATCCCATTGACAATACTTCGTAATTTTAAGAGTATAGAGAACATAAAATCCTATGGAGAAGTGCCTGAGTGGTCCAAAGGAACGGTTTGCAAAACCGTACAGTCGTCGGTTCAAATCCGATCTTCTCCTCCAGTTTTTAATCAACTTAGAAAACTACGTTCACTCTCATGCATACAAAGTATTCAGGATCTAGAAACTTAGTGGTGGGCAGAACTCGAAGAAGCCCAATGACAAACCAAT